>NZ_BOOA01000003.1 GCF_016862995.1 Acrocarpospora phusangensis
GGAGGATCGGCCAATGTCACAGAAAGGAGCCGTTATGGGAACGCGTGCCCCGGAGCGCCCGGCCGCTCCGCCACGCCCCACCGGGAAACGGCGGAGGTTCAACGGGCGCCACTGGCGCTACCAGGTCGACGTCAAAGGCTCGCCGTACGCCTACGTCGCGCCGTTTTTTCTGTTGTTCTGCGCCTTCGGGCTGTTCCCGCTGCTCTACACGGCCTGGGTCAGCCTGCACGAGTGGACGCTGCTCCAGGACGAGCACCCGTTCGTCGGCCTGGACAACTTCACCGCCGTGGTCCAGGACTCCTACTTCTGGAACGCCACCTTCAACACCCTGTCGATCGGGTTCCTGTCCACCGCGCCGCAGCTGCTGCTGGCGATCTGGCTGGCGCATCTGCTGAACCGGCCGCTGCGCGCCCAGACGGTGTTCCGGGTCACCCTGCTGCTGCCCAACGTGACCAGCGTGGTCGCCGTGGTGGTCATCTTCAGCCAGATCTTCGGGCGGGACTTCGGGCTGCTCAACTGGGTGCTCTCGATCTTCGGAGCGGGTGAGATCGACTGGCGGGCCGGGACCGGGACCTCGCACATCGCCATCTCGACCATGATCATGTGGCGGTGGACCGGGTACAACGCGCTCATCCTGCTGGCGGCCATGCAGGCCGTACCCAGGGAGCTGTACGAAGCGGCCACCATCGACGGCGCGAGCAACCTCACCCAGCTGCGCAAGATCACCATTCCGATGGTCCGGCCGACGATCATCTTCGTGGTCATCACCTCGACCATCGGCGCCATGCAGATTTTCGCCGAGCCGCTGCTGTTCGGCGCGTACAGCGTCACGGGCGGCCAGGACCGGCAATACCAGACGCTCGCGCTGTTCATCTACGAGAACTTCGCCCGCCTGGACTTCGGCTACGCCTCGGCCATCTCCTGGATGATGTTCCTCTTCATCGTGGTGATCGCCGGCATCAACTTCCTGCTGACCAGCAGGACGAGGGGGGACCTGCGATGAGGGCTGCGAAAGGCATGCGGCTCACCTATCTCACCCTGATGGGCGTCGCCTTCTTCACCGCGCTGCCGCTCTACTTCAGCGTCGTGGTGGCCTCCCGGGACAACGCGGCGCTGGCCCAGGTGCCGCCGCCGCTGATCCCCGGCGGCAACTTCTTCGAGAACATCGGCCGGGTCTTCGACACCGTGCCGTTCGGGCTGGCCATGCTCAACTCGGTCATCGTGTCGGGGTCCATCGCCGTGGCGGTGATGTTCTTCTCCACGCTGGCCGGGTTCGCGTTCGCCAAGCTGGCGTTCCGCGGCCGGCAGGCGCTGCTGCTGATCACCGTGGGCACCATGATGGTGCCGTCGCTGCTCGGCATGATCCCGCTCTACATGCTGATGGTGAAGCTGGAGTGGACCGGCAGCATCTACGCGCTGATCGTGCCCGGCCTGGTCAACGCGTTCGGCGTCTTCTTCATGACGCAGTACCTCTCCCGCGCGCTGCCCACCGAGCTGCTCGAGGCGGGACGGGTGGACGGCTGCACGACCTGGGGCCTGGTCTGGCACGTGGTCTTTCCGGCCGCCCGCCCGGCCGCCGCCGTGCTCGGCATGCTCACGTTCATGAACGCCTGGAACGACTACATGTGGCCGCTGCTCGTGCTCACGCCGGAGAACCCGACCGTGCAGGTGGCCCTGTCCACCCTCGCCGCGGGCTACGTCAACGACTACGTGATGGGCCTGGCCGGTACGGCACTGGGCACCCTGCCGCTGGTCATCGTCTTCGCGTTGCTCGGCAAACACATCATCGGAGGAATCATGCAGGGAGCGGTCAAGGGATGACGTCGACCATCGAGACTCGGGGGCGTGGGAAGGTCGAACCCTCGGCACAGGCTTCCTCCGTGGTCTTTCCCGACGGCTTCATCTGGGGCGCGGCCACCGCCTCCTATCAGATCGAGGGGGCCGCGCGCGAGGACGGCCGAGGTCCGTCGATCTGGGACACCTTCTCGCGGACGCCCGGCCGGGTGACCGACGGGCACACCGGCGACGTGGCCTGTGACCACTACCACCGCTACCGCGAGGACGTCGGGCTGATGGCCGGCCTGGGGCTCGCCGTGTACCGGTTCTCCACGGCCTGGCCGCGGGTCGTGCCGGACGGCTCCGGCCCGGTCAACCCGCGGGGTCTCGACTTCTACGACAAGCTGGTCGACGAGCTGCTCGGGGCGGGCATCACGCCCTATGTCACGCTTTATCACTGGGATCTTCCGCAGAACCTGGAGGATCGGGGCGGGTGGGCCAACCGGGACACCGCTTACCGGTTCGGCGACTACGCGCAGGCCGTACAGCGGCGGCTCGGGGATCGGGTGCGGACCTGGACCACCTTGAACGAGCCGTGGGTGTCGGCGTTCCTCGGCTACTGCAGCGGGGTGCACGCGCCGGGACGCCGGTCGGAGGCGGACGCGTTCAAGGCCACCCACCACCTGCTGCTCGCGCACGGGCTGGCCGCCCAGGCGCTCACCGGGGAGCTCGCGCTCACCCTCAACCTGGCGCCCGTGGTCACGCCCGCGCAGGCCCTCGACCCCTCGGCGCCGATCTCCGACGCCGACCGGGAGGCGGTGAACCGGATCGACGCGCTGCTCAACCGGCAGTTCATCGACCCGGCGCTGCGCGGCGCGTACCCGCCGGAGGTCCTGGAGATCGCGGCGCGGCACGGCGGCCTCGACCACATCAGGGACGGCGACCTGGAGATCATCCATCAGCCCATCGACCTGCTCGGCATCAACTACTACAACCCGTGCGTCGTGGAGTCGGCCCCCGGCACGCCGGCCCACGAGGCGTACCCGGGCTCCGAGGGCATCGGCTTCGCCAGCCTGGACGTGCCGTCCACCGCGATGGGCTGGCCCATCATCCCGTCCGGCCTCTCCTCCCTGCTCGTACGGCTCAGCCAGGACTACCCCGAGGTCGGGCTGATCGTCACCGAGAACGGCGCCGCGTTCGACGACGTCGTGGTGGGCGACCGGGTCCCGGACGCCGACCGGGTGGCCTACCTGGACGGCCATCTGCGCGCCGCGCACGCCGCCATCGAGGCCGGCGCGGATCTGCGGGGTTACCTCGTCTGGTCATTGCTGGACAATTTCGAATGGGCCGAGGGATACCACCTGAGGTTCGGCATCGTCCGCGTGGACTACGGCACGCAGCGCCGGCTGCTCAAGGACAGCGCGCTGTGGTACCGCGGGGTCATCCAGCGAAACGGAATCGATTGACTTCCTCCCTCTCCTAAAGGAGGGGGAGTCCCACCTTCACAGGTGAGCTTTCCCGCTTCACCGCCGATCGCCGAAGGGAGGACCCTTGCGGTCTCACATCAGCTCCACGGGCCGACACGGCAAGACCTGCCGCCAGGATGTTCTTCGCGGCGTTGACGTCCCTGTCGTGCAGGGTGCCGCATCCCGGGCACGTCCAGTGCCGGGTGCTCAGCGACAGCGCGGGAAGCAGATGCCCGCACGCCGAGCAGGTTTTCGAGCTGGGGAGCCAGCGGTCGATCACGATCAGGTGGCGTCCGTATTTCGCGGTCTTGTACTCCAGCATGCGGCGGAAGGCGCCCCACCCGCAGTCGGAGATCGCCTTCGCCAGCGACCGGTTACCGGCCATGCCCCTGACGTTCAGGTCTTCGATCACGATCACGTCGTGGTCGCGGACCAGGCGGGCGCTGGTCTTGTGCAGGAAATCGGCGCGGGCCGCTTTCACCTTCCGGTGGGCGCGGGCGACCTTGGCCTTGGCCTTGGCCCGGTTGGCCGATCCGGTTTGCTTGCGGGCCATGCGCCGCTGGTAGCGGGCCAGGCTCGCAGCTCTGCGCTCCAGGTGGCGCGGGTTGGCGATCTTCTCCCCTTCCGAGGTGACCGCGAAGTCCTTGATCCCCACGTCAACACCCACCATGGCGCCGGTCGTGGGAGCCTGCTCGGGTTCCGCGACGTCCACGGCGAAGGACACATACCAGCGTCCGCACGGGTCACGCGAGATGGTCACCGTGGTCGGGTCGATCGCTGCGGGGTCGATGCCGGGCCAGGACCACACGAAGGCCAGCGGCGTGTCCATCTTCGCCAGCAACAGCCGCCCGTCGCGGTAGCGGAAACCCGAACGGGTGTACTCCGCGCTCTGACGGCCGTTGCGGGACTTGTAGCGCGGGTAGCGGGTGCGCCCGGCGAAGAAGCTGGTGAACGCCACCTGCTGGTGGCGGATCGCCTGCTGCAACGGGACCGAGGACACCTCGTTCAGCCATGCGGTCTCGCTGCCGGCTTTCATCGCCGTCAGGTGGGCGTTGGCCTGCACGAAGTTGGTCTTGACCTGCTCGCGGTGGAAGCGCTGGTGCCGCCAGGCGAGGGTCTGGTTCCATACGAAGCGGACGCAGCCGAAGGTGCGGTTCAGCACGCTGGCCTGTTCGGGTGCCGGGTAGGCCCGGCACTTGTACGCCGTCCGCATAAAATTGACTTTACTGAATCCATCTGCTTTGGATAAGCCGAACGCCGTGGCTCCGGCTTTCCTCCCCGCTCTGAAGGACGGGGTCTCCACCTTGAGGTACCGATGAAACGTCCTACCTTGGAGGCCGTGGCCGCCAGGGCCGGTGTGTCCAAGTCCACTGTCTCCCGGGTCGTGAACGGTGACACGACGGTGACCCCCGACTTCCGCGAGGTCGTGCTGCGCGCGGTCAACGAGCTGGGCTACGTGCCCAACTCGGTGGCCCGCAGCCTGGTCACCCAGCGGACCAACTCGATCGCGCTCATCGTCTCCGACCCTCCCGCCGGGCTGTTCTCCGACGATCCGATGTTCTCCGCCGTGGTCCGGTCGGCCAGCCGGGCCCTGGAGGCGGCCAGCAAACAGGTCGTGCTGATGCTGGCCGGCTCGGACGAGAGCCGCCTGCGGGTGCAGGAGTACATCGCCGCCGGGCACGTGGACGGCGTCATGCTGGTCTCCTTCTACGGCGCCGATCCGCTGCCCGCGGCGCTGGTACGCATGGGGTTGCCGATCGCGTCGTTCGGGAAACCGGTGTCGGCGCCGTCCATGCCGTACGTGGACAACGACAACCACGACGGCGCCGCCCAGGCCGTACGGCATCTGCTGGAGCGGGGGCGGCGGCGGATCGCGACCATCTCCGGGCCGCTGGACATGATCGCGGCCCAGGACCGGCTGACCGGCTACCGGGACACGCTCCGGGACACCGGCAGGCGCTCGATCATCGCGGTCGGGGACTTCACCCGGGTCTCCGGCGACCAGGCGATGGGCCAGCTGCTGGAGGACGACCCGGGGCTCGATGCGGTGTTCGCGGCCAACGACCTGATGGCGATCGGGGCGCTGCACGCGCTGCGGCGGGCGGGCCGGCGGGTCCCCGACGACGTGTCGGTGGTCGGCTACGACGACATCGAGGCGGCGCTCTACACCGATCCGCCGCTGACCACGGTGCGCAGCCCGATGGCCGACCAGGCGCTGGCCGTGGTCAGCCAGCTGCTGGGCCTGTTCGAGGGCGGGTCACCCGATCCCGTCATCATGCCGACGGAACTGGTGGTGAGGGAGTCGAGCTAGGTCTCACCCTGCAGTAAGCAAATGCACCAATTCGAGCTGGTATTAGTGGTATTGATGCATTCACGGACGCTTGGGGAGCATATGTCCGTAAAGCTCGGATTGGTGGATCTGCGGGACGCCGAATACTCCTACCTCGACGCGCGGGGGCACGTCTACCTCGACTACACGGGGTCCGGGCTGCCCTCGCGTCACCAGATCCGCGCCCACGCCGAACGGGTGATCGGCGGCTGCTACGGGAATCCGCATTCCCAGAACCCCACCTCCAGCGCGGCGACCGCCCTGGTGGACGGCGCGCGGGCGGCCATCCTCGCCTATTTCAACGCCTCTCCCGACGAGTACGCGGTGATCTTCACCGCCAACGCCACCGGGGCCTGCCGGCTGGTCGGCGAGGCCTATCCGTTCGGCCCGGAGACCCGGCTCGTGCTGACGAGCGACAACCACAATTCGATCAACGGCATCCGCGAGTACGCGCGAGCGCGCGACGCCGAGGTCACGACCATCGGAATGGTCAGCCCCGAACTGCGGGTGGACGAGGGCGAACTCCTCTACGCGCTGGACGGCACCCGGGGACTGCTCGCTTTCCCCGCCCAGAGCAATTTCACGGGTGTCCAGCATCCGCTGCGCTGGGTCAGCGAGGCGCGGGCGCGCGGCTACGACGTGCTGCTCGACGCCGCCGCCTTCGTGCCCGCCAACCGGCTCGATCTCAGCGTGATCCGTCCGGACTTCGTGCCGGTCAGCTGGTACAAGATCTTCGGGTATCCGACGGGCGTCGGGTGCCTGATCGCGCGCCGCGAGGCCCTGTCGCGACTTATCCGTCCATGGTTCGCGGGCGGCACGATCAAGGCCGTCAGCGCGTACGGCAACTGGCATGTCTTCAACGAGGACGAGAGCGCGTTCGAGGATGGCACCCTCAACTTCCTGTCCATCCCCGACGTGGAGGTCGGGCTGGCCTGGATCGCGGCGATCGGCATCGACGCCATCCACGATCATGTGACCCGGCTGACCGGGGTGCTGCTGGACCGGCTCACGTCCTTACGCCACCGGAACGGCGCGCCCTTCGTGAGCGTGTACGGCCCTACGGACACGCGTGATCGCGGTGCCACCGTCACCTTCAACTTCCGTACGCCCGAGGGTGACGTCGTCGACGAGCGCGATGTGGCACGTTCCTCGGCCGCTGCCGGCATATCGCTGCGGACCGGCTGCTTCTGCAATCCGGGGGCCGGTGAGGGAGCGTTCGCCATTGACGAGACTTTGCTGGCGGGGCCGTACTTCCATGCCGATCTGACCCTGGATGACTATCTGCACGCCCTGGGGTTGCCCAGTGGGGGAGCCGTCCGGGTTTCCCTCGGGCTGGCGTCCAATGTCGCGGACATCGACCGTTTCATCGAGTTCGCGACCGAGGCGTATCTGAACCGGGTGCCGGACTACGCGGACCTCGCGCCGCGTCTGCGCTGCTGAGCGGCTCAGCGGTGGAGGGACC
Source organism: Acrocarpospora phusangensis (assembly GCF_016862995.1). Lineage (GTDB taxonomy): Bacteria > Actinomycetota > Actinomycetes > Streptosporangiales > Streptosporangiaceae > Acrocarpospora > Acrocarpospora phusangensis. The sequence goes on from NZ_BOOA01000003.1 coordinate 7,034, forward strand.
ACTCGACGCCGGGGCAGCGGTTCATGACCACGTCGAGGCCGGCGGCCTGGGCGCGGAGGGCGGACGGGACGTCGATGACGTCTAAGGGGAGCCAGATGGCGCCGGCCTTGATGGTGATCGCCTGGGTGATGGGTTCCGCGGCGTGGGCGGAGCGGCGGTAGACGGCCACGACGTCGACGGGGCCGGGAATGTCGAGCAGGGTGGGGTAGCCCTTCTCGCCGAGGACGGTCTCCGCCAGCGGGTGCACGGGCACGATGGTCCGGCCGCGTCGCTGGAGGAGCCTGGCCTGGTCGTACGCGGTCCGGCTGGGGTTGTCCGACAGCCCGACGAAGGCCCAGGTCTGGGCGTCGTGCAGGAGTCGCCGGATGACGGTCAGGTCGGCGAAACGATCGCCCGCGCGGGGGTCCATGGCTCCTTCAACATCGGGGACGCCGAGAACCATCCAGGGCCGCGAACCCGGCTGTTCAGATCGTCCTCCCCATTCGCACATATTCGGAAAAATGCGCTGATGACAATGCCCCCGCACCACGAGCCACACCGGCAGTCAACGCGGATACGAGTAATATTCACCTCCGGTCGAGGCCCAGGTGAGAGGCCACTTCACGGCCGCACCCGTGATGTTTGCCCATGCGTCATTGGTTGAATTTGTAACTAGGAACTCATCGGGTTATCCGTAATTCTCTCTGTAGAGGAAAGCAGGGAGATGGCCGTGAATGACCAGTATGAACTTTATTGCCTGGTGGACCGGCTTTTTTATGACACGCCGGACAACCGACGGTCCCAGCACCCCGATTTCCCGGTGGCGGACCGGGAGGTGCCGGCCGGTTGGGAGCACCAGCCCAGCGACACCTGGATGCACTACGCGCCGGAGACCCGGCAGATCGCCAAGCAGGGCTGGAAGATCCACGTTTCCGCCCGGCTGGAGGACGCGAACCGGGCACTGGCCGCCGTCTGGGACTACTGCGTCCCCCGCGACATCCCGTTCAAGTTCCTGCGCAGCGCCCCGGTCGTCACCATGTTCAACTCCAAAGCCGCCTCCCGCGGCGCGAGCGGCAAGCTAATCACGATATATCCGCTCGAATCGGAGCTTGAGCTGGCGCTCAAGGAGCTCGACACGCTCCTGCGCGGCATCCAGGGCCCCTACATCCTCAGCGACCTGCGCTACGCCGACGGCCCGCTCTACGTCCGGTACGGCGGCTTCGTCGCCCGCCACTGCCTCAGCGGCAACGGCGAACAGGTCACCGCGATCGAGAACGCCGACGGCGACCTCGTCCCCGACGTCCGCGGCCCCGCCTTCACGGTCCCGCCCTGGATCCCCCTGCCGGAGTTCCTCGAACCCCACCTCAAGGCCAGGAACACCGTCACCACCGGCGACCTGCCGTACGACATCGAGCAGGTCATGCACTTCTCCAACGGCGGCGGCGTCTACCTCGGCCGGGACCGGCGCACCGGCGAGCGGGTGGTGCTCAAGGAGGCCAGGCCGTACGCGGGACTGGACGCCGGCGGACGGGACGCGGTCACCCGACTCCAGCACGAACGGGACATGCTGCGTCGCCTGACCGGCCTGGACGCGGTCCCGGAATACCGCGACTACCTCACCCTCGGCGAGCACCACTTCCTCGTCATGGAGTTCGTGGACGGGAACCCGCTCCAGCGCCAGCTGGTCCATCGGTACCCGCTGACCAGGGCCGACTGCTCGATGGAGAGCCTGGCCGAGTACACGGCGTGGGTGCTGGAGACGCTGCCCAAGGTCCGCGCCGCGGTCGAGTCGCTGCACGGGCGCGGCGTGGTCTTCGGCGACCTGCACCCGAACAACATCCTGGTCACCGAGACCGGCCGGGTGGTCCTGATCGACTTCGAGGTGGCCATGCCCGTCGAAGCCCAGGGCCGGTCACTGCTCGCGCACCCCGCCTTCCAGGCCCCGCCGGACCGGCGCGGCGCCGACGTCGATCTCTACTCGCTGGCCTGCCTCTGCTTCGGCCTGTTCGCCCCCCAGGCGACCATCATGCTCCCGCTCACCCAGAACAAGATCACCCAACTGGCCCGCCTGATCACCACGACCTTCCCGGTCCCTCCGGAGACCATCGAAACCGCCCTGCGCACCATTCGCGGCACCGCGGACGACCTGCCCTACGGCTGGCCGTCCGGTCCGGCCGCGATGGTCCGGGCGATCCTGGCGACCGCCACGCCCGGTCGCCAGGATCGGCTCTTCCCCGGGGACATCGCGCAGTTCCGGCCGGGCGGCGGCATCAACGTCGCGTACGGCGCGGCCGGCGTGCTCTACGCGCTGGACGCGGCCGGCGCCGGGCGGTATCCCGACCACGAGGAATGGCTGCTGGACAGGGCCGCGCGGCCCGAGCCCGGCACCCCGCCCGGCTTCTACGACGGCCTGCACGGCGTCGCCCACGTGCTCGACCGGTTCGGGCATCGGCGGACCGCCCTCACCCTGGTCGACCGGGCGATGTCCGAAGCCTGGCGGCGGCTGGACACCGGCCTGGCCACCGGACTGGCCGGAATCGGGCTGAACCTGCTCCACCTCGGGCTGGACGCGCAGCCGATCATCGAAGCCTGCGTCGACCGCTTACCGGCCGACGTGCCCGAACTGAGCGGCGGCGCCAACCCCAGGGCCGGGCTCATGCACGGCGCGAGCGGCTCCGCCCTGCTGTTCCTGCACGCCTACGAGCGAACCGGCCAGAGCGTGCTGCTCGACCTCGCCGAGCAGGCGCTCCGGCAGGATCTGCGGCGATGCGTCCGCACCCAGGACGGTTCGCTCCAGGTCAACCAGGGCTGGCGCACGCTGCCGTACCTGGAGGAGGGGTCGGTCGGGATCGCTCTCGTGCTGGCCCGATACCTCACCCACCGGCCCGACGAGGAACTGCGCGCGGATCTGGACGCGCTGCTGCTCGTCACCCGGTCCCGCTACTTCGTGCAGCCCGGCCTGTTCGCCGGCCGGGCGGGCCTGGTCCTCGCCGAACCGGGGCTGATCCCCGGCCTGGACTGGCATGCCCTTCCCTACCGGGACGGACTCGCGTTCCCCGGTGACCAGCTGCTCCGCATCTCGATGGATTTCGCCACCGGGACCGCGGGCGTGCTGTTCGCCGTGAGCGGCGCTCCGCTCCCCTTCCTGCGACCGCCTGGCGATCCCGCCGGTTCAGGGGCGCCCCTGTGACCGGACGCCGAGCGGCACCCGTACCGACCAGCGATCGAAGGAGGTGACACACGCACATGGTTCTTCTCGACCTCCAGGCGATGGAAGTTCCCGGCGGTGGCCACGGCCACGGCGGGGGCGGCAGCACGCTGACCCTGCTCGGCTGCCAGTCGAACTCGCCGAGCAACCTGAGCCTTCTGCTCTGCCACTGATGACGCTTCCGAAATCCCCCGATAAAGAAGGAGCACGATCATGGTTCTTCTCGACCTCCAGGCGATGGAAGTTCCCGGCGGTGGCCACGGCCACGGCGGCGGTGGGAGCACGCTGACCCTGCTCGGCTGCCAGTCGAACTCGCCGAGCAACCTGAGCCTGCTGCTCTGCCACTAGGACGAGTCCCCGAGCCCTGAGCTGCCCCAGCTCAGGGCTCGGCCCGTCCGTGTTTCGCGGAAGGAGAGCCGGTGCGTACCGCGGATCAGCTGGTGGCCGGGGCGATCAGGCGCGGCGGCCCGGCCGTCGGGGTCCTGGCCGTGACCTCGGTGGCCGGGGGGGTGCTCGCGCTGGCCCTGCCGTACGCGCTGGGGCGGGCCGCCGACGCGAGGTCCGGGGGCTGGCTCGCCGGGTGCGTCGCGGTCGTCGGGCTGCTGGTCGTCTGTGACACATTCGGGGTGTGGGCGGGAGGCGCGAGCGGGGCGCGGGCCTCGGCCTGGGTGCGGCACCGGGTGCTGCGGCATGTGCTCGGGGTCGGGCCGGGATTGACCCGGTCGGTGCCGGAAGGCGATCTGGTGACCCGGCTCGGGATGAACGCGGAAGAGGTCGGGCGTGCCCCGGATGCCGCGATCACCGGCGCGACCATGCTCATTCCGGCGGTGGGCAGCCTGGTGGCGCTCCTGCTCATCGATCCCTGGCTGGCGCTGACGCTGGTGGCCGGGCTCACACTGATCATGCTGGTCCTGCGGGCGTTCCTGCGGGTCTCGACCGCGCTGGCGGGGGACTACCAGGAGGCGCAGGCCGACATCGCGTCCCGGCTGGTGGACGCCGTCGCCGGGGCCAGGACCATCGCCGCCGCCGGCACCGCCGCCCAGGAGACCCGCCGCGTGCTGTCGGCGCTGCCGCGGGTCCGCGCGCACGCCCTGGAGCTGTGGCGGGTGCGCGCCCAGGCGGGGGTGCGGGCCGCCGTGGTGGTCCCGCTGCTCGAAGTGTGCGTGCTCGGCGTCGGCGGGTACCGCCTCGCCGCCGGCGACCTGACCGCCGGTGAACTGTACGCCTCCGCCCGCTATGTCGTCCTCGGCGCCGGCCTCGGCTCCGCCCTCGGCTACGTCAGCCAGGTCGCCCGTGCCCGCGCCGCCGCCCGCCGCCTGGTCCGGCTCCTGGACGAATGCCCGGCTCCCCATGGCGTACGGCGCCTGCCCGACGGACCCGGCGTCCTCGTCTTCCACGACGTGATGGCCCGCGGCCTCCACATCCCCGACCTGACGATCCCCGGCGGCTCCGCCGTCGCCGTCGTCGGCCGCTCCGGCTCCGGCAAATCCCGCCTCGCCTGCCTGGCCGGCCGCCTCGCCGACCCCGCCAGAGGCCAGGTCCTCCTCGACGACGTCCCCCTCAACCGCCTGTCCCGTACGGCCCTGCGCGAAGCGATCGGCTACGCCTTCGAGCGCCCCTGCCTGGTCGGGGACACGGTCGCCGACGCCATCGGACCCTCGGCAGAACAGGCCGCCCAGGCCGCGGGGGCCGACGCGTTCATCAGGCGGCTCCCGTCCGGGTACGCCACGCCGCTCGCCGACGCGCCCATGTCCGGCGGCGAACGCCAGCGCGTCGGCCTGGCCCGCGCGTTCGCGCACGGCGACCGGCTGCTGGTGCTGGACGACGCCACCTCCAGCCTGGACACCATCACCGAGCACCAGGTGGGGGCCGCGCTGGCGGCGGATCGCCGTACCCGTCTGATCGTCACGCACCGGGCCGCCATGGCGGCCCGCGCGGACCTGGTCGTCTGGCTGGAGCGGGGCCGGGTGCGCGGCTACGACCGGCACGACCGGCTGTGGCGCAATCCGGACTACCGCGCGGTCTTCCAAGGAGAGGCGTCATGAGGGCCGCCGCGCGGGTGCTGGCGCGGGCGGTGACGCGGGAGCCCGGGCGGGCGGCGCGGCTGGCCGCCTGGTCGGTGGCGGAGGTGGCGCCGTCGTTCGTGATCGGGCTGGCGCTGGCGGGCGCCATCGACGACGGCTTCGGGGCCGGCGAGCCGATGGTCGGGCTGGTCTGGGTCGGCGTGCTGGGTCTGTCGTGGGTGGTGGCGGCGGTGGGCGCGCGGCAGGCGCTGATGGCGCTGGCCGGGATCGTGGAGCCGTTCCGGGAGCGCCTGGCCGCCGGGGTCGTGCGGGACGCGCTGGCGGGCGGACGGGTGGAGGCCGCCGCCGTGACCCGGTCGAACCTGCAGGTGGAGGTGGCCAGGGACGCCTTCGCGACCGTGCTCGGCGTGCTGCGGTCCTTCGTGTTCACGCTGGTCAGCGTCGCGTTAGGGCTGGCGGCGCTGATGCCGGAGGTGCTGGTCTTGGTGCTCGCGCCGTTCGCGCTCGGGCTCGGGCTGTTCCTGCTGTCGCTGCCCGCGCTGGCCCGGCGGCAGCGCGCGTTCCTCGTGGCCGACGAGCGGACCACGGAATGGGTCACGGTGGCGATGGGCGCGTTGCGGGACGTCACCGCCTGCGGCGCGGAGGAGCGTACGGGTGAGCTGGTCGGACGCCGGATCGACGAGCAGGCCGCGGCGGCGGGGACACTCGCCCGGGTCACCGCCGTACGGACCTTCGCGCTCGGTCTCGGCGGCTGGGCCCCGGTGCTGCTGGTCCTGGCCTTCGCGCCCGGCCTGGGGGCGAGCCCCGGCATGGTGGTCGGGATCGTGGCCGCCGTCCTGCAGTCTTTGACTCCTGCGCTGAACGGCCTGGTGGAGGGGCTCGGTGTGAGCGGGGTCCGGCTGATGGTCACCCTGGAGCGGCTCATGGGCGACCGTCCGGCGGCGGGTCCCGACCGGCTGACCCCGCCGGACGTACGAGTCGAGCTGTCCGGGGCGACCTTCCGGTACGGACCTCACGCGGACCCCGTCGTCTCGGACCTCGACCTGACCGTGCCGGAGGGCGAGCATCTCGCCGTCGTCGGCCCGAGCGGAATCGGCAAATCCACCCTGGCCGCCCTCATCACGGGGTTGGTCCAGCCCGGCGAAGGCACGGTCACCGTCGGCGGCGTGGCCGCGGAGCGGGTGGACCCGGCCGCGCGGGTGCTCATCCCGCAGGAGGCGTACGTGTTCCGCGGCACGCTCTGGGACAACCTCACCTACCTGTCGGTCGCCTCGGAGTCCCGGGTCGACGGCGCGGTGGCGGAGGTCGGCGCGGACGGGCTGGTCCAGCGGCTCGGGGGCTACCAGGCCGAGATCCACGCGGCGGAGCTGACCCCGGGGGAACGGCAGCTGGTCGCGTTGGTCCGCGCCTACCTGTCGCCGGCACGCCTCACGATCCTGGACGAATCCACCTGCCACCTCGATCCCGCCGCGGAGGCCCGCGCGGAGGAGGCGTTCGCCCGCCGGGGCGGCACCCTGATCGTCATCGCCCACCGCCTCACCTCGGCCATGCGCGCCCAGCGCATCCTCGTCCTGGACGGCGCGGAAGCCGTCTCCGGCACCCACGCCGACCTTCTTCGCACGTCTCGCCTCTACGCCGACCTCGCCGGCCAGTGGGACCCCGACCTGGAGCAGGTGTCATGACATATCCGTACGCGGAACGCCAGCCCATCGTGGACGTCGTCCACGGTCACCGGATTGAGGATCCGTACCGCTGGCTGGAGGACCCGGCCAGTCCGGAGACCGAGAAATGGCTGGCAGCCCAGGACGAGCTGTGGCGCGGCCACTCCCTGCCGGCGCGCAGCCGCCTCCGCACCCGGATCGCCGAACTCACCGCCGTCGGCGTGACCGGCGTGCCCACCTGGCGCGGCGACCGCGCCTTCCGCGTCCGCCGCGACCCCGGCCAGGAGCACGCCATCCTGTACGTCGGCGTCCCCGGCCTCCCGTCCGAGCTGGACTGGCGGGTGGTGCTCGACCCGATGATGGTCGACCCCGCGGGCACGACCACGCTGGACGAGTGGCATCCCTCGCCCGACGGGAAGCTCGTCGCCGTGCAGCTCTCCCGCCGCGGAGCCGAACGCGCCCAGCTCTACGTGCTGGACGTGATGACCGGCGAGATCGTGGACGGCCCGGTGGGGGACTGCCGGTACTCGCCGGTGGCCTGGCTCCCGTCCTCGGACGCGTACTACTACATCGGCGGACGAGTGGCCCATCTGCGGCGCATCGGGGGAGAAGACCACGCCCTGGTCGAAGCGGACGGCCTCGCGCTCAGCGCGGACGGGCGATGGCTCACCCTCTCCACCAACCACGGGACCGGCAACGACATCCAGCTGTGCGACCTGGCCGGGTCGCGCTGGCGGGAGATCCCGGGCGACGGCGCCAAGACGGCCGTCAACGTGGCGGCGGACGGGCGGCTCTACGTCGCGACCACGCGGGACGCGCCCCGGGTGCGGCTCGCCGTCGCCGATCCCGGCGATCCGGAGCACTGGCGGGATCTCGTGCCGGAGGATCCGGAGGCCGTACTCACCGATTTCGCATTGCTCGACGGCGCGTTGCTGGTCGCCAGGATCAGGCACGCGATCGGCGAGATCAATGTGCACGACCCCGTGACCGGGGAGTGGAGAAGCGCGGTTCCGCTTCCCGGTCACGGTTCCATCGGGCGGATGTCCGCGCGTGGGCACGAGTGCTGGTTCACGTACGCGGACTATGTGACGCCGGAGAGCGTGTACCGGTACGACGCCCGTACGGGGGAGACGACGCTCTGGGAGGGCGCGCCCGGGCGGGCCCGGCTGCCGGAGGTCGAGTCGCACCAGATCGAGTATCCGTCCGCCGACGGGACGCTGATCCGCATGGTGGTGCTGTCCGGTCCCGCCACCGGTCCCCGGCCATGCATCTTGTACGGCTACGGGGGATTCGGGGTGCCGTTGACTCCGGCGTACTCGAGCTATGTCCTGCCCTGGATCGAGGCGGGGGGAGTGTTCGCTTTCGCGCAGATCCGCGGCGGCGGCGAAGAAGGCGAAGACTGGCATCGCGCCGGCACCCTCAACCGGAAACAGAACGTCTTCTCTGATTTCGCCGCCGCCGCGGAAGCTCTGATCGCCCGCCGCTGGACCACGCCCGAACGGCTGGGCATCTGCGGCGAGTCCAACGGCGGGCTGCTCGTCGGCGCGATGCTCACCCAGCGCCCCGACCTGTTCGCCGCCGCCGTCTGTTCCGCCCCCGTCCTCGACATGGCCCGCTACGAGCTCTCCGGCCTAGGCCCCCGCTGGCGCGCCGAGTACGGCTCCGCCGCCGACCCCGACGCCCTCGCCTGGCTTCTTGGCTATTCCCCTTATCACCACGTACGCGAGGGAGTGCGGTACCCCGCGACCCTTTTCACGGTCTTCGGGGGGGACACCCGGGTCGATCCCCTGCATGCCCGGAAGATGTGCGCCGCCCTGCAACACGCCACCGCCGGTCCCCGTCCGATCCTGCTCCGCCATGAGCCCGAGGTGGGTCACGGCGGCCGTGCGGCCAGCCGTTCCGTCGACCTGGCGGCCGACATGCTGGCCTTCTTCACCGCTCATCTCCGATGCTGATTTCCGGTTGGTCAGGCACAGGCCATCTCGAACCAGACCTTGTTCCGTCCGGCCTCGCGGACCATGCCCCAGCGGGCGGAGAGGGCGTCCAGCAGCGGCAGGCCCCGGCCGCTGGAGGCGTTCGGGAGGGAGTGGCCGGCGCATGGCGGGCTGGCCGATCCCTCGTCCTGGACGCACACCCGGACCCGGCCGCGCGGGAAGGTCACGGTCACCGTGAACTCGCCGCCGTCGCCCGACCGGGAGTGCACCACCGCGTTGGTGGCGATCTCGCTGGTCAGGAGCACGCAGTCGTCATGTAAAGGGTGGTCGCGCCCGAGTGTCGCCGATACCAGGCGCCGGGCCTGCACCACCTGATCCCGGCCCCCCGCCAGTCGTGCCTCTACGTTTCCGACCTTCCGGACCTTCTCGACAGTGCTGGTGATCCCCATCTCGTTCCCCGACCCGTTCATGACCCCTCCTATGGCCGTGCAATGAAGACGCTCGGGCAGCGGTCTTGAGATGTCGCGAGAAGGTAGGAGTTGGCTTCCCTGATAGATCCGGTTAGTCCGGGATGTGAGGCTTGTGGCGGCGGGGTGGTTCTGGTGCGGGTATGTCTTGGTAGAGGTGTGCCGTTTGTGGGGGTGTTTGGTTAGCCTGTGGGTGGAGGTGGCTCATGTCTGATCCGGTGGACAGCTCGGGTGCCCAGGCTCACGAGTTCATCGTGGAGCATGTCAGGGATATCACCAAAGGTGAAGAGTTCGTCATCGAAAGCCACGAGGGCGTCGACACCGCATTCCGCATAATCTTCCCCACCGCGTACGACAGAGTCATTCAGCATCCCCCAACTCAGACCACAGGCGAAGACAAATAACCGGTGGTTCCCCCCACCACCCTTTGTCGAGCTGGCGCCCCGCCCGTCTTCCGGCACTCGCCGGTATGCCGGGCATAGCCTGCGGCCCACCCCTTTTCGAGCTAGCGCTCTGCCCCTTTTCCGGCACTCGCCGGTATGCTGGGCATAGCCTGCGGCCCACCCCTTTCGAGCTGGCGCTCTGCCCTTTTCCGCGCTCGCCGGTATGCCCGGCATTGGCTGCGGTGGTTCTCCCTTTTCGTCATGCCGGGCGGACTTCCTCCGACGCCCTGGGCGTTCGACCCACCATCTTTGAGTGGCCGACGCACGTCCTTTTTATAGGTCCACCTTTTGGAGTCCAGCACAACGAACCCGGTCACGCTCGGCGCCGGTGCGGCGAGAAGTGTCACCTGCGTTAACGGCGCCGGATAACGGCGAGAACCGGGCATCCGGTTACAGGAGTTCCCGGGTCGTTTCGGTGATGAGTTCGTCGATGACATCGGGGAGGTGGCCGGTGGTGGTCAGGGTGCGGTGCTGGCGGTGGGAGGAGGTGCCGGTGGTGAGGATTTGGGAGGCGAGGTGGGAGATCTCCTCCCAGTCGCCGAGGTCTTTGAGAGCTTCCTGGATGTAGTGCATGAAGCGGTCGAGCATGTCCGCGGCGGGGATGTGTTCGGCGGTCATGGGGTCGATGAGGTCGCCGTTCATGCCGGAGCGGGCCGCCCGCCAGGTGGCGGCCTTGATCATGGGCGGGGAGGTCGGCACCGGGGGTCGTTCGGCCTGGATCTCGTCGATGCAGGTGAGGACCAGCGCCCTGGCGAGACCGGCGATGAGAACGGTCTCGTCCACGGTGGTGCACGCGTCGGCGATGCGGAACTCAAGCGTGGGAAAGTGCGTCCCCAACCGGGCGTCCCAGTAGAGGTTCCCCATGTCGGTGAGCGCCTCGATCTCCAGCAACTGCCGGACGTGCTCGGCGTACTCCGCGTGGGAGTCGAACAGCGGCGGCGGCCCTCCGATCGGAAACCCGGCCCAGAGCGGGTTGCGAAACGACTGGTAGCCGGTGTCGGCGCCGTCGTAGAAGGGCGAACTGGCGGATACCGCCAGAAACATCGGCAACCAGGGCTGGACGCGGTTGAGGACCTGGACGGCGAGTTCCTTGTCGGCGATGCCGACGTGCACGTGACACCCGCACGTGACCCGCCGCTGGACCACATCCCGATAGTGCTCGAAACACCGGTCATACCGCGGTTTCCGGACAAGCCGCGTGGTACGCCAGTCCGCGTTGGGCATCGTGCCGGCGGACAACACCGACAACCCGGCCTCCGAGGCGGTGTCCGTGAGAGTTCCCCGGAGCTTTTTGAGCTCCCCCCGGACCTGCCGCAGGCTGTGGCAGACGTCGGTCCTGGTCTCGACCGTCGACACGTGGAATTCGTGATCGAATCCATGGTAGGCGTCGGGCTCCGAGGCGCACGACGCCAGCAGGTCGCCGATATTCGGCAACCCCTCGGGTGCGAGCATTCGGCTCACCGGATCGACAATGAAGAACTCTTCTTCCACTCCCATCGTGAGCACAACGCGACTATACGACCTAATTTCCGAACTTCAAAGCCGCTCAGAATTCTTACGTGTTCGGACAATCAATTGTCCCCACCCGGAGAATATCCGGAAAGAATCTACAACGCCTTATTCTTCCAGGGCGAGGGCCTTGACCCGGCGCAGGAACAACGACCGCTCGCGCTCGTTGCGGGTCAGCCCGGCGGCGCGCTCGAACTCCTCCCGGGCCTCCGCCGTACGCCCCAGCCGCTCAAGGAGATCTCCCCGTACGGCCGGCAACTGCGGATACTCCCGGAGGGCCTTCTCCGCGCGCAGCCCGTCCACGATCTCCAGCGCGGGCAGCGGCCCGGACGCCATGCTCACGGCCACCGCCCGGTTCAGCTCGACCACGGGCGAGGGAGCGACGTGGCCGAGCACCAGATACAGGGCGGCCATCCGGTCCCAATCGGTGTCCTCCGCCGACATCGCCCGGGCGTGGCAGGCGGCGATGGCGGCCTGCAGGCCGTACTGGCCCAGGGTGCCGAGGGATTCGGCGTGCTGGAGGGCGGCCAGGCCGCGGCGGATGAGCAGCCGGTCCCAGCGGCCGCGGTCCTGGTCGAGCAGCAGGACGGGTTCGCCGTCCGGGCCGAGGCGGGCCCCCGTCCGGGACATCTGGAGCTCCATGAGGGCCACCAGGCCGTGTACTTCCGTCTCGCCGGGCATCAGGCCCGCCAGGATGCGGCCGAGTCGCAACGCCTCCTCACAGAGTGAAGGGCGCATCCAGTCGTGTCCGGCGGTCGCCGCGTACCCCTCGTTGAAGATCAGATAGATCACTTCCAGGACGGACGCCAGGCGCGCGGGAATCTCCGGAAGCGGCGGCATCTCGATCTTGATCTGTTTCTCGGAGAGGGTGCGTTTGGCGCGGAAGATGCGCTGTCCCACGGTCGGTTCCGGCACCAGGAAGGCCCGCGCGATCTCCTCGGTGCTCAGCCCGCCGAGCAGCCGGAGCGTCAGCGCGAGCCGCCCTTCCGTGGACAGAACCGGATGGCAGGCCGTGAACAGCAGCCGCAGCACGTCGTCGCCGAACGGATCGTCGAGCGCGTCCACGACCTCGGCTTCGGTGTCCGCCTGCCGCCGCTCCTGATCCCTGCCGACCTCCTCCAGCTTCTGCTCGTACCGGCTGCGGCGCCGCAGTAGATCGATCGCCCGGTGTTTGGCCGTGAGCATGAGCCAGCCGCCCGGGTTGTCGGGAACGCCGGATTGGGGCCACTGCTCCAGCGCGAGCACCAGCGCGTCCTGCGCCAGTTCCTCGGCCAGTCCCACATCCCCCACGATCCGGGCGAGCGCGGCGATCACCCGTCCGGCCTCCATCCGCCAGACCGCCTCAACCACGCGATTCGGATCGCTCGCCGTCATAACGATCGATCCAAGCACGTCGCCCTCAAGAACACGACGGGCCCGGAACGGAACGACCCCCGGTCGATGAGTCTCGACCGGGGGTCATCGCCCCCGAAATATCAGGCGAAGTCTTCCGGGCCGAAGACCCGGTGCACATCGGCTTCCGCCTCGAAGCCCGGCCAGAGGTCACGGTGGATCTTCAGGAAGCGGCTGCCCCACTCCACCGCCTCCTCCTTGGACCTGACCTGGTACAACGCGTAGCTGATCAGTTCCTTCGCCTCGGCGAACGGCCCGTCCGTGACGGTCAGCTTGCCGCCGACCAGCTCCACCCTGGCCCCTTGGTCGCTGGGCGCCAGCCCGCCGTTGTCCAGCAGCGCGCCCGCCTTCGTGGCCTCCTCACCGAGCTTCGCGATGGCCTCCATCAACTCGCCGGGCGGCGGAGTGTCGGGCCGGTTGGTTACCTTGAGCGTGATCAGGTATCGCATCAGCGTTCTCTCCTTGAATTCAGACGCGCTTGTACAGATGCCGGGATACGAGCGAGAACCAGGTCCAGACGACCAGAACACCGCCGACGAAGGCCAGGTTGCTCCAGGCCGCGCCCCCGCCACTGCCCACGGCGACGAACGTGGCCGCGAACACCGCCCCGGACACCGCCGAATAAACCGCCCATCCCGTACGGCTCTCGCCCGAGAAGCGCCGCGCCATGATCAGGCACGCCACGACCAGACAGGTGAATCCGATGCCCCCGCAGACGAAGTGCAGGGTGCCGTGCCACGTTATGACTCCGGGCACTTCGGGCGTACCCGCCGGAAAGCCCAGGGCGGGGTCGGCTCTGAAGATTCCGGCGCCGATCAGGCTCAGGCCGTACACGGCGAGAAGGCGTTGGAGCCACGCGGAACGGGTGGCGCGGCCGATGCCGGCGGCGGCGGCGAGGGTGGTGAGGCCGGCCACCACGAAGTTGGTGATCTGGATCCAGCCCAGGTCGCCGTTGGACAGGAAGCTCCACGGGTGGCGGCTGAGGTCGAATCCGGTTCGGGTCAGGGCTTGGGCGAGCGAGACCGTCACGTAGAGCGGACCGGCGAGCACTCCGTAGCCGAGTAGGGATTTGGTGAGACTTGTCTGCGGGTCGCAGACGGCCTTCGTCTGCAGCTGGGTCATGATCCTGCTCCTCGCGCGTCCTGGTTGGCCAGATGACAACGCGTCGAACGAGGTCATGGGGATTCGACAGCCGCCGAGAAGTTTTTTGAAGATTTTTCGCCGGGGGTCAGCGCTGGGGTTCGATGACGGTCTTGAGGCCTTCGCGGCGGATGGCGGCGGTGAACGCGGCGGGGGCCTCGGCGAGCGGGTAGCGGGCGCTGACCAGTGAGGCGACGTCGACCTTGCCTTCTTCGACGAGGCGGATGGCGCGGGGGTATACGTCGTTCATTCTGCGTACGAGGGCCAGGGTGAGGCCTTTGCGCCGGGCGAGGGAGGCCCGGAAGGTCGTGCGGTCGTCGTCGGGGATGCCGACCAGGACGACCCGGCCGCCGGGACGGGCCAGCTCCAGCGACGTGTTAACGGCCGCGTCGTTGCCCGCGACCTCGAAAACCACGTCCGCCTGGGCGTCTTCGGCCAGTACGGCACCGAAACGTTTGGCCGCCTCGGCCCGATGGGGGAGCGGTTCGACGGCGATGACCGTGGACGCTCCGGCCAGGCGGGCGAGCTGGATCAGCAGGAGGCCGATCGGGCCGCAGCCGACCACGGCCACCGTGCCGCCCAGGTGGAGATGGCCCAGGTCGAAGGCGTGCAGGGCGACCCCGAGGGGCTCCAGCATGGCGCCGTCGCTGTCGGAGACATGATCGGGCAGCGCGTGCAGGAGTTCGGTGGGCCAGGCGATGAGCTCCCGCAGGCCGCCGTCGAGCAGATCGTGTCCGGCGAACCGGATGTTCGGGCAGAGGTTGCGGTAGCCGCTGCGGCAACTTCTGCAACTTTCACAGGGGATGGCCGGGTCCACGGCGACGCGACGGCCGTGCGCGGGGCCGCCTTCGACGACGCCGGCGAACTCGTGACCGACGACGAGCGGGCGGGTGATCGTGGCGTCGCCGATTCCGCCTTCGGCGTACCAGTGAAGATCCGAGCCGCAGAGGCCGACGGCGGTGACTCTGACAAGGCTCATACCGGGTCCGACCTCGGGTGTCTCCTCCTCGGTGAGGCGGAGATCGGCCACGCCGTGCAGCCGCGCGACTCTCATGAGGTTGTCCACATTTGTGCCATAAGGCTCTGACCTTTACTAGAGTCTGGGAATCTGTCAAGAATACGTGTAGCCGTCCCGAACGGCCGCTTGGTGGGTACCCATTAAGCGGACATTGTATAGTTAGGTAGCAGATTGACAATTTGCTATAGCAAAACTACGGTGGCGGCGTGACCGGCACCGCGCTCTCCCACCTGACCTCCGAGACCCTCGCCGACCAGGCGTACGCCGCCCTCAGGCTGGCCATCGCCAACGGCGAACTCGCGTGGGGAGAGAAAATCACCGAACGTGGACTGGCGACTCGGCTCGCCGTCAGCCCGACGCCCATTCGCGAGGCGTTGCGGCGACTGGAACAAGACCGGCTGGTGGAACGCACCGGCCCTCGCTCATTACGGGTGGTACGGCTTTCGCCGGAGACCCTGGCCGAAATTCGCGAAGTGGAGATTCAGCTGCTGGGGCTGACGGCGCGGTTCGCGGCTCGGAATATCAGCGCGGAGGCGCTCGCGAAGGTGGAGGCGGCCCTGGCGGAAGCTGATCCGCTTCGGGCCAATTTGGTGCGAATACACAATGCGGGGGGAAACCTGCCCCCTGAGATGGTCCAACGACTACTGGCGGCACTCCGCAGATTTCACGGGATCATCGAAGAGGCGGGGGCCAATCCCGTGCTCGCGGGTCTGCTGGAACAAGCTCGTGCCTTCAGCCCAGCGGTCCGTGTGGAATCCGCCCTCGCCCAACTCGCGGTCACGGGCGGCGCCTACGAGGAACACCACCACCTCCTCCAGGCCCTCCGCGACCGCAACGAATCCCAAGCCGAAGAAATAGCCCGCCGCCACGGCCTCGCCCCATCCCCCGGAGCGTGACTTCCCGACCTCCGGCTGTACCGGGGCTCTCCCACCCACCTTTGCGAGTCGGAGCTTCACCCGCTGGCTGGCCGCATGCCTGGTATTGCTTGCGGTGGTTCTCCCCACCCGCCCACCCTTCGTCTTGCCGGGTTGACCAACCATCGCCGGGTGCGCCATGTCTGGGCACAGCTGCGCCGGTTCCGTGTTTGCGCTGGCGGTGGCTGTCCCCGCCCACCCACCCTTTTGCCGCTGCGCGGCGTCTTGGCCGGTCACCGCAGCGAGAGGTCGCGCAGCGGCCAAAAGGGGTGGGCGAACCACCGCAAGCAATACCGGCATGCGGCCAGAGCCGAAGGGGTCCGAGCGCCAGCCCACAAAGAGTGGGCGGGCGGGAGAACCACTGCAAGCAATACCGGGCTACGGCCAGCCAGCGGGCGAAGCTCCAACCCACAAAGGTGGGTGGGCTGGAGAACCACCGCAAGCAATACGGGTATGCGGCCAGAGCCGGAGGGGGGCCGAGCGCCAGCTCACAAAGGGTGGGCGGGCGGGAGAACCACCACAAGCAACACCAGGCATGCGACCAGCCAGCGGGCGAAGCTCCAACCCACAAGGTGGGCGGGCTGGAGAACCACCGCAAGCAATACGGGCATGCGGCCAGAGCCGGAGGAGCGCCGAGCGCCAGCTCACAAAGGGTGGGCGGGTGGGGAGAACACCGGCACCCACGAACGTGAGGGGAACTGGGCCGACACGGTAAACAGATCCCTCGGGGGAGAAGCGTTCACGCCGCGGTGGCCGGTGTCCGGCCGGGCAGTCCGGGTGTCTTTGCGGAAAATTGTTATCGCGTGGGGTGCGGGGGGTCTCCTGGTTAGGCGGGTGGGTGCCCGCTGAGTTCTCCTATCCCCTACGAAGGAACTCATCGACCATGAGTGAGACTGTTCCGCGGGTGCGTCGGGCTGTGCTGGGATCTGTGCTGGCGGTGGTGCTCGGGGCCGGACTGGTGGCGGGTGCCGTACCGGCTGGGGCGGCGGAGACGCCGTTGTCGCAGGGACGGGCGGTGACCGCGTCCTCGTCCGAGCGGGGAGATCTGTCTCCGGCCGCGGCGGTGGACGGCAAGCCGGGAACCCGCTGGTCCAGCAAGTTCAGCGACCCGCAGTGGCTCCAGGTGGACCTCGGCCAGGCCACGGCGATCAAGAGGATCGTGCTCAACTGGGAGCGCGCGTACGCCACGAGTTTCCAGCTGCAGACGTCCAACGGCGGCGGCGCCTGGACGACGATCCACACCACGACCGCGGGCAAGGGCGGCGTGCAGACGGTCAACGTCTCCGCCACGGGCCGCTATGTCCGCCTGTACGCGACGAAGCGGTCGTCCATCTACGGCGTCTCCCTCTGGGAGTTCCAGGTCTTCGGCACGGGTTCCACGACGACGCCGAGCACCCAGCCGACGACCCCGACCCCCACCTCGTCGCCGTCGAGCACCCCGACCTCCACGCCCGCGGTCGGCAAGAAGGGCGTCGGCGTCTGGCAGATGCCGAACGTCAGCACCGCTCTCGCCAACTCGGGCGCGAGCTGGTACTACACCTGGTCCACCAACCACAACGGCATCACGACCCCGGCGTCCGCCCAGTTCGTCCCGATGATCTGGGGCGCGGCGAGCGTCACCGACAAGAATCTCGCCGAGGCCAAGAACGCCGGGCCGTACCTGCTCGGGTTCAATGAGCCGGACATGAAGGAGCAGTCCAACATGTCCGTGGAGTCGGCGCTGTCGCTCTGGCCGAAGCTGATGGCGACCGGCCAGAAGCTGGGCAGCCCGGCCGTCGCGTGGGGCGGGAACAACGCGGGCGGATGGCTTGACCGCTTCATGTCGGGCGCGGCCTCGCGCGGTTACCGGGTGGACTTCATCACCCTGCACTGGTACGGCGGCGACTTCCGCGCCGACGCCGCGACCAACCAGCTGAAGTCCTACATCCAGGCCGTGTACGACCGCTACAAGAAGCCCATCTGGCTGACCGAGTTCGCGCTGATCGACTTCTCCAACGGCGTACGCCACCCGACGGAGGCCCAGCAGGCGGCCTTCCTCACCTCCGCCACCCAGATGCTGGGTTCCCTCCCGTACGTCCACCGGTACGCCTGGTTCGGCCTCCCGGCCAAGGACAACGAGATCAGCACGGGCCTGTTCCGGAGCAATGGCACCGCCACCCCGGCCGGCCGCGCTTTCCAGGCCGCTCCCCGCTAAACAACGAAATATCCGGCTATTGACTCACCGATCGGGCACGCATCTTTCCCCGTGTATGCGTGTCCGGTCGGTGTTCGGCCGTCCGCTAGGTTGCGCTGACATGAACGACATCACGGCCGCGGTGGCCAGCGCGGCCGGAATGTTCGTCGGCACGAACGTGGACGATCTCCTTGTCCTGACCGTGCTGTTCCTCTCCGCGCGAGCCCACCGATCACCGCGGCCCTGGCACATCTGGGCCGGGCAGTACCTGGGCATCGCCGTCCTGCTGGCCGTCTCCGGCCTGGCCGCCCTCGGCCTTTCGATCATCCCGGACGAGTGGATCCGGCTGCTGGGCCTGCTGCCGATCATCCTGGGCGTACGCGGCCTGATCACCGCCGTCCGCCACCGGGAGTCGGAGGACCCGCCCCCGGTCGCCACGGGGTCGATCTCGGTCGCCGCGGTGACCATCGCCAACGGTGCCGACAACGTCTCGGTCTACACCCCGGTGTTCCGGACGATCGGCGCCGACGCGTTCGCCGTGACCATGATCGTGTTCGCCGCCGGAGTCGCGTTGTGGTGCCTCGCCGGTTCCTGGCTCGGCTCCCACCAGAAGGTCGTCGCCCTCGTCGAACGCTACGGCCGCTGGCTCGTCCCCGCGGTGTTCATCCTGATCGGCCTGATCATCCTGATCTAGTCCCAGACCAGCGGAAGCGTGTCCAGCCCGAGCACCAGATCGGCGTGTTCGAGCGGCACGCTTCCTTCCGGAACGCGGTAGTTGGGGATGCGCTTGTGCCACTCCTCCAGCGCGATGCCCATCTCCGCTCGCGCCAGATGTGCCCCCAGACAGCGATGCACCCCCACCCCGAAGGCGATATGCCGGTTGTGCGGGCGATCGAGATCGACCTGCGTCGGGTCGGTGAACGTGCCCGGATCCCGGTTGGCCTGGTTCAGCGGCAGCAGGACCATGTCCCCGGTCTTCATCGCGCACCCGTGGAAGTCCGTGTCCCGGGTGAGCTTGCGGGCCGGCATCACGATCGAATACGCCCGGAGCA
Organism: Acrocarpospora phusangensis; assembly: GCF_016862995.1. GTDB lineage: Bacteria > Actinomycetota > Actinomycetes > Streptosporangiales > Streptosporangiaceae > Acrocarpospora > Acrocarpospora phusangensis. The sequence continues at coordinate 25,948 of NZ_BOOA01000003.1, forward strand.
TCTCCTCGATCGCATCGGTGATCACCCCCGGATGCTCCGCGATCCGCGCCCGGTCCTTGTCCGCCCCCGCCAGATGCCAGAACGCGTACGACAACTGCGCCGTGACCGTGTCCAGCCCCGCCATGAACAGCAGCAGGCACAGATCCAGCAGATCCCGATCCGGTACGGGTTCCCCGTCGATCTCCCATCCGAGTGCCGTACTGATCAGATCGTCCCGGGGTTCCGCCCGGCGCTCCGCGATGACCCTGCTGAAATACCCGATGACCTGCCCCATGGCCTGAACTCGGCCGGCGCGTTCGGCGGGTGGCGCGTGCAGGATCGCGTCCTCCCAGGCGAGGAAGGTGGCCAGGTCCTCGACGGGCAGCCCCATCAGCTCCAGGAACACCGTCGTCGGATAGACCCGGGCGAAGTCGGTGACGAAGTCGCACGAGCCCCGCTCCGCCAGCGACTCGACCAGGGCCGCGCACTGCGTTCTGATCTTCTCCGTCCGCGCCGCCACCGCCGCGGGCGAGAACAGCGGCCCGAGCAGCCGCCGCCACACGGTGTGCTCGGGCGGATCGAGCATCTCCGGAATCCACCGGTACGCCGGCTCGGGATCCAGCACGGACACGGCGGAACTGGAGAACGTCTCCGGGTCCTGGCAGACCTCGACGATCTTCTCGTACCTGCTGATCACCCAGAATCCGCTGCCGAACGTGCTGCGGAAGGAGGCATGCTGCTCGCGTAACGCATCGAAGCGCGCGAAAGCCGACCCAGCCGGCTGCACACCCCCGAGCGGATTGAAGTCGATGTCGGGCATGTCGGACGGCTCCTCGATCGGAGGGTCACTACCGGATGCGGCCGACGCCGCAGTAGAACCAGGTCGGCAACTCACGGCCGCGGTACGTGGCGAACGCGGAGTCCTCGTCCGGCCGCCAGTCGTGCAGTCTCACCAAACCGGGCTCAAGGATCTCGAACCCGTCGAACAGCTCAAGGATCTGCTGACGCTGGCGGAGCGTGATGCTGGCGCTCGCCTTCCGGTAGACGGCCGCGCCCTGCTGGGCGGCCTGGGCCCGCTCGTCGGCGGTGACGTGGGAGAGGATCAGGTGGCTTCCCGGCGCGAGCGAGTCCCGCAGCCGGGCGAGGACCTCGGTGGGCTTGTCGTCGTCGGTGAGGAAGTGCAGGACCGCGACCAGGAGGATCGCCACCGGCTGGGAGAAGTCGACCAGATTCCGCAGGTCGGGGTTGTCGAGGATCTCGACCGGCCGCCGGAGGTCGCCGCGGATCGTCGCGGTTCTGGGGGTCCGGGACAGGATCGCCCGCGCGTGGGCGAGCACGACCGGGTCGTTGTCCACATAGACGACCGTGGCCCCAGGATCACGGGCGTGGACGATCTCGTGCACGTTGCCTTCGGTGGGCAGGCCGGTGCCGATGTCGATGAACTGCCGGATGCCCGACTCGGCCATGACGTGCCGGAGCGCGCGCCGCATGAAGGCGCGGTTCTGGCGGGCCAGTTCGCGGGCCTCGGGGGCGACCTGGAGCACCTGCTCGGCGGCCGCGCGGTCCACGGCGAAGTTGTCCTTGCCGCCGAGGTAGTAGTTGTACATCCGCGCGGCGTTGGGCGTGGTCGCGTCGATCCCCGGGGGCACTGGCGCTTCCTCAGGCACGCCCGTCTCCTTCATCCATCGCCGTCGAAGCCATCGCGAGCCTATTTGCTATCCGCGCAGATATGAATAAACATCCCCGATGCACAACCGCGAATTCTCCTTGATCTACGCCGCAAGGCGCGCACCGATGGCGGCCATCTTGTCAGATCTTGGCGGAAGTTGAGACGAGATGGGGGAGCTTGTCCATCTTCGTGTCGCCACAAAGATCGGAGGAGTCGTTCCTGCTCGCCACGGCCGGATGTTTCCGCATGTCAGAAGTCCGGACCAGGCGGTGAGGCATACCAAGGCGCGATGGCCCGCCACGCCGACCGGCCCGTTGGACATGTCTAATTTCTGACGGTTTTGTGGTTCAGTCTGGAGCGATTGAAGTCTGTTAAGACTGATTTGTGGCGATTTGTGCATCGTGCGAAGTCCTTTCTCGTTCCCTGCGGAAGGCTAGCGCCGGGGTACGACGAAACTGCTTCGCCGGAGGCGGCCGAAGCTGCCGATGTTTCCTGGTCCGGTGCGCTCCGGAGGAGATGATGTGCCGCGCCGGGACGGGAGACGTCGGATCTACTTGACGAACTCAGATGAACTCTCGGTGATCACGTGAATTCGTCGCGTCGCGCGAAGTTAACGCAATATTAAGCGGAAGGCCGTTTGTTACAACAATTATTCAGGACGGCCTCCGGAGAAATGCGACTGGAACTTGTCCCGATTGCCGTACGTGATTTGGACCGCGCCAGGGAGTTGCATTCGGAGAGGCGCGGCTTCGGCGGCGGCTGGGGGTCATCCGGAACGCGTCCAGTTGGGATCGCGGCCGATGAGGCCGAGCAGACGGTCCTGCAGAGTGGAGTCTTCGGGGACCTTCACCTCGGGGCCGTAGACGACGATGCCGGGCCCGAACGCCTCCGGGATGCGGAACTCGGCGGGCACGTGCTGGACGGTCGGCCACATGGACTGGATGTCGGCCGATTCGATGGTCGGATCCTGACCGGTGGCCTTGGCGAGATCCCAGCCGTGCAGGACCATGTCGGCGCTGACCACCTGGTCGACGTGCTGTTCCATGGACATGGGGCCGGAGGGGGTTTCGGCGGTGGTCGCGGCGAGTTCGGGGGTGTTCAGGAGGGTTTCGACGTCGGCGCGGGCGGCCACGAATGCGGCCAGCGGATCGTCCGCCACCGAGGGCGCCGGGCTCAGGCTGCGGCCGAGGGGGGCGAGCATCGCGCCGTGCATGTCGATGATGTGCTGGACGACATCCCTGGCGGTCCAGTCCGCGCAGGGGGACTGGTTCGACCACTGCTCAGGCCGTACCTGACGGATTTTGGCCTGAAATGCGTCCGCGCGGGACGTGTATCGGGCGGCGATATCGCTCATTGTGGACACCTTGTCGATAAGCACGTCTCTCGATAACCGTTTGGTAACTTATGAGAACTTGATCGCGGCCGTCAACCGGGACACGGCCGGCTTCGGGCCGCGAAGAAGTGGCTTTGTTATCGCAAACATGCTCGTTTCTCGGTGGTCGCGAATCGAGAGATCGATGTTAACGCTAACTCTGACTCGGGGCGGGGTGTCTCAGGAGTGGAGGGCGCCTCCGGAGCGGAGGGTGTGGAGGCGGTGGAGGGCGTCGGTGCCGCCGCGGCCGAAGTGGTCGTGGAGCTCGGTGTAGATCGCGTACAGCTGGTCGTAGGCGGCGGCGTTGTTCGGGTCCGGCTCGTAGACGTTCCGGTGCACCCGGGACATCGCCGCCGAGGCCGCACGCAGATCCGGGTATGCCCCCGCCGCGACCGCGGCGTGGATCGCCGACCCCAGCGCCGGCCCCTGCGCCGACCCGATGATGCTGAGCGGACGCTGGATGACGTCCGCGTACAGCTGCATCAGGAAGGAACTGCGCAGCAGGCCGCCCGCGACGATCAGTTCGTCCACGCGGACCCCGCCGCCCTCGAACGCGTCGATGATCGTACGCGTGCCGAACGCGGTCGCCTCCAGGAGCGCGCGATAGACGTCCTCCGGACGGGTCGCGAGCGTCGCCCCCACCAGCACCCCGGACAGATCGTGGTCCACCAGTACGGACCGGTTGCCACCGTGCCAGTCCAGGGCGATCAGCCCGTGCTGCCCGACCGTCTGCTTGGCGGCCTTCTCGCTGAGCAGCTCGTGCGCGGACAGGCCGCGCTCCTGCGCCTCGGCCTGGTACTCCTCCGGCAGCCCCGACTCGACGAACCAGGCGAAGATGTCCCCGACCCCGCTCTGCCCGGCCTCGAACCCCCAGAGCCCGGGAATCACCCCGTCCTCCACCACACCGCACATGCCGGGCACCTCGGCCAGCGCCGGGCCGTTGATGATGTGGCACGTGCTGGTGCCCATCACCGCGAGCATCTGGCCGGGCTCGATGGCGCCGGCGGCCACGCTGGTGACGTGGGCGTCCACGTTGCCGATCGCGACCGCGATGCCCTCCGGCAGGCCGGTCAGCGCGGCGGCCCGCGCGCTGAGCCCGCCGGCCCGCTCGCCCATGGCGGAGAGCGGGTGGTCGAGCTTGGCGACGAAGCCCCCGAAATCAGGATTGAGCGCTTCGAGGAACTCGCGGCTGGGGTAGCTGCCGTCCTGGTGAATCCCCTTGTAACCGGCGGTGCAGAGGTTGCGGGTCTCCTCGCCGCAGAGTTCCCAGATGATCCAGTCGGCGGCCTCGATCCAGCGCTCGGCGAGCCGGTAGACCTCCGGGTCCTCCTCCAGCAGCTGGAGCCCCTTGGCGAACTGCCACTCGCTGGAGATCTTCCCGCCGTACCGGGCCAGCCAGGTCTCGCCGCGTTCGGCCGCGAGCGCGTTGATCCGGTCGGCATGCGGCTGGGCGGCGTGGTGCTTCCAGAGCTTCGGGTACGCATGGGGGCGATCGCGCAGTTCGTCCAGCTCGCAGAGCGGAACCCCCGCCGCGGTCGTGGGCAGGATCGTGCACGCGGTGAAGTCCGTGCCGATGCCCACCACCTGCTCCGCCGTGACCCCGGCGGCGGCCAGCGCGGCCGGGATGGCGTTGGCCAGCACGTCCCGCCAGTCCTGCGGAATCTGGAGCGCCCACTGTGGCTTCAGGACCACGTCGGAGTCAGGCAGCCGCCGCTCGACCACCCCGTGCCGATACTCGTGTACGGCCGTGCCGAGCTCGGTCCCGTCCTCGGTCGAGACCACCAGGGCCCGGCCGGACAGGGTGCCGAAGTCGACGCCGATGACGACGGTCGGAAGTCTGCTCACTTCGCGCTCCTGAGTATTCGAGTGCCTGATTGTTAGCGCTATCACACATCGGGGTCAAGTGCTCGGCAAGTCGAAAGTGTTAGCGCTAGCATCGGCTGAGGGTGCTGGTGGGCGCGAGGGCCTGGTTCTGTCGGTGGTGTTGTCTACGCTGGCGCCATGGCTACCTGGGAAGACGTGCGGCGGATCGCGATGGCCATGCCCGGGACGGAGGAGGTCACGTCCTGGGAGAACCAGTCGTGGCGGGTGAACAAAAAGGGGTTCGTCTGGGAACGTCCGCTCAGACGGGCAGATCTGGAGGCGCTCGGCGATCAGGCGCCCGAGGGGCCGATCCTGGCGGTGCGGGTCGCGGATCTCGCGGTCAAGGAGGCGTTCCTGGCTGACGATCCGGAGCTGTACTTCACCACGCCGCATTTCAACGGGTACCCGGCGATCCTCATCCGGCTCGATCGCATCTCGCCGGAGGAGCTGGCGGAGGTGGTGACCGAGGCGTGGGTGTGCCGGGCGCCGAAGCGGCTGGCGAAGGCGTACCTGGCTGAGCAGAAGTGACGGATGCGGATGTGACGAATGCGGATGTGACGGATGCGGATGTGATGGATGTGGTAATCGCGGGGTGTCTGATCTGGTCGGGTTCATACCGGTATTGATAGGGTGCAGATCTCCGGGGCCGTGGCACGCCGCCGGAGATGGACGTTATCCGTTGGGTGGCGTGGTCGGCGCACGCGTTTGAGTCGGAGGGATCGGCTTTCCGTGCGCTTTTTAGGTCGGGTCACGCTTGTGGTCTTCAGCCTGGTCGCGACGATGGGAATCGCCGCGCGGCCGGCCGCGGCTCATGGTCAGCTGGCGGTGTCCGTGCCCGCGAAAGACAGCAAGGTCGACGCTCCGCTGGAGCGGCTGGAGCTGTACTTCACGGAGAAGCCGGCGTTCAACGCGTACTTCGCGGTGGTGAGTCCTAGTGGGCGGCGGGTTGACGCGCAGTGGTCCCATGGGGAGCCCAAGCGGCTGGATGAGCCGGTTCGTGAGCTGTGGCTGAACAACGGGAGCTGGGAGCCCCGGCTGTTCGAGACCGGGTTTCCGGCGATGGTTCCGGTGGCGTACTGGCCGGAGCAGGGTGTTTATACCGCTGAATTTCTTTCGCGAGCTTCGGATGGGGAGCTCGTGAAAGGCGAGGTCAAGTTCGAGTACACCGGGAAGATGAGCAAGGCGCCGGAGGGGTGGAAGGCGCCGGACAACGAGCCGGATCCGGCGCTTCTGGTGGAACCCGACCACGGGGCTTCCGTCGCGCCGACCATGCCAACCAAGCCGACCATGCCGACCATGCAGCCCGGGGCGAGCCAGGGGCCGCAGCTCGTTCAACCCAGCAGTCTCTTCACGCAGCAGCCCGACCCGGCGGTGGCCGGCACGAGTTCGTCGTCGTCCAGTGGCGACGGGGGGTTCGTGGTGTGGCTGATCCCGGCTGTGCTCGTCGCCGGAGTGTTGATCCTTCTGGTCAGTACCGCTCGTCGGCCTGCCAACAAGGCCCGATGACCCGCGTTTGGAGTTACTCGATGAAGTCGCTTATTGCCATTTTTGCCTGCGTTGTTCTGGCGGTCACGGGGTGTAGCGCGTCCGGTGACCCGGCCACCTTCTCCGGGCCGGCCAAGGAGATCACCGTGACCATCGCCGGGGGGTCGGTGAATCCGCCGCCTGGGCGTGTGGAGGTCGCGAAGGGTCAGCAGGTGAAAATCGTCGTGACCAGTGACGTGCCGGACGAACTTCACGTGCACGGGTACGACATGTCGGCCGGCTTGCAGCCCAACACGCCGGCGACGGTGGAGTTCGTGGCTGATCGGGATGGGTTGTTCGAGGTGGAGACGCACGATTCCGAGATGCAGCTCTTCCAGCTTCAGGTGCAGTGACCATGGAACTCGCGCGGCCGGTGGAGATGGTCCTGGCGCACGGGGTGGGCGGGCGGCAGGACCTGCCGATTCCGTTCGAGGCGGCCGTCGCCGGGGCGGCCGTCGCGCTCGTGGTGTCCTTCGCGGCGCTCGGGTTCGCGTGGCGGGAGCCCCGGCTCGCCGGTGTGCCGTCGTATCTCGGACGGAGTTCGAGTTGGGTTCCGCAGGCGGTCGGGCTCGTGGTCGCCGCGTATTTCTGCGTCGGCCTGCTGTTCGGTCCTGACACTCCGGACAATCCCACGGCGGGTGTCTTCTACGTCCTCTTCTGGGTCGGGCTGGTCCCGTTATCCCTGGTCTTCGGGCCCATCTGGCGAAATTTCAATCCATTGCGGACGTTGCACCGGCTGGCGTGCGCGCTCCTGCGCCGCGATCCCGACCAGGGCTGGCGGCGACTCTCCCCGCGCGTCGGCTACTGGCCCGCCACCGCCGGCCTGCTCGCCTTCGTCTGGCTGGAGCTGGTGGCCCCCGACCGTGCCACCCTCCCCGTCATCTCCCTCTGGCTGGCCCTGTACGTCGTGGCCACCCTCACCGGAGCCGCCATCTACGGCGCCCAGTGGTTCGACAAAGGCGACGCCTTCGAGGCGTACAGCACCCTGATCGGCAGCCTCTCCCCGATCACCCGTGTTCCCCCACCCGCTTCCCGCAAGGCCAAGGCGCGATCAGCCGCCTCCACCAACCCGCGTTCCAAGGGCGGAAAATCAACAGACCGCGCGAAGCGCGCCCCCGGCACCCGGTCGGGGAACGCGTACAAACTGGCCTGGCGGAACCCCCTCGACGGGATGGCCGGTCTCGCGTACGCGCCCGGTCTACCCGCGCTGGTGATCGTGCTGCTGGGCTCCACCATGTACGACAGCGTCTCCAACGCCCCCGTCTGGGTGCAGTTCGTCCAGGAAAGCGACCTGCCCGCCCCTCTCATGGGCACCTTCGGCCTGCTCGCCGTCATCGGCCTGGTGCTCGCGCTGTTCCTGGGCGCGACCACCTGGGCGGCCCGCCTGGGCGGTGCCACTCCCGCCACGACGGCCGGGGAGCTCGCGCACTCCCTGGTCCCGATCGCGGTCGGCTACCTGGTCGCGCACTACTTCACGCTGTTCCTCTTCGAGGGCCAGCACACCCTGGCCCTGCTCTCCGACCCTCTCGACACGGGCGCGAACTGGCTGGGCACCGCGAACTGGACATTGCAGAGCATGGGCGCGACTCCCGCGTCCATCGCCATGCTTCAGGTCACGGTCATCGTGATCGGCCACGTGCTCGGCACCGTCCTCGCCCACGACCGAGCACTCACGCTCTTCCCGCACCGGACCGCCGTCGTCGGCCAGATCCCGCTGATGGCCCTCATGGTGATCTACACCGTCGCGGGCCTGCTCTTCCTGTTCGCCACCTAGGCCGGGCGTAGCCCGTCGAGAGTTCGCGGAGTGACCGGCCGGCTATTTGGTGCCGAGCAGGTCCACCGGCCTGATGTCGGGCGGCTCGGCGAGCATGGTGTCGGCCGCGCCCATCAGGGCCCGCGCGATCTTGCCCTCCATGTGGCTGGTGCGTCCGCCTTCGTTGTTGAAGGTGTCGAAGAGCCCGAAGGTGGTGGCGCTCTCCCGGAAGGCGTACCAGTGGACGGTGAAGTCCTCCTCGTGGGCGAGGGTGACCGCGTCCCGCAGCATCTCGGCCACCTGCTCGGCATACTCCGGCTTGGCCTCAATCCTGGCAATAAGCCCGATACTCGGCATCCCGTCCTCCTCTGCCTGAAGCCCGACCTCCGTTACAAATAACGACGAACCAACGGAGGCTGGAGTCAACATAGTGGGCGCAGCGAAACAATTGCATGTCGATTGGCGATCGTTGCGGATGTGCAAACATCGTCCGGGTCCTCGGAAGTGAGGGAAACTCACACGCTGACTCACACGAGGTCCAGGCAAGGTGAACCCTGTCGGAACAATCGAGGGGGAAACATGCCACTCATCAACGTGAAGGTCATCGAGGGCGTTTTCGACGACGCGCAGAAGGCCGAGATCGTCAAGTCCCTCACCGAGGCGATGGTGAGCGTCGAGGGGGAGAACATGCGCTCGGTCACGTGGGTCGTCATCGAGGACGTCAAGAGCGGTGACTGGGGGATCGGTGGCACGCCGCTGACCACGGGCGACGTGAGGGCCCTGGCCGCGGGTTGACGAAGGAACGCGAAGCGCCGTCGGGATCCCCGAAGGGGTGGAGTGCGATGTTGACGATCCGGTTGCTCGGGGCGCCGGCCATCGAGCGGGACGGCCAGCCGGTCCGCTCGCCCCGGGGCCGCAAGGCGTGGGCTCTGCTCAGCTACGTGCTGCTGGCGGAGCGCCCGACGAGCCGACGGCACCTGGCCGACCTGCTGTTCGCCGACGCCGACGACCCGCTGGGCGCGCTGCGCTGGACCCTCGCCGAACTCCGCCGCGCGCTGGGCAAACGCGACGTGCTCGGCGGGGACCCCGTCTCTCCGGACCTGGGCGAGGACGTGGCCGTCGACCTGGAGCAGATCACCCGGGAGTACGCCGACCCGGCTCCGCTCCTCGACGTCGGCGGAGAACTGCTCGAAGGGGTGCACCTCACCTCCAGCCTCGAATTCGAGTCGTGGCTGCTGGTGGAGCGCCACCGCGTCTCGGCCCGGGTCGAGGCGCGGCTGCGTCAGGCGGCGGTCGCGCTGCTGGCCGGGGGACGGGCGCGCGACGCGGTCACGTACGCCTCGCGGGTCGTGGCCCGCAACCCACTGGAGGAGGGAAACCACGAGCTGCTGGTACGGAGCCTCGCCGCGACGGGGGACAGGATCGCCGCGCTGCGGCAGGTCGCGGTCTGCGAGGACCTCCTGCGCCGGGAGCTCGGGGTGGCGGCCTCGCCCGCGCTCCGCGAGGCCGCCACGGTCGGCACGGACAGTCCGATCGCGCCGCCGCTGAGCGGGCGGGCTGCCGCGTCCAGCCAGCTGGACGCGGGGCGGGCCGCGATCGTGGCCGGAGCCGTGGACGCGGGGTTGCAGTGTCTGCGGCGTGCGGTGGCGGAGGCGGCGCGGTGCCGGGACAGCGCCTTACAGGGGCGGGCGTTGGTGGCACTCGGGGGCGCGCTGATCCACGCCGCGCGCGGCAGGGACGAGGAGGGCATCGTCGCGATCCACGAGGCCATCCAGCTGGCGAGCACGACCGGCGACCGGGTCACGGCGGTGACCGCGCATCGGGAGCTGGGCTTCGTGGAGGCGCAGGCGGGGCGGCGCGGTACGGCCGACGCCTGGCTGGCGAAGGCGCAGGCCTTGGCGGAGACCGATCAAGAGCTGGCCGCGCTGCTGGCGGTGCGGGGGAAGAACGCCTCCGACACGGGGGACTATCCGGCGGCGTTCGGCTATCTCCATGACTCGGTGGAGCGTGCGGAGCGTTGCGCCGATCATCGTCAGCAGGCGTGGTCGCTCTCGATGGTGGCGCGGGCGCATCTGCTCCGAGCCGAACGGAGTCAGGCCGCCGCCGCCCTCGCCCGCGCTCTGGAAGGTGTGTACGAGCAGCGCTGGATGGCGTTTCTGCCCTGGCCGCAGACCCTCCGTGCCGAACTCGACCTCCAGGATGGTGATCTCGAAGCCGCCGCGGACCGGCTCGAACAGGCGTGGGAACTGGCCCGCCAGCTCGACGACTCCTGCTGGGAGGGCATGGCGGCGCGTGGACTCGGGCTGCTCAGCGCGGCCAGAGGCGACTATCCCGCCGCCACGAAATGGCAGGACGAGGCGGCCTTCCGGTGCATCCGGACCCCCGACCGATACCAGTGGGTCCACGGGTACGGGTTGGACGCCGCCATCGGCACCGCCATCGAGCACGGCGACCATGAGCGGGCCCGCTCCCTGGTCGGGAACCTGGCGTCGCTGGCCGCGCGCTGCGACATGCGCGAACTGGTGGTGCGTGCGCAGGTGCATCGGTTCCGGCTGGGCGATCAGCCGGCGCTGGCGGCGGCGCGGCTGCTCGGCGCGGACATCGACAATCCGGCCTTGGCGCGGTTGATCCGCGACGCCGGCAAACGGTCCGCGTGAGTCCGTTCGGATATCGCAGAAAGCGAGTTTTGTAATGAGTGGTATTGGGTTTCTTGGCATGCCTGAACTGGGTGACGAGGCGAAGCGCATCTTCGACGAGGACGTGGAGGATCTGGGATATGTCATGAATGTGTCCAGGCTCTGGGCGTACCAGCCGAAGGCGGTGAAGTTGTTTTTCGGGCTGTTCCGGGAGGTCAGCGTCCCGCATGGACTGGATGATCGGCAGCGCGCGATTCTGGTGGTCGCCTGTGCGTCGGCGTTCGGGGATTCGTACTGTTCGCTGGTGTGGGGGACGCGGTTGGCCGCCGCCGCCGGGGAGGAGGTCGCGTCCGGTGTTCTGACGGGGAGTGACACCGGTTTGACCGGTGAGGAGCGGGCGATGGCGCGGTGGGCCCGGAAGGTCGCGCGTGATCCGACGAGGACCACTCAGGCGGATGTGCGGGAGCTGAGGGACGCGGGGATCAGTGATGAGCGTATCTTCGCGATGACCGCGTTCGTGGCTCTGCGGATCGCGTTCGCCACCGTCAACGACGCGCTCGGGGTCCCACCGGACTCCGCGTATCGGACGCGTGCGCCGGAGGCCGTTCTCAGTGCTGTGACGTTCGGTCGTTCGTTTCAGGACTGAAACGTTCGACCCAGCGTCGTTGCCAGGGTGTCTCGACCGCGTGCGGATGGTAATTCGCCCGGGTCCAGGCGACCGCTTCTCTGGGTGGCACTCCGGACAGAATGGCGAGGCACGCGATCACGGTTCCGGTCCGGCCGATGCCCCCGCCGCAGGCGACTTCCACGTTTCGTCCCGCTTGGGCGAGTTCGTACAGGGCGTGGATTTCGCGGATGGCGTGGTTCCTGTCGCGGGGGAGGCGGAAATCGGGCCAGTCGAGCCACTCGTGCGGCCAGGTGAGTGAAGGGTCGTGTTGTTGCCGGAGTCGCGGGGAGCCCAGGTAGAGGCCGTGATCCGGGGATGGCCTGTCGGGGGCGGGCCGCCGGAGCCCGCGGCCGCGAACCCATGCCTGGCCGGGAAGGTTTATCGCGCCGACGAGTCGCCTTTCATTCACCTGTCCATCCTGGCGTACACATATGCCGGGACTCCTGGAATGGTTCACGGCTGATTCACGTTCCCGCGCGTCCACCGATCTTGTTCGGCGTGGCGGAGTACCTTGGTCCGTACGGCTGGCGGCGTTCAGTGCCATTGATCGTCCCAGCTCAACCTGTCCATGACAGTCGTGAGTCATGGTTTTTGACTCATGCTGTGACTTACTGGGTCTAGATGATCAAAAGCTAATAAGGGGCTCGTGACCGAACTGGAGAGGACCCGACATGATCGACCAGCGGAGTGCTTTGATCTGTGTTTTCGGGGCTGTCGCGGCGGCGGTCGCCGCGGGATTGATGCTGGCGGACGCGCAGAGCTGGCCGGCTGCGCTGCTGACCGCGGGGGCCACATTCGGGACCACGGTGGTGGCCGTCCACACGCTGATCAAACGCTAGCCGGAGTGCATCTGCCCGGGTGACTCGGGTGTCTAGAGTGACCGGTATGACGGACACGCGCACCCCTGCCCCCGCGGCGTGTACGACCGGAGCGGGACGGCCTGCCTTCGTCGTGAACATCGAGGTCTTCCTGGAGCGGGACGGGCGCTGGCTGCTGATCAGGCGAGGGGAGAAGGAGGCGCACGCGCCCGGCACGCTCGCCGGTATCGGCGGCAAGGTCGAGATCGGCCCGCCCTGGATCCTGCGCACCCTCACCCGTCTCAGGTAGGCAGCGGCCGGTCGTTCACCACGTGCTTCATGACAAGGGTGGAGTTCAGGCGCTGCACCCCGGGAAGCGCGGACAGCACGTCGTCCTCCAGTTCCTGGTAGGCGGTCAGATCCGCGGTGACGATCCGCAGCAGGTAGTCGGGATCGCCGAACAGCCGCTGCGCCTGGACGACCTCGGGCACCTTGGCCACGGCCGCCTCGAAGCCGAGCAGCGTCTCCCGATCCTCCTGCCGCATTGTCACGAAAACCAGCGCCTGGAACGTCAACCCGAGCGCGTTGGCGTCGACCACCGCGCGATACCCGCGAATCGTTCCGCTGCGTTCCAGTTCGCGCAGCCGCCGATGGCACGGCGACACGCTCAACCCCACCCGGGCGGCCAACTCCGTGATGGTGAGCCGGCCGTCCTCCTGAAGCACCGCAAGGATCTTCCGGTCGATCGCATCCACGGAGAAAATCCTTCCACAGAGCCGCTTTCAACGCGGGAAACTTAGAAACATCTTTGACCACATCGATCGTATTCTTCCAATGGCTACAGCCTAATGGGAGGAATGCATTCATGCCCGCTACCTCGGTGCTCGCTTTCTGGGCGGTCGCATTCCTTCTCATCGTCGTCCCCGGCGCCGATTGGGCATTCACCATCAGCGCCGGACTACGCGGCCGATCGGTCTTTCCGGCAGTGACCGGCCTGGTCGTCGGGTACGGCGCGATCACCGTCGTCGTGGCGGCCGGAGTCGGCGCGCTGGTCGCCGGTTCCCCGGCCGTCCTGACCGGCCTCACCCTGGTCGGCGGCTGCTACCTCATCTGGCACGGCGTCACGACCTTCGCCCACCCCGCCACTCCCACGACCCCGGCCGGTGACCTGGCCGGGACCGACTGGAACATGTTCTTGCGTGGCATCGGCGTCAGCGGCCTCAATCCCAAAGGACTGCTGATCTTCCTGGCGCTGCTCCCGCAGTTCACCGACCCCCAGGGCGCCTGGCCTGTCGCCGGGCAGATCGGCGTGCTCGGGCTGGCGTTCATGGCCACCTGTGCCCTGTTCTATCTCTGTCTGGGCACTCTTGTCCGTACCGCACTGCACCACCGGCCCGCCGCGGCCCGTCTGATCAGCCGCCTGTCCGGCGCCGCCATGACCGGCATCGGCGCCTGGCTGCTCGTAGAAATACTCGGGCGTTAATTCGGGCGCCGGAATTCCGGCTGACTTTGTTGCGGAACCTTTGGCCACCTGTTTGTCTTTCTCCGCCGGCGTCTGCGCGATATCAGCCTGGCGGGTGGAGGTGAGTGCGCTGCGCATGGCCAAGTACGCCACGCTGATCCTGGCGGGAGCGGCGGCGCTGGTCGCGGGCGGGGTGGCGGTCAACCAGATCCTGGACGACGGGAAACTCAGCTGGACCTGGGCCTACCTGGCGTTCGGGCTCATGATCCTGAGCGCGCTCCTGGCCTCCGCCGTCGAGATGGCGTACGGCCCGGGCCGCGCGGCGGACCGGGTCCCCCGGATCTACCGGCGGACGTACATGCGCCAGGTGCGCGCCTCGGTCGCCGACATGGAGACGATCGGCGTCGTCACCCAGGGCGAGTTCGTCCTGCGGGCGAAACAGGTCTACGTGGACGTGGTCCTGCAACCGCGTCCGGCGCGGGAAGCGGTCGGGGACGGCGGGATCGGCGTGCTCGTGCCGCCTGCCGAGCCGGGCGCGCGGCGCGGACCGCTGGCGGCGTTCCTCACCCGGGGGCGGGTGCTGGCCGTGCTGGGGCCGGCGGGGTCGGGCAAGACCACGATGGCGCGGACCACCGCGCTGCACCTCGCCGAGCGCCACTGGCGGTTCTGGCGGCTGGAGTTCTGGCGGCGGCGGTCCCTGCCGGTGCTGCTGTACCTGCGGGACCACACCGAGGCGGTGACGGCGGGGGAGCCGCCGACGCTGGCCGAGGTGGCGGTGACCGCGCCGTGGTTGCGCGGGAAGATTCCGGCCCGCTGGCTGGACCGCTGGCTCGACCGGGGCCGCTGCGTGGTGCTGCTCGACGGCCTGGACGAGATCGCCAGTGTCGAGGAGCGGCGGCGCGCGGTCGTCTGGGTGAGCGGCCAGATCGCGCGCTATCCCGGCAACGCCTTCGTGGTGACCTCCCGGCCGCACGGGTACCTGAGCAATCCCCTGCCGACCAGCGACGTGCTGCAGGTGCAGCGGTTCACGCCCGACCAGATCGCGTCGTTCCTGCGGTTCTGGTACCGCGCGATCGAACGGCGGGCCCGGGAGGGCCGCGCCGGGGACGTCCAGATGATCGCCGACAGCCAGGCGAGCGACCTGGTCGGCCGGCTGCGGCGCACGCCGGCGCTCTACGACCTGGCCACCAACCCGCTGCTGCTCACCATGATCGCGAACGTGCACCGGTACCGGGGCGCGTTGCCCGGCAGCCGTGCCGCCCTTTATGCCGAGATGTGCGACGTACTGCTGCATCGCCGTCAGGAGGCCAAGAACCTCGCCGATCCGGCCGGTCTGGACGGTCCGAAGAAGGAACGCATCATGCAGGAACTGGCCCTGCGCATGATGCGCAACCGGCAGCGCGACATCTCCGCCGAAGACGCGCAGAACGCGATCAGCGACGTGCTCCACCGCATGGCCCGCCACCTCACCCCGGCGCGGTTCCTGGACCACATCCGGCTCAGCGGCCTCATCCTCGAACGCGAACACGGCCAGTACGCCTTCGCCCACCTGACCCTGCAGGAGTACCTCGCCGCCATCCGCATCCGCAACCAGCCCGCCGACCTGGCGCTCCTGTCCGAGAACGTCGACGATCCCTGGTGGCGGGAGACGACCCTGCTGTGGTGCAGCGGCGCCGACGCCAACCCCGTCGTGCGGGCGTGCCTGGACTCCGGCAGCGTCCAGGCGCTCAGCCTGGCCTTCGCCTGCGCGGACCACGCTCTCGACCTGGACGCCGAGTCACGCGACGAACTCGACGGCATCCTGGCCACCGCCGCCGCCGACCCTTCGAAGGCCCGGCTGGTAGCCGCTGTCATCGCCTCCCGCGTGCTGCACGACACGGTGCTGCTGGGCAGCGGCACCAGCCTCTGCCTCAATCCGGTCCCGGGCGATCTGTGGAACGAGTTCGCCCGCACCGAAGCCCTGCGCGGGCGGCGCACCCCGGCCCGCGACAACGGATCGGCACCGGCGACCGGAGTTCTCGTGACCGACGTTCCCCGGTTCGTGGAGTGGCTGAACACCTTGTTCGACGACGACACCAGATATACGCCGCCGTCCAGGACGGAGATCACCGGGCCCGGCTCACCCGCCACTGTCGTCGCTCGCCCCTCCTGGATCTTCGACATCGAGCATCGGCTGTACCTGCCCGCTGACGCCGCCCATCCCTACCGGCCGACTTCGGAACAGGTCGCCCGGTACCGCCACCTCATCGTCGGCCACGCCTATCCGCTTCTCAGGCTGATCACCAGTGAGTCCCCGATCAGCCTCGCCGGCCGTCTCATCTACGCGAACATCACGAAGTGCACCGCTCCCGGCGCTCTCCTCATCCGGACCATCGAGCTTGCGGCGACCCTCTGTCATCTGCGGATCGCCCAGCCCGCTGACACGCGCTCCAAGCTGCGGGTCCTCATTCGGGTACGCGACCTCGCCCGAGACGTGACCCGCGACCTCCGCCGCGTCCGCGTCGACGTGAACGAGCGCGCGTTGGCAAAGGTCGAGGAATTGGCCCACAGCCTGGATCTGCGGCTCTCTCCCGCGCGCCCGCGCGGCCTCTTCGCCGACGAGCTTTCGAATGATCCAGGCCTCACGTTCGCCGGTGATCTCGCTCCGGATCGCATGTCGGGCGTCGTCCATGACCTCGTCCATGACCTCGCCAATGCGATCGCGCGGGCGCGGGACATCCGGATCGACACTGCGGTCCATCCGGCCGACGGTGCTGACCCGGACCTTGACCTTGGGAGTGATTTCGACAGCGTTCCCGGACGTGATCTCGACCAGGTCCTCGGCCGCCTGCTCGGCCGTGTCCTCGTCCTCTCCCGCGAGGGTGACGGCGGACAGTCCCTCGCGCTGGCTCTCGACGGTCTCCGCCATCTCGACTTCGACCTCGGTCTCGTCCGCGTCCTCGGTCGCGTCCTCGATCTCGCCCGCGACCTCTCCTTCGCCCGTTTCCGCGACTTCGACCGTGTCCACACGGAAAACGCCGCTTTCATCGACCTGGATACCGCTCTCTTCCAGGACGATTTCGTCGGCCCCGCCCGTGCTCTCGATCTCGCTCTCGCGAACGTCGTTCAGCGCGATTTCGTCGGCCCCACCCATGACCTCGACCTCGCTCTCACGCATGGAGGGCTTCTCGTCGCCGACCTCGCCGTCGCTCGCGCGGCCGTCAGGTATGACCACCTCCAGGACGCGCGAATGCTGCTGGCGTGCAAGGCCCTGCTCCGGGCGTGGGCGGCGGCGCGAGCTGCCCGGCGGCGGTCCCGGAGCGATCTCTCCTTGCCGGAATTCCTGGCCCGGAGTCTGGAATCCGTCGAACAGTGCGTGCCGGCGGACGATCCGCCCGCCGCTCTGCGGAAGGCGGTGAACTATTTGCCGCCAGGGACCGATCGTGAGGTCGTCGCCGTCATCGAATGCGCGCAAACGCTGGTCGGCCAGATGTGGGGCCGCGCCCGTCCCATGGACGAGCCGACCCTGGCCATGGCAGGCACGGTGATCCTCGCCGCGCTGGTGCAACTTCCGGAAGTGCCGGCGGCGCGCACGCAACTCCTGTCGGCGCTCGCGACCGTGATCGCCTTCACGTCGCCGGACCACGCCCGGCCTGCCGCCGAGCCGACTCTCTTCCTCGTACGCGTCTGAGACTCAGGCCACGTTTCCGCCGGGCAGGCGGTACACGGGAGCGGCCTCCAGTTGCTGGACGGGAGCGCGGCGGCGGCCCGGGCGGGGGTTTGCGCGGAGGTCGGGGGTGTGGTGGGTGGAGATGACCTCGGCCTGGGGGACCGAGGGGGCGCAGAGGTAGGTGTAGAGGCCGATCATGAGGCGTTGCACGTCGGCGTGGGGGCGGACCACCAGGCGGAGGAACTGGCTGGTGGTGCCCAGCTTGTTGCCGCATTCCCTGACGAAGACGCTGTGTTCGGCCATCAGGTAGTCGCGCAGGTCGCGGCCGTCCTTGCCGGGCGGCAGCTTGACCAGGATGAAGTTGCCCTGCGAGGGGAAGACCGTGAGACCCGTCAGCGAGCGCAGCTGGCGGATCATGGTTTCCCGGTCGTGGGAGAGCAGGCGCAGGCTGTGCTGATATTCCTGCATGTGCTCTTTCAACATGAAGACGACAACTTCCGCAAAAGAGTTCAGGTTCCATTTCGGCACCGAGTTGCGGATTTTTCCCGCTATAGCGGGATTTGAGATTAGGTAGCCGAAGCGGATGCCGTGCAGCCCGAAGTTCTTGCCGAGGCTTTTGAGCACGACCACGTTGGGCCGGATGGCGGCCTGGTCGGCGACACTCGCGTACGGCTCCGCGTCCACGAACTCGATGAAGGACTCGTCCACGATGACCAGGTCGAGGTCGGTGAGCCGGTCCAGCATGCGGATGACCTCGTGCCGGGCGAGGTAGCCCCCGTCCGGGTTGTTGGGGTTGCAGATGACGGCGACCCGCGACCCGCGTTCCCGGATGAAACGGATGTAGGACTCGATGTCCAGCCGGAAGCCCTGGGTCTCCAGCAGCGGGTACATGTCCACGCGTTTGCCGGTTTCCAGGGGCTGGTCGGTCCACCGGCCGAAGGTGGGCACGGGGATGGCCACGCTCTCCCTGATCATCAGGTGGTCGATCCAGGTGATTAGCTCGGTGGAGCCGTTGCCCATGGCGACCGTGGCCGGGTTGAGCCCGAGCGTCGAGCAGAGCTCCTTGGTGATCGTGTCTGAGTCGCTCGGATAGTACTTGAGCACGTCGACCAGGTTCTCCCGCAATCCCTCGAACATGTCCTTCGTCGGGAAGTACGGGTTGCAGGGGATGCAGAAATCCACCACTTCGCGCCGGTGGCCGGATGAGCCGCGCTTCAGCGCGAAGTACGACGGGCTGTGCGCGCCGTTCCGCAATAACGCGAGATCGACTGATCCGCTCAACTCGCTCCGCCTCCTCATCGCGGGCTCCTCGCCCGTTCGGTGATGCATTGAGGAGTACGCGCGGAGCCGTACCAGAGTTCAATGGGTTGTCCTTGACCCCCATTCTGATGATGACTAGGTTCTATTCATTATCATGAAATAAGGGAAAGTCGGGTCCGTGGCGGAACGTTCGGAAGTGTTCATCGGAGGGCGTTGGGTCACCGGGACGGGGTCGCGGCTGATCGAGGTGCGCAATCCGGCGACGGGGGCACGGGTGGGCCGGGCGGGGCTGGCCTCGCTGGCCGACGTCGACGACGCGGTGGCGGCGGCGCGCGCGGGGTTCGACTCGGGCGTCTGGGCCGAGGCCGCGCCGGGGCAGCGGGCGCAGGTGCTGCGCACGGCCGCCGACCTGCTGGAGAAACGGGCGGGGGAGATCGCCCGGCTGATCACCGCCGAGCTCGGGTCCCCGATCGGGCTCAGCGAGCGGCTGCACGTGCCCGACGCGATCAGGCATCTGCGCTGCTCCGCGGACGTGGCCGAGAGCTTCCCGTACGACGAGCGGCGCGCCGACGGGGGCGACACCAGCCTGGTGACGCGGCGGCCGGTCGGCGTGGTGGCGGCGATCACGCCGTGGCACGGGCCGCTCAGCATGCCCGCCCTGAAGGTGGCCCCCGCGCTGGCGGCGGGCTGCTCGGTGGTGCTGAAGCCGCCGCCGGAGACCCCGCTCAGCGCGTACCAGCTGGCTGAGGCGCTGGTCGAGGCGGGGTTGCCGCCGGATGTGCTGAGCGTGCTGCCCGGGGATCGGGACGCGGGCGCGCACCTGGTGGAGCATCCGCGGGTGGACATGGTCGACTTCACCGGCAGCGGCGCGGCCGGGCGTACGGTGGTGTCCGCCTGCGTCAACCGGGCCGCGCGGGTGACGATGGAGTTCGGCGGCCGGGCCGCGGCGGTCGTGCTGGACGACGCCGACCTCGACGCGGTGGTGCCCGCGCTGCTGCCGGTGGCCCTGGCGGAGAACGGGCAGGCGGGGATCGCGCAGACGCGGCTGCTGGTGCCCAGGGCGAAGGCGGACGCGCTGGTCGAGGCGCTGGCCGAAGGGCTGCGCGCGCAGCGGGTGGGCGATCCGATGGATCCGGCGACCACGATCGGGCCGATGGTCGGCATGCGGCAGCGGGATCGGGTGCTCGGTTACGTGGAGAGCGGCCGGGAGGCGGGGGCGCGGGTGGTGACCGGGACGCCGCCGTCCACGCTGCCGGGGTGGTTCGTGACGCCGACGCTGCTGGCCGGGGTGGAGAGCGGGATGCGGGTGGCGCGGGCCGAGGTCTTCGGGCCCGTGCTGGCGGTCACCGCGTACGAGGGCGAGGACCAGGCGGTGGCGTACGCCAACGAGGAGCCGTTCGCGCGGGCGGCGTCGGTGTGGAGCGCGGACGCGGAGCGGGCGCTGGCGGTGGCGCGGCGGATCCGGACCGGGACGGTGAGCGTGAACGGGCGGCGGCAGGCCTCCGGCGGGTGCGTGGAAGCTTTCCGTACATGTCTGGAAAGCAAGTCGATCGCTCTTTAAAGGGATCTCAGCTGGTCAGAGCGTTGCGCCCAGGGCCGGGCACGCTTCCGGGATCATCGGAGCATGGCCGTAGAGATCGACCGCCGGGGCTCGGCGCTGTGGATCACCCTCAACCGCCCTGAGCGGCACAACATGTACGACGTGGACATGGCCGACGCCATGCTCACCGCCCTGTACGGCACCGCCGGCGCGCAGGCCGTCGTGATCACCGGGAAGGGCGGCGTGTTCTGCGCCGGGAGCGCGTTCGACCAGCTCGAAGAGGCGCCGCCCGCGCCGCCGCGGGAGCTGCTGGCCACCTCGGCGCGCCTGGTCGAGGCCATCCGCGGCTGCCCGCAGCCGGTGCTCGCGGCCGTGGACGGGCTGGTGGCCGGGGGCGGCAACGAACTGGTCGTGGCGTGCGACTTCGCGCTCGCGACGCGCAGGTCCTCGTTCGGGCGCATGCGGTCGGCGCGGGCGTGCGGACTGCTTGCGGCGCAGGTCGGGGAGCGGCGCGCCAAGGAGATGGCGATGCTGGGCCGCCGGTACTCGGCGCAGCAGGCGCTGGAGATGGGGTTGATCAACGAGGTCGTTCCCGACGGGGAACTCGGGGTAGCGGTGGGGCGGTGGCTGACGGAGATCCACGGGCTCAGCCCGCGTCTCCTGGAGACCGCCAAGTCCGAGTTCCACGCGGAGAGGGCGACCTTGTGAGGTACTACCGGGATCTGCGGCCGACCTTTGAGGACCGGGGGGATTGGGCGCTTCCGGGCGTGCTGCGGCATCAGGCGGAGCGGCGGCCGGACGCGGTGTGGCTGGACGTGCCGGAGGAGGCCCGGACGTGGACGTTCGCGCAGGCGCTGGCCGCCGCGGAGACGGTCGGGCGGGGCATGGCCGCCTGCGGGGCCCTGCCGGGGGATCGGGTCCTCATCGTCGCGGGCAACTCGTCCGGATTCGTGCGTACATGGCTGGGTTGCGCGATGGCGGGGCTGGTGGAGGTGCCCATCAACACGGCGTACGAGGGGGACTTCCTGGCCCACCAGGTACGGACGGTCCACGCCCGATACGCCGTGATCGACGACGTCTACGCGGGACGCTTCGTGCAGATCGCCGCGGCGTCCACGGACATCGAGAAGTTCTGGGTGATCGACACGGGCAGCCGGGACGCAGCGCTGGAGACGCTGCGCAGCGCCGGCTGGGAGGCCACCCCCTGGGAGGACCTCGAAGCAGGCGCCTCCGGGGACGGCCATGACGCCCCCCGGATCGCCGCACAGGACGATCACCCGCCCGCTCTGCCGGTGGTCCGGCCGCGTGACCTGGGGTCGGTGCTGTTCACCTCGGGTACCACCGGCCTGTCCAAGGGCGTGGCCATGCCCCACGCCCAGATGTACTTCTTCGCCGACCTCTGCGCCTCCCTGACCCGCCTCACCCCCGCAGACGCCTGGATGGTGGTGACCCCGCTCTTCTACGGAAACGCCCAGCTCATGGCGGCCTACCCCACCCTCGTGGCCGGCGCCAGATTCGTCCTCCGCAGCGGTTTCAGCGCCCGCGACTGGCTCACCCAGATCCGCGAGAGCCGCGTGACCGTCACCACCTTCGCCGGCGCGATGATAAACGTCATCTGGCAGCAGCCCGCCCGCCCCGACGACGCCGACAACCCCCTGCGCTGCGCCGTCGCCGCCCCCAGCGCCCCCACCATCCAGCAGCCCATGAAGGCCAGGTACGGCATCGAGGCCTTCGTCGAGGCGTACGGACTGACCGAGATCACCACCCCGATCCTGACGCCGTACGGGGAGGAGCGCCCGCCGGGCGCCTGCGGCCTGCAGGCGGACGAATGGTTCGACCTGGCCCTGGTCGACCCGGAGACGGACGAGGAGGTCCGCGCCGGCGGGACCGGTGAGCTCGTCGTCCGCCCCAAGGTCCCGTTCATCTGCAGCACCGGCTACTACAACATGCCCGACCTGACCGTGGAGGCCTGGCGCAACCTCTGGTTCCACACGGGCGACGCCCTGCGCCGGGACGAGGACGGCTGGTTCTACTTCGTCGACAGGCTCAAGGACAAACTCGGCAGGGCGGGCGAGAACATCAGCTCCTACCTGGTGGAGATCGCCATCCTGTCCCATCCGGCGGTGGTCGAGTGCTGCGTGATCGCCGTACCGGGGGAGACGGGGGAGGACGAGGTCATGGCGTACCTGATCGTCCAGGACGACGTCACGCCCGAGGAGGTCTGGGAGTGGTGTGACACCCGCGTGCCCGACTTCGCCGTCCCGCGGTATCTCCGTTTCGTCGCGGATCTGCCGAAGACGCCGTCGCAGCGGGTGCAGCGCAACACGCTACGGGCGGCGGGCGTCACCCCGGACACGCACGACCGCGGTTAGACGGTGGTCCACACGATGGGGGCGGCGAGCGCCTCCGGGTGGCGGCGTTCGGCGTAGCGCCCGTACTCGTCGATGTGTTTGGCCATGGCCGCGGCGGCGGTGTCGGGGGAATGTTCGGCGAGCGCCTGGTAGATCCGCAGATGAGCCTTGTGTACGGCGATGCGCCGTACCTCCGGGTAGTCGAGGCCGATGGCCGAGCTGTCCAGCATCCAGAGCAGGGCGTCGATCAGGTAGCGGAACATGGCGTTGCCCGAGGCGTGGGCGACCAGTTCGTGGAAGCGCCGGTCCTCGGCCAGGAAGACGTTCTGGTCGTCCAGGTGCTCCCGCATCGTGTCCACGCTGGCCTTCAGCCCGGCGAGCTGCTCGGCGTTCACGTGCTCGGCGGCGAGCCGCGCCACCAT
This sequence comes from Acrocarpospora phusangensis, assembly GCF_016862995.1. Lineage (GTDB taxonomy): Bacteria > Actinomycetota > Actinomycetes > Streptosporangiales > Streptosporangiaceae > Acrocarpospora > Acrocarpospora phusangensis. The sequence continues at coordinate 48,892 of NZ_BOOA01000003.1, forward strand.
GGGCTCCAGCCCGGCTCTGGCCTGCGCGAGCGTACGGAAGGGCGCGTGCTCGAACTGGAGCAGCAGCGTCAGCGAGGTGGCCAGACTGGTCGCGTCGGGCTCCTGCACCACCGGACCGCCACCGGGCCCCGGCTTGAGCGAGAGCACCCCCTGGAGCTCCAGGTATCGCAGGGACTCCCGCAGCGTCCCCCGCCCCACCTCGTACGCGTCGAGCATCGCCTTCTCCGGCGGCAGCCGGTCCCCGACGACGTTCCCCCGGCGGTTGATGTCCGCGACGATGCGCTGGGCCACCAGCATGGCGGTCTTCTGCGGACGCAACGAGCCCTGTGCCATATCTCAGGACCTCCGGGGGCAGTGGCCCGCACGATCGTGGGTGATGATCCACGTAAGAATAGTCTTTCACACCGGGATAGGGCGGGAGCATGGTGAAGCCGCCGGGTACGATGATCTTTACCCGGAAGGCGGTGGTTTGGTGCCATTCGACGAGACCGAACTCGTGCATCTGCGACGCTGCGTGGAGCTGGCCGCCGAAGCCGTGGACGCCGGCGACGAACCGTTCGGCTCGGTCCTGGTGGCGGGCGACGGCACCGCCCTGGCCGAGGATCGCAACCGCGACCGCACCGGCCGCGACCAGACCATGCACCCCGAGTTCCAGCTCGCCCGCTGGGCCGCCGCCCACCTCACCCCGGAAGAGCGCGCGCTCGCGACCGTCTACACCTCGGGCGAGCACTGCCCGATGTGCTCGGCCGCCCATGCCTGGGTCGGTCTCGGCCGCATCGTGTACGTGGCGTCCTCGGCGCAGCTCGTCGGCTGGCTGACCGACCTCGGCGTCGGCCCCGCGCCGGTCAGCCCGCTGCCGATCCAGCAGGTGGCGCCGGGCGTACGGGTGGAGGGCCCGGTCCCGGAGCTCGCCGAGCGGATCCTCGCCCAGCACAGGCGGTTCCACGCCCGCGGCTAACGCAGTTTGTTGCGCAGGTTCTCGTCCTCGCCGGGGAGCGGGTTGGTCCAGGCGATCGTGTCGTCGGTGATGCGGATGGCGCGGCCGACGGGGGCGGCCAGGAGGAGCAGGCCGAAGCAGGTCCAGAACAGCGCCCAGTTGGCGAGGATCAAGGCGAGTCCGCCCGTGGTGAAGACGATGATCACCACGGTGACGAAGATCCACGAGATGGGGCGGCCGTGCGGATGGCCCCCCGGGGAGATCGGGCGAGGGGTGCTGCGTGGCACGTCGCTCATGGCTGTTTCCTGCCCATAAGTCATGCGCTACCCGATATGGCGGTGGGCATGCTGACCCCGGGAGTTCAACTGAGGTTCCAAGTCCGGCACAGGTGGCCGACAAGGCGTACCTCCAAGACTTGGCGGTATGACGGAACTTCTGGACGCCCTGTACGGGGCCGCCCCCACCAGGCAGGGCCCCGGCCTCGTGGGGAAGATCATTCTCGTGATCCTCTGGGTGGGCGTCTGCGCCTTCTCCGTGGTGCTGTCGCTGCCCGACATCGACCTGGCCACCGGCCGTACCGGAACGCCCGGAACGCCCGGAACGCTGACCGTGATCTCCTGTGAGGCGCTCGGCGAGGGGCGATATGACTGCAAGGGCAGCTTCCTCCCTGATTCCGGTGGGCCCGCCATCCCCGTCGACGCGTCGCCGGACTCCGACGCGGGCGAGGTGATCCGGGCCCAGCTCACGCCGGCCGGTGACCGCGCGGTCCCGGCCGGGACGAAGGGCCTGCTCGCGGCCCTCGCCGTACCGGCCGTCGGGGTGGGCGGCATCGGTTTTCTCCCGTACGTGCTGCTCCACTGGGCGGGGATCCGCCGGGGCAGGCGCGCCGCGGTGACGGTGGGTTCCGTGCTCGCCGTGGCCGGGTTGGCGATGGCCGTCGTGGGTGTGGCGGCCTCCGTGGCCTGAGCAAGATTGACCCCATGACCGAACACATCGAGGTACGCGTGACCGCCGGAAGCCCAGCGGAGGCGGAGCGGATCTGCGGGGCGGTGGTCGGCGCCCGGCTGGCGGCGTGCGCGCAGACGGTGGGCCCGATCGTCTCGACCTACTGGTGGGAGGGGCGAGTTCAGCGCTCGGAGGAGTGGCTGCTGCTCCTGAAGACCAGGGCCGACCTCTTCGGGGAACTCGTACGGGCGGTGCGCGCGGAGCACTCGTACGACGTCCCCGAGATCGTCGCGGTGAAACTGGCCGACGGACTGCCCGAGTACCTGACCTGGATCACCCAGGAAACCGGCGGCTAGGTAGATCTTTTACGTCCCACAGTAATAATCGGGCATCTCACGCCACTTCCCCATGTCAAATGACTATCCGGGACACAAAGGGGTTGGGGCGGTGACGAGCGATCGGGAACGGTTCACCACCATCTACGACGAATGCCGGCAACGCGTGTGGGCCTACACAGTCAGTCGTGCGGGACGGCAGGTCGCGGATGAGGTGGTGAGCGAGACGTTCGCCATCGCCTGGCGAAAGTTCGACCAGGTGCCGGAGAACGCCCTGCCGTGGCTCCTCGGAGTCGCGCGCAACGTGCTGCGCGACAACATCCGAGCCGAGATCCGCCGCGAGGGGCTCGCGCGGGAGATGCGCGAATGGATCTCCGGCGACGTGGCCGACCACGTGGCCGAGCGCCTCGGCGTCCTGAAGGCCATGGCCAGGCTCACGCCGGACGACCGGGAGATCCTCATCCTGGTCGCCTGGCAGGGCCTGAGTCCGCGGGACGCCGCCCGGGTGCTCGGCTGCACGGTCGCCACCTTCCGCGTCCGCCTGCACCGCGCCCGCAAACGCCTCCAGCAGGAGCTCGAACCCAGCGCCGCCCCGATGTCCCGCGTCCAGCTCACGAAGGAGTGGTCGTGAACCCTCTCCAGCACCCTCTCGACGAACTGCGCGCCGCGCGTCCCGCCCACCTGGGTGACGCCCCGGTCGATCCGCAGACCCGGCAATCCGAACTCTCCTACGCCTTCGCCCAGGCCCAGCCCGTACGGCGGAAGAACTTCAAGCCGGTGTGGGGCTTCGGCCTGGCCGGCGCCGCGGCGGTCGCCGCCGTGGCCGTGTTCACCAGCGGCACCGGGGTCGGCACCGTGACCGGCGGCCCGGCCGGTGTCACCGCCGCCGCGCCGTCCGGTTCCGGATCGTTCAGCTCCGAGCCGGTCCCGCTGTCCGCGCGCCAGCTGCTCCTGGTGGCCGCGACCAGCGCCGACAAGGAGCCCGCGACGACCGGGAAGTTCTGGTTCACCAAGACGGCCTCGCGGGACATCATGTCCGTGGACGGCGACTACGCGCTGCTCTCCGAAGGCGTGGGCGAGTCGTGGCTCACCGACGGGCAGCAGTGGCACACGTCCCAGTCGCTGGGCACCAAGCCCGCCACCGAAGCCGACCAGGCCGCCTGGGAGGCCGCCGGCTCCCCGACGACCGCCGGTGTGGGCGAAGGGAAGCGGCTGGAGACCGTGCGGCCCGCCGGCAAGCCGTCCACCGACACCTACAAGAGCAAGTACGTCTACTGGCTGGGCCGCAACGTCACCCTCGACCAGATGCGCGCCCTGCCGGCCGACCCGGCCAAGCTCAAGGCGTCCCTGCTCAAGTACTACACGGGCAACAGCACCGAGGCGGACGTGCCGATGGCCGAGGACAACTGGCTGTTCACCGTCGCCGGTGGCCTGGTCATCGGCGGCCCGGTGAGCCCCCAGGTCCGCGCCGCCGCCTTCCGCATGCTCGCCGCCCTCCCGTCGGTCACCTCGCTCGGCCAGGTCACCGACTCCACCGGCCGCCCCGGCACGGCCATCGGCATCGAGACCTCCTCCGGCTTCAGGTCCGACCCTGACAAGGGCGTCCTGCAGGAACGCCTGATCATCGACGAGAAGTCGGGCCGCGCGCTCGCCCGTGAGTACGTCGTGGTCAAGCCGGGCGGCTTCCAGAAGGGCCTCAAGCCGGGCACCGTCAGCAACTCCACGACCATCGTCGACTCCGGCTGGACCGACACCCGTACCTCCTGACCCACGGGGAGAGCGCGCCGCGAGACCGATCTCTCGCGGCGCGCTCGCGCGTCACGCCCCGCGCACGTTGGTCATGATCGCGTACACGGAGGTGGTGGCCGTCATGAACAGCCAGTTGCGCTTGAGGCCGCCGAAGACCAGGTTCGAGGTCTTCTCCGGGAGCCGGAGCCTGCCGATCAGCGTGCCGTCCGGGTCGAGGCAGTGCACGCCCTCGTGGGTGGACGCCCAGATCCGGCCCGCCGTGTCCAGCCGGATCCCGTCGAAGCTGCCGGCCGAGCACTCCGCCAGCAGCCTGCCGTTCCGCAGCGCGTCTCCGTCCACGTCGAAGACCCGCAGGTGTGCGCGGTGGCTGTCGACGATGTAGAGCAGGGACTCGTCCAGCGAGAACGCCAGCCCGTTCGGCCGCACGAAGTCGTCCGCGACGACCGTGACCTCGCCGGTCTCGCCGTCCACCCGGTACACCTGGTCGACGCCGATCTCGCTCTCCGCCCGGTGGCCCTCGTAGTCGCTGGCGATGCCGTACCGGGGGTCGGTGAACCAGATCGAGCCGTCCGACTTCACGACGACGTCATTGGGGCTGTTGAAGCGCTTTCCCTCCCATCGGTCCGCGATCACGGTGATCGTCCCGTCGTGTTCGGTACGCGTGACCCGCCGGTTGCCGTGCTCACACGAGACCAGCCGCCCCTGCCGGTCGATCGTGTGCCCGTTCGTGTACCCCGCCGGCTGCCGGAACGGCCCCACGTTCCCGGTCATCTCATCCCAGCGCAACATCCGGTCGTTGGGGATGTCGCTCCACACCAGATACCGCCCCGCCGCCACGTACGCGGGCCCTTCCGCCCACCGGCACCCGTGGTGGATCCGCTCCACCACATGATCCCCGCCCACCCCGGCGAACCGCTCGTCCAGCACCTCGAACTCTGCCGCGAATGCCACCATCCCAACCTTCCCCTCACCGTCTCGTCCCTAGTCGTAGAGGGTAAAGTCCGGCGCGTACGGAAAGCTCGCGGCGATCGTGGTGCCCTGCCCCGGCGGGCGTGTGGGCATACCGCGACAGTGGCGCCGCGGACCCGGCCGGGAAATCACAATTTTCCTCGATGTGAGGTCGTCGAGGGCCGCTCACGCTGAATTCATGAAACGTGTGCTGGCGGCGATCACCGCGGTGGTCGTGATGCTTGGAGCGGGAGCGGTTCGGTGCACCAAATGGTTCGCCGAAGCCGCCGACATAGTCGCGGTCGCGGTCGACGTGCTCGGCGACGACCCATTCTTCGAAGATTCCCTGGGACAGGACCAGCAGGTCGCCGAGCCGGGCTCCTACGGGGGCGCCCAGCTCGGCGACCTGCCCGGCCTGTACGGCGGCACCCGCAGGAAACGCGTCTGCGACAAAGAACGACTGATCGAATATCTCACCGACCCGAAAAACAGCACGAAGGCCGAAGCCTGGGCACGCGTAAGGGGAATCAAGGTCAACGCCATTCCCAAATACGTACGGAAACTCACCTCCGTGCTGTTGCGAAACGACACGCTGGTCAAGAACCACGGTTTCCGGGAGGGCGTGGAGACCGTGTTCGAGGCCCTTCTGGAGGCGGGCATCGCGGTGCTGGTCGATGAGCGCGGCCAGCCGGTGGTCAAATGCAACTGCGGCAATCCGCTGGCCGAGCCGAGCGTGACTCCGGCCGACATCGACCCCGGCGTCATCGCGGACGCGGACTGGCGCGCGCGATTCACCCCGGAGAAGGTCACCGTGGTCAAGAAGAGCAAGAGCAAGCGGGTGCGCCGGTTCCATCTGCTGGACGTGCTCACCGGGCGGGGCATCGGCCGGCCGGCGGGCGCGGACGCGGCGAAGGACGTGGACCTGCCACGGCCGCCCGAGCCGCCCGAGCCGCCCGAGCCGGTCGAGCTGGTCGATGCCACGCTCGTCGGGACGTGGCGGTCGTCGGGGCCGATCACGGCGCTGGTCCGGGTGGCGGACTCCGGCGGCCTGACGGGCGTCCTGGCCGAGGACATGGTCCTCACCGACAGCTGCGTGGTGCCCGCGGGCAGGACGGTCTGGCATCCGAGCGGACGAGGCCCCGAATACACCGGTTCGATCACCTCCATCGAGGTCACGACATGCGCCGATATGTCGGATGTCGAAGCCACGTGGACGGTGAAGGACCAGAACACCATGACGATGTGTGTGGTCGTGGAGCCGGTGCAGTGCTCCGAGTGGTCCAGAACCTGACGCCGTTCCCCTTACGATTTCTAACGTACAAAAGATGGACGATCGTCGGCGGAACCAGTAACGTCCTCGTGGGCGCAGACCTGACCGCGGAGGAGTCACGCATGTCCACCAAAGCACACCGCAAGCCCGTGGCACCGCCTCCGCCTGCCCAGACCGCTTCAGCCTCCCGCGTCGTGCTCGTGGCCGCCGTCACCGCGGTCGTCGCCGGTCTCGCGGGAGGCACGATCGGCTACCTCGTCGGCAGCCCGAGCGCGAGCGAGGTCGCCGTCGCCGAGATGCGCCAGGCCGACGAGGTCCGGGACAAGCAGCAGGTCGAGGACCTGACCGCCATGGCCAAGTCCACGGCGGAGGAACTGGACAAGGTCCTGGCCGCCTTCGTCCTCGCGGTCCCGCAGGACCCGGCCGCCCAGCCCCAGCCCGCCGTCCCCGAGATCGTCCACGGCTGGCAGGACGTCGTACGGAAAGTCGCCGAGAAGCACGCCGACTCCCCCTCCGGGATGACGGCCACCAACGTGGCCCGAGGCGGGTTCCGCAGCGCCGTCAACGCGTTGAGCGCGGCCCTCGACTCGTACGCGGCGGTGCTCGCCCTGCCAGAGGATCAGCGCAAGCCGCTGCTCGACCTGGTCGCCCGCCAGCGCACCACCGCGATCACGATGTGGTCCGTCGCCGCGACCCAGCTCGACCAGCTCAACGTGGATTCCGGCCACGGCCACCAGCACGCGTACCTCACAGGAACCCCGGGAGACGGCTCGATCCCCGCCGACAACATCCCCGAAGGCACCGAATAGCCGCCCGCCAGGCACAGCGCTCCCGAGTGCCAGGGCGTTCCAGCTGTTCCGCGCATCCGGAACCGGCTGGAACGCCCCCTTTGGTAAAGCTCTACGGGAGGCGGGTCATCATGTCGATGTCCAGGGATGGTTCGGGTAGTTCTGCTAGTAGGAAGCCTGGGCGCAAGGGTTCCGGCACCGGGCCGGCGAACCGCCAGGACGCCAGGCGGCCGGGCAGGCGGAACGACGAGCCGCGGCGGCCCGACCGCCGGGATCCGGGGGCCGCGTAGCTGGGGGTTGCATGTCTCTTTAAGTACGCGGCCTGCGGAGTATGGCCGAGTGACCCTCCGCTAAGGGACTTATGGCCCTGGGTTGGGATGGCATTTACGGAGTCGAATGGGAGGTAGATGGGGGAGAGATAGTGATCAATGCGGTTGACAGAGAAGCCATGGGCGTCGTGGTCGGGGTGGACGAGAGCTCCGGCTGCGAGTCGGCGCTCGCGTACGCGTTCGAGCAGGCCAACAAGGGCCGCCAGATGCTGCGGGCCGTCCACGCGTGGCAGGTGTCGAAGCACGGGATCTGCTCCGACCGGGAGGAGATCGAGCGCAGCATGACGGCGGACCGGCTGGAGGTCTGGCGGCCGCAGTACCCGGAGGTGACCGTGGTGGCGGATGTCCGGCACGGGCATCCGGTGGACGTGCTCGTCGAGGCGTCCCACGGCGCGGACATGCTCGTCGTGGGCGCGCGGGGCGACTCCCACAGCGGCGGCGAACTCGGATCGGTGAGCGGGGGTGTTCTCTACCGAGCGAGTTGTCCCGTCGTGGTGGTTCGTTGCCCCAAACAAGGTCGGGACAATGACTGACCGTGGTCGTGCCTGAACGGCGCGGTGGAAGAATGCTGGTATGACGCTGGGTGAGTCGCATCCGCTTCTTCCCAGCATGCGCCTGGACGAGTTGCTGGCCGAACTCCAGAACCGGCTGGAGGCGGTGCTGTCCACTCGGGATCGGGTGCATGCTCTGCTTGAGGCCGTCGTCCTGGTGGGCAGTGACCTCGAACTGGAGCTGATGCTCCGGCGGATCGTGGAGACGGCCACCACCCTCGTGGACGCCAGTTACGGCGCGCTGGGGCTCGTCGGCGAAGAGAACGCGATGGTGGAGTTCATCCCGGTGGGGCTCACCGAGGACCAGATCGCCAAGATCGAGCACTGGCCGCACGGGCTCGGCCTGCTCGGTCTCCTGATCAAGAAGCCCGAGCCGCTGCGCATGTCGCGCATCTCCGACCACCCCGAGTCGTACGGCTTTCCGCCCGGCCATCCCCCGATGGGGTCCTTCCTCGGCGTACCGCTCCGGGTACGGGACGAGGTCCTGGGCAACCTCTACCTGACCGAGAAGCGCGGCGGCCTGGAGTTCGACGAGGAGGACGAGGAGGTCGTCGCCGCCCTCGCCACCGCCGCCGGCGTCGCCATCGCGAACGCCCGGCTGTACGAGGAGACGCGGCGCAGGGAGATCTGGCTCCAGGCGTCCACCGAGGTCACCACCTGCCTGCTGTCGGGCGAGGACGTGGACGGGGTGCTGGCCCAGCTGGCCACGCGGGTCAGGGAGATGGCCGACGCCGACGTCACCGTCATCCTGTTCCCGACCGGCGAGGAGACCCTGCGGGTGGAGTACAGCGACGGCGTGGACGGGCTGGTCGGGCAGGAGGTGCCCGTGCTCGGGTCGTTCTCCGGCGAGGCGTACCTGACCGCGCAGCCGCACACGGTCAACGACCTGGGCGGGAAAGGGCTGCGCATCGGGGGGGATCCGCCGATCGGCCCGGCGGCCGCCGTACCGCTCGGGGTCGGGCGTTCGGTGCGCGGGGTGCTCGCGCTGGGCAGACGCGAGGGCCGGATGCCGTTCACGCCGGGGATGCTGCGCATGCTGCACGGGTTCGCCGGCCAGGCCGCCATCGCCCTCGAACTGGCCGAGACCCGCAAGGACGCCGAGCGCCTGGGCCTGCTCGAAGACCGCGACCGGATCGCGAAGGACCTGCACGACGTCGTCATCCAGCGGCTCTTCGCGGTCGCGATGACGCTCATGAGCACGGTCCGCCTGGTCGACCACCCCGAGGCCACCACCCGCCTCCAGCACGGCATCGACGAACTGGACGAGACGATCCGGCAGATCCGCTCGACGATCTTCGCCTTCCAGGCTCCCCGTGAGGGCGCCGACGCCGGGCTCCGCGGCCAGATCACCACCCTGGTGGCGGGCGCCCGCGCGCGCCTGGGCTTCCAGCCCGGCCTCCGCATGGACGGCGCCCTCGACAACGAGATCCCCGACCCCGTCGCCGATCATCTGCTCGCCGTCCTCCAGGAAGCCCTCTCCAATGTCGTACGGCACGCGAAAGCGTCCCGCGCCGACGTCAGCGTGAAATCGACGCCGGACGGCCTGCTGACCCTGGCCGTGGAGGACAACGGCGTCGGCATCCCCCTCAACGGCCGCCGCAGTGGCCTGCGCAACCTCCAGGACCGGGCCGTCCGGCTCGGCGGGTCCTTCACGGCCGACCGGGTGAGCACCGGCGGCACCAAGATCACCTGGTCGGTGCCGTACCGATGATCTGACGGCCGGTGAGCTGCTGGGGGCGCATCACGATGAAATGGTCGTGGTCGCCGGGGGCCCACGAGGTCAGGGGCAGGGCGTTCAGCCGCTGGAGCTCGTCGAACTCGGTGACGGCCCGCGAACGGCCGACCGCCGTGACCGACCAACCGGTCCGGGTGAGAGGGTCGAACTCGTCCACCTCGAAGGCCACGACGGCGCTGCGGGTGGCCGCCGCCAGCCGGGACCCGATGGCCGTGCGGATGACGATGTCCTGGCCGACCAGCAGGTAGTTGACCGGCTGCACGGCCGGGAGGGCACGATCGGTGAAGACGATGCGGCCGATCGGGGCCCGGCCGAGCAGGCGCAGGCAGTCTTCGGACGACAGGACGCGGAGTCCTGCCGAATCCACGTCCTCGGCCGGTCTGGGCACGATGAACCCCGTAGACCGGATCGAGGCGGTGTCACGCCGGAAAGAAGTCATGTCACTCTGACCGTTCCGCTTTGAGCCGGGCCGCCAGGGCCGCGGCTTGGGTGCGGCGCTCCATGCTGAGCTTGCCGAGCAGATTGGACACGTAGTTCTTCACGGTCTTCTCGGCCAGGAAGAGCCGTTGACCGATCTGCCGGTTCGTCAGGCCTTCACCGATGAGTTCGAGAATCAGGCGTTCCTGCTCGGACAAGGCGTTCAGCGGATCCTGCCGGGTCGCCTGGTCGCGCAGCCGCTGCAACATCGCGGCCGTGGTCTGCGGGTCCAGCAGCGAATGGCCTTTCGCCACCGTACGGACCGCGCCGACCAGGTCGGAGCCGTGGATCTGCTTGAGCACGTATCCGGAGGCGCCGGCCATGACCGAGTCGAACAGCGCGTCGTCGTCCGCGTACGAGGTCAGCATCAGGCAGGCCATCTCCGGAGTTCTGGAGCGCACCTCGCGGCAGATGTCGACGCCGTTGCCGTCCGGCAGGCGTACGTCCAGGATGGCCACGTCCGGCTTCAACGCGGTGATCCGCGCGACCGCCGATTCGGCGGTTCCGGCCTCCCCGACGATCGTGATGTCGTCCTCGGCGTCGAGCAGCGCCGCCACACCGCGCCGGACGACCTCATGGTCGTCGACCAGGAACACGTGAATCATGCCTCCGAACCTAGGGGAGGCGGTGGGGGTCACAGTAGGGACCAAGGTCCCGCGACCTGGCCTTATCTGGAGCTTTACCGTCTGGGCAGTCCCTTGACGGGCTCGGTACGGAGCCGCGCGGTCCCCTAGTGGTAGGTCCATCTGCCGTCGGCTATCCCGGCTAGCGTGACCGTTTGGGCGTTGTATGTGAGGTCTTTGGAGGCCGTGACCGGAATCGAACCGGCGTACACCGCTTTGCAGGCGGTTCCCTGGGCCACTCGGGCACACGGCCAGGTTTGATCTAGGCGTTGGTGGGGCGTCGGGCCAGGCGGTTGTCCAGGTCGGTGGGGTCCTGGAGGAACCAGACCTGGTCGCCCTTGTTGGTTTCGCGGATGAAGTCGCGCAGTGCGGTGCTTGTGGCGGTGTGGTGGGTGATGTCGCCGGTGATCACCAGGAGGAGTCGGTAGGTGACGAACTTCTGCATGATGGTGCCGGCGAGGCCCGTACGGAGTTGGAAGAAGGCGTCGTCCAGTCGTTGCGCGGGGATCGCGACGACGTCGGCTTGTTGACCGAAGGCCTCACCGATCAGATCGACGGCGTCGTGTTCGCTTTTCACTGGATTTCCGTCGGGACGGCAAATGAGAACGCGAAATCCATGGATGGGGGAAATTGTTTCCGGGATGCCTGAAGACATGACTCGCTGCTCCTTTAAGCAGACATGGAAAATCCCTTTGAAAGGGTGAAATTGCGCCGCCGCTCGGGCTCGCCGCTGCTTGTGGACGGCTGTGACCTGTGAAGTCAGCCTGGAAGAGGCTGTGGGAGATGGCGGCGGGAGATGGCGGCGTGACGTGGAGGTGCGTCAGGCGCGACAACAGGAGGAGGTGGTCAGCGCACAGGTGTAGCGGGCTGCTGAGACCGCCGCTTTCCTGTTCATCCTCTGACTCCCGTTGCTTCGTCCCCGTGGGGGACAGTAAATTCTCTACCGAAAATGACGGTAGCAGTCGATATCGTCGGCGTCAATTTCGCAAAGGAGATCCGCCATGACCGGCCATGATTTTTTTGCTCAGCCCAATCTGCTTCGGCCTGAGGTGAGTCTTGAGCAGGCGAGGGCGGTGGCCGCGAAGCACTTCCGGATCGTGGGGGAGATCGAGGAGCTGGGGAGTAACCAGGATCGGAACTTCCGGGTCGACTCGGGGCGGGGACGGTTCCTGTTGAAGGTGCCGAACTCGGCGTACTCCGATCAGGAGTTGGACGCTCAGGACCGTGCGTTGTTGCGCTTGGCGGAGGCGGCCCCGGAGTTGCGGGTGGCGCGGCCTGAGCTGAGCTTGGATGGCGGCTATCTGGCCCGGTTCGATGCGGACGGCACGAAGCTGCGGGCGCGGCTGTTGAGTTTCGTGCCGGGGTTTCCGTTGTACGACTCGCCGTACCTGGCTCCGGTGGTGGTCGGGCGGCTGGGGGCGATGGCGGGGCGGGTCGTGGCCGGGTTGGCGGATTTCGAGCATCCGGGGTTGGAGCGGATGAGCCAGTGGGACCTGCGCAATGCTCGCCGGGTCGTCGAGACGTTGATCGGGTTCGTACGCGACGAGGCCGGGGCCGAGCGGGTTCTGCGGGCCGTGGGGGCGGCGTGCGATCACCTGGATGCGCTGGCCGGCGGGCTTCGGGTGCAGGCGATCCACGGTGACGTCACCGATGACAACGTCGTGTGCGAACGGGATCGGAACGGGCGGGCGCGGCCCACGGGGCTCATCGACTTCGGTGATCTGGGCAGCGGCTGGCTGGTGGCCGAACTCGCGACGACCTGCGCCTCGATCCTGCACCACTCACCCGAACGCCCCCTCGCGACGCTCCCCGCGATCCGCGCCTTCCACGAGATCGTCCCCCTCGACGACGCCGAGATCGAAGCCCTCTGGCCGGCGATCATCGCCCGCACCGGCGTCCTCGTGGTCAGCGCCGAGCAACAGGAACTCATCGACCCCGACAACGACTACGCCACCCAGCGAACCGACCACGAATGGCGCGAGTTCGACGCAGCCACAAGCCTCCCCGCCGAGGTCGCAACCGCCGCGATTCGCGCCGCCCTGTCCTTCGACAGACCAGTCCGAAGCTCAACGTCGCCCGGCCCTCGGAAGCGAGGAGAGGGGCCGCTTTCCTCGTCTGCGGTTGAGGATGAGCGAGGGCGGGCGAGCTCGGGCGTCGCGTCGGAGGGGCGAGAGTCTTCGACCGGAGAAACCCGGGAGCGAACTTCGCGTCTGCTTCCCACGATCGGTGTCGCCGAGGTGACCGCGCTTGACCTGGCGACCCAGAGTGAAGCGCTGCGCGACGGGAATTGGCTGGACGCCGACGCGGAATCGCGGATCGTGAGCGGATCCCCGGCGACGACCGCTGTTTTTCGATACGGCGAGGCGCGTCTGACCCGGACGAATCTGCATGCCGATCAAGCCCCTGAGACCGTAGCGCTCGGGGCGGAGATCTTCTGCCCGCCGGGGACTCCGGTGGTGGCGCCCTTCGACGGAATCCTGCGTTCAGGCGAACCCGGCTCTCTGATCCTGATGGGCGCGGAGGCCGGCCTTCACCTACACGGGATCAAGCCAGCCGTCGGGTCCGCGAGCCAGTTCCAGACAGACGGCCTGCCCGGCGAGGACGACAGCGTCCTCCTGGCCGCGGATTCGGGGAACGAGTTCCGCACGGGCGATCTGCTCGGTGATGGCGACCGCGTCCATCCAGGGGAAGCCGACTCGACGGCCGCCGGAGACCGACTTCGGGCAGGTGATCTGCTGGGGTACACCAGTTCTGTGCCCAGGAGTGGACTCTGGGTGCAACTGTGCACGCTGCCCGATCGCCCGGGCTGGGCACCTCCGGCGTTCGTCACCGCTGAGACCGCCGAAGCCTGGCGGAGCGTGTGTCCCGATCCTTCGTCAGTGATCGGCTTTGACTGTGCGGCTCCCGTCGAGTCGAGCAGTGCGGAGATCCTTGAGCTGCGGCGTATCGCTCTGGCTGAGGTGCAGGGGAACTACTACGACGCGCCGCCGAGGATTGAGCGAGGTTGGCGGCAGCATCTCACTGACCTTGATGGTCGGACATATCTGGATATGGTGAATAACGTTGCGGCCATTGGGCACGCGCATCCGCGGCTGAGCGCGGCCGTGGCGCGGCAATGGGGGCTGCTCAACACGAACTCGCGGTTCAACTACAAGGCCATCGCCGAGTTTTCGAAGCGCTTGGCGGATCTGCTTCCCGACCCGCTTGACACCGTGTTCCTGGTGAACAGCGGCTCGGAAGCCGTGGATCTGGCGCTCCGTCTGGCTCAGACGTTCACCCAGCGTCAGGACGTCTTCTGCGTGACGGAGGCGTACCACGGCTGGACGATCGGCTCGGATGCCATTTCGACCTCGACAGCGGACAATCCGAATGCGCTGAGCACGCGGCCTTCCTGGGTGCATCCTGTGCTCGCGCCGAACACGTTCCGGGGAGAATTCCGGGGGGCGGATGCCGGTGCGCGGTATGTGGAGGACGTTCGCCGGGCCATTGCGGAGGCCGTACGAGAGGGGCGGCCGCCGGCGGCTTTTGTTTGTGAGGCGTTTTATGGGAACGCCGGTGGGGTGCCGTTGCCGGACGGGTATCTGACCGAGGTCTATGCGGATGTCCGTGCGGCCGGGGGGTTGTGCGTCGCGGACGAGGTGCAGGTCGGGTACGGGCGTCTGGGGCACCACTTCTGGGGATTCGAGCAGCAGGGGGTGATCCCGGACATCGTCACCGTCGCGAAGGCCATGGGCAACGGCCATCCCCTCGGGGCGGTGATCACGCGGCGGGATGTCGCGGAGACGTTCTCCCGGAACGGCTATTTCTTCTCCTCGGCCGGCGGCAGTCCGGTGAGTTGCGCGGTCGGCACCACCGTCCTGGACGTCATCGCCGACGAGGGACTCCAGCGGAACGCCGCCGAGGTCGGCGACCACATCCGCCGCCGCGTCGAGAACCTCGATCACCCGATGATCGGCGCGGTCCACGGCATGGGTCTCTACATGGGCGTGGAACTCGTCCGGGACCGTACGTCGCTGGAGCCCGCGGCCGAGGAGACCGCCGCGATCTGCGAGCGCATGCGGGAACTGGGCGTGATCGTGCAGCCCACGGGCGACCACCTCAACGTCCTGAAGATCAAGCCACCCATGTGCCTCACCGAAGAAAGCGCCGACTTCTTCGTGGACAAGCTGGACCAGACGCTCCGCGACGGCTGGTGATCACGGGTTGGCGCGCTGGGAGGCCGCGGCCTCCGGGTGGAGGTCGGCGAGGGTGAGCCGGTGGGCGGGCGGGTCGGGGAGGATGAGCCGGGTGGTCATGGAGCAGTTCGGGCCCGCGTGGAGGAGTTCGCCGGGGTTCATCAGCTGCCAGCTGGGGTCGTCGTCCATGGGTTCGCTGGCCACGACGAGGGCGGCTTTGGTGGCCAGGTCGGTGCAGCGCACGTGGATCCGGCCGTCGGAGCCGCAGTGGTTGAGTTCGTCGCCACCGGGTTCGCGGGCCAGGACGTGGAGTTCGTGGGTGTCGGGGTAACGCAGCGCCCACAGCCCGTCCGCGGTGATCAGGATGATGTTGAGGGCGTAGAGCGGGAGTTCGGCGGCGACCCACCGCAGGGCGCTGGACAGGCCCGCCTCGATGTCGCCACCGTTCGCGCGGATCTCCCGGGTGATCAGGGCGAATACCCGTTCTGAGTCGGTTTCGCCGTGGACGAGGGACATGTCGGGGCCGAGGTGGGCTTCCAGCAGGTCGAGCCCTTCGACGACCCCGTTGTGCGCGAAGAGGCGGCCGTCCTGCTCGAACGGATGGGTGTTGCGTTTCGCCAGGCCGCCGGTCGACGCGTACCGGACGTGGGCGATGAAGGTGGTGGATTCGGTGTGCTTCGCCTCCGCCGCGAAACACCGGTCCTCGTACGCGGCGATGGGCGCCTTGTAGACGAGCGGCTGGCCGTCGGTGACGTAGTGGCCGAGGCCGGTGCCGTCCGGTTCGCGGCGGCTCTGCTCGGTCAGGCTGTCCGGCGCCTCCAGCAGCCAGAAGGTGGCGCAGGCCCGCAGCGGCGTCGAGCTCAACCCGAACAGGCGGCACATTTCCGATTCCCTCCGTCGAACATTCCCCCGTACTGGTCTACCCACGTTCGGCGGCATTTTGGCTGAACCAGTCTTAATTCAGTCGTGATAACGGCTGTTCCGGCCTGAGTATTGACTGGTATTGCCGCGAAGCTGATACTCGGTTCACCGTAAGAGAGCGTTCTCACGAGTGGAAGAGTGCTATGCCGTCCCCCGATTCGACGTCGTCCCAGCGCGCGGCGAACCGCGCCCGCGTGGTACGCGCGTTGCGGGAGCGAGGCGCGCAGAGCCGCCGCGAACTCACGGAGATCGGCCTGTCCCGCTCGACGGTGAAGAGCGTCGTCGAGGAGCTGATCGACGCCGGAACCGTCACCGAGTACGCCGACGCCAAAGCCGCCCGCGGCACCGGACGCCCGCCCGCCCTGGTCGGACTCAAGGGCGATCTCGGCGTGGCGGTCGGTGTGGAGATCGCCAACGGCGTCGTCCGGGCCGCCGTCTGCGACACCGCCCAGCAGCTGCTGACGCACGACTCCGTCCCCACCGACGACCACACCCCGCCGCAGGAGACGCTCAAGACGGTGGGCACGCTGATCGACCAGATGCTGGACCGGTTGAGCCTGACCCGGCAGGAGGTCATCGGGGTCGGGATCGCGGTGCCGGGGCCGATCCAGCGGCGTACCGGACTGAACGGGCGGGCCACCACGCTGAAACCGTGGGTGAACGTCAACGCGCACGTCACCGCGGCGGAGGCGCTGCGCCTGCCCCTGCTCGTCGACAACGACGCCAACTTCGGCGCGCTCGCCGAACTCACCTGGGGCGCGGCCCGCGGCCTGCGGGACGTCGCCTACGTCTACACCGCCTCGGGGATCGGTGTCGGCTTCATCCTCAACGGCAGCCTGTACGCCGGAGCGAACGGAACCGCCGGCGAACTCGGCCACACCACCATCGACGAGAACGGAGAAGTCTGCGAGTGCGGCGGCCGGGGCTGCCTGAACACCCTCGCCAACGCCGATTCCATCTCCCAGAAGCTCTGGCGCAGCCACGGCGACCGCCTGTCCATCGCGGACGTGATCAAGATGGCCCAGCTGGGTGACGTCGGTTGCCGCCGCGTCATCGCCGACGCGGGACGGCACATCGGCTTGGCCGCCGCCAACATGTACAACCTGCTCGACCCCGAGCTGATCATCCTCGGCGGGAATCTCGCGCCCGCGGGGGACATCCTGCTCGGGCCGCTGCGGGAGTCCATGGCCCGGCGTGCGATCCACGCCGGGGAGGTGCTCCCGCCGTTCGTCGTCGGCGAGCTCAGCGAGCACGTGGTCGTGGTGCTCGGCGCGGCCGCCGCGGTGCTTCGGGACGCCGACGCCTTCCCGCTTCCCGGCCGGCCGAGTCTGTCCGGCCGGACAAGCACAACGGTCAGAGCCCGAAGGCCCTGACCGTTCGCCGCACGCGAGTGCGGGTCGCTCGGTTCGACCGCGGTTGCCGCCGCGACCGGACCTGTTACGCCACGGGGTGGGCCCGTGGCGGCGATACAAGGTGGAGCAACCATGAATCTACATCGCTATGGGCGGCTGCTCGTCGCCGCGGTCGCGCTCGTCGTCGCGGCGGCGTGCAGTTCCCCCGCCACCGAGGCCCCGGCCACGCAGGCCACCGGCGCCGAGAAGCTGAAGATCGCACTCTCCAACTCCTTCATCGGCAACCAGTGGCGGGTGGAGATGGAGAACGTCTTCAAGGCCGCCTGCGCGATGCCGCCGTACGTGGACCAGGTGGACTGCAGCGTCTACAACGCGGGCAACGACGTGTCGACGCAGTCGCGGCAGATCTCCAACCTGATCTCCCAGGGCGTGGACGGCATCGTCATCAACGCGGCCTCGACCAGCGGGCTCAACGGCGTGGTCCAGCAGGCCTGCGACCGGGGCATCGTGGTCGTGTCGTTCGACAACACGGTGGACGCGGCCTGCGGGCTGACCGTCAACACCGACCAGGTCAAGTTCGGCCAGCAGCTGGCGCAGTTCCTGGTGGACCAGCTGAAGGGCCAGGGCAAGGTCATCATGGTGACCGGGGTCGCCGGCACCGGGGCGGACAACGACCGCAACAAGGGCGCCAAGGAGGTGTTCGCGGCCAATCCCGGGATCGAGGTCGTGGCCACGTACAGCGGGATGTGGGACTCGGCGACCGCGCAGCGGGCGACGTCCGGGCAGCTGCCCAGCCTGCCGGAGATCGACGGCGTGTGGGTGTCCGGCGGGACCGACGGCGTGATCAAGGCGTTCAGCGCGGCGAAGCGGCCGATGCCGGTGTTCGCGGGCGAGGCCGAGAACGGGTTCCGCAAGTACATGGCCGGCATCCTCACGCCGAAGGTCAACGGCATGTCGATCGGGCAGCCGCCGTTCCTGTCGGTGATCGCGCTTGAGCTGGCCCGCGGGGTCATCAAGAACGAGCATCCGAAGCAGAGCGTCACCATCCCGTTCCCGGTGGTCACGTCGGAGACGCTGGTGCCCGGCGAGACGGTCTTCCCCGACCTGCCGGACAGCTTCTTCGCCGACTTCACCGACTCCGGGCCGAACGCCACGGTGATCCTCTGCCAGGAGGCGGCCACCGACGGCACGCCGTGCCCGGGCAAGACCCTCGACGTCAACTTCGGCCAACGATGAGACCGGTGCCGACACGGGCGGAGACGCCTGCCTCGGCGGAGGTGCTCGCGGTGCGGGCCTCCGGGGTGCACCGGGCCTTCGGCGGCGTCCAGGCCCTCCGGGACGCGTCGTTCGCGGCGCGTCCCGGGGAGATCCACGCGCTCGCCGGGGAGAACGGCGCGGGCAAGAGCACGCTGATCAAGGTCCTGTGCGGGCTGATCAGCGCCGACCGGGGCACGGTGGAGATCTTCGGCCAGCAGGTGCGGCGGGTGGTCGAACCGGCCGCCCGCCGCCGGCTGGGCGTCGCCACCGCGTTCCAGGAGCTGTCCCTGCTGCCCGACCTCACGGTGGCGGAGAACCTGCTGCTGCAGGATCCGCCCCGCGGCCGGCTCGGCCTGGTACGGCGCAGCCGCCTGGCCCCCACCGCGGACGCCATCCTCCGGCGGTACGGCGTCGACTACATCGACAGCCGCGCCACCACCGCCGACCTGTCCGTCGCCCACCGCCAGATCGTCGAACTCGTCCGGGTGCTCGCGCAGGAACCCCGCGTGGTCATCCTGGACGAGCCGACGGCGGCGCTGCCGGACCGGCAGGTGGAGTGGCTGGCCGGCCACATGCGGCGGCTGCGCGACGAGGGCTGCTGTGTGATCTTCACTTCGCACCGGTGGCGGGAGATCGAGCAGCTGGCCGACCGGGTCACGGTGTTCAGGAACGGCACCCGGGTGGCGACGCGGGACCGCATCTCGGAGTCCGAGGCGGTGACGCTGATGAGCGGCCGGACCCTGGAGGGCACGTATCCGGACGTGGCCGCGCTGCCCGTCGGGGAGACCGCGCTGCGGGTGGACGGCCTGGCCGGCGGACGGCTTCGCGGGGTCTCCTTCGAGCTGCGGCAGGGGGAGATCCTCGGGGTCGGCGGGCTGGCCGGGCAGGGTCAGCGCGACCTGTTCCTGACCCTGTTCGGGGCCCGCAAGGCCGAGTCGGGGGCGCTCCGCGTCGGCGGCGAGGCGGTCACCGTCCGGCGGCCGAAGGACGCCATCCGGGCAGGCATGGGCATCGCGTACGTGCCGGAGGACCGCAAGGCGGAGGGGCTGTTCCTGCCGCTGTCGATCCGGGACAACGTCGCGCTGGCCACCCTGTCCCGGCGGTCGGCGGCAGGGTTCGTCCGCAGGGGCGCCGAACGTGCCGCCGTGGCGTCGATCGGCGGGCAGTTGCGCATCGGCGGCGGCCGGGCCACCAACCAGGCCGTCGGCACGCTGTCCGGCGGCAACCAGCAGAAGGTGGTGATGGCGCGGTGGCTGCTCACCGACGCCCGCGTCCTGCTGCTGTTCGACGTGACCCGCGGCGTGGACGCGGCCACCAAGCACGACATCTACCAGCTGGTCGCCGAACTCGCCGCGCAGGGCAAGGCCATCCTCTTCCACTCCAGCGAGACGGAGGAGATCGCCAACCTGTGCCATCGGGTTCTGGTGCTGCGCGAGGGCCGGATCTCCGCCGAACTTCCCGGCCCGGTCGGCGACGCCGACCGCATCGTGGCGGCGTCGCTGAAGGAGGTGGGGGATGCGTGAGTTCATGGCAAGGCTGCGGCTCGTGCCCGCCCAGGCGGGGCTCGGTTATGTGGTGCTGGTGGCGACGGCGGCGGCCTACCTGGTCGTTTACACGTCCAGTCTCGGGCGGTTTCCGACGTCGTTCGACTATCTGTCCATTCTCAACACCATGCTGCCGCTGGTCTTCGTGGCGATCGGGCAGAGCCTGGTGGTGCTCACCGGGGGCATCGATCTGTCCGTCGGGGGGATCGTCAGTCTCTGCGTGACCGTCACCGCGACCACCGTGACCGGGACCGGGCTCGCGCCGTTCGGCTGGCTGCTCGTCGTGCTCGCGCTGGGCGCGGCGTGCGGGGCGGTCAACGGAATGATCGTCGCCGTCGGGCGGATCGCGCCGATTCTGGCGACGCTGGCGACCTTGTCCATCTTCACGGGGCTGGCGTTGTGGGTGCTGCCGGTGCCGGGCGGGTCGATTCCCCCGGTCGTACGGAATGTGCTGTCGAACCCGAATGTGCCCACCGGGCTGATCTGGCTCGGGGTGGCCGTCGGGGGATGGCTGGTGCTGCGGCGTACCCGGTTCGGGATGCGGGTCTACGCCATCGGGAGCGACGAGACCAGCGCGCGGGCGGTGGGTGTGCCGGCCGGAAGGGTGAAGCTCGGCGTGTACGCCCTGTCGGGGCTGTGCAGCGCGCTGGCCGCGATCTTCTACGTGTCCACCACGACGGCGGGTGACGCGAACGCGGGCGCGCCCTTCATCCTGACGTCGATCGCGTCCGTGGTCGTCGGCGGCGTCGCCTTCACCGGCGGCCGGGGGAGCGCGCTCGGCGCGGTCGCGGGGGCGGTCGCCCTCACCCTGGTCATCGACGTGCTGTTCTTCGCCGGGATCGACCCGCTCTACCAATCCCTGTTCCAGGGGCTGTTCCTGGTCGTCGCGGTCCTGCTCGGCACCGCCGCGACCTTCCTGACCCGACGGCGGAGGGCGACACCGTGAACGTGGACATGGCGCGGCGGTTCGACACGGTCACGCCGGGCGTCCGGCGGGTGTTCTACGCGTACGCGGTGGCGGCGGCCGTACTGACGCTCGGGGCCGTGCTGCATCCGGGCTTCGCCTCCTGGACGAGCCTGCGGGCGGTGCTGGTCGTGGCCGCCTTCACCGGGTTCGTGGCGGCCGGGCAGATGCTGGTCGTGCTGGTCGGCGGCATCGACCTGTCGATTCCCTGGGTGCTCAACGGCGCCGCGATCGTGCTGACCACCACCAGCCTCGGGCAGTCCTCGCGGCTGCCGATGGCGCTGGCCTTCGCGCTCGGCGTGGGCGCGCTGGCCGGGTTCGCCAACGGCATGGGGGTCGCCTGGCTGGGCGTGCCGGCCGTGGTGATGACGCTGGGGATGAACGGCGTCCTGCAAGGGCTCTCGCTGGGGCTGTCCAAGGGGCTCACGTGCGCGTCGTGCGGGTCGTACGCGCCGCAGCCGTTGCGCGATCTGTTCACCGGGGGAGTGGCGGGGGTTCCCGCCGCCCTGCTGGTGTGGATCGGGGTGGCGCTGCTGATGACCGTGCTGCTCACGCTGACGACGTTCGGCCGGCGTGTCTACGCGGTGGGTGTCAACTCCCGGGCGGCGTTCCTGTCCGGCGTCGGCGTACGCGGCGTGACCGTGGCCCTCTACACACTCAGCGGCGTGTTCGCGGCCCTGGCCGGGATCATGCTCGTCGGGTACGGCGGCCAGCCCTCGCTCGGCCTCGGCGACCCCTACCTCTTCGAATCCATCGCGGCCGTCGTCGTGGGCGGCGTCTCCATCCTGGGCGGGCGGGGCCACTATCTCGGCGTCGTCGCCGGGTCGCTCACGCTGGTCGCCGTCACCACCTTCCTCCAGGCCCAGCGGGTGCCCGAATACGGCCGGCTGATGATCTACGGCCTGGTCATCCTGGTCATCCTCTTCGCGTACGGACGGGACAGGTCTCATGACTGACATCGACGTCTTCGGCGACGTCACCTGCGAACTCGGGGAGAGCGCCCTGTGGGACGGCAGGCGCTTCCACTGGGTCGACATCACCGGCCGCCGCGTGTACGCGAAGGACTGGCCGGACGGGCCGACGCTCACGCTGGAAACCCCGGAGACGGTGGGCAGCGTGGCCCTGCGGGCCGGGGGCGGGCTGGTCGCGGCGTTACGCCATTCGCTCGCGTCCTGCGACATCGATCGCGGCGTCGTCACCGTCATCAAGGAGATAGAGAACCTGCCGGGAAACCGGCTCAACGACGGCGCGGTCGATCCGTCCGGGCGTTTCTGGGTCGGGTCGATGGATCTGGCGGAGTCCGAATCCACCGGATCGTTCTACCGGGTCGACGCCGACCTCGCCGTCACCCGCGCGTTCAACGGCATCATCTGCTCGAACGGGCCGGCGTGGAGCCCGGACGGCCGGACCATGTACCACGTCGATTCGACCCGGCGGCTGATTCGCGCGTACGAGACCGACCCCGCGACCGGCGAATTGGGCCCGCCGCGATTCTTCGCCTCCGACGAGGGGGATCCCTGGTATCCGGACGGGGTGACCGTGGACGCCGACGGATTCATCTGGAACTGCAAATGGGACGGCTCGCGGATCGTCCGGTACGCGCCGGACGGGACCATCGACCGGGTCGTCGAGGTTCCGGTGCGGCGGCCGACCCGGTGCGCGTTCGTGGGCCCGGATCTGACGACGATGGCCGTCACCACCGCCAGCATCGGCCTGGACGCGGCGGCACTCGCCGAAGCGCCGCTTTCCGGTCAGGTCCTTCTGCTGGATCCGGGGGCGCGCGGGCTGCCGGCACCCGAGTTCGCGGGCTGAACGGGGAGGCGTTCAGGTGCGGATGGTAGGACTGGGCGCATGTGTCACAGCACCAGCAGCAGGCCACCCGCTCCGCCTGTCGTGGGCGAGGTGGCGTCACACGGAACAATCGAGTTGATTTCCGGCGACGGCACCAGATTTCTCGCATACCGCGCCGAACCGGCGACACCCAACGGGCGTTCCGTAGTGATTCTTCCGGATATTCGCGGACTTCATCCGTATTACCGGGACTTGGCGGTACGTTTCGCCGAAGCCGGATTCAAAGTAATCGCCATCGACTATTTCGGGCGTACGGCCGGAACCGATGACGATCGGGGCGAAACATTCGACTGGCAGCCGAAGATCGCCCAGGTCACCTCGGAGCAGGTCCGCGCGGACGTCCTGGCGGCCGCGGCGGAACTGCCGGGGCCGGTTTTCACGGTGGGATTCTGCTTCGGCGGGTCTTATTCCTGGTGGCTCGGGGCCAACGGGAACGGCCTGGCCGGCGCCATCGGGTTCTACGGCGCGGTCCGGCGCATCGACACCATCCCCGAGACGCCCGGCGCGCCGTTGCTGCTGCTCCGCGGTGGCGCGGACACCGCCTCCACGGAGGAGGAGTTCGACACGTTCACCGCGGCCCTGGACCGGGCCGGCACCGAGCACGAGACCCACATCTACGAAAACGCGCCGCACTCTTTCTTCGACCGTTCGTACGCCGAATGGGCGGAGGCGTGCGCCGACTCCTGGCGGCAGATCATGGCGTTCACCGAACGCCATTCTGCTTGAAATTTTCACTAATTCGGCGGCTGATCGATCTCAAGGTCAGCCGCCGGCGGCGGACCCTCCCGGGACGCCGCGTGCCAGGACTTGAACCGTGCCACCCCCTCCGCCGTAGCTGGTGACGGAGGGGTTTTCGGGGCTTCTCGACCGACGGAGTGGTCATGAACACGCACGCGTACGGGGTGAGCGGAATGTGGTGCCAGATCTGCCAGGCCGTCCGGACGGCAGGTTTCGGCCTTGTCTAAATCACTGTCGAAATCACTGGCCAAATCGCTGGAGCTCACCACCGAGCTCTCCATCGGAGGCATGACCTGCGCCGCCTGCGCCGCTCGCATCGAGCGCAAGCTGCGCCGGCTCGCCGGGGTCACGGTCACGGTCAACTACGCGACCGAGGAGGCGACGGTCACCCACCCGGCCGCCCTCGACCCGGCGACCCTGGTGGCCGAGGTGGAGCGCGCGGGTTACACGGCGGAGTTGCGCCAGGCGATCCGTTCCGAGGAGCCGCTCCGCGCGCTGGAGGAACGCCTGATCGTCACCGCCTCCTGCGCGGTCGGTGTGCTGGCCCCGGCGGTGCTGCCGGTTTTGCGGGTGCCCGGCTGGGAGTGGGTCTGCCTCGTCCTCACCGTCCCCATAGTCGGGTACGGCGCCTGGCCGTTCCACCGCACGGCCTGGACCCACTTGCGCCACCGGGCCGCGACCCTGGACACCCTCGTCTCGGCGGGCATCCTGGTCGCCTTCGTACTGTCGTCGTGGCAGCTTCTGTCGCACCCGGCGCACGCGCTCGGCTATTTCGAAGTCGTGGCCGGAATAACTTTCGTCATCTTGACCGGTCGTTACCTGGAGGCCCGGACCCGGCGGCGAGCCGGCTCGGCCCTGCGCGACCTGCTCGAACTGGGCCCGAAAGAGGTCACCCTGCTGTGGAACGGCGAGGAGGTGCGTGTCCCCGCCGACCGCGTCACCGAGGGCGACGCCTTCCTGGTACGCCCCGGCGAGAAGGTCGCCACCGACGGCGTCGTGATCGAGGGCCACTCCGCGATCGACGCCGCCCGGCTGACCGGCGAAGCCATGCCCATCGAGGTCGGGGCGGGCGACCCGGTCGCCGGCGCGACCGTCAACGCGGGCGGACGCCTGACGGTGCGCGCCACCCGCGTCGGCCGCGACACCCGGCTCGCGCAGATCACCCGCCTGGTCGAATCCGCGCAGTCCGGCAAGGCCGTGGTCCAGCTCATGGCCGACCGGATCTCCGCGATCTTCGTCCCCGCCGTGCTCG
The DNA here is from genome assembly GCF_016862995.1 of Acrocarpospora phusangensis. GTDB lineage: Bacteria > Actinomycetota > Actinomycetes > Streptosporangiales > Streptosporangiaceae > Acrocarpospora > Acrocarpospora phusangensis. The sequence goes on from NZ_BOOA01000003.1 coordinate 73,633, forward strand.
CCGTCGCCGCCGTCACCTTCCTCGCCCGGTACGGCCTGGGCGCCTCCCCCGGCGACGCGGTCAGCGCGGCCGTCGGCGTCCTGGTCATCGCCTGCCCGTTCGCCCTCTCGACCGCCCTGCTGGTCGGCACCGGGCGCGGCGCGCAGCTCGGCATCCTGGTCCGAGGTCCGGAAGCGCTGGAGCACACCCGCGGGATCGACACCATCATGCTCGACAAGACGGGCATCGTGACCGACGGGCGCATGCGGCTGGCCGCCGTGGTGGCCGCCCCCGGCGAGTCCCGCGAGCAGATCCTCGCCCTGGCCGGCGCGGTGGAACGCGCCTCGGAGCACCCGATCGCGCGCGCCATCGACGAGGCCGGCGGCTCCGCGCTGCCGGTGGAGGAGTTCTCCGCCCTGCCGGGTCTCGGCGTCGAGGGCCGGGTCGCGGGCAAGTGGGTGCTGGCCGGACGCCGGGAGCTGCTGGTGCAGCGGTGGGGCGAACTGCCGGAGTCGCTGGAGAAGGCCCTCGCGGAGGCCGCGGGCACGGCCGTCGTCGTGGGCTGGGACGGCTTCGCGCGCGGGGTCCTGGTGATCGCGGAGGTGGTGAAGCCGACGTCGGCGCAGGCCGTACAGGAGTTGAAGGCGCTGGGGTTGAAGACGTGGCTGCTGACCGGCGACAGGTCGGCCGCGGCCGAGACCGTGGCGGCGCAGGTGGGCGTGGACATGGTGCTGGCGGGGCTGCTGCCCGAGGGCAAGGTGGAGGCGATCCGGGCGCTCCAGCGGCAGGGGCGCGTCGTGGCCGTGGTCGGGGACGGTGCGCACGACGCCGCGGCGCTGGCCCAGGCCGACCTGGCCATCACGATGGGCACGGGCACGGACCCGGCGATCGCACCGGCCGACCTCACGCTGGTCCGTGGTGACCTGCGGCTGGCGGCCGACGCGATCCGCCTGTCCAGGCGAACCCTGGCGACCATCGAAGGCAACGTCGTCTGGGCGGTCGGCTACAACCTCGTCACCATCCCGCTGGCCGCCACCGGCGCGATCCACCCGGTGGTCGCCGCGGTCGTGATGTGCCTGTCCAGCGTCCTCGTGTCGGCGAACAGTCTCCGGCTCCGCTGGTTCCGTTGAGTCACCGGCGCCACATGCCGATGCGTACGGGCACGCCGAGGGACGCATGCAGCACGGGGGGACCGTCAGGGGAGGGGATGTCGCCGGCTCGGAGCAGGCTCTCGTCGAGATGGACGAGCGACGCCTGCTGGAGAGGCCAGGGGGGATGTTCGACCTGGGCGCTGGCCAGGCGGCCGGAGACGAGGTTGAAGAGCAGGTAGCGGGCGGTCAGGAAATGCGCCAGCTCGTCGGGCGAGTCGAGGGACGAACCCACCCGGACCTCCAGGTCGACGTGGGCGCCGGGCGGCCCGGGAAGGCGACGGCGGCTGTGGTAGGTCCAGAGGGTCGCCGCCCTGCGCACCGACATGTCCGACCAGAAGTACGGCAGATGGAAACCGGCCCGCCCGCCGACCACCGCGGGCAGGCGCGCGGCGTCCAAAGAGAAGAACCACACCCCGGCACGGCCGGATTCGTCCCGGACGTAGGTGCGCACATTCGTTTCCGGGAAAAAGGACATCCAGGGAAGAGGCGGCATTCCGGGCATTCGCACCCCTTTCATGAGAAAAGGGACGAGGCCCACCCAGGCGCTGCCGTCGAAGGTCTCGGGGCTCAGGCCCGGCGGAAGAAGCGGGGCGACGGTTTCCGGGGGATAGCGCCAGTGCACGAAGGTCAGCTCGGACCAGCGCTGATGCATGACGGGCCTGACCACGGTCGGAGACGGCGGGGCTAGCACGGGCTGCTCCTCCGGTTTGATGGCGTCGGACGGGGTTAGTCCTAGCAGGTATGACTTGGTCATACCCCGCACTGAGTGATCCACTGATAACGCGATGTTCGTAGATTTGCCCAAAATGATGCGCGTCTGTTATCTCACCCGTCACAATGGCCACCGGAAACCAAGGATCGGTCCATACGAGTAACTCCATACGAGTAACGACGAACCGGCGTTCCCACGCCCGGAGGTCTCACGCATGGCCAGCACGCATTCCTCCAGCGACCTGGAGTCCGAACCACATCGCCCCTCCCGCCTGCGCTTCCTGGTGCCCGGGCTGCTGGTGGCGATCGCGGTGCCCGTCGTCATCCTGACGGCGCGGGGCGCGGAGCCCACGGAGCCCACGGAGTCCCCGGTGGTCCCCATCGCCGCAGAGCAGCCGGTGAGGGAACTCAAGGAGACCAGCCTCTGGAACCCGGCGACCACGATCACCCCGGCCAGCTACTCCGACCGGGCCGCCCTCGAACTCGGCACCCGGTTCACGGTGAGCGCCGAGGGCCGTATCGCCGGCGTGCGCTTCTTCAAGGCGCCGGGCGAACGCGGCCGGCACACCGGCAGCCTCTGGAACTCCCGCGGCGTACGGCTGGCGCGGGTCTCCTTCACCGCCGAGACGAGATCCGGCTGGCAGGAGGCACGCTTCGCCCAGTCCATCCTGGTACGGCCAGGCCAGACGTACACGATCTCGTACCACAGCGATCACGGCACCTACGCGGGCACGCGCGGCGACCTCACCACCGCCGAACCCCTCACCCCCGCCACCCGCCGCACCGGCGTCTTCCGGTACGGCGCGAGCCGCTTCCCCGACCGCTGGAACCCCAAGAACTACACGTACTACGTGGACCCGATCTTCCAGTGGTGGGAGAGCACCCCGAGGCCGAACCCGGGAACCCCCACCCCCGCCGTCACCCCCGCCGTCACCCCACCGGCCGCTCCGACGCCGACGGTCACCGTGACCCTGCCGGCCCCGGACCCGAGCCCGACCGTGACCGTGACGCTCACCCCGAAGCCCAGCCCGACCCCGACCCCCACTCCGACGCCGACCCCAACCCCGACGCCGACACCAACCCCGACGCCCACGCCCAGTAAGTCGCCCACGCCCAAGCCGGAGAACCCCGTCCCTGCCGGCGGCTTCCCGAGCGCGGCCAGCACGGGCGTGACCCCCGGCACCCAGCTCACCGTCGTCAACGGCGACCAGACCTTCGCCACCGACGGCCAGGTCGTCACGGGCAAGGAGTTCCGCGGCTTCGTCAAGGTGACCGGCGCCAACATCACCTTCAAGGACTGCGTGTTCCGGGGCGGCACCACCAACCGCACCATCCCGCTGTTCGACAGCACCCGCGGCCGCGACACCGTCGTCACCGACTCGGAGTTCGCGCCCGCCAACCCCAGCGCGGGCATCGACGGCGCGTGGACGCGCAACACCCAGATCCTGCGCAGCGAGTTCCGCGGCAGCACCGACGGCATCAAGGCCGGCAGCGGCACGGTCATCCAGGACTCCTACATCCACGACCTGACCTGGTTCGCCTCCGACCCCGACCAGAACGGCGGCCCGACCCACAACGACGGCGTGCAGTCGCTGGCCGGCGAGACCGGGGTGACTCTCCGCCACAACACCATCGACATGTCCACCACCAAGGACGCCAACGCGGCGCTCCAGTCGTCCGCGCCCAACACCACCGTCGTGGACAACCTCCTCGACGGCGGCGGCTGCACGCTCAACTTCAGCCACAACGGCCTGAGCGGCGCGCTCACCGGCATCAGGGTCAACGGCAACAGGTTCGGCCGCCACTCCTTCTTCAAGTGCCCGATCCTGCTCAGCACCCGGACCACCCTGGCGGAGCTCACCGGCAACGTCTTCGACGACACCGGCACGGCGATCCCGCAGCCGGAACGGCACGACTGACCCACGCGAACGGCCTCGGTCCCGTGGACCGAGGCCGTTCGGTGGTGATCGAAAGCGGTGATCAGAAACCGGGGAAGACCCGGCGCAGGTCGTCCAGGGTGACCGAAGTCCCCGTGAGCTCCACCGCGGCCGGGGTGTGCTCGGCGGAGTGACGGCCGACGATGAGGCGCAGCCAGTACTCGGCGGGAGCTGTGAGAACCGCGTCCGGCGCGTCCGGAACGTCGGTGATGCGAATCGCGTCACCGATTTCCAGGCCGAAGGAGCGCTCCGGCGAGGCGAGGTGAACGGCCAGAGTCACGTGCCGTCCGCCCAGCTCGGCGGGCTTGCCGGCGAAACCGAGCAGCCCCTCGACGCGGTCCACCACCAGCTCGACGGTGTCGAGGGCGAGCCCGGCCGCCGGGTCGAACGCGACCTTGACGTCCCAGGCGTGGTGGGCGACCTCGTTGAGGCGCATGCCGGCGAACGTGGTCACGTCGGCGGGCTCGGCGGGGAACCAGAACGCGACGCGGAGGTCCTGCCGCGTCTGCGGGTCCAGGTCCTCCAGGCGGCGTACGAACGTGTCGTTGGCGGTGATGTAGGCGTCCGCCCGTTCGGCGCGGGACATCCCGTCCCAGCGCGCCCACACCCCGCGGATGAAGTCGATGTCGGGAGCGCCGGTGCCCGCGACGGCCCCGTCGAGCGCGGCGAGGTTGATCTCCGAGCCGCTGCCCAGGTGGCTCAGCACCTGCGAGACGTCCCACTCGGAGGCGCCGGACCGACGGGCGAGGTCGTCGGCGGTGAAGCCGCGCACCCGCGCGGCGAGCTCGTCGAACTCGGCACGGAGTGCCTTGATCGTCTGATCCGTGCGGTCGGTCATCGGTTGCTCTCCTGTCGATCTGCTGGCTCTGCAACCCCGAACATCGCGGACGCCAAGGATCATCCCGAATGCAGCGATTCCAGGAAAAGCCGGTGCAACAGGGCGATCGCGTCGTCCACCCCGGCCCGGTCGCCGGTCAGCAGCAGGTCGAAGAGGAGGCCGCGGGTGGCGGCCAGGCTCAGTCGCGCGTACGCGGGGGCCTCGGCCGGGTCGATGCCGCCGCGCACGCAGAGGTCGGTGAGCGGCGGCAGCCAGACGTCGATCAGGTCGCCTTTCAGGCCCGCGGTGTACGGCCGGCCCTGCATCGCGTGCGCGGACAGTTCGAAGAAGAGGTGGCCGTAGCTCAGGGCGGCCTCCGCCACGCTGTGCCACAACCGCATCGAGCGTTCCGCCATCGGCAGGCCGTCGTCGGCCAGCATGGCGAGGGAGGCGCGCTGCTGGGCTTCGACGGTCCTGACGACCTCGGCGAGCAGGCCCTCGCGGGAGCCGAAGTGGTAGATCAGCATGCGGTGGCTGGTGCCGAGCCCGGTCGCGATGGAGCGCAGGCTGGCGTCGCCGATGCCGTACGCCGCGAAGTAGGCGATGGCGTCGGCCAGCAGGTTCTCCTTAGGGGTCAATTTAGCGGTCAATTCCGCTCACTTCGGGCTTTCAAGCCCTCGCCTTCCATGCGCAGATACCGGTTGATCAGGTTGGCGAGCACTCTGCCCGTCAGCGAGCCGAGCAGGCCCTGCTGGTCGATCGTCGCGCGGGCGAGCGTGCCGGTGCCGGCCGGTTCGACGTGGTGGCCGCCGGTGACGCGGAGGCCGGGTCCGGTGCTCACCCAGGTGAAGGAACGGCCTTCCACCAGTTCGGTGACCCGCCAGTCGGCGATGGGGAGCTTCGGCTGCTTGATTCTGGCCCGGGAGCCGACGCGCAGCGGCCCCGGGTCCAGGAGTTCGACCGAGTCGACCGTGCCGGTCCACTCGGGCCAGCTTTCGACGTCGCTGAACACCTCCCAGACCCGCTGCGGGGAGGCGTCGATGAAGACCGTGGATTCGAATCGCATGTACCAAATGGTACAAGCGCGGTGCCCGGGTTCCTAGGCCGGAGTCGTCACTTGCTGAAGCCCGCGGTCAGGCCGCTGAGGAGCTGGCGGCGGCCCACGACGTACAGGATCAGGATGGGGAGGGTGGTGAGCACGACGGAGGCGAGGATCGCGGGAACGTTCACGCTGTACTGGCCCTGGAAGGCCCAGAGGGCGAGCGGGAGGGTGCGTTTGTCGGGGCTCTGGGTCAGGATCAGCGGCAGCAGGAAGCCGTTCCAGATGCTCAGCGCGTTGTAGATGGCCACCGTGACGACCGCGGGGCGGGTCAGCGGGAACGCCAGCCGCCAGAGCGTCGCCCATTCGGTGGCGCCGTCCATCCGCATCGACTCGAACAGTTCCTTCGGGACGTCGCGGATGAAGTTGGACAGGACGAGCACGGACAGCGGGATGGCGAAGGCGATCGACGGCAGGATCATGCCGAGCAGGCTGTCGTAGAGGTGCAGCCGGATGATGATCAGATAGACGGGGATGATGGTCGCCTGGAGAGGGATGGCCAGGCCCATCAGGAAGAGCGAGTTCACCGAACGCAGGAACCACCCCGACCGGCTCCGCACGATCGCGTACGACGCCATGAACGACACCAGGACGGCCGGCACGACCGCGCCCAGCGTCACGATGAGGCTGTTCACGAAGTACTGGATGAACCCGGCCTCGATCACCATCTGGTAGTTGCCCAGCGTCGGCTCCGTCGGCGGCGCCAGCGGATTGGACGCGTAGTAGCTGCTCTGCTCCTTGAAGCTGGTGATGACGATCCAGTAGATCGGCACCACCACGATCGCCAGCCACAACCAGCTGGCCGCGCCGGCCAGCCAGTTCCGGTGGCCGCCGACGATGCCCTGCGGAGTGCCGCGCCCAGGACGCGCGACGCTCGTGCGCTCCTGCTCGCGGGCGATGGTCGTCGCCATCAGGCGCCCTCCTGCTGACTGTGGGAGGCGTCGCGTCCGCCGAGCCGGCGCAGGAACAGCGCCAGGGCCAGGCCGACGAGCACGAGGATGACCGCGATCGCGCTGGCCGGGCCCATCAGGTTGGCCTGGAACCCGCGTTTCCACATGTCGAGGGCGAGCACCCGGGTGGTGTCCCCGGGACCGCCCGCCGTCAGCACGAAGATGAGGTCGAAGAAGGTCAGCGACCCGGCCACCATCAGCGTCGAGGACGTGATGATCGTGTACTTGAGCTGCGGCAGGGTGATGCTGAAGAACCGCCTGACCCGCCCGGCTCCGTCGATCTCCGCGGCTTCGTACATGGATCGGGGGATCTGCCGGACGCCCGCCTGGTAGATGAGCGAGTGGAACGGGATGAACTGCCAGGACACCACGAAGATGACGACGCCGAAGGCGAGTTCCGGCACCCCGAGCCAGTCCTGCACGAGCAGGTCGATGCCGAGCCCCGCGCCCAGCCCGAAGTTCGGGTCGAGCAGCGCCTTGTACGCGATGGCGATGGCCGCCGAACTCAGCAGCAACGGAATGAAGTACACCACCGACAGCACCGCGCGGTAGCGCTGCTTGCCGGCCAGGAACACCCCGAGCAGGATGCTGGCCGGCGTCTGGACCAGCCACGACAGGGCCATCACCAGGAAGGTGACCCAGAGCGCGTGCGGCAGGCCGGGATCGCTCAGCACGGCCGTCCAGCTGGTGAGGCCCGAGAACGTGATGTCGCCGATCCCGTTCCACGAGGTGAAGCTGAGCACGAGCACCCCGACCAGCGGGACGACCCCGAAGGCGATGAAGATCCCCAGGGCCGGGATGGCCAGCCACGCGAGGGAGCCATGCCCGCCTCGCGTGGCCGGAGTGGCGGGCGCGGTCACTTCCCGATGACCGCGTTCATGTTCGCCGCGTACTGCTCAGGGGTGATCGACAGCTGGAAGAGCTGGGAGATGTTGTCCAGCAGGACCTCGGCCGCGGTGGGGCTGAGCGCCTGGTCCCAGGACTGGGCGAAGGTCTTGGCGTTGCTGGCGATGCCGTACACGAACTGGAGCCATTCGGCGTCCTTGCTGGAGGCCAGCAGCTTGTCGGCGCCGTTGACGATCGGGACCGAGCCGGTGTCGGTCCACATCTTGACCTCCTCGTCGGAGAGCACCGCGGTGGCGAAGAACTTCTTGGCGATCTCCTTCTGCTCCGGGGTGGCCTTGGAGTAGATCGACAGGTACTGGCCGGGGTTGCCCACGGTGTTGCTGGGGTCGCCCTTGCCGCCCTCGACCGGCGGGAAGTTCATGTAGCCGAGGTGGCCGCCGGAGACGAAGTCGCCGCCGTCCAGCGCCATGGAGCCGTAGGTCCAGACGCCGTGCACCATCATCGCGGCCTTGCCCGTGTAGAGCAGCGCCTGGTCGGCGTTGGAGTCGGCGGTGATCGAGGAGAAGCCCTTGATGAAGCCGTCCGCCTTGACCAGGTCCTGCACCTTGGTGAGGGCGTCGATGGCGGCGGGGTTGGACCAGGCGTCCTTCTCGGCGTTGAACACGGCGTCGAAGACCTCGGGGCCGCCGACCCGGTCGAACAGGAACTCCAGCCACATCATGTTGGTCCAGCGGGACTGCCCGCCGAGCGAGAACGGCGCGATCCCGGCCTCGTTGAACTTGGGGACCAGGGCCATGATGTCGCCCCAGCTCGTCGGGGGCTCGGCGCCGATCTGCTCGAAGCACTTCTTGTTGTAGAACAGCACGACCGGCTGGACGGCCTCGCACGGCAGCGCGTAGATCTTGCCGTCGATGGTGGCCGCGCCGAACGAGGACGGGAAGAGCCGGTCCTTGACGGCCGGGTTCTCGTTCAGCCACGGCGTGAGGTCGTCGACCTGGTTCGACTGCACGTACGTGCGCAGACCGCCGCCGCCCCAGCCCCAGATGATGGTCGGCGCCTGGCCGGCCCCGAGCGCCGTCTTGATCTTCGTCTTGTACGCGTCGTTCTGGAAGGTCGTCGGCGTGATGCCCGCGGTGGGGTTGGCCTTGTTGAAGCGCTCGACGGAGGCGGTCCTGATGCCTTCCTGGGGCTGCGTGCTGAGATACCAGTACGTGGCGTTGGCGCTGCCGCCGCCAGCGCTCGCTGCGCCGCCGCCGGCGGGGGACGGACCGGAGGTGCCGCAGGCCGCCAGCGCGGCTCCGACGGGCACGCCTAAGGCGAGGCTGAGGAATGTGCGGCGATTGGGTGTTCTGGGCTCCACGCTGATCTCCGTACTCGAGGGCCGAGGCCGCGTCTGTTGATCATCGTTGGCGGTCATCGTGGCGGATCAGCGCCCCCGAAGCCCGAAAGCTTCAAGCCGGTCCACCGAAACATTTGCGACATGACCGCGCGGGATCGAAACTAAGTTTCGGCAGATGCCCTGTCAATAGGTATCGGGGGCGGGAATCGGGGCGTCCCAGTTAATTGGGGGTTGAACTGGGCTTTTGTTCTGGTTAACGTCTCGGGGGCAGGTCACTGCAGGGTCTCGAAATATTTCGAAAAATTAGCGACTGATGGGAGCAGTACATGACCGCTCTGGATCGCCACCCGTGGCAGGATCCCACGCTGTCCTTGCCCGAACGGGTGGAGGCCCTGCTCAAGGAGATGACCCTCGAAGAGAAGGTCGGGCAGTTGGGCAGCCGGTGGGCGAGCAATGACATACTCGCCGCGGAAGATCCAGACACCACAGCCGAGGCCGCGCCGACTGATCCGGGAGTCGCGGGCACCCACAACGTCGCGCCGTTGCAGGACGTGCTCGCCGCGTCCAGCGCCATCACCTTCGAGCAGGCCATCGAGTGGGGATTAGGCCACCTCACCAGGGTGTTCGGCACCCGGCCTGTGACCGCGGCGGAGGGCGCCGCCGAAGTGATCCGGATGCAGCGCGCCGTGGTCGCCCAGTCCCGCCTCGGCATCCCGGCGATCGTGCACGAGGAATGCCTCACCGGATTCACCACGTTCGGCGCGACCGTCTATCCCGCCGCCATCGCCTGGGGCGCCACCTTCGACCCCGACCTCATCGAGCGCATGGCCGGCGCCATCGGCGGCGACATGCGCGCCGTCGGCGTGCACCAGGGGCTCTCGCCGGTGCTCGACGTCGTCCGCGACTACCGCTGGGGGCGGGTCGAGGAGACGATCGGGGAGGATCCGTACCTGGTGGCGATGCTCGGGGCCGCGTACGTGCGGGGCCTGGAGAACGCCGGGGTCATCGCCACGCTCAAGCACTTCGCGGGGTACTCTGCCTCGCGGGGCGCGCGCAACCACGGGCCGGTGCCGATGGGCCGGCGCGAGCTGATGGACATGATCCTGCCGACCTTCGAGACCGCGATCGCCGAGGGCGGGGCGCGCTCGGTGATGAACTCGTACTCGGACGTGGACGGGGTGCCCGCCGCGGCCGATTCCTGGCTGCTCACCGAGCTGCTGCGGGAGGAGTGGGGCTTCACCGGGACCGTCGTCTCCGACTACTGGGCGATCCCGTTCCTCGCCTCGCAGCACCTCGTCGCCGCCGACAACGCCGAGGCCGGCGCGCAGGCCCTCAGCGCGGGCATCGACGTGGAACTGCCCGACACCATCGGCTACGGGTCCCACCTGGTCGGACTGGTGGCCTCCGGCGACCTCCCGGAGTCCCTGATCGACCGGGCCGCGCGCCGCCTGCTCCTGCAGAAGGCGCAGCTCGGGCTGCTCGACAACGACTGGACGCCCGAGGGCTCCATCGTGAATCCCACGGTCGACTTCGACTCGGCCGACAACCGCGCCCTGGCCAGGGAGGTGGCCGAGCGGTCGGTCATCCTGCTGGACGCGGGCGAGGTGCTGCCGCTGCTCGGCGACGGCCGGGAGGCGCCGCGCACGCTCGCCGTGGTCGGCTGGGGCGCGTCCGATCCGCGGACGTTCATGGGCTGCTACTCCTTCCCCAACCACGTGCTGCCGCGCCACCCCGAGCTGGGCATGGGCATCGACGCGCCCAGCCTGGTCGACGCCCTGCGCGAGGAGCTGCCGGACACCAAGATCGTGTACGAGCGGGGCTGCGACGTGCGCGGGACTGACCGGTCGGGCTTCGCGGCCGCGGTCGCGGCGGCCCAGGAGGCCGACCTGTGCGTCGCCGTGGTCGGGGACCGGGCCGGCATGTTCGGTCAGGGCACCTCCGGGGAGGGCTGCGACGCCGAGGACCTGCGGCTGCCCGGGGTGCAGGAGGACCTGGTGGCCGCCGTCGCCGCCACCGGCACGCCGGTCGTGGTGGTGGTCGTCTCCGGCCGGCCGTACGCGCTGGAGGACGTGCACCAGCGGACCGCCGCGCTGATCCAGGCGTTCATGCCCGGCGAGGAGGGCGCGGGAGCGATCTCTCGTATAGTCTCGGGGCGTGTCCAACCGGGAGGTAAGTTGCCCGTACAGATTCCGCGCCGTGAGGGCGGGCAGCCGGGCACGTACCTTCAGCCGCCGCTGGGAGCCGACAGCCACGGCATCAGCAACCTAGACCCGACCCCGCTCTTCCCGTTCGGGTACGGCGCCTCGTACACGACCTTCGAGGTCGGCGAGCTGCGGATCAGCGACACCGAGATCCCCACGGACGGCGAGTTCAGCGTGTCCGTCCGGGTGCGCAACACCGGCTCCCGGGCCGGGGACGAGGTCGTGCAGCTCTACCTGCACGACGTGCTGGCCCAGGTCACCCGCCCGGTGCGGCAGCTCGCCGGATTCGTACGGGTGCGCCTGCAGCCCGGGGAGTGCAAGGACGTGCGCTTCCGCGTCCACGCCGACCGGACCGCGTTCACCGGCCGCGACCTGCGCCGGATCGTCGAACCCGGGGACCTCGAGGTGTTCGTCGGCACCTCGTCCACCGACCTGCCCTGCCAGGGCGGGGTACGGCTGACCGGGCCGACGCGCGTCGTCGGCCACGACCGGAAGCTCGTGACGCCCGTGGAGGTGGAATCCCCCGAAGCGGACGGCGGGCGAGCGGACTCCGATGTTGGGCGGCAGAGGGGAACTGATGGCGGTTAGTCCTAGACGTGCCACCCTGGCCACGGTCGCGGCGTCGGCGGGGGTTTCCGTCGCGACCGTGTCCAAGGTGCTCAACGGACGCAGTGACGTCGCGCCGGCGACGCGGTCGCTGGTGCAGTCTCTGCTGCGGCAGCACGATTACGTCGCCCCGTCGCCGCGCCGGGGGGAGACTCCGGGCCGGGACACCGTCGAGGTGCAGTTCGACAAGGAGCTGAACGCGTACTCGACCGAGATCGTGCAGGGGGCGGTGGAGGGCGGCGCGGACCTCGACGTCGGCGTCGTCATCAGCATCAGGCGGCCCGCCGACCGGCCGGGCGCCTGGGCCCGCGAGCTGGTCGGCGCGGGCCGGCGGGCGCTGATCGCCGTCACCAGCGAGCTGACGCCGGGGCACCTGACGGCGCTGTCGCGGGCGCGGCTGCCGCTGGTCATGATCGATCCGCTGAACCTGCCGCGGGCCCGGGTGACCAGCATCGGTTCCACCAACTTCGCGGGCGGGCTGGCGGCGACGCAGCATCTGCTGTCGCTGGGGCATCGGCGGATCGCGTACATCGGGGGGCACGCGACGGCGGCCTGTCATCAGGCGCGGATGCACGGATATCGGGCGGCGATGGAGGCGGAGCACGCGGAGGTGCTTCCGCATTACGTGCAGACCGGGCATTTCCAGTACCACGACGGTGTGGTGGGCGGCGCGGCCCTGCTCGACCTGCCGGAACCGCCGACGGCCATCTTCGCGGGCAACGACGCGACGGCCCTGGGTATCATCGAAGCCGCCCGGGAGCGCGGCCTGCGCATCCCCGAGGACCTCAGCATCGTGGGTTTCGACGACACCCAGCTCGCGCCGATGGCGTCACCGCCGCTCACCACCATCCGGCAGCCGCTGCGGGAGATGGGCGCCGTCGCCCTGCGCACCGCACTCCGCCTGGCCGCCGGCGAGAAGATCGACTCCCATCACGTGGAACTGGCCACGTCCCTGGTGATCAGAGGATCGACGGCTCCCGTCGCGGCCGAGGAGAACGCGCGCCGAGCCGGGTAACGGTCGCATCGTGGGATCTGTCGGTGCGGCCGATGATCGCCGGTATGCGTGCGTTGGTACGCCCGGGGCGGAGCGGTCACGATCGTCGGGTTACCGCGTCGCGCGTACACGGGCGGATCGACGTGCTCGTCAGGCGCCGTTCAGGCGGATGAACTCCTCCAGGGAGAAGCGGCCGTCCGAGTCGACGTCGGCGGCGCTGTTGAGCGCGCCGATCGCCTCCCGCGGCAGGTCGGGGAAGTGGGCGCGCAGCTCCGCCTCGGTGACGTAGCCGTCCCCGTCCTGATCGATCGAGTCGAATTCGCGCCGAAGCGCGTCCAGCCGCTCCTGGGTGAGCTCCACAGTGCCCCTACTCTCTCGCTACGGCTTTCCAAGATAAGCGGATATTCACGCATAAAGCGCGGCTAGGCCCTGGGCTGTGGCGGCCAGTTTCGCGCGGAGGGCCGGGGGGTCCAGGACCTCGCATTCGGCGCCGAGCCGGAGGAACTCGCCGTGGGCGTGGGTGAGGGACTCGATAGGCACGGTGGCGGTGATCCAGCCGAGGGCGTCGGGGGGTGAGGCGGTCTCCGCCACCGCGCGGGCGACCTGGGAGCTCATCGTCTCGGTGAGCCGTTCCCGGCCGGCCGGCGAGAGGCGTACCACGGCCTGGCCCTGGATGAGGCGGGCGCGGAAGCCGGCGAGGTGGTCGCGCCAGAACGCGCCGAGGTCGAAGCCGTCGGCGCGGGTGAACGTGTCGTCCGTGACTTGGAGTTCCAGGATCTGGCTGACCCGGTAGGTGCGCAGCGTCGCCTCGCAGCTGGCGATGAGGTACCACTTGCCCGCTTTGAGCACCAGCCCGTACGGCTCCAGCGTGCGTTCGACCTCGCAGGGCTCGCGCCAGCGGTGGTAGAGCACCTGGATGACCTGCCTGTTCCAGACCGCCCCGGCGACGGCCGGGAGGTGCGGGACCTGGTCGCCGTCGTGGTACCAGCCGGGGGCGTCCAGGTGGAAGTGCTCGCGGATGCGGCGGGAGCCCTCGCGCAGGTCCGGCGGGAGCGCGGCCTCGATCTTGAGTTCCGCGGCGGCGGCGAGGGCGCCCAGGCCGAGCTCCCGGGCGGGTCCGGGCAGCCCGGCGAGGAACAGGGCCTGGGCCTCCTGCTCGGTCAGGCCGGTCAGGCGGGTGCGGAAGCCGCCGAGCAGCTGGTAGCCGCCCTGGTGCCCGGCCTCGCCGTACAGGGGGATGCCGGCGGCGTGGAGGGAGTCGACGTCGCGGTAGACGGTGCGGACGCTGACCTCCAACTCGTCGGCGAGCTGTCGCGCGGTCATGCGGCCACGGGCCTGCAACAGGAGCAGTACGGACAGAAGCCTAGAAGCTCGCATTCCACTGACAGTACGTGTCAGTGGAGCACTCGTACGGTGCGGGCATGGCAATCAGCGAGAACAACTTCGACTTCCTGGTCGGCACCTGGGACGTGGCCAACCGCAAGCTGCTCAAGCGCGGGGTCGGCTGCGAGGACTGGGAGGAGATTCCGGCCACCACGGCCGTGCGCGGCTTCTTCGACGGGGCCGGCAACTTCGACGAGATCGTCTTCCACACCCAGGGCTACCGGGGCGCGACCGTACGGCTCTACGACGCCCGGACGGATCTGTGGTCGCTGCACTGGATCGACGGACGGGTGGGCATGGACCCGATTCCGTGTGTGGGCCGGTTCGGTGACGACGGGGTGGGCCGGTTCTTCGCGGACGACACCTGGGAGGGCCGGCCGATCCGGGTGCGGTTCATCTGGTCCGCGATCACGCCGACCTCCTGCCGGTGGGAGCAGGCCTTCTCCTACGACGGCGAGCGGACCTGGGAGACCAACTGGATCATGGACTTCACGCGGACCGGCTGAAACACGGTAGAGCGCTCTCTCGTTCCTGTGGTCACCGGTGCTCTGACATGCAATAACACGCAAAATAAGTCACAGCCTGGGAATCTGCCCGTGGATCTGGTTCGGAAACGTCTTTTCCTGTTACGGGAGAGCGCTCTTGTGAGGTTATTGACTCGGAACCGTTACCCGGTCAGGATTCGGCGTGTCGGCAGCCGTTTGCTACCCAGAGCGGACTTTCTATGAGCAGACCTCTCGCCCGGCCCCGCCTGCTGGCGGTCCTGGCCGGGCTCGCCCTTCTGACCGGGGGAGTCGTCCCCAGCGCGAACGCCGACAGCGGGAAGCCGGGCAGGCAACCCGAGATCGGGCAGCCCGCGATGGAGCACGGCTGCGCCCGGATCGAGAAGCGCCTGCCCGCGCTCTCGGACTGGCCGAAGGTCAAGAGCCGGATCGGCCGGGACTCCTCCGACGAGAAGCGCATCGCGAAGATCGTCGCCGGGATGACGCTGGCCGAGAAGGTCGGCCAGATGACCCAGCCGGAGATCGCCGCCATCACCCCCGACGAGGTCAGGCAGTACGCCATCGGCTCCGTGCTCAACGGCGGCGGCTCCTGGCCCAACCGGGACAAGCACGCGCCGCCGCAGGCGTGGCTCGACCTCGCCGACGCGTACTGGCAGGCCTCGGTGAGCACCCGGACCAAGATCCCCGTCATCTGGGGCATCGACGCCGTGCACGGCAACAACAACGTGTTCGGCGCGACGATCTTCCCGCACAACATCGGCCTCGGCGCCGCCCAGGACCCCTGCCTGCTGCGTGACATCGGCGAGGCCACCGCCGAGCAGATCCGCGCCACCGGCCAGGACTGGGCGTTCTCGCCCACCCTCGCCGTGGTACGCGACGACCGCTGGGGCCGTACCTACGAGGGCTTCTCCGAGGACCCCCGGATCACCCGCGCGTACGGCTACGAGATCGTCCGCGGCCTCCAGGGCGGCGACTCCCGCCGGCTCGGCTCCAAGGGCGTCATCGCCACCGCCAAGCACTTCATCGGCGACGGCGGCACCCTGCGCGGCGTCGACCAGGGCGTCAACCCGTCCTCCCCGCAGGAGATGATCAACCTGCACGGCCAGGGCTACTACGGCGCGCTGGCCGCCGGCGCCCAGAGCGTGATGGTCTCCTTCAACAGCTGGACCAACGCCGACCTCGGCATCAACGAGGGCAAACTCCACGGCAGCGAGCTGGCCCTGAACCAGATCCTGAAGAAGAAGATCGGCTTCGACGGCGTCGTGGTCTCGGACTGGAACGGCATCGGCCAGGTCGCGGGCTGCACCAACGCCAACTGCGCGCAGGCCGTCAACGCCGGCATCGACGTCTTCATGGTGCCCAACGAGTGGAAGGCGTTCATCGCCAACACCATCGCCCAGGTCGAGTCCGGCCAGATCCCGATGGCCCGCATCGACGACGCGGTCACCCGCATCCTGCGGGTCAAGCTCCGGGCCGGGCTGTTCAGCGCGCCCAAGCCGTCCGCCCGTCCGCTGGCCGGGTCCGCGCACGCGCTCGACGCCGAACGGCTGGCCCGCGAAGCCGTACGGAAGTCGCAGGTGCTGCTCAAGAACAAGGGCAAGGTGCTGCCGCTCGACTCGCGGGCCAAGGTCCTGGTGGTCGGCAAGAGCGCCGACAACCTGCAGAACCAGACCGGCGGCTGGTCGCTGACCTGGCAGGGCACCGGCAACACCAACGCCGACTTCCCTAACGGCACGACCATTCTGGCCGGTCTGCGGGAGGCGCTCGGCGCGGACGACGTGACCTTCAGCGAGACGGGCGACGGGGTCGATCCGGCCGCGTACGACGCGGTGATCGCCGTCATCGGCGAGACCCCCTACGCCGAGGGCGTCGGCGACCTGGCCAGGCGCACCCTCGAAGCGGCCAAGCTCTACCCCGGCGACCTCGCCGTCCTCGACAAGGTCAGCGGCAAGGGCGCCCCGGTCGTCACCGTGTACGTGACCGGCCGCCCGCTCTACGTCAACAAGGAGCTCAACCGCTCCGACGCCTTCGTGGTGGCCTGGCTGCCCGGCACCGAGGGCGGCGGCGTCGCCGACCTGCTCGTGCAGGACCGGCACCGCCGCGGCGACGGCTACACCGGCAAACTCTCCTACTCCTGGCCGAAGAGCGCCTGCCAGACCCCGCTCAACCCTGGCGACGAGGGCTACGACCCGCTCTTCCCCCTCGGGTACGGCCTGCGTTACGGCCAGACCGGCAACGTCGGCACGCTCGACGAGACCTCGCCCGAGTTCGCGTGCGGCTCGACCGGCGGCGGAGGCACGGCGACCGAGGACCTGGAGTTGTTCAACCGGACGGACGTCGATCCGTACCGGAGTTTCATCGGGTCGCCGGAGAACTGGGGCGGCACCCAGATCGGCCCCGACGGCACGGCCTCGCACGCGGAGATCAACGTGGTGCCCGCCGACGTGAACGTGCAGGGCGACGCGCTCAAGACCACCTGGACGGGTGTCGGTCCCGGCCAGATCTACCTGCAGAATCCCGCCGGGGGCACCGACCTGCGCGGGTACCTGAACGCGGACGCCGCGCTGGTCTTCGACACGATCGTGCACGCCCCGCCGGCGGCGCGGACCGTGGTCAGCCTGCACTGCGTCTACCCGTGCTTCGCCGAGGTGGTGGCGACGAACCTGTTCACGGGGCTGGCCGCCACGGGCGCCAAGGCGACCGTCAAGATCCCGATCTCGTGCTTCGCGGCGACCGGGCTCGACATGGAGAACGTCAACACGACGTTCCTGGTGTACACGGAGGGCGCGTTCTCGGCCTCCTTCGCGAACGTGCGCTGGGTGCCCCAAGCCGCCAAGGACGCCGACGCACTGAAATGTGGTGATTTGTCGTAACGGTTGACTCGTGGGCCGGTCGTGTTGCGGCATGACCGGCCCTCGGTTTTCCGGCGACCGTCGAGGTCATGTCATCTTCTGCCCATGACGCTTGACCTGCTCCCATCGCCCTTGATTTGGTCGATAAGGGGGATCTGTCATGGTTGATGTGCACCACCGGTACGCCACCGTGCTCGGGCGGCGGATGTTCTACCGGGAGGCGGGGCCGCAGGACGCACCCGCTGTCGTCCTGCTGCACGGGTTTCCGACGAGTTCGTTCATGTTCCGGCACCTGATTCCCCTGCTGGCGGACCAGTACCGCGTCATCGCCCCCGACCACATGGGCTTCGGACTGACGGACGCGCCACGCGCCGACGAGTTCGACTACACATTCGAGGCGCTGACGGACCATACGGAGAAACTGCTGGCCGACCTCGGGGTGTCCCGTTACGCGATGTACGTCCAGGACTATGGCGCGCCCATCGGCTGGCGGCTCGCGGTACGCAACCCCGCGGCCGTCACGGCGATCATCACCCAGAGCGGCAACGGCTACGAGGCCGGGTTCGTCGACAGCTTCTGGGAGCCCATCTGGGCGTACCAGCGGGAACCGAACCCGCTGACCGAGAAGGCCCTCCGGGAGGCGTTCACGCTCGACGCGATCAGGTGGCAGTACGTCACCGGCGTCCCCGACGAGACCCTCGTCAGCCCGGACACCTGGCATCACGACCATCAGATGATCTCCCGGCTGGGCAACGACCGGGTGCAACTGGCCCTGCTTCTGGACTACGCGAGCAACGTCCCGTTCTATCCGCGTCTACACGATTATTTCCGAAGCCACCGGCCGCCGCTGCTGGCCGTGTGGGGTCAGGGCGATCCGGTGTTCAGCCCGGCCGGTGCCCGCGCGTTCGCGGACGACCTCCCGGATGCCCAAATCCACCTGCTCGAAGGCGGCCACTTCCTGCTGGAGAGCGCCCTCGACGAGGCCACCGAGCTGATCAGGGAGTTTCTCGCCCGGACTCAGCGCGGTTGATCGGGGATCATGGCGCGGCCGAGGAACGGGGTGAGGGCGAGTCCGGCCAGGGAGAGCGCCACCAGGAGCCAGATCGTGTCGTGGAAGGCGTTCCCGCTCCGGGCCTCGTAGAAGGCGGCGATGCCGGCGATGCCGAGGGAGCCGCCGATGCGCTGGGCGACGTTGAACACCGTGGTTCCGTCGGCCATGTCGGCTTTGGCCAGGCCGTTCATCATGCCCATGATGATGGGCTGGAGGGTGAGCCCGAGAGCCACGCCCCGGCCGCCCAGGAGCAGGGCGAGCAGCCACGGCGGGGTGTCCGGGGTGACCAGGAGCAGCAGGGCGGTGACCGCGGCCAGCAGGAGCATGCCGAGGGCGACGGTCGTCCGCAGCCCGCGGGTGCCGACGAGCTTCTCGCCGAGGCCGGCGCACAGTCCCATCGTGATGCCCTGGGGGAGCAGGACGAGGCCGGTGGCCACCGGGGACAGGTGGGCGCTCTCCAGCAGGAACACCGGAATCAGGAACAGCATCGCGAACAGCACGACCGAGGCGACCACCGAGACCAGCACGGCCACCCGGCTCGCCGCCGTCGACAGCAACCCCAGCGCCAGCGCCGGATGGCGGGTACGCCGTGCGTGCACCCCGTACCCGGCGAGCAGGACGAGCCCGGCGAACGCCGGAATCCATCCCCAGCCGGTGTGCCCGGTGACCAGCGAAGCGCCGTAGATCGCACTCGTCGCGCCGAGCCCGAGCAGGGCCAATCCGACCAGGTCCAGCGGGCTCCGGTCGCCGTCGGCACGAGGCGGATCGGGGGGCAGCCGCCGTACCCCGAGCAGGCCGATCGCCACCAGTGGCACGTTCACCAGGAAGATGAGCCGCCACCCGCCGGCCGCCACCAGCAGCCCGCCGATCGTCGGGCCGAGCGCGGGCGCCAGGAAGAACAGCAGCCCGGCCACCATCGGCGGACGCGCCCCCCGCTCACGCTCACCCCCGAACAGCAGCGTCAACGCCAGCGGGATCAGCGGCGCGCTCGCGACCCCCTGAACCGCCCGCAACCCGATCAGCGCCTCCACGCCCGGCGCCAGCCCGCACGCCGCCGACGAGACCGCGAACGCCACCAGCGCGAACATGTACAGCCGCCGGTTGCCCACCCGCCGCGCCAGCCAGGCGGTCGCCGGCAGGCTGACCCCGATCCCCAGCAGGTACGCGCTGATGATCCACCCCGTGGTCGACAAGGGCGCCCGCAGCTCCGTCGCGATCTCCGAGACGGCGACGTTCACCGCGTTGGAATCCACCATCGACACGAAGGGCCCGCACACCAGCCCGGCCAGCACCAGCGGCCCCGGCCGCACAGTCGTCGTGCGCGAACTTTCGCCCATCACGTCAGCGGACATGCGAGCAGGCCTCCCCACGGTCGGCACCGACCAACGCAACCGGATGGCGTGTAGGACCTCGCATGTCAGCGGACATGGACGGGGACCTCCCCGCGGTCGGGTAGCAGGCCGAACTGGACGAACCGGTCTCTGAGCGTGAAGCGCTGCACGCCGAGGCCGGACATGTTGTACGTGATGATCGTTTGCAGGCGCTGGTTCTGCTGGTTGCGGCGGAGCATGTAGTGGCCGACCACGCGCGTGCGCCAGCTGGTGTCGGTGAAGAGCATGGCCAGGTTGTGGCTCAGGCGGGAGACGTACTCCAGGGCGGGGCGGCGGATCGCGTCGTAGCGGGCGAGGGCGTCGTCGACGGCCGCCGGGGTGAGGTCGGTGAGCTGCTCGGCGAGGGTCCAGGCGTCGGCGATGGCGGCGTTCATGCCCTGCCCGGCCATCGGGTGCACGCAGTGGGCGGCGTCCCCGACGAGGGCCAGGCCGGGGAGCACCCAGTGGTCGGCGCTGTAACGCCAGGCGGCTACCGTCTGCGCGCCGGGCACGCTCTCCCGCAGGGCGTCGGCCACCGGGTCGAGCGCCGGGACACGGGTGATCATGGTGTCGGTCCAGGCGGCTAGGTCGGCTTTGCGTACCTGGCCGGAAGGCACCTGGGCGTAGAGGCGGGCGCGTCCACCGGGCATGGAGAACAGCAGGCGCAGGCCGTCCCGGGTGAGGTGGGCGGCGATGTCCGGGCCGAGTCCGGGGTCGGCCAGGTCGTACCCGACCAGCTGGTGCGTGTACGGCTCCCGCCGCACCTCGATGCCCGCCTGGGTACGAAGCCGGGAACCGAGCCCGTCGCAGGCCACCACCAGGGCGGCGGTGATCTCCTCGGACCTGCCCCCGGATCCGACGGCCGTGATGCCGCGGACGCGGCCGGAGGAGTCGTGGAGAAGGGTGTCGGCGCGGAGGCCGTACCGGATCTCGGCGGAGAGGGAGGCGGTGAGGACGTTCTTGATGGTGGCGTAGTTGTGCACCAGGCAGTAGGGGTGGCTGCCGGGGAGGGAGCGGTAGTCGAGAGCGCCGATCTCGTCGCCGTCGGCTGTACGGCAACTCAGGCGTTCGGCCGTCAGGGCGCCTTCGGCGCGCAGCGTGTCCAGGCAGTCGAGGAGGCCGAGGATGTGCAGGGACCTGGGCTGGAGGAGTTCGCCCTTGTGGACGGGGGGAGCGTGCTGCTGTTTCTCCAGGAGGAGGACGCGGCGGCCCTGGCGGCCGAGGGCGCGGGCGAGCGTGAGGCCGCCGACGCCCGCGCCGCAGACGATCACGTCGTAGTCCGGCATGTCACCCCTCCGTGGCGGCCCGGTAGCGGCCGAGCGCCTGCAGCGCGTAGCCGTCGGCGATGTGGTCGCACCAGTACGTCAGCCCGAGGAAGTACACGCCGAGCCGGGTGGCGTCCCAGAGTCCGTCGGCACGCTGGTGGTCGAGAAGCCAGCGCACGCCCGCGGCGGTCGCCGGATCGTCCGCGTGACCGGCGCTGACCAGGCCGAGCACGGCCCACGCGGTCTCCTCCGCCGAGGACGGTTCGCTGCCGCCGTCGCCCCAGCCGCCGTCGTCGCGCTGGTGGGCGAGCAGCCAGTCCCGGCAGCGCGCGGCGACCGCCGTGCCGCCTTGGCCCAGTCTGCCGAGGGCGTCCAGGACTCTGGCCGTTCCGGCCGTGCTGTCCCGGAACCAGATACAGGGAAACGACCCGTCGGGTCGTTGCACCCGCGCGAACCACCGCACCGCCCGCGCGAGGGGTTCCGCGAAACGGCCGGTGCCTGCGGCGTGCAGGGCGAGGACGGTGTGTGCGGTCATGACCGAGCAGGGCGCGTCCATGCTGACCTTGGCGTTTTTGGCGAAACAGCCCCAAGAGCCGTCCCCGTTCTGCATCGCCAGCAGCCAGTCGGCTCCGCGTCGTACGTGCGGGTCGTCGAGACTCGCGCCCAGCGCGACCAGGGACCCCACCGCGCAGGAGGTGTCGTCGGTGTCCGGCCAGCCGGAGGGCGTGGACCAGCCCCAGCCGCCGGGAGGGCAGCCGGTCGGCGCGAACGGCCTGTCCCGCTGGCTCGCGCGGATCCAGTCGCCGATGCGCGCGAGCCGGGGATCGCCGCCGAAGCCCGCGTCCACCAGGCCGTGGGTGAGGTACATGCTGACCGAGAACTCGATGTCCCGGTCGATCGGCCAGGATCCGTCGGCTCGGGCGGTCCGGCGTAGATAGCGCAGGTAGTCCGCCACGATGCCGGGCGCGACGTCCGCTCGGGCCAGTCCCAGGCACACGACGGACGCCATCAGCGCGGACTCCTCCACCGCGCCGTCCGGGCCCTCGTACCCGTGCAGATCCTCCAGGTAGCTCAGCGCTCGGGGCTCGGCCAGCCGGTTCACCTGCCGCCGGACCATCCCGAACCGCCGGGTACGCGACTGCATGACGCCCCACGACATGAGCCCCGGCACCGTGAACGACAACTTCTTCCGCAGCCACGACGAAGCCAGCGCCAGCTCGAACGGCATCCGCGAGACACGCTCCACCGGATACAGCCCCGCCAATGCCAGATACTGCTCGCAGACCGCCTTCAACGTGCACTTACGCCGATCCGCGACAGCGTCGATCCCGCCGAATCCCTCCAGCCGTTCGAGGCCGGAGGTCACCGCCTCCGCACTGGCCTCCGCATCGGCGAATCGCAGGGCGGCGACGGCGATGGCCGTGGCATTGAGGCTCGCCGGAGCTTCGGGTGTGTCGCCCCAGCCGCCGTCCGCGAGCTGGCGGTCGCGCAGCCAGGCCGCGCCCGCCGTCACCAGGTCGTGGGAGCCCTGCGGGTCGGCCACCCGCAGGGCGATCACGGCTGCTCCCGTCGACACGGCCGACGAGGGCAGGAACCCCTCCCACGAGCCGTCCGCGCGCTGCCGCGCGAACAGGCCGTCGGCGGCCCTGGCGATACTCCCGGCCACCGACTGGATCGTCGTCACGGCGCCGCCTCAGCCGCGCTCCCGGGCGTCGTCTGAGCGTCCGCCTCCGTGCGGAGGCGGTGCTTCTTGTAGCTGTTGAAGAGGGAGCGCATGAACAGCAGCTTCGGCATCGAGGGGGCTTTGCGGATGTCGAGGCGGCCGCTCACGATGGCCTCGCGGCCGCCGAGTTCGCCGTTGCTGAGGCGGTGCAGGGTGAGCGGTTCTGTTCTGATGACGATGTCGGCCTCGTCGTAGGACACGGCGCCGGGGGCGACCTCGCGGAGGTCGCGCCGGACCCGCATCAGGTACGGCTCGATCGTGCCGTCCGGGTTCTCGAACTCGTACAGGACGCTGAGTGAGCCGCGGGCGAGGCGGTCGGCGATGGTGGGGTTGCCGCCGCTGGCGGCGAGCATGTCGCGTAGTTCGGCCACGGCTTCGGCCACGGTCATGGTCTCTCGCATTGCTCAGCTCCTCGTCGGTGAGGTGACGGCGCGGGCCCGGTGGGAGGCGAGGGAGAGCCCGTCGACGGGGAAGAACGGCTGCTCGGCGACGGGTGCGGGTGCGGGGGCGGTGCCGGGGAGGGGGAGTTCGGCGAGCATCTCCGCGGCGGGGCGCACGTAGGTGGGGTCGGTGACGTCGGCGCGGCCGGTGTGGATGATCGAGCGGGCCAGGCAGCCCATGTCCTCGGCCCTGGCTTTGCGCAGCAGCGGCGCCTGCCAGATGTCCACGATGCTCTGCTCCCGCAGGCTGCCCACCTTGGCGTGCACGAACGGGCAGGAGAACACGTCCCCGTTGGGCTGCACGCTCACCATGAACCGGCCCACCTTGCAGCCGGCGCTCTGCTCGAAGCCGACCGCGTGCCCGGCGTGGTGGAGCTCGTGGTCGGGCGCGCGCAGCTCGATGCCCTGCGGGCAGGCGAGTCTGGTCTGCTGCGGCACGGTGATGCCGAGCGGTTCCCCGATGTCGCGCAGGCGTTCCAGCGTGCTGAGGAACAGCTGCTTGCCGACCAGGTCGGCGCGCCGGTCCTCGGCTCCGCCGGCGGCGCGGCCGACCATGAAGATGGGCAGCAGGATCAGCTCCTCGACGCCTTCGTCGATGGCCCACCGGAACAGGTCGGGGATGGCGGGATAGCTGTCCTCGCTGACCACGATGCGTACGCTGGTGCGCAGGCCGCGCTGGATGGCGTGCCGGATCGTGCCCTTCGCCCCGGCGAGGGAGCCGGCGACCCCGCGGACGGCGTCGTGCACGGCGTCGTCCTTGCTGTCGATGGACACGCCGATCATCTCCAGGCCGCCGTCCACCAGCTTGTCGATCTTCTCGGGGCGTACGTTCAGGCCGTTGGTGAGCAGCGCGGTGTAGATGCCCAGGTCGGTGGAGTAGTCGACCAGCTCGTAGATGTCCTTCCTGGTCAGCGGCTCCCCGCCGAGGAAGGTCACGAACATGACGCCGCTGTCGGCGAAGTCGTCCAGCACGGCCTTGGCCCCGGCCGTGTCGAGCTCGTCGGGGTCGCGTTTGCGGGCGTCGGCGAAGCAGTAGTAGCACTTGAGGTTGCAGGCGCGGGTGACGATCCACCAGGCCGACGGGGGAGCGGCCAGCTCGCCCGACTTCGCGGTGGCCATGTAGTCCTTGAGCCACGTCATACCGGATTGCATGCCGTTTCCTTTCAGCGTCGCCACAGGCGCGTGCGGCGGTTCCAGACGATGTAGGACAGGCCGAAGAGCGCCACGGCGTAGAGCGCGCCGAGGCCGCCGAACCGGGTGACGTCGGCGCCGGAGACGAAGGCGGCCGACTTCAGCGCCTCCACCCCCGGCCAGTACGGCAGGAACCGCTCCGCGTCCGCTCCCGACCTGCCGAGCGCCATCTGCACCCCGGCCGCCGCGATGAGCAGCATGGACGCCTCGAACTCACGCGGCACCAGCAGCCCGATGAGCGTGCCGAGCGCGACGCCGACGAAGCCGACCAGCAGCAGGGCGGTGGCGGCCAGTGCCACGGACTCCAGGTTCACGAGCGGGACGAAGATGGCCATGAACACGGCCGTGGACACCACGGTGATGATCAGCAGCACGTAGAGGCGGGCGCTGAGCAGGTGGTGGGCCCGGTAGCCGACGAGCCGGAGCCTGCGCAGGGCGGCCATGCCGGGCCGTACCACGGTCATGGCGGCGAAGGAGCTGGTCACGCTGATGCCGAGGACGGCCAGGTAGAGGGCCTTGAAGTCGCGGTCGAGCACCTGGACGGTCCGCTGGACGTCGCCGTCGTACGCCAGGGCGGGCACCATGGTGACGGCGTCGCTGGTGAAGTAGCTGACCAGGAAGTACGACGCCGGCATGAAGATCATGAACAGCATGGACGGCCAGCGCCGCAGCAGCTCCAGCACCGACATCCGGGTCGCCGTCCCGGTCGCCCGGTACGGCCTGGCCTCCCGCACCGTACGCACGGGATCGAGTCGCACGGCCATCATTCCCCCCGATCCGTGAGCACGGCATCTGTGAGCACGACGTCCTTGGCCCGGCGGCCGCTGGCGGTCACCCGGCCGGCGGCGAGGTCGAGCATCGCGTCGAAGCGGGCGATCTCCGTGTGCATGTGGCTGACCACCACCACCGAGCCGCCGTCGACGCGGAACCGTTCGGTGTAGTCCCAGAAGTGCTGGTAGGTGTCGTAGTCGAAGCCCTGGTAGGGCTCGTCCAGGATGAGCACGTCGGGCTCGTGCAGGAGCGCGGCGATGAGGTTGACCTTCTGCCGGGTCCCGCCGGAGAGCCGGTCCACCCGGGTGGTGGCGTAGCGGGCGCAGCCGAACTCCTCCATGAGGGTGCCGGCGCGGTCGGCCACCTGGTCGGGGGTGAGGCCGTACCCGGCCCCGAACAGGCGGAACTGCTCGGTGAGGGTGAGGCTCTCGATGAGGGACGGGTCCTGCGGGCAGTAGCCGACGCGCCCGTCCAGGACGATCTGGCCGGCGTCGGGTTTGAGCAGCCCGACGAGGCATTTGAGCAGGGTGGACTTGCCGGCTCCGTTCTCGCCCTGGATGCCGGTGAGCATGCCGCGGGGCACCGTGAAGCTGACGTCCTCCAGGACTCGGCGGCGCCGGTAACGTTTCGCCAGGCCACGCACGGTGATCATGTTTGTCCTTCCAGCAGGAGTGTCCGCGCCAGCTGCACGAGGGCGATCTCGTCCAGCGGCCCGGAGCCACGCCTTTCCTTGACGGTCGCCAGCAGGGCGGAGAGCTGGCGCTCCTCCAGCCCGACGGCGTGCGAGTCCAGCACGTGGCGCAGGGCGCCCCGGCCGGAGTGTTTGCCGAAGACGAAGCTGCGTTCCCGCCCGATCAGCTCGGGCGGGTACGGCTCGTACGTGCTGGGGTCGCGGACGATGCCGTCCACGTGCAGGCCGCTCTCGTGCACGAACGCGTGGCCGCCGACGACGGGTTTGCCCGCGTGCACCACCTGGCCGGTGAGGGCCGCCACGTGGTGGGCGAGCGGGGTGAGGGCGGTGAGGTCGAGGCCGGTCCGGTGTCCGTACGCGGCTTCGAGGGTCATCACCACCTCCTCCAGGGGCGCGTTGCCGGCGCGTTCGCCGACGCCGAGCACCGAGCACTGCACGCCGGAGGCGCCGGAGAGCAGGCCCGCGAGGGAGTTGGCGGTGGCCAGGCCGAGGTCGTTGTGGCAGTGCACGGCGATGGGCAGCGGGCAGGCGGCGGCGACCCGTCGTACCAGGGCGGCCATCCGCCAGGGCGTGCTCACCCCGGCGGTGTCGGCCAGCCCGATCGCGTCCGCTCCGGCCTCGGCGGCGGCCAGGTAGACCTCGACCAGGAAGTCCGGGTCGGTACGGGTGGCGTCCTCGGCGGCGAAGACGACGTTCCGCCCCGACTGTTTGGCCAGCGCGACGGCCTCCCGGATGCCGGCCACGAGCTGTTCCGGCGTGGTGCGCAGCTTGGCGCGTACGTGCGCCTCGGAGGTTCCCGTGAACAGGGCGATGCTGTGCGCGCCCGACTCGACGGCCGCCTCCACGTCCCCGGCGAGCGGGCGGGCGATGACCTGGATGGCGGCGTCCAGGCCGGCGTCCACGATGGCCCGCACGGCCAGCGCCTCCTCGGCCGAGACCGCCGGATATCCCGCCTCGATCAGGGGAACCCCGAGCGCGGCCAGCCGCCGGGCCAGCTCGATCTTCTCCTCGACCGGGAACGCGACGCCGGGCATCTGCTCGCCGTCCCTGAGCGTGGTGTCGCTGATCACCACCGTGGGCGGCAGCGACTCCGCGACAGGGGCGGCAGGCTCCGGCTCGCGCACGGCGACCCGGGGCGGTCCGCCGGCGGTCCGGCGGAACTCGTTGAACAGTTGGTTGAGGTGGAGCATGTCCCGGGCGGAGGCCCGCATACTGATCCCCCCGGTCAGGTACGCCCTCCGGGGATTCGTCCGCCCGACGAGAAAGATGTCCCGGAACACCGCCGCGGTCGTCGATATCGTGATTTCGGAGGCCACCCGGGAAGTCGTGGCTTCGGAAGCCGCCCGCGGTGCGGATATATGCGAGGATGCCCCGGCTTCGGAAGACGTCTCTGTGAGGTGGGCTGCCGGGACCCGCCTGATGGTGCCGTTCTCCGTCAGCAGCGCGATGCGCAGGCCGAGGTCGGTGACCTCGATGTCGATCCGGCGGTCCCAGTCGTGCAGCGCGGTCAGCCGTTCGGCGTCCAGCGCGGTAAGCCGCTCGTCCACGTACCCGAGCACCTGCGCCTGGTCCGGCACCGCCTCGGACCCGAACTCGTAGCTCTCCCGCATCGCCCGCTGCGCGACCCAGGTCACCGCCAGCCCGGCCGCGGTGACCGGCAGCGCCAACGCCGGTCCCGCGCCCAGCCCGACGAAGGCCCCGGCCAGGATCGTGCGCTCCAGCACCAGCACCCCGTGCGCGCGCAGCGCCCGCGCCGGATCGATCCCCCGATACAGCATGACCAGCGCCCCGGCGGCCAGCCCCGAGGCCAGCGCGAACATCGCCAGGTAGAGCACGGTTCCGGAGGTCCGGGGCAGCACGGCCGGAGCCGCGGCGGCGAGGAGCATCCAGCACCCCACCAGCAGTGTCACCGCGCGGAGGGCGGCACGGGGGCCGTGGCGTACCGAGAAGGTGTGGTAGCCGCCCTCGCGGTCGCCGTCGATGTCGCGGAGGGTGCCGACCAGGTTGGAGGCCGCGTCCTGGAGCAGGAACACGGCCGCCGCACCCAGCAGGGCCGGGTGCGGCCAGTCGGTGGCGCACATCGCGCCGACCAGGAACGCCAGCGGGGTGATGGCCCCGCGCAGCAGGTTCCCGGACAGGCCGCGCGCTTTGAAGACCGTGCTGTACGCGATGCCCATGGCCAGCGCGGCGGCGGCCAGGACGGCGG
Source organism: Acrocarpospora phusangensis (assembly GCF_016862995.1). Lineage (GTDB taxonomy): Bacteria > Actinomycetota > Actinomycetes > Streptosporangiales > Streptosporangiaceae > Acrocarpospora > Acrocarpospora phusangensis. Next base: position 101,709 of record NZ_BOOA01000003.1, read on the forward strand.
TCCGCCAGTTGAGCGCCAGTGCGATGGCCGCGCCCAGCCCCACGCAGACGATCATGCAGGTCAGCGCGGTCCGGGCGCGCATCCGGCCGGACGGGATGGGCCGGTGCGGTTTGGCGATCGCGTCCAGCCGCCGGTCGAAGTAGTCGCCGCCGTACAGGCCGGCCAGCCAGCCGAGGGTGGGCACCGCCCAGGCGGCGGCCAGCCCGGCCGGCCCGGGATCGCCGGCCAGCACGGCGCCCGCCAGCCCGACCAGGCCGGGATAGCTCAGCGTGTACGGCCGCCAGGTCTCCAGGTGTGCCCTGAACATGTGTTACCTGTCCCGGTCGATGGCGAGCGTGGCCAGCCGGGCCAGCCGGGACCGGCTCGGGGTCGGGGGCAGCACGGCCAGGTCCCGGCGGGCCTGCTCCGCCGTCTGCCAGGCCATCCGCCGGGACGCGGCGACCGCCTGGGTACGCTCGATGACCTGGCCCATCGTGGTGAAGGCGTCCGGCACGTCGCCGGCCATGATCTCCTCGATCCTGGCCCGGTCGTCGGCGTCCGCCCGCTGGTAGGCGAGGATCACCGGCAGCGTCAGGCGGCGGTTGCGCACGTCGCTGGCGGCGGCCTTGCCCGTGGTCTCGGCGTCGCTGGTGTAGGCCAGCAGGTCGTCGTGGATCTGGAAGGCGGTGCCGAGGTGCTCGCCGTACTGGGCGAGGGCGTGGATGTGGTCCTGGGGGCCCTGGCCGAGGATGGCGCCGCTCTCGCAGGACGCGCGGAACAGCGCGGCCGTCTTGAGCCTGATCATCTCCAGGTACGTGTCGACGTCGCAGGAGACGTCGCCCTTGAGTTCCGATTCGAGGCTCTGGCCGCGGCACAGGTCGTACCCGGCCCTGGCGACCACGTCGAGGGCCGCCACGATGCGGTCCTCGGGCACGCCGGTCTCGCGGCATTCGGCCAGGCACTGGAAGAGGAAGAAGATCAGCGCGTCGCCGGCCACGATGGCCTGGTCGGTGCCGAACGCGCTGTGCACGGCGGGCCGCCCCCGGCGGGTCTCGTCGCCGTCGATGATGTCGTCGTGGACCAGGCTGGCCACGTGGCCGCACTCGGTGCCGAGCGCGGCGGGCAGCACGCTCTCCGCGCGGCCCCCGACGGCCACCGCCGACTCCAGCAGCAGCACCGGGCGCATCAGCTTGCCGCCGGGCGCGAGCGCGTGCCGGCACATCGCGTCCAGGATCCGGCCGCCGCTCAGCCAGCGCCGCTCGATCTCCTCGTGCAGCAGGGCCGCGTAGCCGTCTGACAATGAATTGTCATTGTCATTTTGCGAGTCATTCTCCGGGTCCAGAACAGCTAATCCGGATGACTGGTCATTGCCATAGCCGATATCTGGTTCAACTGTTATTTCCGCCTGTTGCGTGGCATCCATGACAGGCCTCCCGTCGTATGGGTTCCGGGTCAAAATAGCTTGCTTTTCATAAGCGATGTCAAGCGCTAAATTTCCAGAACATCGGCATATGCGATGCAAAGCGAGGAGGCCTCATGGCCGCTGATATGTGCCCGTATCCCTTTGTGAAGGCCGACCCCATGGCGATGCCCGAGGAGTTCACCTGGCTCCGCGAGCACGAGCCCACCTGCCGCGTGACGCTGCCCAGCGGCGACCTGGCCTGGCTCGTCACCCGCTACCACGACGTCAAGGCCGTGCTCTCCGACACCCGGTTCAGCCGCGACCTCAACCGGCCCGACGCGGCCCGGATGAACACCGCGATCGGCTTCGGCAACTACGGCAACCCGTTCGCCGACCCGCCCGTGCACACCCGCTGGCGCGGCCTGGTGGCCCGCGCCTTCACCCCGCGCCACGTGGAGCACCTGCGCCCCCGCGTCCAGGAGATCGTGGACGACCTGGTGGACCGGCTGCTGGAGGCGGGCCCGCCCGGCGACATCATGGAGGCGCTGGCCTTTCCGCTGCCGATCACCGTGCTCTGCGAGATGATCGGCGTCCCGGTCGAGGACCACGTGCGGTTCCGCGGCTGGGTGCACGACATGCTCTCCAGCGAGCTCACCTCCGAGCAGCGTACGCAGGCCGCGATGACGCTGATCGACTACTCGCGGGCGCTCACCGGGGCCAAACGCGTGGACCCGGCCGACGACCTGCTCAGCGGGCTGATCGCGGTCCGCGACGAGGACGACGGCAGGCTCGACGAGAACGAGCTGTTCGTCACGATCATGACGCTGCTGGTGGCCGGCTACAAGACCACCGCCGCGCAGCTCGGCAAGGGCCTGCTCACCCTGTTCCGCCACCCCGACCAGCTCGAAGCCCTGCGCGCCGACCCGGCGCTGATCGACTCGGCGGTGGAGGAACTGCTGCGCTACTCCCCGCCGGGCGGCGGCGTCGGCATCACCCGGTACGCCACCGAGGACCTGAAGGTCGGCGACGTGGTCATCCCGAAGGGCTCCACCGTGATCGTGGCCAGGCACGCGGCCAACCGCGACGAGGCGCACTTCCCGGACGGCGAACGCTTCGACGTCGGCCGGCCCACCGCCAACCAGCACCTGACCTTCGGCGCGGGACCGGCCTTCTGCTTCGGCGCGCCGCTGGCCCGGATGGAGATGCGGATCGCGCTGGAGACCCTGCTGCGGCGGGCGCCGGGGCTGCGGCTGGCCGTACCCGAGGAGGAGGTGCCGTGGACGAGTGACACCGCGGCGCAGGCGCCGGAGATCGTCCCGGTCACCTGGGAGCGGGAAATGGCAATTATCAGTCACGGTTCGTGAACCGGCCGGTCGATATGAATGAATGACCACCGAACGGCTGGAGAAGCCATGGCTGGAGAGAAAACGGTCCGCGCGGAATTCCGTGGCGCGCGGCGGTCGATATCAATGGCGGGCGTCCTTTCCGAGGCGGGTGCGCGAGAATGCTGATCGAACGACTGCGCGGCCCGCGGGATTTACGGCGGATGGCCGCCGAGGATCTGCCCATGCTCGCGGCGGAGATCCGCGAGTTCCTGGTGGACCGGGTGTGCAGGACCGGCGGCCACCTCGGCCCCAACCTGGGCGCGGTCGAGCTGTCCATCGCCCTGCACCGGGTGTTCGACTCGCCCGCGGAGCCGATCCTGTGGGACACCGGGCACCAGGCGTACGTGCACAAGCTGCTCACCGGACGGGCGGCCGGGTTCGACCTGCTGCGGCGGCGCGGCGGGCTGTCGGGGTACCCGTCCCGGCAGGAGTCCGAGCACGACCTGATCGAGAACTCGCACGCCTCGACCGTGCTGTCCTACGCCGACGGGCTGGCCAAGGCCGACCGGATCCTCGGCCGGAAGTCCAGGCCGGTGGTGGCCGTGGTCGGCGACGGCGCGCTCACCGGCGGCATGGCCTGGGAGGCGCTCAACAACATCGCCGCCCGGCGGCTGCCCGTGATCATCGTCCTCAACGACAACGGCCGCTCGTACGCGCCGACCGTCGGCGGCCTGGCCTCCCACCTGGCCGCCCTGCGCGCCGGCAGGACCGGCGCCAGCTTCTTCGAGGATCTCGGCCTCGCGTACGCGGGACCGGTCAACGGCCACGACATCCCCGCCGTGGAAGCGGCCCTGCGGCGGGCCAGGGAGACCACCGGACCGGTGGTCGTGCACTGCGTCACCACCAAAGGCCGCGGGTACGCCCCCAGCGAGCACCACGAACAGGACCGGCACCACGCGGTCCCCGTCACCGACCCGGCCACGGGCCGCCCGGCCGCCCCGCGCCGCCGGACGTGGACGGACGTGTTCGCCGACGAGATCGTGGCCATCGGGCAGGAGCGGCCCGACGTGGTGGCGGTCGCCGCGGCGATGGTGGAGCCCGCCGGGCTGCAGCCCTTCCAGGAACGGTTCCCCGGCCGCCTGTTCGACGTCGGGATCGCCGAGCAGCACGCGGTCACCTCGGCCGCCGGCCTGGCCTTCGGCGGCCTGCACCCGGTCGTCTGCGTCTACTCCACGTTCCTCAACCGCGCTTTCGACCAGGTGCTGATGGACGTCGCCCTGCACGGCTGCCCGGTCACGTTCGTGCTGGACCGGGCCGGGGTGACCGGCGACGACGGGCCCTCGCACAACGGCATGTGGGACCTGTCCATCCTGAACGTCGTGCCTGATCTGGCGGTGGCGGCGCCCCGGGACGCCCCGACCCTGCGGGCCGCGCTCCGCGAGGCGGTCACGATCGAGGGGCCCAGCGTGGTGCGGTACCCAAAGGGCGCGCTCGGCCCCGACCTGCCCGCCGTCGGCACCCTCGACGGCGTCGACATCCTGTACGGCTCCACCGCCACCGCCACCGCCACCGGCCTCGGCCCCGGCATTGCCACCGGCCTCGGCATTGCCACCGGCCTCGGCCCCGGCATTGCCACCGACACCGGCCCTGCCACTGCTACCGGCCCTGCCACTGCTACCGGCCCTGCCACTGCTACCGGCCCTGCCACTGCCACCGGCCCCGCCACCGCCATCGACGTGCTCCTCGTCGCCGTCGGCGCGATGGGGGAGACGTGCGTGCAGGCGGCGCGGCTGCTGGCCGGGGACGGGATCGGCGTGACCGTTGCCGACCCGCGCTGGATCAAACCGGTCAATCCCGCCCTCGCGGTGCTCGCCGCCCGCCACCGCCTGGTCGTCACGGTCGAGGACTGCGGCCGCGCGGGCGGCTTCGGCGCCTCGCTCACCCTCGCCCTGGCGGACGCGGGCGTGCCCGTCCCGGTCCGCTGCATCGGCCTGCCACAGCGCTTCCTCGACCACGGCCTGCGCGCGGAGGTCCTGGAGGAGTGCGGCCTGACCCCGCAGCAGGTCGCCCAGAGCGTCGCCGACGCGATGCCCGAAAAGGTCGCGATGCCCGAACGAGTCGGGATGCCCGAACGAGTCGGGATGCTCGAAAGGGACGCGATGCTCGCAGGGGGCGAGACGCCGGAGAAGAACGCGATGCCGGAGAAGGGCGCGATGCCGGAGAAGGGCGCGATGCCGGAGGAACCGGTGCTGGCCCTGGCGGCCGGTGCGAACAGAGAGGGATGTTCATGAGTGTCGCGATGCTGGGGATTCCGGCCGTCAGGACCAGACCGGTGGCCGTACGGCGCCAGTCGCGTCAGGTCATGGTGGGGTCGGTGCCGGTCGGCGGGGACGCGCCGGTGACCGTGCAGTCGATGACGACCACGGTGACGGCCGACGTCAACGCCACCCTGCAGCAGATCGCCGAGTTGACGGCGTCGGGCTGCCAGATCGTGCGGGTGGCGGTGCCGTCCCAGGACGACGCGGACGCGCTCGCCGTCATCGCCCGCAAGTCCCGCATCCCGGTGATCGCGGACATCCACTTCCAGCCCAAGTACGTCTTCGCCGCCATCGAAGCCGGCTGCGCCGCCGTCCGCGTCAACCCCGGAAATATCAAGAAATTTGATGACAAGGTGGGTGAGATCGCGAAGGCGGCGGCCGAGCACAAGGTGCCGATCAGGATCGGCGTCAACGCCGGCTCCCTGGACCCCCGGCTGCTCCAGAAGTACGGCAAGGCCACCCCGGAGGCCCTCGTCGAGTCGGCCTTGTGGGAGTGCTCGCTGTTCGAGGAGCACGGCTTCCAGGACATCAAGATCTCCGTCAAGCACCACGATCCGGTGGTGATGATCCAGGCGTACCGGCTGCTGGCCGCGCGCTGCGACTACCCGCTGCACCTGGGGGTGACCGAGGCGGGCCCCGCCTTCCAGGGCACGGTCAAGTCGGCGGTCGCGTTCGGGGCGCTGCTGGCCGAGGGCATCGGGGACACCATCCGCGTCTCGCTGTCCGCGCCGCCGGTCGAGGAGGTCAAGGTCGGCATCGGCATCCTGGAGTCGATGGGCCTGCGCGAACGCGGCCTGGAGATCGTCTCCTGCCCGTCCTGCGGGCGGGCGCAGGTGGACGTGTACACGCTGGCCGAGCAGGTCCAGGCCGGCCTCGAAGGGCTGAAGGTCCCGCTGCGGGTGGCGGTGATGGGCTGCGTGGTGAACGGCCCCGGCGAGGCCCGCGAGGCGGACCTGGGCGTCGCCTCGGGCAACGGCAAGGGCCAGATCTTCGTGAAGGGCCAGGTCATCAAGACCATGCCCGAATCCAGAATCGTCGAGACGCTCATCGAGGAGGCGCTGACCCTGGCGGAGGAGATGGGGGTGCCCGTGGACCTGGATGACGACGAACCACGGCCGGAGGTGACCGTGTACTGACCTCATCTCCCGCTGACCTGCCGGAACTCCCGGCCGTGGGAGATCATGCCGGCCACGTGCACCCGCGATGAGCAGTCCAGCTTGCGCATCACGTTGCGTACGTGGTTGACCGCCGTCCATTCGGCGATGCCCAGGCGCCGGGCGATCTGGCGGTTGGTCAGGCCCTGGGCGACCAGCACGGCCACCTGGTGCTCCCGGCGGGTCAGCCCGGCGCCCGGTTCGCCCGTACTCGGCGGTGCGGGCTCAGTGGAGCCGGCGGTCTCCTCCAGGGCGAACATCCTGATCGTGTTGAGCAGGGTGAAGTGCGGCTCGCCGTCGGCGTGGTCGGCGACGGCGAGCAGGCCGCGCTCGGCTAGCCGTTGCAGGGCGTCGTGCAGGTCGCCGCCGTCCAGGTCGCCGGCGGACTCGGCGGCGGCCAGGTCGAAGCCCCGGTCGAGGACCGCGAGCCGGCGCAGGAGCCGTCGTTCGTGCTCGGCCAGGCTCTCGTACGTCCAGGCGATGGCGGCGCTCATGCTGCGGTGGTGGGAGAGACGGTGGGGGGCGTTGCCGTACAGGATGTCGAGGCCGGAGCGGAGGCGGTTGAGCAGGGCGAGCGGGTGGAAGAGACGCAGGCGGGCGGCGGCGAGTTCGATGGCCAGCGGGAGGCCGTCGAGGCGGTCGCTGAGCTCGGTGATGACCTGCCGGTTGTCGGGGGTGAGCACCAGGTCCGGCCTGGTCGCCGTGGCACGGTCCAGGAGCAGGCGGACGGAGGCGATCCCGCCCAGTTCGGTCAGGTCGTCCGGTGGGTGGGGGCCGGGGACCTGGAGGGGGTGCAGGGGGAACAGGCGCTCGCCGTACACGCGGGCGGGTTCGCGGCAGCAGAGCACGACCCGCAGGCCGCGGCGGCAGGCGAGCAGCTTGGTGACGGCCCGGGTGAGCTCGGCCAGCACGCGGTCGCCGTGGTCGATGACGAGCAGCAGCTCCCGGTCGCCGCCGGCCAGGCCGTCCAGACCCTCCAGGCCGTCCGGCCGGCCCGGCGGGTACGGCTCCGCGGCCAGGTCGGCGAAGCGCACGCCGTCCCCGAACTCGGCGCGCAGGTCGGGGTAGAGGGCCGCCACCAGACGGCTCTTGCCCACGCCCGGCGGCCCGGTCACCGTGAGTAACCGGAGCGCGGGGTTGCGCAGCTGGCGGCGGAGCGCGTCCAGCTCGGTGTCGCGGCCGATTACGGATGCCAGTGCGGGAATCGGTCCGGGTTTCTCGGTTGCCGGACTACGCACTCCATCGCCCCCTCGAAAAACATGAGCTTGACTTGTATTTCATCGGCGGGTGCTCACCAAGGGGTCCGCACAAACCAGCCCTGGAGCCCGGGAACCAACTGGACCACGCGGCTGCAAATACGCTGTGCCGTTTCTTCGGCGCATTTCCTTTTCGGCACGCAGAGAAAGAGCACGATTTCGATCCGGTCCGGCGCCGTGTGCACGCGCAGGTGCTCCAGCGCCTCGTCCTGCCGGGAGTGGGCCCAGACGAGATCGGCGAACGCGCCGGTCGGCAGCGTCCACTGCGCGCCGATCTCGCCTCGGCCGAGGTCCACCCGGACGATCTGCACGAACGTCAGCCCCAGGAGAAACCGTCGTCGTGATCGGTGCAGCACTCCCCGTACGGCGGGGCGGGCTGAGCGGACACGCCCCCGCCCCCGGCGAGGATCCCGTTGACGGAGGAAATAATGGCGAGGATGGAAACAGGGGTTGCCAGTCTTCTGAACATTCCGGTGCTTCCTCTTTTCGTCGCTAGTGACCCCTGACGTCCCGGACATATTCGTTTCTGCTGGCAAGCTTGGCGCACGGTAATCCGCCGTGTCACCACGGGCCCGGAGGCCACCTCTGCGCATGGCATCAAGGTGCCAGCGCCGTCGCGATGTCCCGTTATGGCTTGAATTATCACGGGTTGTGCACCATAAACTGATCAGCAACAGGAGGGCTGGCGGCCTTGGGGGACACGGGAATGCTCGATCCGCTCGGGTTGGACTCCTCGACGGAGGACGTCTACCGGGCGCTGCTCCAGCATCCTGACTGGGGGGTCTGCGATCTCGCCGCCCACCTCGGCCTGACCGAGGAGATCGTGCGCGGAGCCCTGGACCTGCTCGCCGACATGGCGCTGCTGCGGCCGTCCCAGAACCATCCCAGCCTGTTCCGCCCGGTCCGGCCCGAGGTGGGCCTGGCCTCCCTGCTGGCCCGCAGCGAACGCGAGCTCCAGCGCAGGCAGCGGGAGATCGCGGACACCTGCGCGGCCATCGCGGCCATCGCCCTGGAGTACGAGGCCGTCCGCGACCGCGAGCGGGGCTCCTTCGAACGCCTCGAAGGGCTCGACCGGGTCCGCGCCCGCCTGGAGGAGCTGGCCTACGAGGCCCAGGACGAGTGCATGTCCTTCATGCCGGGCGGCGCGCAGACCCCCGACGCGATGGAGGCCAGCGAGCCGCTCGACCAGCTGGCCATCGCCCGCGGCGTGCTCATCCGCACCATCTACCAGGACAGTTTCCGCAACGACGCCGACACCCTCCGGTACGCGCAGTGGCTCACCGCCCTCGGCGGCCAGACCCGGTCCACGCCGACCCTGCCGATGTCGCTGCTCATCGTGGACCGCACGGTGGCCATGGTGCCGCTCGACCCCGCCGATCCCCGCCTCGGCGCGATGGAGGTCAGCGCGGTCGGCATCGTGGCCGCGCTGTGCGCGCTGTTCGAGCAGGTGTGGGCGGGCGCGGTGCCGTTCGGGGAGACGCGGGTGAACGAGCACGGCCTCTCGCCCGTCGAGCACGAGCTGCTGCGCCTGCTGATGGACGGCCAGACCGACGAGGGCGCCGCCCGCCGCCTGGGCCTGTCCCTGCGTACGGTCCGGCGGTCGATGTCCTCGCTGATGACGCGGCTCGGCGCGCGCAGCCGGTTTCAGGCCGGAGCCATGGCCGTACAGCGCGGCTGGCTCTGATCACCCGTGGGTGTACATCTGTGGTAACCCCTGTAACAGTTGTCTAACCCACCGTAGCCTGAACAACAACACCGGGGACGTATCGAATCAGGACGGTGGGGGTTTTCGTGGCGGCGAACTTTCAGGTCGTTGGAACGGTACGAGACGACACGGGATCACCGGTCTCCGGCGGCGTGGCCGTGGAGATCCTCGACCTGCGCTTCGGCGGCGAACACCTGGTCGGCACCGCCCAGGTCCGGCCCGACGGCACGTTCGCGCTGGTCTTCGATCCGGAGCCGGTACGCACCAGCCCGCAGGCCAGCCTGGACCTAGTCGTCCAGGTGATCCGTTCGGACGAACGCGAGGTGCTCGCCCGCTCCGAGCCGCGCTTCGACGCGACCCCGCACGAGCGCGTCGACGTCGTGCTCCCGGCGGGCGTCGCGCCCGTGCTCGACGAGTACAGCCGCCTCGTCGGCGACCTCGGCCGCACGCTGGCCGGGGAGTCCGCGGTCAGCCTGGCCAGTTTCGTGGAAGCGGGCGAACGCCGGGACGTCACCTTCGCCGCCGCCAAGAGCGGCTGGGACGCGCGCGCCGTGGCCATGGCCTCCCTCGCCGACCGGGAGGCGGCCGACAGCGGCATCCCCGCGCCGCTGCACTACGCCCTCTACCGGGCCGGGCTGCCCGCCGGGCAACGCCTGTGGGCGCTCGCCCCGGCGGGCGTGATCGAGTCGGTCTGGTCGCGCGCCGCCGAGCAGGGCATCATCGCGCCGGAACTGGCCGCCGAGATCCCCGCGGGTCTGGACGCGGCCCGCGACCTCGCCGCCAAGGCCGTGCTCGACCTGCCCACCGGGGCCGGCGACGGCAGACTCGGCGACCTGCTCCAGGCCGCCCTTCCCGACGAGGCCGACCGCGACCGTTTCGCCCGGATCTACCGCGACCATCGCACCGCGCCCGAGGAACTCTGGCCGCGGGTACGGGAGGAGTTCCCCGACCGCGCGGGACGGCTGGAACTCGACGGCGCGCTGGCCACGCTCACCCGCAACAACGCGCCGCTGATCGCCAAACTCCACGACGGCGCGGCCCCGAGCCGGGTCGGGGACCTGGCGGCGGCCGGCTACCACCGGGCGGACAGGTGGCGGGCCGACCTCACCGCCGACGTGCCGGTCCCCGACGACATCCCCGGCGACGACGAGACGGAGCGGCGGGACGCGTACGCGGCGGTCCTGGCCGAGGAACTGCGCCTGCGCCACCCCACGGCGGTGCTGGCCGCCGAGGTGGCCGAAGGTGCCATCCCGGTGGGCGGCCCCGAGGGCACCGACCGCGCGGTGGCCGAGTTCCTGGCCGGCAACCACGACACGTTCGAGCTGACCGTGCACCCCATCGACGACTTCCTCGGGTCACGGGCGATCGAACTGGCCCAGCCCGTACGGGACGAGGTCGCCACCCTGCAGCGCATCGTCGCCGTCGCCCCCAGTCCGGACGCCGTACGGGGGCTGCGCACACTCGGGTTCGACTCCGCCCGCGCGGTGGCTCTGCACGGCGAGTCGGCCTTCGTCAGCCGGTTCGCCGCCGACCTCGGCGGTGCGGACGCCGCCCGCGAGACGTTCCGCCGCAGCGACCAGGTGCACAGCGCCGCCCTCGCCACGGCCACCAGCCACCTCGTGGCCAGGGCCGCGCCCGACGTGTTCGCGGTGCCGCGCGGCGGACCGGCCGCCGCCACCGGGCCCGGAGCCCGCGCCCTGGCCGCCGGTGAGAGCGCCGCCCTGGCCACGGTACGGACGCTGCCGAACCTGGAGACCCTGTTCGGACCTGGCGACACCGGCGCCTGCGAGCACTGCGAGTCGGTGCTGAGCCCCGCCGCCTACCTGGTGGACCTGCTCGAATTCCTGGACGTCCAACCTCAGGGCGGCGGGCGCAGCCCGCTGGAGGTGCTCCTCAGCCGCCGCCCCGACCTCCAGCACATCGCCCTGAGCTGCGAGAACACCGAGGTCGAACTGCCGTACGTGGACCTGGCCAACGAGATCCTGGAACACGTCGTGGTCAACGCCACCATCGACGGCTACCGGGGGCACGACGTCGCGCCGGGAACCAGCACGGCCGACCTGCTGGCCTCGCCGCAGTTCGTGAACGAAGCCGCCTACACCGCGCTGCGGGGCGCGTCCTATCCGCTGCTGCTGCCGTGGGACCAGCGGCTGGCGGCCCTGCGGGCGTACCTCGCCAAGGCGGGGGTGCCGCTCAGGGACGCGATGGCCGCGCTGGCGGCCGACGACGCGAACGGCAGGGCGTGGAGCGACATCGTGCGGGAGCGGGTGGGCGTCAGCCCGGCCGAGCGCGACCTGCTGACCAAGCCCGCCGTGACGGCGCAGGCGCTCTTCGGCGACGACCCCGCCCGGGTGAACGAGACCCAGCTGCTCAACGGCGTCGGCAACGCCCGCCGCCTGGCCCGCCGCCTCGGTCTCACCCCCGCGGAGCTGGTCAGCCTGATCCGGACCAGGTTCGTCAACCCCGACGCCGACCTGCTGGACCCGCTGAGCACCCTCGGCGTGAACCTGTCCGCCATCCAGCGCCTGCGCGACGGGACCATGACGCCGGCGGCGTTCAAGGCGGCGCTGCGGCCGAACCTGGACACCACGCCGTTCGGCGGGGACGTCGTCGCCTGGCTGGCCGCCCGCCACGACCGGATCATGAACATCGTGGTGCTCACCGACCCCACCGGGCAGGAACCCCCGGCCGGGGACTCCACCGGCGCCTTCGCCCGGATGGAGCTGCGTCGGGCGCTGCCCGACACCGCCCGCAACCGGCTCCGGGCGGTGGACCTGCTGGGCATCGCCCGCTTCGTCCGCCTGCGCGCCCGGCTCGGCTGGAGCATCGAACGCACCGACGAGGTCGTCTCCGCCTTGTGGCCCGCGCCCGTGCCGGTCACCGGAACCCCGGCCGACGCGCGGCGCGCCCTGGACACCGGCTTCGACACCGTCCTGGTCCGGCTCGGCCACCTGCTGACCGCCGCGGACCTGCTCGGGCTGGACGTCCAGGACGACCTGCCCTGGCTGCTCGGCTGCTTCGCGCCGCTGGGCGACCGCGGGCCCGACGCGCCCTACCGGAGGCTCTTCCCCAGCTCGGCCCTGCTCGGCAACGACCCGGCGTTCGGCCCGGGACCGCTGCCGCCGGACGCGCGCCTGCTCGACCACGGCCCGGCCCTGCAGGCGGCGCTCAAACTCACGGCCGAGGAGTTCGCCGTCGTCGCCCGCGCCGCCGCCGTCGGCCCGGCCACGCCGCTCACCGTCGCCTCCATCAGCCTCCTGTTCCGGTACGGCTACCTCGCCCGCGCCCTGCGCCTCGGCGTGACCGAACTCGTCGGCCTCATCGACGCCACCGGCTGGCAGCCCTTCGCCCCCCTCGACGGCCCCGACCCCGACTTCCTCAAACTGGTCCGGCTCGCCCAGTCGGTCCGCGACTCCGGCCTGCCGGTCGCCCGCCTCGTGGCCCTGGCCCACGGCACGGACGCCGTCCCCGACGCGGCGGTCATGACCGTGCTGCGCGCGGTCCGCGCCGGGCTCGCCGACCGCCGCGCCCCGGCCGGCGCGCAGTGGAGCGAGTCCGCGCTGCGTACGGTCCTGACGTCGGTGTTCCCGCCGGACGTGAGCGACGCCTTCCTCGGGCTGCTCGCGGGGGCGTCCACGTACACGACGGTTTACCGGCAGGATCAAGCGGCGCTGCCCGCGCCGGTTCTGGCGGTCGCGCCCGGCCTGTCGTACGACGCCACCCGCGGGCTGTTGATCCACCGGGGCGTGCTGACCCCGGAGGCCGCCGCCGCGGTCGCGGCCCTGCCCGGCCTGCCCGCCCGGCTGGCCGAGGCCGTGACCGGCCTGGCCAACGCCGGGCAGGCCGAATACCTGCCGCTCTTCCGCGCCCACCCCGCGCTGGAGCAGCGCTGGCGCGTCTGGGCGGCCACCCCGGCCGACCCCGCCGACCCGGCGGGCGAGGCCAAGCGGGCCGCCCTCGGCACGGCGCTCCTGGAGGAGCTGCGGCCCAGCCTGCGCCGACGCCAGCTGGCCGAGGCGCTCGGCGCCGCCACGAGCATCGCCCCCGACAGCATCGCCGCCCTGGTCGGGGACGCCGCCGCGATGCCCGGTTCGGCTCCGGGCCGGGCGGCGGGCGAGGACCTGGCCGCCGTCACCGCGACCGGCCTGACCGCGCGCTTCTGGGCGGGCCCGGTGACCGGGCCGCCGGTCAGGACCGCGATCGCCCCCGCCGCCGACTACGCGCCCGGCGGAGCCGACCTGCGCCAGGCCGCCGGGGTCGCCAACGGGCCGATCAGCGGCGTCTGGGCCGCCGCCGTCGACCCGCCCGTCCCCGGCGCGTACGTGCTGACCGTCGAGGCGGACGGGACCGCCGTCACCCTCCAGTTGGACGGCCGCCCGGTCACGCTGCGGCGCGAGGGCACCACCTGGACGGCCGACCCGGCCGAACTCGCTCCCGGGACGCGGCTCGAACTCACCGCCACCGGCCTGACCGCGCGGCTGCGGCTGCGCTGGCAGGCGGCCGGCCTCGCGCCGGAGATCCTGCCCGGTGCCGCGTGCTGCCCCGCCGACATCGTCGCCGCCTTCACCGGCGCGTACCGGCGGTTACAGGCCGCGCTCGAACTGGCCGGCGCGCTCGGCCTCTCCATCCGCGAACTGCTCAGTTTCGCCCGCTCCGGCTGGCTGTCCGCCGTACCCGTCCCCGCGAACGCCGCCGCGCGGTCGGCGCTGGTGCACGCGGTCGCCGCCCTCGCCCGCTACCGGCGGCTACGCGAACGCTGGTCGGTCACCGGCACCGCCATCGTCGAGGCGCTCGACCGCGCGCAACCCGACCCCGCGTCCATCGCCGCCCTCACCGGAGTCACCCCGGCCGCCGTCGCCGAGGCCGCCACCCACCTGGCAGCCGACCTGCGCAGCCTCGACGGCCTCTGGCGGGTCGCCGACCTCCTGGACCTGTCCCGTACGGTCGTGCTGCCCGTCCCCGCCCTCGCCCGGGTCCTCAGAACCACCCCCACCGCCCAGGACGTCAGGGACGTCCGCGACGCCCTCCGCTCCCGGTACGACGACGCCGCCTGGGCCGACGTGGCCCGCCCGATCCACAACGAACTGCGCAAGGCCGCCCGCGACGCCCTGGTCGGGCGGGTCCTGCACATGGAGAACCCCGACCCCGACCTGTCCGTGGACGCGGTCACCGGCGGCTTCGCCACCCCCGACCAGCTCTTCGAGAAACTCCTGGTCGACGTGCAGATGGACCCCTGCATGACCACGTCCAGGATCGCCCAGGCGATCTCGACCGTGCAGCTGTTCGTGGCGCGCTTCCTGCTCAACCTGGAGCCGGAGGTGTCGCCGCGCGCCATCGACCCGCAGCGCTGGGAGGCCATGAAGCGCTACCGCGTCTGGGAGGCCAACCGCCGGGTGTTCCTGTTCCCGGAGAACTGGCTCGACCCCGAGCTACGCGACGACAAGTCGCCGTTCTTCCGCGAGGTGGAGTCCGAGCTGCTCCAGTCCGACATCACCGACCAGGCCGCCGCCACCGCGCTCGGCCACTACCTGGAACGCCTCGACGAGGTGGCCAACCTGGAGATCGCCGGCATGCACGTGCAGGAGCGCGACGCCGCCGGAACCGGCGTGCCCGACCCGCTCGTCCACGTCATCGGGCGTACGTCCGGGGCCAAACGCGGCTACTTCCACCGCACCCTGGACGGCACGTGGCGGCCGTGGGAGCGGGTCAACGTGGACGTGCCGGACGACCCGGTGCTGCCCGTCATCTGGAAGGGCAGGTTCCTGCTGTTCTGGCTGACGGTGTCCAAACAGCCCGACCGGCGGCAGCCGGGCCCGTTCGCCGCGAGCGCCAGCCAGGACGCCCGGGTGGGCGACCTGCCGCTGCGGGACTTCAACCTGAAGGCCACGGCCACGCTGACCGTGAGCCTGTTCTGGAGCGAGTACTACAACGGGCGCTGGCAGTCGCCGCGCACCTCCGACCCGGACCGGCCGATCGACCTGGGCGCGCAGTTCAGCGTGATCGGCGACCCGCTGTCGCTGCGGCTGGCCTCCGACATCGAGACCGACACCCTCGGCGTACGGGACAGCCTCGGCATCGTCGTGCTCAATCCCAGTCCGGGCGGCACCGGCAACTCCCATTTCCGGCTCTTCACGACGCACAGCCTGCCGGTCCGCAAACAGGACGACACCGGCGGCGCGCCCGGCTTCCCCGCCGACCGGCAGTTCTCCACCGTGGGGCCCTTCACGGTCAGCTTCCGCGACGACCCGTTCCACGAGCTGACCGTGCTGCGGGCCAGCCACCTGCCGTACCGGGGGGTGGGGCCGATGCACCGGCTCAAGGACCCGCACCGGGCGCCGTTCTTCTTCCAGGACAGCAGGCACGTCTTCTACGTGCACCCCGACCCGACCGACGCCGTCAGCGTCACCTTCGGGGTCTTCCCCGGCCCGATCGCCGCACCCCCGAACTTCCCCGAGCTCTGAACGGACCCGCCATGGCCGACACCACGTCCTTCGTGTTCGAGAACCACTTCCATCCGTACGTCGGGATGCTGGTCGAACGGCTCAACCAGCAGTCGGTGGACGGGCTGCTGGACCTGTCGGTGCAGCAGGTCTCCGAGCCGTTCTTCGAGCGCGTCTACGACCCGAACGATCCGGCCGCGCCCGGGGAGGACCCCAGTTTCCGGGTCAAGTCGTCGCCGAAGAACATCGACGTCAGCGAGGCGGGGCCGTACTCGGTCTACAACTGGGAGCTGTTCTTCCACGCGCCGGTGACCATCGCGGTGCACCTGAGCAAGAACCAGCGGTTCGCCGAGGCGCAGCGCTGGTTCCACCACATCTTCGACCCGACGGAGACCGACCCGAGCACCCCCGTGCCCGACCGGTTCTGGAAGTTCGTCCGGTTCCGCAACCCGCGGCCCGGCGACATGCCGCGGGTGGACGAGCTGGTGGCCGTGCTGAGCCGGCCGCCCTCCGAGCTCGGCCCCGAGGAGCGCATCCTGCTGGCCTCGGCCGCGCTCAGCTACGAAGGGCTGCGGCGGGAGCCGTTCCGGCCGCACCGGGTGGCCAGGACCCGGGTGGTCGCCTACCAGTACTACGTGGTGATGAAGTACCTGGAGAACCTGATCGCGTGGGGGGACAGCCTGTTCCGGCTGGACACCGCCGAGTCCATCAACGAGGCCACCCAGCTGTACGTGCTGGCCGGGAACATCCTCGGGCCGCGCCCCCAGGAGGTGCCCCGGCACCGGGCCGCGCCGCGGATGAGCTACCGCCAGCTCAAGGACGCCGGTCTCGGGGCGTTCGGGAACGTGCTGGTGGAGCTGGAGAACCAGCTGCCGTTCGCGCGTACCCCCGCTCCCGGGGCGCCCGGGGCGGGGGCGGGCGGCACCGCGCTGCTGGGCATCGGGCGCAGTCTCTACTTCTGCGTGCCCCGCAACGACCAGCTGGTGGGCTACTGGGACACGGTCGCCGACCGGCTGTTCAAGATCCGCAACTGCCAGGACATCAGCGGTGTCGTGCGGCAGCTGTCCCTGTTCGCGCCGCCGCTCGATCCCGGCCTGCTGGCCGCCGCCACCGCCGCCGGGGTGGACATCGCGGGCGCGGTGGCCGGGACGCGCGCGCCGGCCTCGCCCGTACGGGCCGCCCTGCTGATCCAGAAAGCCCTGGAGATCACGGCGGAGGTCAAGTCGACCGGGGCCGCGCTCCTGGCCGCCATGGAGAAACGCGACGGCGAGGAACTCGCCCGGCTGCGGCAGGGCCACGAGATCGGCATGGCCAAGCTCACCCGCGACGTGCGCTACCTGTCCTGGAAGGAGGCCGAGGCCAACACCGAGGCCCTGCTGCGCACCCGCGCCGCCACCTTCGCCCGCTACCGCCACTTCCAGCTGCTGCTCGGCCGCCCCGCCGCCGACGTCGACAGGCTCCGCGAACTCCCGCTCGTGCGCAAGCCCGTGACCAGGGCCAACTTCGCCGAAATCCACCAGGAGCTGATCGGCAGATACGCGGTCGCCATCGCCCAGGAGACCCGCCCCGCCCCCCGACTGGCCCGCGACGGCGACCCCCAGGTCCAGTCCGGCGCGGAGAGCCAGGGCTCCCTCGACCTGATCTCCACCGAGTACGCCGAGCTCAACATCCACCTCCCCAAGGCCAGGGACAAGCAGCGGGACGCCACCACGGTCGACACCATCTTCGGCGTGCTCGGCATGCTGCCCAACCTGGGCATCGACATCGAGCCGTTCGGCATCGGCGGCCATGTGGAGTTCGGCGGCCCGCTGCTCTCCTCCGTCGGCCGCACCATCTCCGCCGCCATCCGCGGCGACGCCGAGCAGGACGTCTACGACGGCGGCCGGGCCGCCAAGATCGCCGGCTACCAGCGCAGGGACCTCGACTTCGTCCAGCAGAGCAACCAGGCCGCCCTGGAACTCATGCAGAACGGCCGCCAGCTCATCGCCTCCCTCGTGCACGAACAGGTCGCCAGGAACGAGTACGACAACAGCGGCGAGGAGATCAAACGAGCCCGCCAGGTGGACGTCTACCTGGCCTCCAAGGACACCAATACCGAGCTGTACACGTGGCTGCGCGGCGAGGTCGCCCGCGGCTTCGCCGAGCACTACCGGATGGCCGTCGACGTCGCCCGCTCCGCCGAGCAGGCCGTCAAGCGGGAGCTGATGCGCCCCGAACTGGACGCCACCACCTTCGTCGGCTACTCGCACTGGGAGACCGGCCGGCGCGGCCTCCAGGCGGGGGAGCGCCTCCACCACGACCTCACCCGCCTCCAGCTGGCCTACCTGGAGCACAACAAGCGCGAGTTCGAGCTGACCGCGCACGTCTCGCTGCGCATGCTCGACCCGCTGGCCCTGCTCGAACTCCGCTCCCGCGGCACCTGCCAGTTCACCGTCCCGGAATGGCTGTACGACCTGACCGCGCCCGGCCACTACCTGCGCAGGATCCGTACGGTGGCGCTCAGCCTGCCGGCGGTGACCGGGCCGTACACGTCGGTGGCGGCCACCCTGTCGCTCCAGCGCAGCTCCATCCGCCGCGACCCCGGCCTGGTCGACAACCGGTACGCGCGCCTGGCCGGGGAGGACTCCCGGTTCCTGGACTATCCCGGCGGGCTGGAGTCGATGGTGACCAGCTCGGGCGTACGGGACACCGGGATGTTCGACACGGCGGCCCGCGACGAGCGCTACCTGCCGTTCGAGGGCGCGGGGGCGATCAGCACGTGGGCCCTCAACCTCCCCGCCGACCTGCGCCTGTTCGACTACGCCAGCATCTCGGACGCGGTCCTGCACATCGGCTACACGGCCCGCCCCGGCGTACGGGCCGACGCCGTGGCCGGGGACCTGCGAGCCAGGTTCGCGGCAGCCTCGGACCAGGTCCTGGCCCGCTCGTTCAGCCTGCGCCACGACTTCCCGGCCGAGTGGGCGGCCTTCCTGGCGGGCGGCTCCGGACTGTCGCCGCGGATCGAAAAGAGCTGGTTCCCGTACTTCGCGCAGTCCGCCGAGATCACCCCCCGCGCCGTGGAGCTGTACGGCATCGCCGGCGACGAACTCGTTCGCGGCCCTTCGCCGGTGGCCGCGCCGCCGGCGTTCGACGCCGAGGGCGGCTTCACGCTGACCGTGCCCGCCGACCCCGACGTGGTCCGGCGGGACGGGAACGCGGATCCGCATCTCATCGTCCGGTACACGATTCGCTGACGAACTGGAGGATGATGATGCCGTCCGTCGCGTGGACAGCCCTCGGAAGTCCCGGTGAGGTCGCCTCGGCGTACGCCGGGCCGGCCGCCGACGTCATCGCGGCCGGCACCGTGGGCGGCCATCTCTACCTGCGCAGACGGGTGGACGCCGGATGGCGGTGGGAGCACCTCGGCCGCCCGCCGGGCGGGGACGGCGTCATCGGCGCGGTCCTGCTGGAAGGCTCGCTCACGCCTGTCGTCGTCGACACCGACCTGAAGGTCTGGCTGCGCCAGACCGGGGCCGAGCCGTGGACCGCGCTGGCCGGTCCCGCCCCTGACGTGGGCCTGCCGTTCTTCGCGGACTCCGGCGACCTCGTCGTGGCGAGCAGAGGGACGCGGCACACGCTCGTGATGAGCAGCCCCGCCGGGCGGCCGTGGATGCGCCAGGGCGTGGACCCCGACGGCACCTGGTTCCGGATCGCGGCGGACGAGGACTGGATCACCGAGCAGCTGGCGGTCGCGTTCGCGCCCGTGTCCGGATCTGAGCCGCAGCTGCACATCTTCGCCGTGGTCCGCGACCGGCAGACCTCCCAGTCCGGCGTACGGGTGGCCGTGCACGAGAACGCCGTCTGGACCTGGATCGATCCGGCGGGCCCGACGCCCAACGGCCAGCACGCCGGCCTCACCGCCACCTCCTTCCGCGACGCCTCGGGCCGACTCCAGGCGTGCGCCGTGGTGTGCACGGGCGAACCGGCCGTGGTCAGCATGCTCACCGGCTCGGGCCGCGACTGGCGGTGGACCGACCTCGGGCGGCCGCCCGCCGAAAGCTCCCTCGGTTCCGCGGTGGTCGCGGCCAAGGGCCCGGACTCCGGCGGGGAGCCCGTCGTCGTGGCCCGCAGCAGCCACAACATCTGGACCCGTACGCCCACCACTGCCTGGACCGACCACGGGGGCACGCCCGGGGACGTCGCGGCCGTGGTCCCGAGCCAGTCCATCGAACGCGCCGATTCCGTGTGGACGGCCGGCGTGTCCTGGGACTTCGACCTGTGGACCTTCGACACCGGCACGACCGGCGCGACCGGCATCCGGTGGGAGGGCCACGGCCAGCCGGGCGGGTTGGTCGCGGTCATCGGCGCGTACACCGACGCGCCAGAACCCGACATCCCCGACCGCGCCGTTGAGGCGGCCGTCATCGACGGGCACGGCGCGGTCTGGAACTGCCAGGTGTGGGGCATCCCGGACCAGGGCTTCTTCGGCTCCTCCAACTTCTGGGCCTACCTCGGCCCGCCCGCGCCCGGCGTCACGGCCGCCGACGGGGTGGGCGTCTTCGCCGCCCCCACCGGTTCTCCCCAGCCCAGCTGGGTGTTCGTGGTCGGCAGCGACGGCCGCCTGTGGGCGAGCACGTCGGACGCCACCGGCTGGACCTGGGTCGAGCACGGCGCCCCCACCAGCAGGGTGATCAAGAAGGGGGTGGCGCCGGTCGCGGTCGGAGGCACGCCGGCCGTCCACGTGCTCGCCGACGACGGACGGCTCTGGATGCGTTCGATCTCCGGCGGAGAGTGGCGCTGGACCGACCGCGGCACCCCCGACGGTCAGCTGATCTTCGCCGTCCTGGGCGCGGCCGTCCTCCCGGCCGCCACCGGACCGCTGCCGGTCGCCGCCGTCGCCGCCGGTGACGGCCACCTCTGGCTCAGCGTGCCCGCCGCGGACGGATTCCGCTGGGTCGACCTGGGCACCCCGACGCCGAGCGAACGCGTCGTCGCCACCGTCGGCGTCGAGGTGGTCGCCCAGGGCCTCGACATCGTGGTCGCGGGCTCCCCCAGCGGCCAGGTCTGGAGCCGCCGCTGGTCCCCCCAGGCCACCGGGGCGTGGATCCCCCACGGCCGCCCGCTGGACGCCCGCATCCGCGCCGCCGTGGGCACCGCCCGCGACCCCGCCGACCCCGCGTCCTGCCTCGCCTGGGTCATCGGCAACGACCAGCAGATCTGGGTGACCTCCTCCGCGGGCGGCCCCTGGTCCCGCTGGGACCCCGTCTTCCCCGTGGACGCGGTCACCGCGGGCAAGTCCGCGTTCGTCATGGACGCCTTCCCCTGCGTCGTCGCCCTGGACAACGGCCCACGCCTCCACGTCGTCACACCAGAGCTGTGACCCCCGCTACGATCTCGACATCCTGACTGGAGGCATGGCGTGGCCGCTGGAGCGTTCCCGGGGCGGGGGGAGCAGGCGCGGGAGGTGCTGGGGCGCTGTCTCGGCGCGCTGGAGGGGCAGGGGGCGTCGGTGTCGGCGTCCGCTGTGGCGCGGCGGCTGGGACGGGACGAAGGACTGGTCCGGAAGGTGCTCAACGGGGAGCGGCCGTTGCGGCCGGAGTTCGTCCGGGACCTGGGGGTGCTGGCGGGGGTGCCCGTCGCGGAGCTGTTCCAGACGCTGGGGTGGCTGCCGGAGGACGAGGTGCTGCCGCGGGCCATCAGTGGCCTGGCCGACGGGCTCGGGGCGGCGTTGCGGGCGTTCGAGGACGCGCAGCCGTACCTGGCGGGGCTGACGGTTCCGGTGCCGGCCGCGCCGTTCACCGCGGCGCAGGTGCTGCTCGGCGACCCGGCGGGCGCGGAGCGCTTCGACGTCAGGCTCGCCCAGGTGGTCTCGCCGGGCCGGTACCGGACCACGACGGCGACGCTGGCCGAGTTCAGCCTGCGGCCCGGGCAGGAGCCGCTGCCGGCCGCCGAGGTGGAGCGCCTGGCCGCCGTCGCCGGGATCTCCGCCGAGCACGGCGACCGCGCCGAGCACGACCGGGTCCGGCTGGAGCTGCGCGCCAGGATCAGGGCCGCGCTCAACGACGGGCAGGAGTACAGCTGGCAGGGCGACCCCGGCCACCGTACCTGGCGCAGCGCGGCCCAGCGCTGGCCCACCCACCTGCTGGTCCAGGACGCCATCGGCGGACGCCAGCTGCCCGCCGGGGCACGCCCGGCCACCTGGGCCGGCCCCGCCACCATCGTGATGATCGGCGGGCGGCACGGCACCGGTCCCGCCGCCGCCCTGCTCGCCGAAGCCCTCGGCTGGCGATTCGTGCTGGTACGGCCCAACCTCGACGTGACCAGGAAAGGCCACGTCCTGGCGGTGCCCGCGGGCGCCACCCGGCCACGGGCCCGCAGCTGGCAGGCGGTGGCGTCGCACATCGCCGAGTCGTACGCGGCCGGGACGCCCTGGCCGGCCGTGGTGCTGGTGCGCCCCGCCGTGTTCGGCACCCCCGAGGCGGTGGCCGCGCTCCGGGACACCCCGGCCCGGGTGGTCTACGCCCGGCCTCCCGCCGAGTACCTCCACTGGTGGGGCGCGCGGATCGAGGGCGACCACCGCCCCGGCGAGTACGACGGAGCCGCCTGGGCCGGGCGGGTCCAGCAGCGGTACGCCGAGCTGGAACACCATCTGGCCGATCGCATCGCGGGCCGTGATCTGCTGCTGCGGCTCCCGGCCCCCGCCCGGGAACTGCCGCCGCACCTGCCGGAACTCCCCGGCGAGGTCATGGACCAGACCGTCCGGGTCGCCTGGACGGCACTCCGCTGGCTGGCCGTAGACGCCAAGGACACCAAAGACACCAGGGACAACTTTCTCTCCGGCAGGCTGCGCGGCTGGCAGACCGCGCTCGAAACCGACCCCGACGCGCTCCTGCCCCGTCTCACCGACCTCGGCTGAGCCCGTCAGCCGAGGTCGCCGTCCTCCTCACCGCCTGGCACCATCGTCGCCTCCCCTCGCTGCCTCACAGCACTCAGGGTGGCCAGCCGCCGGGCCCGGCGAAAGACCTCCCCGGAGAGGTCACCCGCGGGGGATCACCGGCCGGCGGACCGGTAGTCCTCCACCTGGTCGGGCCGGATCAGGCCGTCCTCGATGCAGCGGGCGAGCAGCGCGAAGTTGGACGCGCACGGGCGTCCCATGGCCGCGAACTTGGCGCGGGCCCTGCCGATGTACTGCTTCACCGTGGCCGGGCTGATGGCCGCGCCCCCCGGCTTCTTCATCCGCCTGGCGATCGACTCGTGGCTCATGCCCTGGAACAGGTAGACCAGCGCCTCCCGCTCCCGCTCCGAGAGCCGGGCCGCCTGGAGCAGCCCGCCCGCCATGGACGGCGTCACGTACGGCTCGTCCCCGGCCACCGCGGCGAGCGTGTCCACGAAATGGTGCTTGCCGGTGCGCTTGTCGAGGAACGCGCAGGCTCCCGCGTCCATCACCGCCTGCACCACCAGCGGCTTGACGTGCACCGAGAACACCACCACCCGCAGCCCGAGATCGCTCAGCTCCGGCACCCGATCGGTCACCATGTCCCGCCCGAGGTCCAGGTCGAGGACGACCACGTCGGCCTCCCGGCCCGGCCCCGCGAGCAGGGCGTCCACCGAGTCCACCACGGCCGTGATGCTCACCCGCCGGCCCGGGTCGGCGGCGACCCAGGAGCGTACGCCCTCCACCACCACGTCGAGGTCCTCGACGATGGCGGCGGTGACGGTGCGGTCCACCTGGCCTGCGCCCACAGCAGGTCCCCTTCCGTGTCGTAACTCACCTGGACGGTCCCGTGGTCGGCCGCCCCGGGCGGCGGGATACCGGCGTCGGCGATCACCGCGACCACCACCTCGGCCCGGCTGGACACGGTCGTCACCCGGGCGTGCGTCTCGGTGGCGGCCAGCACCGTGATGATCGGCTCGGTGAGGGCGCGCCGCTCGGCCAGCAGCAGCCCGGGTACGGAGCCGACGGGCGCCTGCAGGTCCACCTCGACGCCCCGCCGCTCGGCCGCGTCCGCGCAGGCGCGCAGCTCGTGGATGAGCGCCTCGGGCACGTCGTCGGTCTCCACCATGAGGCGGCGCAGCCGCGCCACCGCGATCCTGATGCGCTGCTGCGGCTCCGGCTCGCGCAGGTCGATCCGGCCCGCGGCGATCTCGCCGAGCAGTTCGGAGACCGTCTCCTGGACCATCTGGTAACGGCGGGCCCTGGCCGTACGGACCGACTCGGCGGCCAGGCGCAGGGTGGCCGTCCTGGCCTGGGCCGCCTGGTCGCTGGCGGTGCCCCGGCCCACGTCCACCAGCATCCGGCAGCCCACGAACAGGGCGATCGGGATGATGCAGACCCCGTGCCCGAGCACCAGCAGCCTGCCCAGCTCGGCCGCGTCCACCTGTCCGTACGCGACGACCAGCCCGAACGCGACCAGGGTGTTGACCACGCCGAACCCGACGATCTCCGGCAGGCTGCGCCGCCACAGCGCGATCAGCGCGACCCAGCTGCTGGAGGCGAACCACCAGTTGGCCGCGAGCACGTGGCTCTCGGACGGCGGCGCGACCAGGGCGTTGGCCACCACGCCCGCCAGCAGCAGCGGCACCATGACGGCCGGCATGAGCGGCCCCTGGCCGCCGCCCCGCAGGATCACCCAGGCCGCGATCACGGCCAGGACCGTGTACGCCAGCCACAGCAGCAGTCCCGCCTCGGGCCGGCCGAAACGCAGCGAGGCCGGAAGGTCGTTGGCCAGATGCCAGGTGAACACGATCAGCAGCGCCGCCAGCAGCGCGCCCAGGTCGAAGCGGTTCCTGACCGTGGTGACGCTAGCCACGCCGCCACCTCAGCTCGACGCGGGTGCCCGCGCCCGGGGCGGACTCGATGGCCGCCCCGCCGCCGGCCTGGGCCATCGCGGCGACCACCGCGCCGCGCAGGCCGAACGTCGAGGCGGGCACCTGGCCGGGCACGAAGCCGACGCCCTGGTCGGTCACGGTGACCACGACCTCGCCGTCGTGTTCGGCCAGGGTGACGCCGGCCTCGGTCACGCGGGCGTGCCGTACGACGTTCTCCAGGCATTCCCGGACGGCGGCGCCGAAGGAGTCGGCGACGGGTTCGGGCACCAGGCACGGGCGGGTGGTGGCGGTGACCCTGAGCTGGGGTTCGTGCCAGACGGCCACCTGGGCCAGGCGTTCGTCCAGGCGCACGTCCTGGGCGCGGTCGCGCGGGGCCGCCGCCAGCCGCGGCAGCTCGGTGAGGTTGGCGGTGGCGTGGCGGCGCAGCACCTCGCTGGGGCGGGCGGCCTCGGCGTGCAGGGCCATGGTGAGTGTGGTGAGCGGGCCGTTGTGGACCAGGCGGAGCTGGGTGAGCGCGTCGGCGCGTTCCGCGGCCTCGATCTCGGCCTCGCGTTCCTCGCGTTGCAGCGCGGTGAAGGCGTGCGAGGCCGCCACCCCCGTACGGGTGGCCACGATCATCGCGGCGGCGGCGACGAAGGTCTGGATGGTGAGAGTGAGCGCGTGCGGAACGCCACCGCCGGGAGTGTCGGTCAGACCGGCGCCGGTCAGGTAAGCGGCGGTCACCAGCAGGCCGGCGGGGATGGACAGCAGAGGCCGTCCGGCCAGCTGGGCGCAGATGGCCACCAGGCTGGCGACTGCGGCCACCCAGCTCGCGCCGTCGACGATCAGCGACGGTGTGACCAGGCGGGGGAGCAGCAGGCAGAGCGCGCAGCCGGTGGCGACGTCCACGGCGATCACCCAGGCGGCCAGGCCGCGCGTCCAGCAGATCCGGACGTACCCGGCGGTCCACGCGCAGAACAGGGTGAGCGCGGCGGCCAGCCAGATCGGCGAGACGCCCGGCCCTGACATGAGCAGCGCACCGGGAACCACGACGACCGCCACCGACCCCCGCATCATGGCGGCGAACCGCGACATCGCTATCCACACCGGATCCAGCCGCGTCAGATCAGAAACATTTCGGCTTGCCTCCACGGCCTCACCGCTTCATCGTCGCCGGTACATTCCGCCGAAATAACGATACAAATCGCACTTCTTCTCGCCGGGCCCGCTCCTCATGATTGAAGCCCGATCGAGACATTCCCTCAGGAGCACGAATATGAAGATCCGCCTAATCGTTCCGCTCGTGGGGGTGTTATCCGTTCTGCTGGCGGGCCTTCCCGCGACCGGAGCGGCGGCCGAGGAATGCGCGCGCGTGGGTTTCATCGGCGTCAAGGGCTCCGGCGAGGATCCCGATCCGGAAGACAATGCGCACCGTAATATGGGCGCTCCCGTACACCGGCTCGCCGAGGTGCTGGCCGAGCGGCTCGGCGAGAACCTGTGGGTCGAGTTCTATCCGGGCATCGACTACCCGGCCGTGACGGTCCAGGAACTGGGGGAACAATTCCGGGAGACACCGGGAACGGCGGACAGCGTGGTCAGCGGGCAGATCGCGCTGCTCGCCAAGCTCAATGAAATAACCGAGACCTGCCCGGACCAGCAGTTCGTGTTGGCCGGCTACTCCCAGGGCGCGATGGTCATCAAGAACGCGCTCAACGGACTGAACCCGACCGGCCCGATGGCCAAACGCATTAAGGCGGTCGTCCTCTACTCGGATCCGCTGCCCAACATCAAGAACGGGGTCGTGCGCGGGGTGTTCCCCAAGTTGTTCAGCCTCGCCCCCACCGAGTTCCCTTCGGCAATACGCCACAAAATTCATTGCAACCCCGGGGACAGCGTTTGCGGCAAGGTGTCGAACACCTGCACGCTGAAGGTGCTCGACGCCATGAACGCGACCCCGCTCGATGCCCCGCAGAAGTGGAATGACGCCTGGGCCGCATGCACCGAGGCGCACCACACCTACGAATCCAACGCGGACGAGGCAGCCGACTGGCTTTCCGGAATCCTTCTCAACACCGACCTCGCGGTAACCGGCTACAAGTACCTGACCCCGAAACCCGTCTGCGCGGGCAGCAACCCGGCCGTCCAGCTGGAAATCAAGAACAAGGGCAAACTCGACAGCGGCACGTACGACATCCGCTGGATCGTCGACGGCGACCCCCTCGACCACTACCTTCCGTCGATCCCCGAGGGCGGAACCGGCCACGCCGAACTCCACTACCACGGCATCCCCCAGGGAACCCACACCATCACCTTCATCGTCGACCCCGGCGAACGGCTGGTGGAGACGAAGGAGGACAACAACCGTAAGGACATCAACGTGGTCGCCAAGGCGTGCTGACCTGCGGAGGGCCCGCGCCGGTGGATCGGCGCGGGCCCCGGGGGTGGATGGGTCAGTCCGCCAGCAGGCGGTCGCCGGGGTGGCAGAACTCGCCGGTGAAGAAGGTGCTGCCGGGCACGCATCGCCACATGCTGGGGTTGGTGTAGCTGGGCGCCTGGCGGACGTTGGCCGACTGTTCGAGGGCGTAGCCGTCGGCGAGCAGGGTCGCCTCGCTGAAGGCCGTGCCGACGAGGGTGACGCCGATCGGGTTGCGGCCCGCGGAGCTGGCCTGGGCGCCGTACCCGGCGGGGAGGGTCAGCACCGGGTAGCCCGCACGGTCGGCGTACCCGACCAGCGCGTTGCCGGTGGGCACCATGACGGCGTCGAAGTCGTCGGACTCGTCGCCGGGGGTGCCGTTGCTGAGGATGCCGTCGATGAGCGCCCGGTTGGACGCCCGCCCCGCCTCCAGGTCGGCCGTGTACGCCGCACTGGTGGCCGGGTCGGACAGGTCGACCGCCTGGGCGGCGAGCAGCTGCCCCTGCTGGTACTTGAGTCCCTCGACGGGGTTGGCCGCGTTGTAGTCGATGATCTCCTGCAACGACCCGGCCGCCTTCTTGGCGCCCGCCAGGTAGCCGTTCAGGTCGCGCTTGAACTCCCGGCCGACGACGCTCGCCGGGTCGGGGTTGGGCGCGCCCACTGTCACCTGCGCGGTGGTGGCCCCGAGCGCCTGCAACCTGCCCACCATCGTCGCGTACGGCTCCGCCGAGCTGGACACGACGGCGATCTTCTTGCCCTGCAGGGCGGTCGTGGACAGGCCCGCCGTGTAGTCCTTGACGGGCGCGCCCGCCGTGGCCGGGTCGCCCGCGTCGGGTCCGGCCATCACGGTGAGCGCGCTGGCCGAGTCGTACACGGTCCGGGTGATCGGCCCGGGTGCGTCCTGCGAGCGGGCGACCGGCAGCACGCCGGTACGGCTGACCAGCCCCACGGTCGGCTTCAAGCCGACGACGCCGGCCGCGTCCGCGGGCGCCACCAGCTGGGCCGTGTCGGGAGAGGTCTCCAGGCCGACGGTGAACGCCGCCAGACCGGAGGCCGTCGCCGCCGCGGAACCGGCGGAGGAGCCGGCCGGGGTCTTGTCCGTGTCCGACGGCAGGAGCACCTGGCCGGCGAGCGAGGAGTACCCCTTCGGCAGGTTCGCGTCGAACACGCCGTTCAGCTCGGTGATGTTGGTCGTGCCGAGGATGATCGCGCCGGCCGCCTTGAGCTTGGCCACCACGGTTGAGTCGTCCTTCGGCTCGAAGTCCTGGAGCGCGACGGAGCCGCCCGTGGTGGCCAGGCCGTCCACGGCGAAACCGTCGTTGACCAGCACGGGGATGCCGTACAGCGGCGGGCGGAGGGGCCGCTTGTCCTTGGGGTTGTCGTCCTTCTTGTACTTGTCGCGGTCCCAGTCGAGGCGGCGGGCCTGCTTGATGGCGTCCTCGTTGACGGAACGTACGGCCTGGGTGGCCGGACCTTCGGCGTTGGTCAGCGCGATCCGGTAGAGGTAGGACCTGACCAGGTTCTCCGAGCTGATCTCGTCGGCCCTGAGCCGGGCGTTGAGGCTCCGCGCCGACTCCGTCTCCAGCGAGAACGGCAGCGGCCTGGGCTCGTACCCGAGCAAGTCCATGATCGTCTTGTAGTCGGGGTTGCAGTGCCCGCGCTCGCTGTACGGCGGCGCCGGAACCGTCCTGGCGCAGCGGTACATGCTCGGGTTGACCACGCTGGCCGGCTGGCGCAGCTTGGTCGCCTGCTCGATGACGTAGCCGACGCCGAGCAGGTTGTACTCGGAGTAGGCGTTGCCGTGGACCTGCACGGCCACCGCGCGGCGGTGCGTGGCCGAGTACCCCATCGGGATCGTGATCGTCGGGTAGCCGGCCTGGGGGCCGTTCGGCACGCTGCCGAGGATCGCGAGCACCGGGTCGGCGGGCTGGGCCGGGTCCGAGTTGGGGTAGGTCACCATGTCGTCGATGGCCTTGTGCCAGGCGGCCTTCCGGATGGCCAGGTTCGTCCGGTACGCGGCCTCGTTGGCTCCGCCGGGGGTGACGTCGGAGAGCGAGGAGTTCAGGTGGTTGTTGTTGCCGAACTTCAGCGCCTGGTGGGCGTTGGCCTGGTTGTCGGCCACCTCGTCGACCAGCGACTTGATGGGCGCCTGCGGGCCGAGCCGCTTGTAGTACTCGTCGATGCTCTTGTGCTGCTCGTACCCGCTGGGCAGGCCCGGCAGCGCCGGGATCGACACGCTCGGCCGCGGCACCATGATCGCGCCCGCGGCGGTCAGCGCGTCGAAGGCGAGCTTGAGCGGGCTGCCCTCGGTGAGGGTGCCGTTGTAGCCGATCTTCTTGCCCCGGACGAATTCCGGGTCCAGCGCCTTCATGTAGTCGGGCAGCTGCGCCGGCAGGGCGGGGATGATGCCCTTCTCGAGGTAGTCGGCGCCGAACATCGCGGCGTAGCCGGCGTCGGCCTCCGGGTCGGGCCCGGCGATGGAGGCGAGCGTCAGGGCCGCGTCCGGCACGTTGCGGACCATCGGCCCGGCGATGTCCTGGGAGGCGCTGATGGGCGCGATGCCGTACCCCGGGACGAGGCCGACGGTCGGGCGGAGCCCGACGAGGCTCTGCGCGTTGGACGGGCTGATGATGGAGCCGCTGGTCTCCGTGCCGATGCCCAGTGTGGACATCGCCGCGGCCATGGCCGTGCCGGTGCCCGAGGAGGAGCCGCTGGGGTTCTGGTCGGTGTCGAGCCCGTGGAGCACCTGGCCGGTGAGGTTGCTGAAGCCGGACGGCTGGCTGCCGAAGCTGTTGGCGAACTCGGACAGGCCCAGCTTGCCGAGGATGACCACGCCGCGCTCCCGCAGCTTCTTGGTGATCCCCGCGTCCGTCGCCGGGTACGACTCGCGCAGCGAGTAGTTGCCCGCCGAGGTGTACATGCCGGTGACGTCGATGAGGTCCTTCAGCAGGATCGGCAGACCGTGCGCGGGGCCGAGGAGCTGCCCCTTCTTCCGCTGCTTGTCGGCCAGTTCGGCGTCCTTCAGCGCGTTCTCGTTCAGCTGGGTCACGGCGTTCAGGCCGGGCCCGCGCTTGTTCAGCGCCTCGATCCTGTCGATGTACATCTGGGTGAGCTGCACCGAGGTGAGCTGCCCTTTGGCCATCATCTCCAGGGCCTGGGTGCCGGTGAGGGTCTCCAGGTCGAGGACGGGCGGTTTGGGTCTGGCGACCGCGGTCGCCGGGGTGAGGGCTAAGCCCAGGGAGAGGGTGAGGAAACCGGTGAGGGTGAGGCGGAATCTGTGCACCACGGAGCTCCTTGTGGAACCTGGTAATGCACGCGACCGTATAGACGATCAGTTACACCAAAATGTCCGTAATGTTCCCGGCCTGAAACCGGGTTTCACGGTCCAAATCCCGCATGTCCGGACCTGCGTTAACTGAGGGAATCGGCCCGATTACGGCGGACGGGCAGCTCGAACAGCCACGTTGTGCGCGCCGCCTTCAGCCCCCGCTCGGCCAGCAGGCACGCGCCCACGAGGAGCGCCGTCACGAGCACCGGGTAGCCCACCGCGAGCACGGTCTGCACGGCCGGCGCCGCCTGCGAGAGCCGTCCGGCCACCGCCACGTGCAGCAGCGCCAGCAGCGGCATGTGGATGACGTAGATCGGAAGCGTACGGCGGCCCAGCCACGACAGCGCCGCGCCCACGTGCGCCCAGCGGGCCACCAGCGGCGCGGCGCTGAGCCCGAACACGGTCGCCACCAGGGACACCATCGGCCAGATCGTCGGAATCCGCTGGGCGGCGGTGACGGCCATGGCCAGCGCCGCCACCGCGTACACCGCCGCGAGCACCCCGGTCCGCCGCCAGTTGGTGTCCCGCACCAGCCGCTCGATGTGCGGGCGCAGGTGCAGGCCGAGCAGGAAGAAGACGAAGTTCTGGAGCAGCGAGCCGCGGTTGCCCGGCGTGGCGATCAGGTCGGCCGCGGCCACGACCGCCAGCAGGGCCGCCAGGCCGAGCACCACCGGCGCCGGCACCCGGGCGAGCGCCTTGGCGGCCGCGAAGTAGAGCGCCAGCGCGTACAGGTACCAGAGGTTGGGCGGGGTGATGGTGAGCTGCTCGGCGAACTGGCCGAGGGTGCGCGCGCTGAGGGTGTCGAAGCTGGGCGTGAACCACAGGATCGCGGTGTGCACGAGCATCCAGACCAGGTACAGGTAGAGGAACTTGGCGACGCGGGAGCGGGCGACCACCCGCCACGGCCGGTGGAAGGCGCCGAGCGCGAACATGCCGGAGATGGTGAAGAACAGCGGCATGCGCAGCGTCATGAGCTGGTCGCCGAAGAAGCCCCACGCGGCCGGGATGGGCCCGCCGGCCTGCCAGTCCACCTGTAAGTAGTGCTTGTTCACCGTGTGCCAGAGCACCACCAGCAGAATGCACGCGCCCTTGGCGACGTCAGCCCACGCCGCGCGGGTCCCCGTCGTCCTGACTTCGGTCGCCGTCGCCATCTCCATCGCCCCTCTCGCTGAGAAGGGCAACTCTGAGCTGGTACGACGGGAATGAGGATGGCGGAATCCTCAGTGCGTACAAGTACCCCTAACGGTGGCCGTCGGGGTGCAGGACGACCTTGGTCCAGCCCTCGTCGCGGGCGTCGAAGTGCTCGTAGCCCTCCGGGGCCTGCGCCAGCGGCAGCTCGTGCGAGATGACGAAGGACGGCTTGGCCCTGCCCGTGTGGATGAGGTTGCGCAGCTGCCGGTTGTACGCCTTGACGTTCGCCTGGCCGGTGCCCATCTTCTGGCCCTTGTTCCAGAACGTGCCCATGTCGAAGGGGATCTCGCCGGGGTCCTCCGGTGTGAAGAGGCCGACCACGCCGATCCCGCCCGTGGGCCGTACGCACCTGATCAGGTTGTTCAGGGTCATGGCGGGCTGTTCGCGGCCCTGCGCGTCGTGCGCCTGGTAGCCGACGCACTCGCAGCCCCGGTCGGCTCCCTCGCCGGCGGTCAGGTCCAGCACCTGCTCGACCGGGGAGCCCTTGGTGTCGTCGATGGGGATGGCGCCGATCTGCTCGGCCAGCCGCAGCCGGTCGGGGTGGCGGTCCACCACCATCACCTTGCTGGCTCCCCTGAGCATCGCGGAGTACGCGGCCATCAGGCCGACCGGGCCGGCGCCGTACACGACCACGGACTCGCCCGGGCGCATGCCGGCCAGTTCGGTGCAGTGCCAGCCGGTGGGGAAGATGTCCGACAGCATGACGTAGTCGTTCTCCTTCTCCCTCGCGTCCCTGGGCAGGCGCAGGCAGTTGAAGTCGCCGTACGGCACCCGCAGGAACTCCGCCTGGCCGCCCTCGTACGGGCCCATGCCCGCGTAGCCGTAGGCGGCGCCGGCGGTTCCGGGGTTGAGGGTGAGGCAGAAGGCGGTGAGGCCCGCTTCGCAGTTCTTGCAGTGGCCGCAGGAGATGTTGAACGGCATGCAGACCATGTCGCCCACCCGGACGCGGTCGACGGCGGAGCCGATCTCGATGACTTCGCCGAGGTTCTCGTGGCCGAGCACGCGGCCGGGCTCCATGGTGGTGCGTCCTTCGTACATGTGCAGGTCGGAGCCGCAGATGTTGGTCGAGGTGACGCGGATCAGGACGTCGGTGGGGCGTTCGATGCGAGCGTCGGGCACCTCCGTCACGATCACGTCGCGAGCGCCGTTGTACACCAGGGCTTGCATGATCCGTCCCCCATTCGTTCATGATCGACGGCCTGGATTACCTCCTCTCCTCTGGTTCCCGACATACCTCTACGAATACCCCGTATCTGGGCAAATTAGGGCGAAGATGCTCAGCCTGGGAGCAGGTGTTCGGCGGCCGTGCAGGCGTCGACCGGTTCGATCCGGCGGATGCCGCAGGCCACGTGGCGCAGCAGGTCGCGGAAGGTCGCCCGGCGCTCCTCGTCGAGCCCGGCCAGCAGGGTCTCCTCGGCTTCCCGTACGCGGTCTTCCAGGTCGGCGAGGGTTCGGGCGCCCAGTTCGGTGACGACGATCTTGCGGGCTCTGCGGTCGGCCGGATTGAGCTGCCGTTCGACCAGCCCGGCCTTGGCCAGGTCGTCGATCAGGTAGGTCATCACGGTGCGGTCGATGCTCAGGTGGGCGGCCAGCGCCGCCTGGGTGGGCTGGTCGCCGTGGACCACCGCGGACAGGATCTGGTAGCCGCGCGTGGTGTGCGGCAGCTCCCCGAGCAGGGGGGAGACCGAGCCGTGGTAGGCGGCCAGGAGCACACCCAGGTGCCAGCCGAAGTCGCCCTCGGTCCGCACTCCCGCGTCCGCCCGCTGCCGCGATCCCGTGCCGCTCATGGCCGAAATATTAGCCGCACAAGCGCTGTTCGACAAAACATCTGTCGTGCATATAGTTTGTGCGACAACTCATCTGGGATGCAGAGCGCATTGCTCGGCGGGAGAGGGCGAACAGATGCCGGACTACGGCCACGACCTGATCTTCGGGTCCTTCATCACCCCGGCGGCCGCCGCGCCGCAGCAGGTCGTCGGCCTGGCGCGGGCGACGGAGGCCGCGGGTCTCGACCTGGCGACCTTCCAGGACCACCCGTACCAGGCGGCGTTTTTGGACACCTGGACGCTGCTGTCGTACGTGGCCTCGCAGACCGAGCGCATCCACGTCTCGGCCAACGTGCTCAACCTGCCGCTGCGCCCGCCGGCCGTGCTGGCCCGCGCGGCGGCGAGCCTGGACCTGCTGTCCGGCGGGCGGTTCGAGCTGGGCCTGGGCGCGGGCGGGTTCTGGGACGCCATCGGCGCGATGGGCGGGCGGCGGCTGACCCCCGGGCAGGGCGTGCGGGCGCTCAGTGAGGCGATCGACGTCATTCGCGGGATCTGGGACGTGGACAATCCCGCGAGGTTCCAGGTGGACGGCACGTACTACCAGGTCAACGGGGCCAAGAGGGGTCCCGCGCCGGCGCATGGGATCGGGATCTGGCTGGGGGCGTACAAGCCGAAGATGCTCCGGCTGACCGGGGCCAAGGCCGATGGGTGGCTGCCGTCGTTGCCGTACATGCCGGGTGGGCTGCGGGAGATCACCGAGAGCAACGCGATCATCGACGCGGCCGCCGAGGAGGCGGGACGCGACCCGGCGGCGGTCCGCCGCCTGCTCAACATCGGCGGCCGGTTCGGGCCCGGGAGCGAGCGGTTCCTGTCCGGGCCACCCGAGCAGTGGGTCGAGCAGCTCGCGGTGCTGACCCTGGAGTACGGATTCTCCGGCTACATCCTCATGGGCGACGACCCGGCCGCCCTGCAGATCTTCGGCCAGGAGGTGGCCCCCGCGCTGCGCGAACTGGTCGCCGCCGAACGCCGCTCCCCGGTCGGCTCCGAGGCGGGCAGGTAGGTCATGGACTACGGACATCCCCTGCGGTTCGGCACCCTCGTCGCGGCGGCGAGCGGCACGCCGGAGCACGCTGTGAAGCTGGCCCGGCTCAGTGAGGAGCTCGGGTTCGGGCTGATCGCCTTCCAGGACCAGCCGTACCGGCCTGACCTGCTCGACACCTGGACGCTGCTCGCCTGGGTCGCCGCGCGGACCAGGACGATCCACCTGTCCGCCGGCGCGCTGAACGTGCCGATGCGGCCGCCCGCCGTGCTCGCGCGGGCGGCGGCGAGCCTGGACCTGCTCTCCGGGGGCCGCCTCGGCCTGGCGCTCGGGGCGGGCGACGACCGGGACGAGATGGCCGCGTCGGGCGCGGTCCCGATCAGCCCCGGCGCGCTCGGCGAGGCGATCGACGTCGTCCGGGGGATCTGGTCGTCCGACCGTACGCCGCTGCGCGTCGCCGGCGAGCACTACCGGCTCGACGGAGCGGAACGCGGTCCCGCCCCCGCGCACAACATCCCGATCTGGGTCGGCGGCCACGACCCGGGGACCCTGCGGCTGATCGGCCGGCAGGCCGACGGCTGGATGGCCTCCATCGACCCGATGGAGCCCGGCGACGTACGGGCGGCGCAGGCGCTGATCGACGAAGCCGCCGCGGAGGCGGGGCGCGACCCCCGCGAGATCCGCCGCTTCGCCGTCATCCCGGAGTTCGACGGGCCGGGCGGGCGGTGGGTGGAGGCGTTGCTCCCGCTGGTCCTGGACGAAGGCGTCAGCACCATCCTCCTCCGCACCGACGATCCCGGCGCGCTGCGGCGGTTCGCCGACGAGGTCGCGCCGGCCGTGTGCGGGGCCGTCGCCGCCGGCCGTTCCAGCCAGGGAACCGCGGTACGGACCGTGCCCAGCGCCTTCGTCCGCGCCCGCCGCCATCCGGGCATCGACTACGACGCCATCCCGGCCTCGCTGGCGGACCTGGCGGTCGAACCGGGCGACGCGGGGTACGCGGCCGTACGGTCCACGTACATGCGGGGCGGCTCGCCCGGTCTGGTCCTGCGTCCCCGTACGGCGCGGGAGGTGGCCGACGCGGTGGCCTTCGCGCGGCGGCAGCCCGTGAAACTGTCCATCCGCAGCGGCGGGCACGGCATCAGCGGCCGGTCCACCAACCGGGGCGGCATCATCATCGACCTGGGGCAGCTCGATCAGATCGAGGTCGTGGACAAGGAGACCCGGCGGGTACGGATCGGGCCCGGGGCCCGGTGGGGGCAGGTGGCGGCGGCGCTCGCGCCGTACGGGTGGGCGCTCAGTTCGGGTGACTACGGCGGCGTCGGCGTCGGCGGCCTGGCCACCTCGGGCGGCATCGGCTGGCTGGCCCGCAGGCACGGCCTGACCATCGACCACCTCCGCGCCGTCGAACTGGTCCTGGCCGACGGGACCCTCACCCGCGCCGACGAGACCCACAACCCCGGCCTGTTCTGGGCGGTACGCGGCGCGGGCGCCAACTTCGGCATCGTCACCGCGTTCGAGTTCGAGGCCGACGAGGTCGGCGACGTCGGGTTCGGCCGGCTGTTCTTCGACGCGAGCGACACCGCCGCGTTCCTGCGGGGCTGGGGGGCCGCGGTCGAGGCCGCGCCACGGGACCTCACCAGCTTCCTCATCATGGGCCCGCCCCGCCCCGGCCAGCCCGTCGTCGCCCAGGTCATGGTCGTGGTGGACAGCGACGACCCGGACACGATCATCGACAGGATCCAGCCGCTGGCCGACGTCGCTCCGCTGCTGGACCATGTCATCCAGCGGGTGCCGTACGCGCAGATCATGGAGGTGCCGCCCGGCGGCCACAACGGCCAGGGCGAACCGGTGAGCCGGTCCGGGCTGGTGGGGCACCTCACGCCCGAGTTCGCCGCGGCGGCGGCGGACCTGATCATGGGTGGTGACACCTATTTCTTCCAGATCCGCTCGGTCGGCGGCGCCGTCTCCGACGTCCCGCCCGAGGCCACCGCGTACGCCCACCGCTCGGCCAACTTCCAGGTGACCGCGCTCGGCGCGAGCCGCTCCCGGCTGGACCGAGCCTGGGACGCCATGAGCCACCACATGTCCGGCCTGTACATCAACTTCGAGACCGACCTGCGCCCCGAGCGCCTCGACGACGCCTACCCGCCCGGCACCCTCGCCCGGCTGCGCGCGCTGAAGCGCCGTTACGACCCCGACAACGTCTTCCGCGACAACTTCAACATCACCGGGTAGCGCGGGCGAGCAATCCCGAGAGGAAGACTTCCAGGGTCTCCCTGAGCGTGGCGGTGAAGTCCATCCGCATGGCCGCCAGCTCGGGGTCGGCCTCGTACGCGGCCAGCATCGCGGCCGAGGGCCGGCAATGCGTCCAGATCGCGCCGGTGACCATGAAGGCGGCCGCGGTGAATTTGAACGCCGCGTGTTCGTCCAGCTCCGGCAGGCGTGGGCGCAGGAGCGAGATCAGGACCTCGGCGTTCGCGATCGCGGCGCGCTTGAACTCCGCGGCGATGCGCGGCGACACGTTGTGTTCGAGGACCGCCGCCTGCGCGCCGACCAGGTCGCACAGCACCGGCCGCGCCGCCAGCGACGCCGCGACGACCGCCGCCACCTGGTCGGCGCGCTCGACCGGCGTCCCGCTCGCGTCCACCGCTTCCGAGAGCGTGTGATCGAGCTGCTCCAGCCACTCCCGGACCGCCACGTCGAGCAGTTCCAGCAGCACCGCCTCGCGCGACTCGAAGTACCGCAGCACGTTCGACTTGGCCAGCCCGACGCGGCGGCTCAGCTCGT
Organism: Acrocarpospora phusangensis; assembly: GCF_016862995.1. Taxonomy (GTDB): domain Bacteria; phylum Actinomycetota; class Actinomycetes; order Streptosporangiales; family Streptosporangiaceae; genus Acrocarpospora; species Acrocarpospora phusangensis. Next base: position 138,599 of record NZ_BOOA01000003.1, read on the forward strand.
TGAGGGTCACCTGCGCCACCGGCATCTCGGTCAGCATCGCCGCCGCGGTGTCCAGGATCACCCGCCTGCGCACCGCGCGCTGTTCCTCGCTGCGCGCCCGCTGGAACGTCATGCCGCCCATTCTACAGACCTGCGGTCTATTGTTAACAGACCGAAGGTCTGGTACGTTGCGACTATAACAGACCGACAGTCTTTAATCTGCGGGAGTCGCCATGTACACCGTCCCCGACCAGACCGGCAAACTCGTCGTCGTCACCGGCGCCAACAGCGGCACGGGCAAGGAGGCCGTCCGCCGCCTGGCCGCCGCTGGCGCCCGCGTCGTCATGGCCGTGCGCACGCCCGCCAAGGGCGAGCGCGCCCGCGACGAGATCCTCGCCCGCCACCCGCACGCCCAGCTGGAGGTGCGCCGCCTCGACCTGGCCGACCTCGCCTCCGTCGCGGCGTTCGCCGACCGCCTCACCGCCGACGGCGTCCCGCTCGACCTGCTGGTCAACAACGCGGGGGTGATGGCCGTGCCCACCCGCATGACCACCGCCGACGGCTTCGAGCTGCAGTTCGGCAGCAACTACCTCGGCCCGTTCGCCCTCACCGTACGGCTCCTGCCGCTCCTGCTCGCCGCTCCCGCGCCCCGCGTCACCACCATGAGCAGCGGCGTCGCCAACTTCGGCCGCATCGACTTCGAGGACCTCCAGTGGGAACGCCGCCGGTACCGTGCCGGTCTCGCGTACGCCCAGTCCAAGCTGGCCGACCTCATGCTGACCCAGCACCTGGCCGTCCTTGCCGCCCAACGCGGCTGGAACCTGCTCAGTACGGCCGCCCACCCCGGCTACACCCGTACCAACCTCCAGACCGCCGGCCCGAACCTCGGCCGTCCCGCTCCCTCCCGCCGGATCTCCTTCTTCCTCCGCGTCAACCCCCTTCCCTCCCAAGCGGTCGAACCCGGCACGGAACCCCTCCTCCACGCCGCCACCAGCCCCGACGTCACTCCCGCCGGCTACTACGGCCCCAGCCGCTGGTTCGGCCTGGTCGGTCCCACCACCACGGCCACCATCACCCGCCGGGCCCTGAACCCCACGGTCAACGCTCAGCTCTGGGCGCGATCAGAGCAGCTCACCGACGCCTCCGTCCGCTGAACCCGGCTCACTTCGGGGTCAGGTCGCGTTGCACGGTGGCATACCAGGCGGCTATCTCGGTACGGCGGGACGCGCCCAGCTTGGTGAGGATGTGCTCGACATGGGCGGAGATCGTCTTGGGGGAGAGGACGAGGCGTTCGGCGATCTGGCGGTTGGTGAGACCGGCGGCGACGAACTGGGAGACCTCGAATTCGCGGGCGGTCAGGGGATGCCAGGGGACGGTGGCGCGCGGCGAGGTGAGGGGGAGGGCGTCGGCGGCGGTCAGGACGGGGATGGCGCCGGCCTTGGTCGCGTCGGCGCGGAGCCGGGTGAGGAGACGGGCGGCTTCGGCGTGCTGGCGCGACTTGACGGCGACGGCCGCGAGGTCCAGCAGGCACCAGGCGCCTTCCCAGAACCGGCGTCTGGTCTGCCAGGAGAGCTGGGCCGACTGGAGGGCGAGCTGGGCCGCGGGCAGGTCGCCGCGCGCGAACAGGAGGAGTCCGCGGGCGTGCTCGACGGCGGGCAGCGTGCCGGGGATGGCGCGGGCGGTGAGCACGGCGGACACCTTCTCCGCCCAGGCTTCGGCGGCGTCGGTGTCGCCCAGCGCCAGGTGCGCGCGCACGCCGGTGAGCAGGTAGGGGAACAGGTAGGCGGCGTCGGTGACGTTGGCGGAGGCCTGGTGGCCGCGTTCGCACAACGTGACGGCGGTCGCGTGGTCGCCCTGGCAGCGGGCGGCTTCGGCCAGACCCCACAGCGGTGGCGACAGGCGCTGGAGCTCGGCCATCGCCTCGCCCTGCGCGGAGGCCTCGCCCAGCAGGCCGGCGGCGGCGGTCCAGTCGCCGCGCCCCATCGCGAGATAGCCGAGCACGTACTGCGCGGTGATCCGCGTGGTGATGCCGCCGCGCCCGTCGGCGAGGGCGTGCTCCGCGGTCCGGGTGGCCGTGTCCCAATCGCCGACCGCCCAGTGCACGTGCGCCAGATGCGCGGCCATGTAGTGCCGGTGGTTCCAGAGTTCGACCTGCTCCGCGTACTGCACGCCCTCCTCCAGCCAGGCCTGCGCGCGGTCGTACTCGACCAGCACCGACGCGCTCGTCCCGACCATCCGGTAGCCGCGCGCCACCTCCGCCTCCCGGTCGGCGCGGCAGGCCCGGCGCACCGCCTCCTCCAGGTACGGCCAGCCCGGCTGCATCCGCCCCGCGAACACCAGCACAGAACCCAGTGTCGCCTCGGCGTTGAGCGCCGCCTCCTCGTCGTCGATGCGCAGGCTCTCCGCGCGGGCGCGCTCCCCCTGCTCGATGGCCTCGTCGAGCCGCCGGTCCAGCATGTACGCGGCGGCCATCGCCGACCACAGCCTGGTCCGTTCCCGGTCCGCGCCGGCCACACCTTCCAGGCTGTCCAGGGCGGTGCGCAGCGTCCGTACCCGGGTGTCGAGGTCGGCGCCGAGCAGGTGCGCGACCGCGACCATGCGCGGCGCCAGGTCCGCCGCCGCCCGCACCTCCCCGACGCCGACGGCCAGCTCGTGCGCCGTCCGGTACGCCGCGGCCGCGGCCTCGTTGTCGTCGGTGGCCGCCGCTTCGTCGCCCAGCGCGGCGAACAGGCGGACCCGGTCCATGACGGGAAGCCCGGCGGGCAGGTTGCGCACGGCCCGGCGGTACAGGTCGAGCGACTCCCGGTGGGCGGAGATGGACGCGGCCTCCCTGGCGGCGGCGAGCGCGTGGCGGTGGGCGTCCTCGGTGCGTTGCGCGTGCTCGAAATGGGCGGAGACGAACTCGTCGCGGTAGCCGCGCTCGGCCGCCGTGCGGGCCACGCTCTCGTGCAGGCGGCGGCGTACGGGCAGGTCGGTGTCGGCGTAGAGGGTGTCGCGGATCAGCGCGTGCCGGAAGTCGAAGGTGGCGGCGTCGGTGCCGGGCAGGACCAGGAGGGCGTCCCGGAGTTCGCGTAAGGCGGTGGCGACGTCGGACGGGTCGGCTTCGGTGACCGTACAGAGCAGATCGAAGTCGAAGGAGCGGCCGATGACGGCCGCCGCGGAGGCGACCTGGCGGGTACGCGCGGCCAGGCCGTGCGCGCGGCTCAGCACCGCCTCGGCCAGCGTGTCCGGCACCGCTGCGGCCAGCACGGCCGCGCCGGACTGCGGGGTGAGCAGGTCCTGGTCGACGGCGGCCAGCAGCTCCTCGACGTGCAGCGGGATGCCGTCGCTGCGGCTGTGGATGGCCGCCACCACCTGCGCCGGGGCCGGCCGGCCGAGCACGGTCCCGGCCATGGTGGCGATCTGCTCGGGCCTGAGGCGCGGCAGCCGGATCTCCTCCGCGAGCCGCTGCGTCAGCAGCCGCGCCCGCAGGTCGCGCATCGGCAACTTCGGATACAGCTCGTCGCTCCGGTACGCGCAGGCGACCAGCATCGGCCTCGTCCCCAGCCGGGGCGGCAGGTGGCCGACCACGTCGAGGCTGAGCTGGTCGGCCCAGTGCAGGTCCTCCAGGATCATCAGCAGCGGCCGGCCCGGTTCCGCGGTGATCAGCAGATCCACCAGGTCCCGCACCAGCAGCCGGCGCCGGTGATGCGCGTCCCCCTCGGCGGTGGAGATCGCCCGCACCCGGGACGCGATCGCGTGCCCGAGGTCGCTCAGCTCCGGTTCCGGAGCCGCCGCCAGATCCCCGGCCAGATCCAGCAGCAATCCCGCGAACGACTGCATGTCGCCCGGGAACGCCGCCGCGCGCACCACCATGAAGCCCTTGGCGCGGGCGCGCCGCTCGATCGCGCCCAGCAGGCGGGTCTTGCCGATCCCCGCCTCACCGGCGACGAGCAGCAGCTGACCGGCTCCGTCCGCGACCTCGGCGAGACGGCGCCCGGCCAGCGCCACGAACTCGTCCCTGCCGACCAGGACGGGCGACTGGATCACGCCCGGCATCGGTACACCCCCTCTCAATTCTCAGTATCCGCCTCCCGCGCAATAGGTCACCTGACCGATGAAGGGCCCCCCGCCCGGCGAGCACGCTTACGCGTATTCCGAACAAACGAGAGGAGCCGGAAATGGCGAAGTTCATGGATGTGCACAGCGGATTCGTCGGCGTCACCGAGGACCAGCTGCGCGAGGCGCACGAGCGCGACCTGGCCATCGAGGAGAGCGAGGGCGTGCACTTCGAACGCGCCTGGCTCGACCCGGAGTCCGGCAAGGTCTTCTGCCTGTCCTCGGGCCCGTCCAAGGAGGCGGTCCTCCGCGTCCACGACAAGGCCGGCCACCCCACGACCGAGATCTACGAACTGCCGATCGAGGTCGAGTAGCCCGCGGGACAGGTCTCGGCGTCCGGAAACGCCGCGGCCTGGACGCGGTTGAACGCGCGGTCTATTGGCCGGATCTGTCCGGACGGTAGCGCAGTGCGTCGATCATGAATTCGATGAGACGGCCCGCCTGGTCGCGCCGCTCGGGGTCGCCCGCCGCCATGGCGATGCCGCTCAGCCCGATCAGCAGGTCGTCGGCGTTGGCGTCGTCCCGGATCTCGCCGGCCGCGGTGGCGGCGTCGAGGAGGCGCGCGATCGCGCCGGTGAGGAGGTTACGGCTCTGCGCGTACGGGTCGCCGCCGGAGGCGATGACCGTGCGCAGCGCCTCGGCCATGCCGAGCTTGGTGGCCATGTAGTCGATGAACCGGTGCATCCAGGCGCGGAGGGCCTCGACCGGCGGCTCCTCGGCGAGCAGGTCGGCGGCCGCGTCGCAGACGGCCGCCAGCTCGTTGCGGTACGCGGCCTCGATCAGCGCCTCCCGGGTGGGGAAATGCCGGTACAACGTGCCGATCCCGACCCCCGCCTCCTTGGCGATGAGGTTCACGCTGGCGTCCGGACCGTGCTCGGTGAAGGCCCGTACGGCCGCCGCCAGCACCCGGTCGCGGTTCCGCAGGGCGTCGGCACGGCGCGCCCGCGGTGGTGTGCCGGTCATGAAGGGTCTCCTGTTCGAGTGTTTGCAAACGGAGCGCACTCCGCATATGTTGAATCCGGAGTTCGCTCCGCTTTAGCTTACCTCGTCGTGGCCGCGAGGCCACAGAATGATCAGGTCGACCATGTCACGTATCACCACGCCTTTTGACGCCAAATCGACTGCCGCTGACGTCCTCGACGGCGTCGACCTCACCGGCCGGCGCGCGATCGTCACCGGTGGCGCGTCGGGCATCGGTATCGAGACCGCACGCGCCCTCTCCGCCGCCGGAGCGGACGTCACTCTCGCCGTACGCGACCAGGAAGCCGGACGGCGAGTGGCCAAGGAGATCGCCGGCCAGACGGGCGGCGCCGTCGCGGTGGCGTCCCTGGAGCTCACCGATCGGGGCTCGATCGACGCGTTCACCGGCGGCTGGGAAGGGCCGCTGCACATCCTCGTGAACAACGCCGGGATCATGGCGCTGCCTGAGCCGCGCCGGACCCCGGAAGGGTGGGAGCTCCAGTTCGCCACCAACCACCTGGGACATTTCCGGCTCGCGCTCGGGTTGCACGACGCGCTGGCCGCCGCGGGTGGCGCGCGCATCGTCTCGGTCAGCTCCAGCGCGCACCGCATGTCACCGGTCGTCTTCGACGACATCCACTTCGCGCACCGGCCGTACGACGGATGGTCGGCCTACGGTCAGTCGAAGACCGCCAACGTGCTCTTCGCCGTGGAGGCGGGCCGGCGGTGGGCGGGTGACGGAATCACCGCCAACTCATTGATGCCCGGAGGAATCCGGACCGGACTGCAGCGGCACCTCGGGGACACGCTGCCGCCCGACCTTCAGGAACTCTTCGACACCTACGACTGGAAGACCCCCGAGCAGGGAGCGGCGACCTCTGTCCTCCTGGCGGCGTCCCCGCTGCTCGACGGCGTCACCGGGCGGTACTTCGAGGACTGCGACGAGGCCGCGGCCACGGCCGACCCCACCGCCGGCGAGGGCGTCCGCACGTACGCGCTCGACCCTGAGGCCGCCACCCGCCTGTGGGAGGTCTCGCTGGATATGGTGGGGTAACGATCTTGCCTGATTCCCTACAATTCGGGCGGTGAAGATCGATCACCTGGAAGACGCGGACGCCGTCCGTACGGCGGTGGCCGCGGCGCGAGCCGGCCTGGTCGACCGGGAGCTGGTCGCCGAACTCGTCGCGCTGTGCGCGGTGGCGGGGGAGCACCTGCTGGTGATCGGCGCTCCCGGGACGGCCAAGTCGGAAGCCGTACGCCGGGTCGCCGCCGGTCTGGGCGGCAGCTACTTCGAGTACCTGCTGGGACGGTTCACCGAGCCCAACGAGGTGTTCGGGCCGGTCGACCTGCGGCGGCTGCGCGAAGTGCTATCTGGGGCTCGACGACGGACTGTTGGTGCCGACCACGCAGGTTCCGGCGCCGTCCGCCGCGCTCTGGCGTGACCATCTGCTGGCCGGTGAATCGGGGCGGCTGGCGGTGCTGATGCCGGGACAGGCTCTGGTGACCGACACCCCGTCGCGGCCGGTGGATGCCATGACGCTCGCCGGGCCATGAGACTGCCGGCCGCGCTGGCTCCCTGGTCGGATTCGCTGGCGTTCCTCGCTCCCGATCTGGCGGTCGCGCTCGGACCGCTGGTCCGGGGCATCGACCATCTGGTGTCCGGCCACGATCGGCCGGGCGTCGAGCAGGGGAGCACGGACGGCTTCGAAGGGCTCTCCAGGCGGGGGCATCCGGAGCTCATGCTCGTCTCCGAATGGCTGCTCGCCGACGAAGCGCCGGTCGAGTTCCTGCGCAGGGCGGCGCAACGGGAACTCCTGCATCTGGCCCCTGCGGTACGGCGCCCGCGGCGACGTGGACGGGTGGCGGTGCTCGCCGACACCGGCCCTGGGCAGGCCGGTGCGGGACGGCTGGTGCAGCTCGCATCCATGCTCGTGCTGCATCGGCGCGCCGCCGCTCTCGGGACCGATCTGGCCGTCGGCGTTCTCGGCCAGGAGCCCGGCAGCTGGCGGACCGGTGACCTGTCTGCGCTGCTCAGGGACTGGTTGCGCGCGCGACGTACAACCGAACCCGATGCGGACGACGTCTCAGCGTGGACGGACGCGGATGACGACGTCTGGGTGTTGACCGGTCCTCGGCTGGCCGCGCGGCTGACCGGGCGTCGGCAGGTGATCAGCAGCCGGGAGTCGCAGTGGGGCGCGGAGGGCGTCACCCATGTGCGGGTCGCGTTCCGGGACAGCAGCGCCGAATTGGCTCTGCCCACCGGACCGGTCGCCGTACGCGCCTTGCGGGGCCAGGGTCTCACCCGCGCGGCGACGCCCGAGGAACCTGCTGCGACATTCCGATTCCCCTTCTTCCCCAGCTCGTCCCGCCGGATTCTCGCCCGAGGCGGCGCGGCCGACGAACTCGTCTCCATCTACGTGCCCCCGTCGCGCGGCGCGTCCGTACGCAAGCCGGTCCTGCACCGTCTGACAGGGCCGGTCCTCGCCGCGTCCGTGCTCGGCAGGCGCCTCATCGCGATGATCGTGCGCGACGGGACGATCCGCATCGAGGTGATCGGTAGCTCCCTCGGCAACGTCGCCGACCTGCGCGTACCCGTCGAGACACTCGCCCTCGACCCGGACGCGATCTGCTCGGCAGGGCTCCTCCCGCTCTACTACCTCGGCGGAGACGTCATCTGCCCTTCCGGCGGCGACTGGTGGCGGCTCACCACCGACGGCACCGCCCTGAAAACGAACTACCTCGCCTTAACGCCCCGATCGGGCAGCCAGTTCGATCAGCCGCAGTTCATCACCAGGCCAGCCGATCCGAAAGCCGAGATCATCCTGGGCGACGGAGGCCACGCCCGATCGACGGACGGCTCCCGCTGGCAGACCTTCGACCCGCACGGCACAGAGAGCACCGTCACCGTGGAGCCGAACTCCAAAGTGCTCCGGCTGATGTTCGACGGCATGGGCCCGACCTTGGTGACCTGCTCCAAGGCAGGAGTCCTGGTCCGCCTTGTACGCCCCTGGGAGACCCGCGTCCTGACCACCTGGTCAGGCCTTCCGACCACCCCGATCGTCCACCCCACCCTGCCGTTGATCGCAGGCGTCGACGCCAACGGCGGACTCCTCGCGGGCCACCTCTTCACCGGTGACATCATGCTCCGGACGGCGGTAGGCGAATGACCACCTACCGCGGCCGAGCCACCGCAACCGCCTTCATCCTCGACGTCCCGCTGATCGGGGAGCACGAAGCCCGCCGACGAGTGATCGCATTCTGGCGGCACGGCGCCGAGCTCCGCGTCCTCCCCCATGGGCACTGGCTCCTCCATCTCGCCGAACCGACCTCCGTACGAGCGGAACTGGCCCCCGGCCTGCTCGCCGAGCCCGGTGCGGACGAGATCGCCTGGAAGCACGCCGGCAGCACCCGGGTGGAACGACTTTCGGCACTCCCCACCCTCAACCCGGCGGACTGGCTGAACTCCACAACCCTCCGCATCGCCCACCTCAAACCGTTGGAACCCCCAGAGCCTCCGGTCCCGTCGATCGAACGGATGCACAAGCCGGCACCGGACCTACGCGCGGCAGCCAAGATCGGCCGATCATCCCCGCTCACCGACCGCGCCACAAGCGAACTACGCGCACGTCTCCCGCATGCCAGAAGTTCTGGCGGAAGCCACGCGGCACGACTCTGGTCACATGTCCGCAGCGCACTGGTCTGGCTGGCCGTCAAGAGTCCCGCCTTCTCGCTGGTACGCCGCCGCCACCAGCGCTACCTGCGCGACCTCACCCGCGCCTTCGAACAACGACGCTGGGACGACGCGCTCCGGGAGGCGATCGCCCTCGGCGGCTCCGAGACCGCCCTGCGAACGCTCCGGCTCCCCCGCCGTCGCGGTTCGCTCCGCCCTTCCCTGACCACCGCCTCGTCAAGCGCCTCCTTGTCGTACGGCCCGACGGTCTACGAGCACCTCCAAGACCTGTACCGAAGCGCCGCCGAAGCACTGGAACGCGCAGGCGAGGTGATCGAGGCCGCGTTCGTCCTGGCCGATCTCCTCGACAGCCCGGCCGAGGCCGTGGACCTCCTCGAACGCCACCGGCACTGGCGCCTGGCCGCCGAACTCGCCGAAGGCCGCGACCTGTCCGCCGATCTCGTCGTACGCCTGTGGTGGCGCGCGGGCGACCGCGGCCGGGCGGTGGACCTCGCCCGATCCCGGGGGGCGTTCGCCACCGGCATCCTCCGCCTGGCGACCGTCGACGCCGCCGCGGCTCTGGAGTTGCGCCATGCCTGGGTCCACGACCGGCAGGCCGCCGTAGACCACATCGGTGCGGTCGAAGCCGCTTGGCCGGAGGCGAAACTGCGCCCGATGGTCGTCTCCAGCATCCAGACCGGAATCGCCCTGGGCGGAGCCGACGCCGGCCACCTGTTCGCCTACCTCGCCGCGTACCAGCCAGGCGAGGCCGCCCGCAGTGCCGTACAAGCCCTGGTGGACAGCGACGACCCGGCGACCCTGCTCGCCAGAGCTCGATTCGGTACGACATTCGCCGAGCTCAGGTGCGACGACCCGGTAGCCGACCGCGCCCTGGCCACCGCCGGGCTGCGGGCACTCGTCCGCGACGGCGGCTGGACGCTCGACCGCAAGACCCTCGGCCGCGTCACGAAGGCCCTGTCGAGTCGCGCGGATCCTCTCGCCGTGGCCGACCTGGCCGACGTACCACGCGCTCCACGATCGGCCGCCGAGGCGCCGTTCGTCACGGCTTCCGGCCCGCCGGGGACGATCGCGCTCTTCGACGCCGCCGTGCTCGGCAATGGGGGCGTGCTGGCCGCGTGCGGAGACGCGGGCACGTTCCTGCTCACCCGCGACGGCCGGGTACGGGCACGCTGGGACATTCCCGCGCACCAACTCGTCATCGCCGACCACGGGGGTGCCGCCCTGCTGGTGAACCGCCGGGAATCCGTCCGGGACGTACACCGGCTTGACCTGGCCACTCGTAAAGTCCGCCGTTGGACGGCCCTACGCGTCAAGGCGATCCTGCCGTCCTACGACGGAGGACTGCTCACCGCGGTCAGCGATGAGGGCATCGTGGTCTTCGACGTCCTCGCGGACAGCCCCCGAATGGTCTGGCGGGAGATGACGGAGGCGGCCAAGATCCTTTCCGTCAATCGCACGGCCACGAGTATCTCCGCGATCGGCCTGGTGTCCGTGAACGGTCGGCCCCAGCTGGAAGCCTGGCGCTGGGAACTGCCCGGCTGGACGTTGCGCGGGCGCACCCGCGTGAGATCTGACGAGTCGCTACACGTCCTGGCCTGCGGAAAGGCCCTCAGCCCCACGCTCTCGGCCGGGGACGTCCACGCGACCGTGGACGACGGCGTCGCCGAAGTGCGCGCGGCCCAGGGAGAGGTGATGTTCAGGGCCGCCTTCCCCGACGGCGACACGTTGGGTCTGCGATCGCACGCGGGGATCACGACGCTCTTCGACTCCGGCGGCCGGATCGTTGCCGTCGACGAACACGGGACCGTCCAAGCCAACCTCCGCCTGCGGATCGCCTAGAACGCGGCTACGTCGCACGGCGCGCTGCTGGGTGCGGTGGCTCATGGGGCCTGCGCTGGTCGGGCCGGGGTCGGAGGTCCTGGGTTCCCAGCCGAAGGCGGACACCTTTCGCACGGTGGTCGTCCGCGGCGGACGCGAGGAAGCGGTCATGCCCCCTGCATGGCCGCTTCCGGTGCGTTGTCGTTCGGTTGGGAGGCCCATCCGGCGGGCCTAGTACTCGTACACGTTGGTGATGCTCCACGGGCCGCAGTCCGAGCTGAACGTCCCTCGGTCGCAGCCCTGGACGACGAAGCGCCAGGTGTCGGTCGTACGGCCGTGGCTGACGGAGCTCTCGTAGTCGACGGCGGGGTTCTTGGTGATGATGAACTGGCCGCTCCACGGCGTCAGGCGCTTGACCTTGACCTGGTAGGTCTTGTTGCCCAGCTGGGCGTCCTTGCTCCAGCGGACGTTGAAGAAGTCCCAGTCCCGGCCCAGGCCGCTCCACTTGAAGACCATGTTCGGGCCCTTCTCGAAGACGCGCAGCAGCGTCCCGTTGCCCAGATTGGGAGACCAGACGATCTTGCCGGACTCGAAGCGCTGCCAGGAGCCGGCCTTGTCCGGATAGCCGAACTCCTTGGTGACGGGACAGCCGTAGACGCTGTTCTCGCCGCCGTTGGAGCGCCAGAGGCCGCCGATGAGGCTGCCGTTCGGCGCGACCAGAGCGGGATCGCAGGAGCTGGTGGCGGCGTGGGCCGCGGTGGGGGAGATCAGGGCGAGTCCGGTGGCGAGCGCGGCGGCCGCCAGCAGGTTGCGGGTGATGGACATGGGAGAACTCCTCAGTCGGGGGGTTGAACGCGGTCAGTGGGCGACTTTGATCGAGTTGGCGATGCTCCACGGGCCGCAGTCGGAGCTGAAGGTGCCGCGGTCGCAGCCCTGGACGATGAAGGCGAAAGTGCTGGACGAGTGGCCGTTCGTGGTGGAGCCGACGCCGTTGTGCACGAAGGGCGTCAACGAGAACTGGCCGCTCCACGGGGTCAGCCGGGCCTGCTTGACCTGTACGGCGCGCCCGCCGTCCTGGCTGTACCGGACGTTGAAGAAGTCCCAGTCCCGGCCCAGGCCGCTCCACTTGAGGACGATCTTGCCGTCCTTCTGGAAGACCCGGATGAGCGTCCCGTTACCGAGGTTCGGCGACCAGACGATCTTGCCGTTCTGGAAGCGCTGCCAGGAGCCGGCCTTGTCCGGGTAGCCGAACTCCTTGGTGACCGGGCAGCGGTAGACGCTGTTCTCGCCGCCGTTGGAGCGCCAGAGGCCGCCGATGAGGCTGCCGTTGGGGGCGATCAGAGCGGGGTCGCAGGCGGCGGTGGTGGCCTGGGCCGACGAGGGGGCGGCCACGATGGCAGCGGCGGCGGTGACGGTGGCGGCGAGACCGAGCAGGGCGCGAGCGGTGCGGTTCATCGGAGTGTTCCTTTCGGTGTGTCTTTCGTTTCTTCGCACCCCCTTTGTACGAGGCTCCACTTTCATTCCGGCTACCACGACTTTCAAGCCGCTTGCATTTTCTGGCCGCGTTATCGACGACACCATGATGTGATGTATTGGCAGGTCAGAGCAGCTATGCTGGAAATATATGGCACGCGTGGAAAATGCTCCAAAAAAGGCATGCGCATGGACGGAAATGATTCCGAAGCTCCCTCGATGGGGAGTCGGCAGGCCGCTCGGGCCACCTAAATTCCGTCGCCGAAGCCGAGGGGGATATTTCGCGATATTGCGAAATTGTCGCCTTCGAGCAGGGCTCGGTTGCGCAGCACGCTCAGGCTAAACCGGCCCTCCGGACGTCCGCCCCCGGGCTAACCCCCCAAAACGCCCAGGGCTACCCCGGAGATCAAGAACCCAGGACAGAGATCGAGGGCTCAGGCGCTGAGCGGCGGAAATCGGGCCACGAACGGCGATGGAACTGACTCACACCAGGACTCACCACGGGGAAGATCCGACATCGCGAACCCGCCCACCTTGACGACCTCCGAGCGTGAGCGAGCCGCCAGGAGATTTGTGTACGTCGCGTGGGGTTGAGGGGATGTCGCGTGGGGTTGAGGGGATGACGTCAGCCGCCCGCCCCGCTTGCCGGTGACCGTTCGCAGGGCGGGTTCGCATCCCTTCGTCCCTGCTAGGGTGATTTGCGAGTGACGAGAACAGGGAGATCAGACGTGGCAGGTGACGACGACATCTCCGGGTGATACCCGGGAGTGATCGGCCGTCGGCGGGCGCCTAGGAGTGCCGTCGCCGTGGCTGTGTCGTCGTTCCCATGAATCCTTTTCTCCCTGCTGGGCGGTTCTGTCGCGCCTGGCATCCCACGCGAGGTCTCTCATGTCCGATGCATTCGTCATCTGCTCGAACCTGTCCTTCTCCTGGCCTGACGACACCCCCGTCTTCCAGGATCTTTCCTTCACTGTCGGCGCGGGTCGTACCGGGCTTGTCGCGCCGAACGGTGCGGGGAAGAGCACCCTGCTCAAGCTGATCGCCGGCGAGTACCGGCCAACCGGGGGGAGCGCGTCTGTGAAGGGCGTGCTCGGGTACCTCCCGCAGAGTCTGCCGTTCGCCGGTGACCTGACGGTGGCGGAGGTGCTGGGAATCGCGCCGGTGATCAGGGCGATCGACGCCATCGAGGCCGGTGACGCGAGCGAGGAGCACTTCGCAACGATCGGCAACGACTGGGACATCGAGGAGCGCACTCGTGCCCAGTTGGATCGGCTTGGGCTGGGGGATGTCGCGCTCACGCGGCGGTTGGGCACTCTCAGCGGGGGCCAGGTTGTGTCCATCGGGCTGGCGGCGCAGCTGTTGAAGCGGCCGGATGTGCTGATTCTGGACGAACCGACCAACAACCTCGATCTGGATGCGCGGCGGAAGCTCTACGGCGTGCTTGAGGACTGGAACGGGTGTCTGCTGCTGGTGAGCCATGACCGGGCGCTGCTCGATCGTATGGATCGCATCGCCGAACTCGATCGGGGCGAGTTGCGCTCGTATGGCGGGAACTTCAGCGCGTACGAGGAGGCCGTACGTGCCGCGCGGGAGGTCGCGGAGAAGAATGTCCGCAACGCGGAGACCGAGTTGAAGCGGGAGAAGCGGGAGATGCAGCAGGCCCGGGAGCGGGCCGCGCGGCGGGCCGGGAACGCGGCGCGCAACCTCAAGGACGCCGGGCTGCCGAAGATCTTCGCGGGGACGATGAAACGCGACGCCCAGGAGTCGGCGGGGAAAGCCAACGAGATGCACGCCGCTCGGGTCAGCGACGCCAAGGCCAGGCTCGACGAGGCAGGCCGTGCCCTGCGCGACGAGAAACGGATCGCGCTGGAACTCCCCGGCACCAACGTCCCGGCCGGACGTACGGTCTTCTTCGGAGAACGGATGCAGGTCTACTACGGGGAACGCGCGCTCTTCGCGGGCGAGGGCGCCGACCTGGAGATCCGGGGTCCGGAGCGGATCGCGCTGACCGGTCCCAACGGCGTCGGAAAATCCACCCTGCTCCGGCTGATCAACGGCGACCTGGAGCCGGAGAGCGGCACCGCCAAGCGGGCGGACGGCCGCGTCGCCTACCTCTCTCAGCGGCTCGACCTGCTCGACCTCGACCGTACGGTGGCGGAGAACCTGGCCGATTCCGCGCCCACGATGCCCGAGTCACAGCGAATGAACCTGCTCGCCCGCTTCCTGTTCCGGGGCTCCCGCATCCACCTCCCGGTCGGCGTCCTCTCCGGCGGAGAACGCCTGCGCGCCACCCTCGCCTGCGTCCTGTACGCCGAACCGGCTCCCCAACTGCTCCTCCTCGACGAACCGACCAACAATCTCGACCTGGTCAGCGTGGGCCAACTGGAAAGCGCGCTCACCGCCTACGAAGGCGCATTCGTGGTGGTCAGCCACGACGAACGATTCCTGGCGCAGATCAACGTCAACCGCTGGCTACGACTCTCCGACGGCCGACTGCACGCGTAGCCACTCTGGAGGCCATAAATATGTGGAAGATAGTCATGTCCAGACTCGAGTGAGCCGCTTGCCGAACAAATGGCCGTTACCGACCTTTTGTTCATTCGCGATTATTACTCTCAATCGTGAGTTCTCGGCCAACGGCGCGAGGTCGAGTCCTGGGGTGGCATTGTCTAGCCACAGAGTGCGGAGTCGGCTCACATGTGCGAGCGGTGAAAGGTCTTGTAGTAGACCGCAGTTGCCCAGGCTGAGGTAATTCAGATTCTCCAGGGCGACAAGAGGGCGCAGGTCGTGCACTGGAGTTCTATCCAGGGTTAGAGAGGTGAGCGAGACACACCCCGAGAGGGGGGAGATGTCGTCAAGTTCCTTGATCCCAGCGAGGCCGAGGTGGTCAAGACTGAGCTGGGAGAGCGCTTCGAGATGGGTAAGCCGCTGGTAGCCATGGAGGAACAGACTCTCAAGGGATGGCGCTTGTGAGACGACTTCGCGCATGGATCCCACTATCGGTGCGCCGGAGAGACCTAGCGACGTAAGACGGTCGGGTGCCGGCAGCCAATGCCAGCGGGTCAAATTGATTGCGTCCATGAGATGGAGGCGCGTCAACTTGGATAAGCCGCGGAGAGGCTCGAAGTCTGTTACGTCTGACATTTGATAAAGCTGAAGTGCGATTAAGTTGTGAAGGTTGGAAATAAAGCCGATGTCTTTCGTATTCCATATATCAAGACTTGTCAAAGAATCGAGCTGGCGAACTGTCCGCAGTGCCGTCTCGGTCGGCCTTCCGGACATGGTCAGGGAAGTGAGTGACTCGCGATGAGGGAGCAACGGGCTCAAGTCGTCTATCACAGGGGTGTGGATAATCACGTTGTTTTGCGGTGGGAGATGACGTAATGCCTTGAGCTGTCCGACGGTATCTACCCGAAGCCTCTCGTCCGTGATGTTCGCGCAGGAAAGCACGCGCTTGGCGTACAGTTCGGGCTCGAAATAGCGCCAGTCTGTGATCAACTCGCGTATGACTTCGCTTCGGCCATCGGACGCGTAGCCGGACAGCACGTTGAGAGCATGGGGGCCGTTGATCAAACAGACTGTTCTGACGCAGGCGCGGGCAACGGCCGGGGAGAGCCCACTTAGATCGGTGGGCAGTTGGTGAAGAACGATCTGGCCGGCGTTCGCCAGGGACCGGGCCGAGCCCACGTCCCGGGGCGGGATGAGGTCGCGTAGACATCCGTTCACCGCCTCCCGTAACCGCTCGGGCACCGACGGCAGCGTCTCCAAACACGCACACACGAGAACTTTGAGCCGCCGCGCATACCGCGGCTCACTCTCCATCCGCCCCAGCAACCCCGTAAGCAGTTCCTCCCGCAGCGGCGCGTTCGCGTGCCCGGCCGCCATCACCACCACTTCACGCCACTGATCGCGATGCGCGTTGTGCACCAGCGGCTCGATATCCCCATCCTCAGCGGCAGCCCGCGCGGTCAGATACTCCTGAACCGTGCGATGCACGAAGTCGATACGACCGTCCACCGGCTCGCGAATTACGCCACTGCGATCGAGCAGATAGCCCAGCACCTGAACCCCGGTCGCCTGCACCCGCGGCATGGCCGACACGACCTTCTCCACCCGCGCCAACGTGGCGGATTTCGGCAACTCGACCCGGTTGGTCATCGACAGCTGCCAAGCCAGCTCCTGCAAGATCTGGATCTTCTGAGCCCGATCCAGATGCACCTGCCCATAACTGGGAATGGTCCGTTCCGCGTCCCGCCGCTCCAGCAGCATCTCCAACGCCGCCGCGTACAACCCCATACGATCCGGCGGCAACTCCGACGCACGATCGAGGTTGAGCGCACACAACATGGCCGCCAGCAAAGGCGTGGCCGCGAGCCCGCGCAGATGAGCCGCGCCGTCGAGATGCGACAGCAGCCTCGCCTGGACGACAGGCAGATGCTCGACCGGACAAGGCAGGTCGGGGCTGTTCCTGATCGCTTCGTGCCAGTGTTCGACCAGCGCCCGCGTGTCCGAGGGCGTCATCCGCTCCAGGAACGCGGGCGCGAATCCCTCCTCGTCCAGCCACGACGACCGCGCCGCCGCCGGCCGGGTGGTGACCACCACCCGCATCGCGGGGAACTCGGCCAGCAGCCCGCGCAACCACGGCTTGATCGCCTTCCGCTGATTCCCGGTGAGCTCGTCCACGCCGTCGACCAGCAGCAGCGCACGCCCCGACCACAGCTGCCGATGCACCCACCCGGCGGGCATGAGACCGGCCAGCGCCCCGGCGGCGAGGTCGAGGAACTGCTCCGGCCTGGGCAGATCCCGGTCGGCGTAGCTGCGCAACTTCACCAGGAACGGCACACACCCGTTCCACTCGGCCAGTTCCCCCTCGAACCCGCCCCGCGCGGCGGTGATGGCCAGCCACCGCAGCAGCGTGCTCTTGCCGCCCCCGGCCTCGCCCCTGAGCAGCATCCTGCGCCCCTGACCGAGCGCGCTCTCCACCCGCATGGTCGCGGGCTCGGCCGCCGCGGCGTGCCAGGACACGGGATCGGCCCGGCCGGGCATGGCCGAAACCGAAAGACTGATGTACGCCACACTCAACGACGTCCGCGGCCGGAACCGCTCGATCCGTACGCCCAGCAGTTCGAGCACGTCGAGCGTCTGCGACACATGCTCCAGGTAGCGACGGCGGAACCCGGTGTCCCGGTCGGTGCCCTCCGGGGCCTCCAGTGTGCGTACGGGAAGCCGTTCCAGCACGGTGGCGATCTGCTCGCCCAGCCCCGACAGGCGCGTGAGCGTCTCGGTGGCCGCCCGCGGCTGGAACTCGGGCAGGTGCCGCACGATCCGTACCAGGCAGTCGCAGCATTCGTCGAGCACGACCTCGTACAGGCGGGACGCCGCTTCACCGAGGTCCTTCGGACCGGGCAGTCCCGCTCGTACGGCTTGCGCCAGCCGTACCGGGTCGGCGTCGGCGGTCAGCAGGGCGCGGTCGGAGAGGTCCGCGCGGTGCAGGACCTGTGTGACCTCGGCGAGTACGGTGAGGCGGTCGTCATCCTCGAGGCCGGGGAACTCGTGCGCGCAGACCTTGAGCACGCGGGCGGTGACCGCGTCGGCGATGTCCTCGATCTGCCGTTCGGCCTTGCGGCGCACCAGCTGATCCGGGAAGCGAGCCCGCATCAGCTCGACGAGGTCCTTGCCGCGGCTCTCCGCGGCCGACCGGGAGGTGAGCCACGTACGCAGGGCGCGGTCGCCCACCACCTTGCCCAATCCCAGGGCGGCTGTCTCCCAGGCCACGGGCACATTATCGCCGCCTGTCCGTGTTGTAGGTCATGGTTTGTCGGGCGCTACGCGGACCTAGGGTGGCGTTATGGGTGTTTTCGGGGTGAATGGGAATGTGTTGGTCGCCGATGGGGGTCTGGCGACCGAGCTTGAGGCGCGCGGGCATGATCTTTCGGATCCGTTGTGGTCGGCGCGGTTGCTGATGGACGCGCCGGAGGAGATCACGGCGGCGCACCTGTCGTTCTTCCGCGCGGGCGCCGTGATCGCCACGACGGCGAGTTACCAGGCGTCCTTCGACGGGTTCGCGGCACGGGGGATCGACCGGGCGGACGCCGAGCGGTTGATGCGGAAAAGCGTCGAACTGGCGCAGGCCGCGCGTGCCGAGATGGCCGGTGACGGGCGGGAGCGGTGGGTGGCCGCTTCGGTCGGGCCGTACGGGGCGGCGTTGGCGGACGGGTCCGAGTATCGGGGGCGGTACGGGCTGAGCGTGGGCGAACTGGTGGCGTGGCATCGGCCCCGGGTCGAGGTGCTGGTGGACGCGGCGCCGGATGTGCTGGCGCTGGAGACGGTGCCGGACATCGATGAGGCGGAGGCCTTGATGACGGTGGTGTCCGGGATGGGGGTTCCGGCGTGGTTGACGTACAGCATCGACGGGGAGCGCACGCGGGCCGGGCAGCCCTTGGCTGAGGCGTTCGCGGTGGCCAGGGACGTGCCGGAGGTCGTGGCGGTGGGCGTGAACTGCTGCGCGCCGTCGGACGTGCCGCGCGCGATCGCCGTCGCACGCGAGATCACCGGAAAGCCGGTGATCGTCTACCCGAACAGCGGCGAGGGCTGGGACGCGCAGCGGCGGTCGTGGGAAGGCGCGTCCCGGTACGTGGCCGGGGAGGCCCGGCAGTGGGTGGCCGCCGGGGCGCGCATCGTCGGCGGGTGCTGCCGGGTGCGTCCCGCCGACATCACGGAAATCGCCCAGGTCGCGGTGGATTAGGCCCCGGCGGGGTTCCCTCAAAACGCTTCAAGGGATTTCGCGTCAAGAAGGGCTGGACTCGGCGCGTACCAGGCGGAGGAAGGCTTTCAGCCCGCTGATGAGCTCCTGGTTGTCGCTCAAGCCGTCGACGGTTTCGTCGAATCGCCGGGTCATCTGCGTGATGCGCCGGTTCAGGTCGTGGTCGCCGGTCTCCGCGTCCGCCCGCAGCGCGGCCAGCTCCGCGCGGGTCTGGCCGAGCTTCTCGTCCAGGTCGCGAACCGACTCCTCCAGCTTGGTACGCGCCTCGGTGAGCGCGGCGACCTCGCCGCGGAGCGTGGCCACGTCCTGGCGCGGGTAGTGCAGCTCCTCCATCAGGCTGCTGACCCGCTCCCGCAGGTGGGACATGTACGACCCGGCCGGCCTGAACGCCGTCGCCAGCAGGTAGAACCCCGCGAAGTAGTACCCCACCTGAGCGCCGGAGAAGTACGTGATGACCGCGATGACCGCCGCGGAGAGCAGGTGCCCGGCGACGGCGAAGCGCAGCATCCGGCGGGCGATCTCCGCCGCCTCGTCCTCACGCGCCTGCGGCACCTCGATGCCGCGCTCCCGGGACAGGTGCGTCTCGTGGACGACCCTCCGGGCGGAGAAGTACAGGTTCCACGGCACGGTCAGCAGGACGAGCAGCCAGATCAGGCTGATCGCGCCGACGAGTACGGCGAGCAGCGTGCTGGGCGCGACGCCCGTATGAAAGGTCAGCCAGGCCGCGAAGACCGCGAACGCTAGCGACACCAGAAAAATCCACCATTTCATGAAAACAATGATCTTCCGGGATGCCGTCGCGGGACACCGCTCATGTACTCAACTTCGTCTGAGGTCGTGACTGGGTGAGCCGGTAGTGCGAGGGCGGCACGCCGTAACAGTCGACGAAGGCCTGGCGAAGCGTCTCGGCCGTGCCGAACCCGCAGCGGGCGGCCACGGCGGGCAACGGCAGCGAGGTGGAGGTCAGCAGGTGGGCGGCCGCCTCGGTACGCGTCTGCCGGACGAACTTGCCCGGCGTCCGGCCCAGGTGCCTGACGAACAGCCGGGTCAGATGCCGCTCGCTCACCCCCGCGTCGGCGGCCAGCGTCGCGGCGGTCAGATCGGCCTCCGGATGCGCGGTGATGTAGTCGGCCACCCGTTTGACCAGCCTGTTGGAGGGCGCCGGAGCGGCGGTGAACATGCTCATCTGCGCCTGGTTGCCCGGCCGCTGGAGGTACGTCACGAGATGCCTGGCCACCGTCCTCGCCAGGTCGACGCCGTTGTCCTCCTCGATGAGCGCGAGCGTCAGATCCAGGGCGCTGGTGACGCCCGCCGAGGTGTAGACGTTTCCGTCCCGGATGAAGATGGGGTCGGGGTCTATGCGTACCTTCGGATGGCTTGCGGCTACTTCGTCCGCCCAGTGCCAGTGCGTGGTGGCCCTGCGGTCGTCGAGGAGGCCGGAGGCGGCCAGAATCCGCGTGCCGGTGCAGACCGCCGCGATCCGGCGGCTCTCCCGCGCCAGCCTGCGCACATGCGCGAGAATCAGCCGGTTGTCCGCCGCGTCCTGGCTGCCCACGCCGCCCGACACGAGCAGGGTGTCGATCGGCCCGGTGACCCGTTCGAGGGTCTCGTTGGTGTGCAGGGCGACGGTGGGGCCGCAGTCGATCGGACGGGCTCCGGGGGTGACGAGGCGGACGCGGTAGTAGGGGTCCGCGCCGTACAGGTTCGCGGTCTCGAGGGTGGAGACCACGCAGGCGATGTCCAGGAGTTCCGCGGCGTCGTACCCGACGACCACGAAATGCCGCTCGCTCATGCTCCGACTCTAGGCCGGAAGGACGGGCAGCCCAAGATTCCGGACCAGCCTGACCGCTTTCCTTGGGTGACGGACGCGCTGGCTACATTGTCGAACCATGACTGAGACAGCTCCGCGAGCGCAGAACGGATGGCTGCGGTTCGCCATCCACTACATCGAGATGATCGTCGCCATGTTCGTGGGCATGTTCGCGCTGGGATTCCTCCAGTCGGCCGTCGGCATCGGCTCCCACAGCGGCCACGGCGGCCGTCCCGACCTCGGCTATCTGCTGATGGCCTTCAACATGTGCGTCGGGATGGCCCTCTGGATGCGGTTCCGTAAGCACGCCTGGCGGCCCATCCTGGAGATGTGCTCCGCCATGTTCCTGCCTGCGGTTCCGTTATTTCCCTTGCTCTGGCTGGACGTCATCGACGGCGACACGCTGATGATCGCGTCGCATGTGGCCATGTTCCCGCTCATGCTCGGCGCGATGTTCCTGCGGCGCGCGGAGTACATGCACCCGCACTAGACCACCACTACACCGCGCGGCGTCCGCCGTCCACGTCCAGGATGGTGCCCTGGGTGTAGCTGGACTCGTCGGAGGCGAGGTAGGTGATCGCGGCGGCGATCTGCTCGGGCGCGGCCATGTATCCGGCCGGGGTCTGCTCCACCAGCTCGTTCACGCTCTCGCCGGCCTCCGCCGACATGGGCGTACGCACCGGGCCAGGTGAGACCGCGTTGACGCGCACGCCGCGGCGGCCGTACTCCGCGGCCCAGTTGCGGGTGAGCTGGTTGAGCGCGGACTTGCTGGCGCCGTACACGGCCGAGTTGGCCAGGGCGATGCTGCCGGCCACGCTGCTGACGTTCACGACGGCGCCGGAACCGCGGGCCGCCATGGCCGGAGCGAGCTCGCTGACCAGGTAGAACGGCGCCTTCACGTCCGTGGCCATGATCGCGTCGAAGGTCTCCTCCGGGAAGTCCTCGGTAGGGCCGAACGCGGCGATTCCGGCGTTGTTCACCAGAATGTCGATGGGCCCGACGGTCTCCTCCGCCCGGTGGGCCAGCTCCTTGGCGCTGGCGGCGTCGTGCAGGTCGGCCGGGATGAACTCGGCTTCGCCGCCCCGGGAGCGGATGGCGTCCACGACGGCCATGCCGCGTTCCTTGTCCCGCCCGGCGACGACCACGCGGGCGCCGTTGTCCGCCAGCATCATCGCCGTGGCCTTGCCGATCCCACTCGTCGAACCTGTTACCAGCGCGTTCTTCCCAGACAGGTCATATGAGGCCATGGTGTCCCCCCAGATTCCATTTCCCCACGTCCACGCTATGCAGCGATCTTCGCCGCTGTCCAATGTGGCACCACTCAGAACCCACGGGTCCCTCCTGTACCGTAGCTTTTTGGACCTTGGAGGATCAGGTGCGCGAAACGGAGATCAGTGACGCTGCGCTCCTGGCGAGGGCGGGCACGCTGCAGGCGGAGGGCGCTCACGTGCTGCGGGTCCTGCGGCTGGAGGACGCCTTCGCCGGGTTCGGGCCGGCGCAGGTGGTCGGCAGCATGGTGTCCGGGCTGATGGTCTGGCGCGACCTGGACGTGGTGTTCACCGCCCCCCACGCCACCGCCGTCGACGTGTTCACGGCGCTGGCCCGGCTGGCGACCGTACCCGGGCTGATCGCCGTGGACTACCGCGACGAGCGCGAACAACGCCGGCCCACCGACCGGATCGAGGACGAGCGCCACTACCTCGTGTGCCGCTACGAGGGCGCGGGCGGTCTGTGGAAAGTGGACATCACCGTGTGGCTGCACGCGGTCGAACGCCCAACCCTCGCCGAAGCCGAACACCTGGCCGCGCACGTGACCTCCGAACAGCGTCTGACCATCCTGCGCTTGAAAGACCTCTGGCACCGCAGCCCGCACTACCCGTACCGGATCGGCGGCACCGACATCTACGACGCCGTCCTGCACCACTCCGTCCGCTCCCCAGAGGACTTCTCCACCTACCTACGCGTACGCGACCTGCCCATTTCACCCCACGAACCTCACTGATCGGGGAAACGTCTTAACGGCATGCGGATCCTTCAAGCGGGGAGATTTGCGGCGACGCTGATCGTGCTGACGTCCTGCGGATCGATACTGGCCTCGACGCCCACGGCCACGGACGACTTCATCGTCCGCGCGAAGGAGGTCGCCGAGCGCCGGGAGGGCTCAGAGGAGGGCTGGGCGGGGTTGCAGGAGGTGTTCACCTACGAAACGGTGACGCCACAAGAGCTGAAGCTAAGCTACGGGCACGGCGCATGCGATTCGACGTTCGGCGCGAGGGTCTATGAGACCGCGCAGGTGGTCGTGGTCGATGTCGATGTGCGGGAGGACTATGTCCAGGTCTGCACCGCGATAATGCTCACGGACCAGATCGGCGTGCGGCTCGACGAGCCTCTCGGCACGCGGGTGGTGCTGGATTCCCGTAGCGGACTGCCCGCATCGCGGGGAACAGACCGGGATCCCAGCGAGTAGGCGCCGTTACGTGCAGCTCCAGCAGTAGAGCAGCTGGTCGTCGGCTTTGGCGCGGCGGGCGAGGCCGACGAACTGTTCGGTCAAGGCGAAGAGGTGGCGTCTGTCCTCGGGGCTCCAGCTTTTGAACTCCTCGGCCTCCGACCACCGCCCCGCGACCTCGGGCACTCGCGAGTCGTCAAGGTCGGCGAGCGCGTCGCGCGCCATCACGGGCAACTCCGCGATCCACGACCCGTCCAGGTACGGCGAGTCCTCTGGGAGCGACTCCCACTCCTCGTCGCTCTGGGGAGCGCCCTCCGGAGGCGGGTACAGCATCACGCTGTCGATGAGATCGATGGAGTAGGGCACACCGGCGGCCAGAGCGACAAGCTGGCCGAACGCCACATGCGGGTCGATCGACTTGGCGTCCACGGCGTCGAACACCGGGCGCTCGGGCTCATCGACCGCCCGAGGGTTCTCCGGATCGGCGATGGCCGCGTCCCGGCCAGCAGCCCGGTAGTAGTCGTAAAGAACGCCCACGTCGTCTCCCGCCTCGGCGAATGATCAGGAGTCACAGTAGGAGATCTACCACTATCTCTGGAAGTGTCCCGGGAGCGGACAGCAGATCAAGCCGATGGCTGCGGCGGCACGGCCAGCTGACCTGGCCGTCGGCGCGGCTGGGTCTACTTTCCGGCAACGCCGACCTCAGGGTGCCGATGGCTGAGGCGGCACGCCAGTGACCTGGCGGTCGGCGCGGCTGGGTCTACTTTCCGGGAACGCCGACCTCAGGGTTCGGCTGCTGGTGGTCTTGATGGTCGTCGCCAGGGCCCACTTGCTCACCGGGACCGTGATCCTGATGAGCTTCGCCGCCACCGAGCCCGCGCCGGTGGTCGAGGGTGGCGATGACCGTCAACACGACCACGACGGCGGCCATGGCGGCCCAGCCGGTGACCGACGCCGCCGCTCCCAGCGGCACCACGCAGACCGCGCCGACGACACGATCGACGATCCGCCCGCTCTTCAGCATGGCCCGATGCAGCGCGTGCCCGACGAGAAAGACCGCGGTCCCGCAGCCAAGCCACCAGGGATTCACATGATCGTCGAAATGCCGGATGGCGTCGGTGATGCCGGCCGCGACCAGGATGACGCCCACGATCATCGCCAGGTGAGCCCCGGTGAACGCGTAGTAGGCCAGATGCTGCCTCCGGCGTTCGTCGGCCCGCTCGAACTCCGCCTCCGCCCTGACCTCGTCCCCATCGAAGTACACCCACCACAAGCCCGTCGCGACCGCGATGCCCAGCACCACCCCGACCGCCAGCGGCAGATCCACCGCATGACTCCCCGGCCCCTCGGCCCCGATGCCGATAGCGACCACCGACTCACCCAGCACCACGATCAGAAGCAGCGCATGCCGCTCCACAAAATGATGGGGCTCAATAACAAACCCCCGAATATGCCCCAGAAACGGCGACAAATACAGCACCGGTACGGCAACCGCCCAGCAAGCCCAGCCCCACCCCTCAGGCAGATGCGGCGCAACCAGCACCAACACCCCCGCCGCCGCATTGAACGGCACATTCCGCAAGATCGCCCGCCGCGCCGAGTCAACACTCGCAGTGAGATAAACCACGCAGTGAATCCCCACCACCACCAGGTACGCCACCGGAAAAGCCCACCCCTCGGGCTCGAAGGCGTAAGGCACAGACAGCCCCATGATGAAGAAAGCCGTCATCGCGACAACCAGCAGCAGCCGCACCGGCACCACATCGGGCCGCACCGCATTGGTCAGCCACCCGAACGCGCTGAACATCCACCACACAACGACCATCGGCAGCAGACCCTGCAACAGCCCTTCCCACCCCGGATGCCCCTCCACCACGTGCGTGACCCGCGTGACCACAAAGACGAAGACCAGATCGAAGAAGAGCTCCATCGGCGTCACCCGCCCCTGAGCACCCACAGACGTCCACAGCCGCAACCGCGCCCCGGTCGATGTCATCAACTCACCCCTTCACCCACACACAAGGGATGAAAATATGCCATCCGCCCAACCCAGATCAGGGCCCAATACCCGGTTTCTCCGCTGGAGCAAGGTTCCTGAGCACGCACTCCGCTTCATGTGAGTAGGGCGGAGAACGGGTCCTCGTAGTGGGACCAGGTGTGGGAGCCGGAGACGGCTTCGGCGGGGGTGAGGAGGCAGGAGTCGAGGAGGGTGTGGATGCGGTCGCGGTCGAGGTCGGGGCCGGTGAAGACGAGGTGCTGGACGCGGTCGCCGAGGGGGTCGGTCCAGTCGAGGGCGGCGGCGACGCGGCGGGCGGGGGAGATCTGGTCCCAGGAGGTCTCGGGTAGGGCGGCGAGCCAGGGGCCGGCGTCGGCGACGGACATGGCGCCCGCGACGGAGTCCCAGGCGAGCAGGCGGTCGTGCCGGGTGGCGAGCCAGAAGCGGCCGCGGGAGCGGACGGATCCGGCGATCAGGTCGCCCATGGCCGCGAAGAGGCGGGCGGGGTGGAGCGGGCGCAGGCGGTGCCAGACGACGGTGGTGACCTCGCCCGTACGCGCGTCGCAGGGGAGTTGGGCGGTGGCGGGGTCGACGCGTTCCGCGAGTTCGCGGGTGTGGAGGGCGGGGCCGGTCACGGCGGGCAGGGAGTCGGTGAAGACGGGGGTGACGGGCGCGAGGTGGGAGAGCAGGGCGCGGGCCAGTTCGATGTCCTCCCGGTCGCCGTTGTGGAGGATCAGGGCGGTGGCGTACTCGATCTGGCGGGCCAGGACTTCGGCCAGGTAGCGACGGTCGCCGGCGGCTCCGGCCTGGCCGGTCTCCGCGAGGCGTTCGCCGCGGGCGATGTCGATGGGCAGATGCTCGGTGTGCAGGGCGGTCAGTACGCCGGTGAGACGCAGGATCTCGGGAGCCTCGTCGAGTGCTTCGGCCACGGAGCGGGGTTCGACCGAGTCCCACAGGTCCACGATCAGCAGCGACGCGGTGTCGGCATGGCGGATCAGCTGGGGGAGCAGGTCTTCGCGGATCGTGCAGGTGACGCAGGCGTGCGCCAGCCGTACCTGGGTGAGGTCGTGGATGCCGGAGGAGTCGCGTACCTCGCGTTCGATGCGGCCTGAGGTGACTTCGCGCAGGTCGTGGTGGACGGCGATGGCCCCGGGATGGGCGGCGAGGAGCCGGTTGACGGTGGCGCTGCGGGCCGGGGTGTGGAGTCCGGCGACCAGGACGACAGGGGTGGGCACGGCTACCTCCCGAGTGAAATGAAAACCGTTGTCATTATCATGACACATCTTCCCCACGAGGAAGCGCTGGGGAGGGGCGATGACCCGGAATCTGCGGAATCTCAGGTTCTTGCCAAGAAGCATCCCTATCGTCCTGCGCGCCACATTCGCTCACACGAAAGGCGTTAACCCATGCGGCGAAGCACCCTCATCCCCGCTGCTCTGGGCGCGACTCTGATCGGCGCGACGCTGATCAGCGCTGCTCCCGCCTCCGCCACGACGGCCTCCGCCACGACCGGCACCTGCGAGAAGGCCGCCTGGATCGGCCAGGTCCAGGGCAGGCCGGCCGGCCTCGGAGTCCACTCCCGCAGCGGCGACTACTTCTGGCACGACAAGAACGGCTTCCACCTGCGCGTCACCCAGAAGCGCAGCAAGGCCCAGACCTACTCGGGCACGATCACCTCGAACACCCCGATCGTGGGCTTCAAGTGGGTCAAGCTGGAGAAGCAGGACAAGATCGAGCTGTCGGCCGACAAGCTCACGATCAACTTCACCGTGGTGAACCACGGCCTGATGGACGGCTTCGACTTCAAGACCTCCTGCGCCGACACCCTCACGGTCTCCGGCCTGACGATCAACGGCCAGCCGCTGCCGCGCGGCAAGGTCTACCTGGGCAAGTACCGCAAGCACCCCGCCACGATCCCGTTCACGGTGCACCGTAAGGCCTGACGTGGGACGTCCGGCCAGGCCCCCGTACGATGACGGGCCACGGCCGGAGGAGGAAGCAGATGGGCGCACACCGGATTCTGGCGGTGGACGACGACCCGGCGATCCTGCGCGTGCTCCGGCGCGGTCTCACCCTGGAAGGTTTCACGGTGGAGGCGGCCGGCAGCGGCCATAACGCGGTGGAGATCGCCGATCGGGTCGACGCCATCGTCCTGGATGTCTCGATGCCCGGCATGTCGGGCATCGAGGTGTGCGCCGAACTGCGCCGCCGCGGTTCCGAGGTGCCGATCCTGATGTTGTCGGCGCTGGACGAGGTGGCCGACCGGGTGGCCGGTCTGACGGCTGGAGCCGACGACTACATGGTCAAACCGTTCGACCTGGTCGAGCTGGCGCTGCGGCTGCGGGCCCTGCTGCGCCGGTCCGGCGCGGCGGGGCCCGGGATCGCGGGGGCCGTCCGGGTCGGCGATCTGGTCCTGGACACGGCCGGCAGGAACGCCGTTGTGGGCGGCCGGCAGCTGGCTCTGACCAGGCGCGAGTTCGACCTGCTCGAGGTGCTGGCCATCAACGCCGGCATCGTGCTGTCCCGCGAGGTTCTGCTGGAACGTGTCTGGGGGTACGACTTCGCGGTCACCCACAACGCCGTCGAGACCTTCATCGGCTACCTGCGCCGGAAACTGGAGGCCGGGGGTGAGCCGCGCGTCCTGGAGACGGTCAGGGGAGTCGGTTACGTCCTGCGGAGCCGTCCGTCATGAGGTTGTCGACCCGGTTCGCGCTGTGTGTGGCGGTGGTGGTTCCGCTGCTGGTCGGGCTGTCCGGCCTGCTGGTCGTCCGGCTGGCGGCCGACGATCTCCGGTCCGTACGCGATCTGCGGCTGACCCAGCGGGTGCAGTCGCTCAAACCGCTCGCTGTGACGTACGCCCAGCGTGAGGCGCTGCCCGCGAGCCGGAGCCGGCTGGCGAGGATTCGTGTCCAGGCGACTCAGACCGGCCAGACGACGGAGGGTGTCTACGTGGCGCCCGCCAGGGGTGAGCCGCTGGTGATGGGCACCGTCCCGGCGGCCCTGCCTCCGGCGGCGGACGGGCCCGCGACCTCGGCGGACGGCGTCTGGCGCTACGCGAGCGGTTCGCTGGGAGCCAGGGGGCGGGTCTGGGTCTTCGAGCGGGAGGCCCCGCTGGCGGGTCAGATCTCGGGGATGTACTACCGGCATCTGATCGTGACGCTGGTCGCTCTCGTGGTCGGCGCGGTGGCGGGCCTGCTCCTCGGGCGGTACGCGTTGCGCCCGCTCACCCGGCTGACGAAGGACGCCGCGCTCGTGGACGTACGCGCCGGGGAAGGGCGGCTGACCCGGCGTTCGCGCGTGCCGGAGATCGACGAGCTGGCGGGGCTGGTCAACGGCCTCCTCGACCGCCGCGACGAGGCCGTGCACCGGACCGGTGACGCGCTGGAGACGGCCCGGGCGTTCGCCGCGACGGCCGCGCACGAACTGCGCACCCCGCTGACGAGCATGGGCGCCAACATCGCCCTGCTGGGCTATCCGAACCTGCCGCCGGAGGACCGCGTGGAGGTCATCCGCGACCTGGCCGGCGAGCAGGCCCGGGTGGAACGCCTGATCACGATGCTGCGGCAGCTGGCCAGGGGCGAGCTGATGGAACCCGACTCCCTGAAGGACGTCGATCTGGCTGGACTGAGCGGCGTGGCCGTGGACGAGGCCGTCCGCCGCCACCCGCACGCGCGGATCGTCGCCCACCTGCCCGACGAGGCGATGGTCCGCGGCTGGGCCGAGGGCCTGCGCATGATCGTCGACAATCTGCTGGACAACGCGGCCGTGCACGGGGTCGGGCCGCGGGGGACCGTACGCATCGACCTGACGGTGAGGGTGGAGGGCACCTTCGCCCTGCTGCGGGTGGCCGACGACGGGCCCGGCATGCCGGTGGAGCTCCACCAGGAGGCGTTCAACCGTTTCAGCCGCCGGGCCGGCAGTCCCGGATCGGGCCTCGGCCTGACCCTGATCCACCAGCAGGTCGTCCTGCACGGCGGCCGGGTGGAGATCGAACCTTCGCCTCGCCCTGGGATGGGTCTGTCGGTGTTGGTCCAGTTGCCCATCGCCTGGCGGCCGGACGGTCCCAGCGACGGCCTGTCCTGGCTGTCGGTGCACCAGAAGCCCTAGGAAAGGGTCTGGTGTTCCCGTGTTCGGTCGAGTCGATCAGCCGGTGGCGCTGGAGGGCTAGTCGAGGCAGCTCAGAGCCGCGTCGGCGATGCTCATCAGGTACGCCCGGTCGGTGTTGATCGCGCCCATGACGCGAAGCGGGGCCGAAAGTATGATCTTCCCGTTCGGGAACCTACTTTCGACCGATACGGCATCGAAATGGGGCCTCGCAGAATGAGGGACCATGCCCCCTGAGATGAAACGACCTCGTATCGACGCGCTTGACGTGCTGCGGGGGTTCGCGCTGTGCGGGATTCTGCTGGCCAACGTCAAGCCGATCGCCCACATGGTCTATGCCGGACAGGTCACGGAGCCCATGGTGGCGGCGGGTGAGGGCGGGGACTGGCTGGGGTTGGGACTCTTCGTCGACCAGCGGTTCTTCCCGATCTTCTCGTTGCTGTTCGGCATCGGCTTCTCGCTGCTGCTGGAGTCGGCGGAGCGGAAGGTCGCGCGCCCGCGGGTGCTCTTGCTGCGTCGGCTCCTGGTGCTGCTCGCCATCGGCCTGGCGCACATGTTCCTGCTGTGGCGGGGCGACATCCTGAGCATCTACGCCGTCGTCGGGCTGGTGGTGCTGCTGCCTTCGACCTGGCTGCCGCGCCAGGCCGTCGCGGTGCTCGCCGCCGTCCTCATCGCGACGCCTCTGGTCCTCGGTAGCAACGGCGTGCCGCTGGTGCCCGGATTGTTCCTGCTGGGTTCGGCGCTCACTCGGTACGGCGTGATCGATCGGATCGAGAGTTCTGTCCGCGTCCCGGCCGTCCTGGGTCTGGGCTTCGCGGTGTGCGCGGTGCCGGCTGTGTGGTTGCAGGTTCGAGGGACGGCCGTCGCCACCTGGTTCGGCCTCGCCGGGCTGCTGATGGCGGGCACGTACGTGTGTGCTCTGCTGCTTCTGCTCAGGACGCCGCTTCGCTCGGCGCTGCGATCGGTATTCGCGCCGCTGGGCCGGATGGCGCTGACCAACTACCTGTCCGCAACGCTGCCCGTCCTGCTGGCCGCCCGCCTGATCGGCAGCCCACCGGAGCACTGGTCCTCCACGACGGTGGTCCTGATCTCCGCGGCCATCCTCGTCCCCCAGTGGCTGATCTCCACGCTCTGGCTGCGCCGCTACCGCCAAGGCCCGCTCGAGTGGCTCTGGCGGTGGGCCACCTGGGCCAGCCGTCCGCCCCTGCGCCGAATCCCCGTCCCGCGCGCGGAACCCGCGTCCTCCGCCGGGCGTTAGCGATGCGGCAGATTCCTTCGACAGGGAGAAACAGACCGTGGTCTTCAAACGCTTGCTGGGTGCCTTCGGAGTCGGCGCGCCCTCGGTGGACACCGTGCTGTCCGTCGCACGCGTCCAGCCCGGCCAGACACTCGCGGGGCAGGTGCGGCTTTCCGGCGGCGACTTCGACGCCGAGATCGAGCACGTCACCCTGCATCTGGTGGCCCGGATCGAGATCGAGCACGGCGACGGCGAGCACGCCGGAGTGCGGGAGTTCTTCAGCGTCCGCGTGAGCGGTCCGTTCACGCTGGCCAGCGGCGAGCAGCGCGCCCTCGACTTCCAGATCCCGGTGCCGTGGGAGACCCCGGTCAGCCAGATCGGCGGGCAGCCGCTGAGGGGGATGGCCGTCGGCGTCAGCACCGAGCTGGCCATCGCCAAGGCCGTCGACAAGGGCGATCTGGACATGATCGCGGTCGAGCCGCTGCCGTCGCAGTTGCGGGTGCTGCAGGCGCTGCTGGATCTGGGCTTCCAGTTCAAGTCCGCGGATCTGGAGGCGGGCCACGTCTACGGCGTCCACCAGGACCTGCCCTTCTACCAGGAGATCGAGTTCCGCCCGTCGCCCCGGTACTCGGGTCTCGTCGGCGAACTCGAACTCACCTTCATCGCCGGCCCGCACTCGCTCGACGTGATCCTGGAGGCCGACAAGGGCGCCGGGCGGTTCTCCGGTGACGCCATCGGCCGGTTCCAGCTCAGCCACGACGACGCTCTGCGTACCGACTGGCCGGCCGAACTCGACCGCTGGCTCTCCAGCCTCGCCCAGTACGGCAACGCCCACTACGGGCACCACGGTCACCACGGTCACCACGGGTCTGGGTTGGGTGGTGCGGTCGCGGCCGGTGCCGCCGGATTCGTCGGTGGCATGGTCGTGGGTGAAGTCCTTGAGGAGGTCTTCGAAGGAGACGAGGACGAAGGCGGCGACTGGTAGCCGTCTTCGACCGGTAGGACAGCAGTCGATTTGCTGTCCTACCGGGTTTCTCCGAATATCGGAATGGCCGGGGTTCTCGCCGTTATCCGGCGCCGTTAGCGTAGGTGACGCTTCTCGCCGTACCGGCGCCAAGTTGGGTTGGCGGCCAGGTGGGCCTGTTTTGTTGGCGGCTTGATTCTGAGCAGTTTCAGTGGCCTGTTCCGGTCCATGCCCATGTGCGTGGGTTGAAGAACGACCAGACTCCCGTACAGGCCATACGCAGGTCCAGGGTGTTGTCGTAGCCGTATTCGGTTCGCACCGTCCACTTATAGTATTCGGTGCTGCCAGGGCAATCTCCGGAGTGGTACCTGATGCCGGCTTCGATGTGCTGCCACATCGATGGTTCGACGGTCGTCCTGCCGTTGAACATGCGGCTGGTCGCCTGCTCCGTCGCCGGTCCGTAATCGCCGTCGATGAATTCGTACGGGAGGGCCAGCGCGTTGACGGCGATGGCCTGCCAGAGCCTGACCACATTGCCCACCCGGACACAGGAAGGATCCGTACGGCAGAGGCGATGGTTGTCGCCCCAGCCCCACGTGACGGAATCCGCCGATGCCGGAGTCGGGAAGACGAACAGCAACGCGAGCCCCAATGTCAGGGCGCTGAGGATTCGCATGACTTTGCGCATGGGCTCACCCTCTCGATATGACCGGGTCTGGTTCCGCCAGGGCGTGATCGGAATGCCAAATCCCGTGTAGCCGACCTCTGCCGGCCACTCTGTCGATAACGAGAGTCACATTGTCCGATATATTTCCCGTACAACGCAGAACGTAATACGGTCATCACGGAACGTTCGGCTACGACTGCGGGGCGGTCACCTGGGGGCCGTGGCCTGGGGCGACGGAACCTTGGAGGACCAGGGCGGCGCCGCCGATGGCGGCGGAGTCGCGGGGGTTGCTCGACAGGTCCACCTGGATCTTGTGGATATCGCGGGAGAAGGCCCGTTTCGCGAGGTGCCGGCGGATCTCGCTGACGTACAGGGAACCGGCGATGGCGAAGCCCGGCCCGGCGAGCACGAGGGTGTCGAGGTCCCAGAGGTTGGCGAGGGTGAGGGCGCCGTCGGCGAGCAGGAGGGCGGATTCGTCGATGAGGGCGCGGGCCTGGCCGTCGCCGTAGATGGCCGCCCGGGCGAGGACGTCGAAGGCGCGCGCGTCCGGGTCGTCCGGGCGGATGCGCAGGCGGTCGGCCAGGCCGGGGATGGTGCGGGCGCGGCCGACCAGGGCGGCGGGCGCGGCGTACAGTTCGAGGCAGCCGCGGTTGCCGCAGCGGCAGGGGGCGCCGTCGCGGACCACCGAGACGTGGCCGATCTCGCCCGCGTTGGAGCTGGCGCCGCGGTGGAGCGCGCCGTCGAGGACGACTCCGGAGCCGATGCCCGAGTTCATGTACAGGCAGCCGAAGGTGCGCTCCCGCGAGACCTGCCGTCCCCAGAACTCGCCGACGGCGGCGGCCGCGGCGTCGCTGTCGATGAGCACGGGAACGCCAAGCTCGGCGGTGAGGGCCTGGCCGAGGTCGAGGCCGGCCCACCGTTCGAGTCCGGGCAGCGCGAGGAACCTGCCCCGGGCCACGTCCACCGGGCCGGGGGCGACGACGGCCAGACCGGCCACGCTCTGCGCCGCCAGGCCGAGCCCCTGCGTGACGTCGCGGTAGAGCCCGGCCAGTTGGGCGACGACGTCGTCCGGGTCCTCGGCGGGCGGTGCGGAGACGAGTTCGCGGCCGACCGTGCCGCCGCGGGTGTCGGTCACGACGCAGGTGAGTGTGTCGGCTCCGACGCGGATTCCGACGCCGTATGCTGAGCGGGAGTTGATCACGAGCAGGGTCCGGGGCTTGCCACCGGTCGCGACCGTGTCACCGGTCTCCCGCACGACGCCGTCGTCGAGCAGCCGGCGGACGATGTTGGAGATCGTCGGCTGGGTCAGCCCGGTCGCCTCCACGAGCTCCACCCGGCTGATCGGCCCCGAGGACCGGATCAGATCGACGACGAGCGCACGGCTCCCGGGCCCCGCGACCGTGGACTCTCGTCGGGCCACGCTCAAACCGCCTCTCGCCCCCGCCGTGGGTACGGCACCACTACGTTACGGGGCACGAGGTTAGTTCACGAGGGAGGGCACCGATGGTCGCGGTATCGACGGGCACGGCGACATGCCTGCGGGCGGGCACGCCGGTGGGGCTCGCCCTCGTACGCGACGCCGAGGTGCTCGGGGCGGAGCCGTTCTTCCACGAGTTCATCGCGGGCATGGAACGCGTCCTCGTCCCGCTGGGCGTGCCGGTCCTCCTCCAGGTGGTCGCGACCGTACGGCAGGCGAGCGACCGCATGCGCGCCTGGGCGGCGGAAGGCCAGGTGCAGGGCATGATCCTGATCGACCTGCTGCCCGGCGACGAGCGGGTGGCGCTGGTCCGCGACCTGGGCATGCCGACCGTGGTCATCGGCGACCCGGTCACGGCCGGCGGGCTGCCGACGGTGTGGACGCAGGACGAGGTGGCCATGCGCGACGTCGTGGCCGCGCTGGTCGCGGGCGGTCACCAGCATCTCGGCCATGTCGCGGGACCTGCGGAGATGGCCCACACGATCATCCGCCGCCGGACGTTCGACGCGGTCGCGGCGGAGCACGGCGTACGGACGACGACGTTCGACGGCGACTACTCGGAGGCGGCCGGGGTGCGTGCCGTGGCCACCCTGATGGAGATCGAGGACCGGCCGACGGCGCTGGTCTTCGACAACGACGTGATGGCGCTGGGCGCGCTCCACGAGGCGAGCCGCCTGGAGCTGGCGGTCCCGGCCGACCTCTCCCTGGTGGCGTGGGACGACTCGGCGCTCTGCCAGCTGGCGCAGCCGCCGCTCAGCGCGGTCAGCCATGACGTGCAGGCCTTGGGGGAGCTGGTGGGCGAGACCCTGGCCGAGGTCCTGTCGGGAGCCGCGCCGCGGGTGATCACGGCCGCGCCGGCGACGCTGGTCGTCCGAGGCTCGAGCATTTAATAGATTACTAATCTTTCTTATTGACGCCAGGGCTTCCGTCCTGCACGCTGTGGTTCGTACGCCTCAGCAATGTCCTCGCAACCCACCAGTAACCCCCGGGACACAAGCAAAGGAAGCCCCATGCACCGCACCACGCCACGGGCCGTACGAGCCGTGGCCGCGTTCGCCGTCGGAGCGCTCACCCTCTCCCTCGCCGCCTGCGGCTCCGATGAACCGGCCGCTCCCGCCGCCACGGCCGGAGCGGCGCAAGGCGGCTCCATCGACGTCGTCACCCGCTGGTCGTCGGGCAACTCGGCGGCCGCGGCCCAGAAGCGCGTCTTCGACGCGTTCACCGCGGAGACCGGCATAAAGATCAACTCCACCGAGGGTCTCGAAGCCATCGACGACCAGGTGGAGAACGCCGTGGCGGCGGGCAAGTCGCCCGACCTGGTGATCGTCAACCTGTTCGACAAGACGGTGGGCTGGCTGGAGGCGGGCGTCACCGTCCCCGTCGACCAGTACGTCAAGGACTGGGGCCTGGCCGGCAAGATGAAGCCGGAGGCCCTCGACGAGTGGCGGGTCGGCGGCGTCGCCGGCGGCGAACTGCAGGGCCTGCCGTTCTCCGGGTTCAGCTGGCCGCTCTGGTACAACGACGAACTGCTGGCCAAGGCCGGCGTCACGGCCGTCCCGAAGACCACCGACGAGCTGATCGACGCGGCCGAGAAGCTGCGCGAAGCCGGGATCGGGCCGGTCACGGTCGGCGGCAACGACTGGAGCGGCCAGAAGCTCTTCTACCAGATCGCGCAGTCGTTCACCGACGCCGCGACCATGAAGAAGGTCATGCGGGAAGGCGGCTACTGCGCGACCCCGACCGTCCTCAACGGCATCAAGCTCTTCACCGACCTGCGCGACGCGAAGGTCTTCGTGGACAACGTCGCCGGTCTCAGCGCCGACGACATGTACGCCTCCTTCTACTCCGGCAAGGCCGCGATCATGTCCGCCGGCTCATGGGCGTACACCGAATCGGCGGCCTCCGGCACCGGGATCGAGAAGCACACGACGCTCGGCGGCTTCCCCGTGCCGAGCGGCTCGGCCTACCCCAAGCCGACCGCCTACCAGGGCTTCACCGGCGTCGGCTTCATGATCACCAAGCAGGGCGCGCAGCCCGACCGGATCGACAAGGTCCGCCAGCTCGTGACCAAGTTCTACGCCGAGGCGGCCGTCGGCGACTTCGTCAAGGACGCCAGCATCCTGCCTCCGATCAGCGGCGACTTCGCCTCGTACGCGACCGACCCGCTGCTGGCCAAGTCGCTCGGCCTCGAAGCCGCCGTCGACTACGCGGTCCTGCCCGACGTCTGGATCGGCTCCGCGTCCGACCCGATCACCCAGGTCCTGACCGGGGCCTACGGCGAGTCCACCCCGCAGGAGATCTGCGCGGCGCTCGACACCGCCACCAAGGGCTGAGACCCCGCTCGCCGAGGTGAGGCCGCCGCAACCCGGCGGCCTCACCCTGCCCTAAGGAATCCCACAGAAGTGTCATCGACCAGCATCCGCGCCGGCGCCCGACGGCGCGGGGTCCTCTGGCTGACCGTCCCGTCCCTCGTCTGGTTCGCCGTCTTCTCGGTCGGCCCGCTCGCCGCCATGTTCGTGATCGCCACCCTGCGGTGGAAGAGCCTGCTGTACGAACCGACGTACATCGGCGTCGAGAACATCACGAAGGTCTTCGCGGACCCGACATTCCACGCGGCGATCCGCAACAGCGTGATCCAGGTCGCCGTTGCGATCCCGGTGATGATCCCGCTGGCCTTCATGCTCGGCTACCACCTCTACACCAAGCCCCGCGGCTACCGCGTCCTGTCGGTGCTCTACTTCTCGCCCGGCCTCATCTCGATCTCCACCACCGGGATGATCTTCTACGGGGTGCTGTCCCCGAACGGCGGCGTCAACGGCCTGCTCGGCACCCTCGGCCTCGACTCCTGGGCCACCGCCTGGCTGGCCGACCCGGATACCGCGCTGGCGACCCTCATCGCCATCGACCTCTGGCGCGGCGTCGGCTGGACGGCGGTGTTGTTCGCCGCCCGCCTGGCCAGCCTGCCGGCGGAGGTGATCGAGGCGGCCCAGATCGACGGTGCGGGACGGCTGCGCACCATGTGGCAGGTCGCCTTCCCGATGGTCAAGGACTACGTGCGCACGCTGACCATGCTGCAGTTCCTCTGGACGCTGTTCACCTCGGCCGCCCTGATCCTGCTGCTCACCAAGGGTGGTCCCGGCACCTCCTCGACCACGCTGTCCTACCTCGTCTACGCCAAGGCCTTCGCCCAGCGGGACCTCGGCTACAGCCAGGTGGTCGGCGTCGTGCTGCTCCTGTTCGGCATCGCCGGGATGTTCCTCATCCGCGCGCTGCTGCGCAGCCGCGAGGAGGACACCCGATGAAGGCTCCGCGCCGCACCGGCCTCCTCGCGACGCTCCTCTCCTGGGGGTACGCGCTGCTGCTGGCGGCCCCGCTGTACTACCTCGCGGTCAGCGCCCTCAAGTCCAACATCGAGATCTTCACGCGGCCGTTCGCGCTGCCGGCGACGTGGCTGTGGGAGAACTTCGGCACCGCCTGGCTGACCGCCGACCTCGGGGGAGCGCTGCTCAACTCCGTGCTGGTCTCGGTCGTCGCCATCGTGCTGACGCTGGGGCTGGCCATTCCGGCGGCGTACGCGCTGGCCCGGCACGACAACCGGCTCGCCCGCGTGATCACGGGCACGTTCTCCGCCGGGTTCCTCATTCCGCCGTTCGCCGCGCTGATCCCCACCGTCGTGCTCGCCATCCAGCTGGGGCTCTTCGGCACGCGCGAGTTCCAGATGCTCTTCCTGCCCGCGAGCGCGCTGCCGCTGTCCGTACTGCTGCTCACGCAGTTCATGCGGACCGTGCCGCCGGCCCTGGTGGAGTCGGCCGCCCT
Source organism: Acrocarpospora phusangensis (assembly GCF_016862995.1). Classification (GTDB taxonomy): domain Bacteria; phylum Actinomycetota; class Actinomycetes; order Streptosporangiales; family Streptosporangiaceae; genus Acrocarpospora; species Acrocarpospora phusangensis. The sequence continues at coordinate 175,898 of NZ_BOOA01000003.1, forward strand.
CGACGGCGCCGGGCACTGGCGGCTGCTGGTCAGCGTGTACGTGCCCATCGCGCGGCCCGGCGTGGCCAGCGTGACGATCCTCCAGCTGCTCACGTTCTGGAACGAATACCTGTTCTCGCTGACCATCACCGGCACCGCGCCGGACGTGCGCACGGTCCAGGTCGCTCTGCCCACACTCATCTCCGACGCGACCAACCTCGGCGTGCTCGCCGCCGGCACCGTGCTCACCGTGCTGCCGGTCTACGTCGCGTACTCGCTCATGAATCGTCGAATGCAGGAAGCACTCACCGCGGGGGCGGTCAAAGAATGACACAGATCACACAGGCCACCGTCTCCACCACCGCCCGGCTGGACCTGGGCGGGGAATGGGAACTGACCTGGGCGGGAGGGCCGGACGAGGTCCCCGAGACCGTCCGTACGGCGGCCGTGCCCGCGCGGGTGCCCGGCGAGGTGCACACGGCCCTCCTGGCAGCCGGGCTCATCGCCGACCCGGACGTCGGGTGGGGCGAGCTGGCGCAACGGTGGGTCGGACACTCGACATGGGTCTACCGGCGTCGCGTGCACTGGTCGCCGGTGCCCGGGACGCGTACCGACCTGGTGGCCGACGGACTGGACACGATCGCCGACGTCTACGTCAACGGGCGGCTGGTCGGGGCGGGGCGTGACCAGCACCTCGCGTACCGGTGGCCGGTGGACGATGCCCTGGTGCCGGGGGAGAACCTGGTCGAGGTGCGGTTCGCCTCGGCCTGGGAGGCCGCCCGCGAGCACGAGCACGCGCACGGCCCGCTGCCGAGCCCGTACGACGAGCCCTACGCGCACGTGCGCAAGGCGGCGGCCAACTTCGGCTGGGACTGGGGACCGCACTACGTCACCGCCGGCATCTGGCGGGACATCCGCCTGGAGACGTACACCGCCCGGATCGACCACGTCCGGCCGCTCGTCCGGCTCGACCCCGGTCACACCGTCGCCCACGTGAGCGCGCACGTGCGGGTGGACGCGCCCGAGGGCGCGCGGGTGCTCGTCGAACTGACCGACCCGGCCGGTCGGCGGGCCGGGTCGGCCTCCGGCACGGTCACCGGTGACGAGGTCACCGTCGTCCTGCGCGTGGACGCCCCGGCGCTCTGGTGGCCGGTCGGCTTCGGCGGGCAGCCGCTGTACGGCCTGCACGTGGAGCTGGAGCACCTGGGTGTGGTGGTGGACACCGCCGCCGTACGGGTGGGCCTGCGCAGCGTCGCGGTCGAAGAGCCCCCGGACGAGGTGGGCACCCGCTGGACGCTCGTCGTCAACGGCCGGCCCGTACGGGTGCGCGGGTACAACTGGATCCCCGACGACACCTTCGCCAGCCGCGTCACCCCGGAGCGAGTGGCGGAGCGGATCGACCAGGCCGTCGCCGGGAACGCCAACCTGCTCCGCGTCTGGGGCGGCGGGCACTTCGCGACGGAGGAGTTCCTGGACGCCTGCGACGAACGCGGTGTCCTGGTCTGGCATGACTTCCTCTTCGCCTGCGCCGCCTACTGCGAGGACGAGGAGATGGTCGCGCTGGTGACCGCCGAGGCGGAGCAGGCCGTGGCGCGCATGTCGTCCCACCCGAGCCTGGTGCTCTGGTGCGGCGGCAACGAGACCGTCCTCGGCTGGCACTACTGGGGGTGGGCCGACCAGATGGGGGTGCGCGGCTGGGGCGCGCGCTACTACCTGGACGTGCTGCCCGCCGTCCTGGCCCGCCTCGATCCGACCCGGCCGTACGTGCCGAACTCGCCCTGGTCGGGCGCGATCGACCGCGACCCGGCGGCCGACACGCACGGCCTGAGCCACCTGTGGGACGCCTGGAACGAGCGCGACTACGCCCACTACCGCTATCACGACCCGGCGTTCGTCGCGGAGATGGGCTGGTGCGGCCCGCCCGCGTGGACCACGCTCGGGCGGGTCGTGGACGGCGAGACGCCCGGCCCCGACTCGCCGCTGACCCGCCACCACCTGCGGGCGATCGACGGCATGCACAAGCTGACCCGCGGTCTCCAGCCGCACGTGCCCACTCCGCGCGGCGACGCCGACTGGCACTTCGCCACCCAGGTGGTGCAGGCCCGCGCCGTCGCGGCCGGCGTGGAGTGGCTGCGCTCCCGCGAGCGCTGCGCCGGGGTCGTGGTCTGGCAGCTCAACGACTGCTGGCCGGTGATCAGCTGGTCGGCCGTGGACAGCGCGGGCGTCGAGAAGCCCTTGTGGCACGCGCTGCGCCGCTCGTTCGCCCCCCGCCTGGCCACGGTCCAGCCCGTACGGCCGGGCCCGACCCACGACCCGACCGGCGACGCGGGCCTGGAACTCGTGCTCGTGAACGACTCCGCCACCGCCTGGCAGCCCGACGTCCTCATCCGCCGCGTCGGGCTGGACGGCCGGGAACACGCCCGGACGCGGGTACGGCCCGCCTGCCCCGCCGGCGGCCTCGTCCGCCTGCCCCTGGACCCCTCGATCGCCCAGCCCGCCGACCCCGCGGCCGAGATGCTCGTCATCGACGCCGGGGCAGCGCGGACCACCTGGACCTACCGCCCCGAGCGGGAGCTGACCGCTCCGCGTCCCGAGCGGGCCGTCGGCGTCACCGTCGCCGACGGCGAGCTGCACGTCACGGTCACCGCCGTGACCATCCTGCGCGACGTGTGCGTGGCCGCCGACCGGCTCGCCGCGCCACTCGGCCTGGAACCGCCCGCGCTGGCCGTGGACGACGCCCTCGTCACACTCCTGCCGGGCGAGAGCCACGTTTTCCGCATCACCCGCCGAGACGGCCACGCGATCCCCCCGGACGGCGCCGCCGCGCTCCCGACCCCCCTGCTCGACCTGGCGGTCCGGTCCTTCGGCGAGGTCACCGGCCCAAATGGGAATTCGCTCTGCAAAGGAACCCCATGAAACACCGAAGGACCCTCATCGGCGCGATCCTCAGCGCCGTCATGGTCATCGCGGCAGCCGCGCCGCCGACGGCGCACGCGGCCCAGGCCGGCCGCCGGCTCCACGTGGCCACCACCGGAAACGACGCCGGCGCCGGTACGGCGGCGCAGCCGTACCGGACGATCGGCAAGGCGGCGCAGGAGGCGCAGCCCGGCGACACGGTGGTCGTACACGCCGGGTTGTACCGCGAGACGGTCAGGCCGGCGCGCGGCGGCGCCGGCGAGGACACCCGGATCACCTACACCGACGCGGGCGACGGCGAGGTGGTCGTCAAGGGCTCGGAGGAGATCAACACCTGGGCGCCGCACAGCGGCGACGTGTGGAAGGTCACGCTGCCGGCCAGCTACTTCGGCGACTACAACCCGTACGCCACACGCCAGCCCCAGGGCGGCGAAGGCGGCTTCTTCCCGGGCTACACCGCCGGTGACGTCTACCTGAACGAGCAGGCGTACTACGAGAAGGCGTCGCTGGCCAGCGTGGAGAGCTCGGCCGGCACCTGGTTCTCCGAGGTGGCCGGCGGCACCACCACCATCTACGCCAACTTCGACGGCGCCGACCCGAACGCCAAGCTGGCGGAGATCAACGTGCGCCGGCAGGTGTTCGCGCCGGACGTGTGGGGCCTGGGCTACATCACCGTCCACGGGTTCACCGTCAAGCACGCGGCCGGCACCTACTCCGACTTCCCGAGCAGTCCCTCCCGGCGGCAGGCGGGCGCGATCAGCGTCAACGGCGGCCTGAAGTGGATCATCGAGAACAACATCGTCGTCAACGCCCGCACGATCGCCATCGACATCGGCCTCGGCTGTGACGAGTGGGCGGGCAACCGGCCCGGCCAGACCCGTACGAACTTCCGCGACACCGACGAGTACGGCTCGCACATCGTGCGCAACAACTACATCGCCAAGTCCGGCCAGTCCGGCATCGCCGGCGTCTTCTCCTGGAACTCCGAGATTCTGTACAACCTCATCGAGGACACCAACTACCGCGGCGAGTTCAGCGGCGCGGAGACGGCCCCGATCAAGGTTCACTACATGAACGAGGGGCTCATCAAGGGCAACTACCTCAAGAACTCCAAGGGCGGCAACTCCGCCGGCATCTGGACGGACTGGGGGAACCAGAACGTCCGCGTGACCGGCAACATCGTCATGAACAGCCCGTGGGGCTACTACGCGGAGGCCGTCCACGGGCCCATCCTCGTGGACAACAACGTCTTCATCGGCAACGCGGACATCCGCATGCTGGACGCCACCGGCGTCGTGTACGCCAACAATCTGTTCCTCGACAACGGCCGCTTCGCGGTGGACGGCGGCGGCCGGGACGCGTACTACTTCCAGCCGGGCACGATGAACGAGACCACCGCGCCCACCTCGAACCAGAAGTTCTTCTGGTACAACAACGTCGTCCAGGGCTCGACCCTGCCCAACGACGCGGCCAGCAAGGTCCACGTCAAGGAGGGCAACGCCACCGGCGTCCTGTCCGGCGCGCGGGTCACGGCGAGCAACCGCGAGATGAAGCTCGACTTCACCCTCGACGCCTCCGGCATCACCGGGCTCACCCCCGTGACGCGGGCCCGGGTCGGGACCATCCCGCTGGCCGGCGAGAGCATCGCCGCCGACGTCACCACCGACTTCTTCGGCAAGCCCGTCGCCGCCCAGAACGTCATGGCGGGCCCCTTCGCCGAGGCGAAGAACGGCGCCAACTCCTTCACCCTGTGGCCCCCGGCCGGCCAGACCGTGCCGGAGCCCCCGGCCCCGCCGACCGACGTGCCGGTCAACCTGTCGCTCAACCCCGACGCGAAGGTCGTCGCCTCGTACGAGGACGGCAACCTGCTCGCGAAGAACGCGATCGACGGCAACGGCTCCTCGCGCTGGTCCAGCGACCACAGCAACGACCCCAACGCGTGGATCTACGTCGACCTCGGTGACGTGTACGACGTGTCCAGGACCGTGCTGTCGTGGGAGGCCGCGTACGCGAAGGCGTACAAGATTCAGATCTCGGACGACGCGGAGGAGTGGACGGACGTCTACTCGACCACGACCGGCGGTGGCGGCGTCGAAACCGTGACGATCAGGAAGAACACCCGCTACGTCCGCATGCAGGGCGTCCTCCCGCAGACGCAGTACGGCTACTCGCTGTACGAGTTCGAGATCTACGGCACGCCCGTCCAGCCGGAGGTGCCGGTCAACATCGCGTTGAACCGGCCGCCGTCGGCGTACACGGCGTCGTCGCAGTCCAACGACGGCAGCGGGGAGACCAACAGCCAGCCGCAGAACGACCGCTCGGCGTTCCGCGCGTTCGACGGCAACACCGCCACGCGCTGGGGCTCCAACGGCGGGGACACCCAGTGGATCCAGGTCGACACCGGCAAGACGCACGTCATCGACAAGGTCGTGCTCAAGTGGGAGGCGGCCTACGCCAGCGCGTACAAGATCCAGACCTCGGCGGACGGCGCCCAGTGGACGGACGTGCACACGCACAGCGACTCCTCGCACACCGGCGACCACATCGACGAGATCGCCCTTGACCCGCCGGTTGAAGGACGCTTCGTCCGCGTGCAGGGCACCAAGGCGGCCACCCAGTGGGGCCTGTCCCTCTGGGAGTTCGAGGTGTACGGCAAGGAGAAGCCGGCCGACACCGCCCCGCAGTGGCCCGCCACGGCGCAGCTCCAGCTGAGCGCGGTGACGGACACCTCGGTCACCGCCACCTGGCCGGCCGCCACCGACAACCAGGCCGTCACCGGCTACAAGGTCCACCTCGGCCAGGAGCTGAAGGCCACCCTGGGCGCCGACGCGCGCAGCCACGGCCTGACCGGGCTCGCCCCCGGGCGCACCTACACGGTCAAGGTGACCGCGCTCGACGCGAACGGCGCCGAGAGTCAGGGCCTGACCAGGACGTTCACCACGCCCGGCAACCCGGCCACGAAGGCGCTGTCCACCAGCTACCCGCGCGCCTACGCCGACTGGGAGGAGGGCCTGCTGGCCGGCGACGGCAAACAGGGCGTCATCGTCTTCGGCAACCCGCGTGACGAGACGGTCGTCTTCAACGACCGCGACTTCTTCATGGCCCGGACGGAGTCCCGCCCGCACCGGACGTTCAACACGGTCACCCAGGAGAACATCAAGAAGATCAGGGACCTGCTGATCGCGGGCGAGTACCAGGAGGCCAACCAGCTCGCGGCCGACGTGCAGGGCTACCAGGGCGGCGGCGAGGGCAGCAAGCACCCCGGCTTCAAGATGACCCTCCAGCTGCCGGCCGCCGGCGAGGTCACCAACTACGTCCGCGCCACCGACTACGCGGCGGGCGTCGTCTCGGTGAACTGGACCGACGACAAGGGCGACTGGAAGCGCGACGCTTTCGTGTCGCAGACCGACGGCGTCACCGTCCAGCACCTCCCGGCCCCGGCCGGGCAGCGGCTCGACGTCAAGCTCGGCCTCTCCATCGACCCCGGAATGAACCTGCTCAACAAGGGCATGACGGCCGTCAACGCCTCGACCACCGACTTCCTCAACCTGCGGGTGAAATATCCCAACGGCAGCTACAACGCCGGGTACGAGGGCGTCACGCGGATCGTCACCGACGGCGTCAAGACCATGTCCGGCACCGACGTGCAGGTCACCGGCGCGACGTACGTGACCCTGCTGTCGCTGACCCAGCGCTACGACGGCACCTACGAAGGCGGCGTGCCGGCCGAGCAGGACTGGGACAAGCAGCTCCTGCAGGCCAGGCTGGCGGCGCTCACCGGCGACTACCCGACGCTGCTCGCCCGCCACACCGCCAGGCACAGCGAGATGTTCACCCGCGTCTCCGTCGACTTCGGCGCGAGCCCGGAGGACCGCTCGAAGTCCAACGAGGAACTGCTCGCGGCGCAGAAGACCGCGACGGCGCCCAACCTGGCGCTGTTCGAGCGCATGTTCAACTCCGGCCGCTACCACCTGATCGGTTCGAGCAGCGAGACGGCCCCGCCCGACCTGCTCGGCAACTGGACCGGTGACAGCAACGTCGGCTGGGACGGCTACTACCACCTGGACGCCAACCTCAACCTGCAGATCTCCGGCGGCACCCTCGGCAACCTGCCCGAGGTGATGCGGGGGTACTGGTGGATCAACAAGCAGTGGCAGCAGGACTTCCGTACCAACGCGCGGAAGCTGCTCGGCACCAGGGGCATGCTGACGGGCGGCAACACGCCCAACGGCGAAGGCCTGATCTCCAACATCAACTTCGACTATCCGTACCAGTACGTCACGGGCGGCGAGTCGTGGCTGCTCTACCCGTTCTGGGAGTACTACCAGGTCACCGGTGACAGGACGTTCCTGGAGCAGCAGTACTACCCGCTGATCAGGGACATGGGCGACTTCTACGAGGACTTCCTCGTCCAGAAGGACGCCAACGGCAAGTACATTTTCGCCGGGTCCATCTCCCCGGAGAACCGGCCCGCCGGCGGCGTGCCGCTCTCCGTCAACTCGGTGTACGACATCTCCGGCGCCAGGTTCGCGCTGTCCACCCTGATCGAGACCAGCAGGACGCTCGGCAGGGACCAGGACAAGCTCGCGCTCTGGCAGGAGAAGCTGGACAACCTGCCGCCGTACCTGGTCAACGACGACGGCGCGCTGGCCGAGTGGGCCTGGCCCGACCTGGCGAACAAGAACGCCTACCAGCACCGGCACTCCAGCGGCCTGATGCCCGTCTGGCCCTACCGCGAGGTCACCCCCGAGAAGAACAAGACCCTGTACGACGCGGCCAAGGTGTTCCTGCAGAAGAAGGACGGCGGCAACTACGAGAACGCTGGCCACGGCCTGCTGCACGGAGCGCTGATCGCCGCCAACCTGAACAACGCCGAATCCGTCAACGCCAAGCTGATGCGGTTCGCGAAGGACGACTACTACTACAGCGGCCTGTCCACCTCGCACTACAACAACCACGGCGTGTTCGCCACGGACGTCGTCAACTCCGTGCCGACGATCATGATGGAGATGCTGGCCACGAGCGACCCCGGCACGCTGGAGCTGCTTCCCGCGCTGCCGAAGGGCCTGAAGCAGGGCTCCATCTCCGGCATGCTGGGCAAGAGCCGGTTCACCATCGACGACCTCGACTGGAACACCGACACCCGCAAGGTGAAGGTGACCCTGACGTCGGACATCGACCAGAACCTCACCCTGATCCAGCGCGCCGGCATCGAAGAGATCACCAGCGGCGACCTCCAGATCCAGAACTCGCCGCTCGGCTCCATCGCCCGCGTCCTCCCGCTGAAGAAGGACCAGAAGGTCACGGTCGAGCTGACGCTGAAGGACACCACCCGGGTCAACCTGGCCCTGGGCAAGACCGCCGGCGCCTCCTCGCAGTCCAACGCCGACCAGACCGCCGCCAAGGCGTTCGACGGCGACCCGGCCAGCCGCTGGAGCGCCGGCGAGAACGCCGACAACTGGCTCCAGGTGGACCTGGGCGGCATCTACGCCCTCAACGAGATCGACCTGCAGTGGGAGGCGTCCTACGCGAAACGCTACAAACTGCAGGTGTCCATGGACGGCACCAGCTGGAAGGACATCCACACCCAGTCCGCCTCCCGCGGCGGCACCGAGAAGATTCCCGTCAACGCGCTCGGCCGCCACGTGCGCATGCAGGGCATCGAAAAGTCCGGCCCGTGGGGCTATTCCCTCTACGAGATGGAGGTGTACGGCCAGGCCGCGCCGAACATCGCCCTCGGCAAGACGGCCACCGCGTCCTCCGCGTCCAACGCCCAGCAGACGGCCGTCGCCGCCTTCGACGGCGACGGCACGACCCGCTGGAGCGCCAGCCAGGCGGCGGACAACTGGCTCCAGGTCGACCTGGGTGACACCTACACCGTCTACCAGGTCGCCATCGACTGGGAGGATTCATACGCGAAGGGGTACAAGCTCCAGACCTCACCCGACGGGCAGACGTGGACCGACAAGTTCACCGAAACCGCCGGGAACGGAGGAACGGACCTCATCGACCTCGGCACCGACACGCGCTACATCCGCATGCAGGGCACCGAGCGGTCCGGCCAGTGGGGCTACTCGATCTACGAAATGCGGGTGTACGGCGCGCTCCCTGACACGGCGACGACCATCCTCATCTCCGGCGTCACGGAGGGCACGGAATACGGCGACAGCCAGGACCTGACCATCGCCTGGGAGGTCGCGGGCACCGGCATCAAGACCGTGACCGGGACGCTGGACGGCCAGCCGTTCACGTCGGGGACCGTTCAGCCGTTGCACCGGCTGGCGTTGGGCGAGCACACGCTGACGGTCGCCATCGAGACCCAGTCGGGTGGCACGTACGAGCAGTCGGTGACGTTCGCGACGGTCACCTCGACCGACGAGATCTCGGCACTGATCGAGCGGTTCCAGGCGTCGAGTCAGTTGTCGCCGACGGGGGCCGCGAAGCTTCAGGACAAGATCTCCAAGGTGATGGTGTCGGAGGACAAGGAACGCGAACGCGACAAGAAGAAGATCGTCAAGAAGCTTGACCGCTTCATCGAGGCGGTCAACGACCCGAAGATCGTCTCAGACTCGGCAGCGAAGGCGACGTTCATCCGCGACGCCAACGCCCTGATCGTCGCCAACGGCGGCCAGCCGATCTGACCTGTCCGGAGCGCCCCGCACGGTCTCGTGCGGGGCACTCTTCGACGGCGGCGGCATGGATCTGGCACGGGACGGCGGTCCGTCTGCATCGTCTGCTTTAGGTCCTTGCAGAATGAGCCGGGTCGCTCTTGGCGCCGGTACGGCGAGAAGCGTCACCTGCGTTAATGCCGCCGGATAACGGCGAGAAGCCGGTGCCTTGGGTCGTTTCGTTAGGCGCTCGCCAGGAGCCGTGTCAGGGTGCAACGGCCAGTCCTGCACATTGTGGGATTGCTTGCCTGGTAGTACCAGACCAGGCCCATCGCCTGGATGAAGGCCCACGCCTTGCCTCGCTCCCATTCGAGGTCGTCGCACCCCAGGGCCAGGCGGAGTTCCTGCCGCGGGCCGGACTCAAGCAGGTGCCAGGCGCCGACGAGATCCAGCGCCGGATCGGCCGGTCCGAAGCCGCCGACGTCCAGGATTCCGGCCAGCCGACCGGCGGAGACGAGCACGTTGCCGGGGATGAGATCCCCGTGGGTCATCACGTCGGCGCTTTCATGGGGAAGCTCCCGGAAGCGTTGCCACATCCGGCGAAGCCGGGGAACGTCCAGGAGTCGCTCGCTGTGCTCGAAACAGGTCTCCATCCATTCGTCGTGGGCCTGGAGGTCGCCACCTCGGCCTTTGCCGCCGAAGGTGCGGCCACGAGTGTCGATCGCGCGCAGGTCACGGATGAGATCGCCCAAGTCGTGGGCGAATGCCACCGATTCGGCCGGATCCTCGTCGGTGGCCACATCGCCGGGCAGCCACGTCTGCACCGACCACGGGAGCGGGTATCCCGCGCCGGGTTCCCCGAGCGCCACCGGTTCAGGCGTGGCGAACCTCGTGCGACCGGCCAGTTCGCGGGCCGCCTCCGCCTCGGACTCCAGCCACTGCCGCGTTGTGTCGACCTGTCCCGGCACGAGCGGAAACCGGGCGGTGAACCGGTCGCCGATGCGGAAGATGGTGTTGACCGTTCCCTGTGCGGAGATGCCTGCGATGGACAGGTTTCGCCACGCTGGGAACTGTTCGTCCACCAACGTGCGTACCGTCTGCGGCGAGACCGTCAGCTGGTCGGCGTGCATCTTCACGCAGGCGAGCCTTCCGCGCCCCGGGCCTCCCGTGCAACGTGTTTTTCGCCCCAATAAACGATTTCAGGCTGTAACGGCATTTCGCTACGTTGGCGGGGTGGCGCAGAGTATTGACTACTACGACGTACCGGACGCACCCGCGGCCAACAGTCTCGTTCCCTCCGTGAACGTGGTGGTCGCCAACGACGCGGGCGACATCCTGATGATCCGCGGCTCGGACGGTCACAACTGGGTCCTTCCCGGTGGAACCATCGATCTCGGCGAGTCCCTCTGGCAGGCCGCCGTACGCCGGACCCGCGAGGAGACCGGCATCGAATGCGCGATCACCAGGCTGGTGGGGACGTACACCGACCCACGTCACGTGACCCTGTTCCCCGCCGACGGAGAGACCCGCCAGGAGTTCTCGATCGTGCTCGCCGCGCACGCGCTGGGTGGTCGGCTGACCGAGGGTTCGGACGGGTTCCGATGGGTGCCGCGCGACCACGTGGACGGCTATTCGATGGATCGGGCGACTCGGTTCCGGATCGGGCATTACCTTGCCGGGGCGGCGCAGCCGTACATCGGATAGCCGGACCGCAGTCCATCATTCAGAAACTACCGGTAGCTCAGGGGTTGCCTGCCTGAACAACGCGATGGGGTGTTCCGGCGTGGGTCCAGAGGCGTGAGCACGCCGTTCGCGGCGAATCGGTGGTCGTGATGGTGCTCACGGTCGTTTGGTGGACACGCGGCGACCTACGGTCAGATCTTGCGTCGCTGGCGCGAAGTGACACGCTGAGAGTGCCCTGACAAACGACCAGCCGTTGTCCGGTCCTTCTGATAGGCGCTTCACGGTACTTTCCTGGCTGGCTGCGACCGGGTGAGGAGTGCCATGTTCATGAGAATGTCGGCCTGGCTGACCGAAGCCTTCGGAACCACGCACCGAGGCGCCCGCCTTCGAACGGCCAGACTCTGTCCCGCCTGGATTCGCCGAGCCCCATCTCGTGCCGCCTTCTCACTCGCTGCGAGGAGCACAGCGGTGCTCGCCGCGATCGCCATGGCGGTCCTGATGTCCGGCCCTTCCCACGCTGACACCCCGCCCGCTACATCCCCAGCCGCCCAATTACAGGAAATAACCGACTTCGGCCCCAACCCCACCGGCCTCCGCATGCACCTCTACGTCCCACCGCGGCTCGGCCACCGCCCCCCAGTCCTCGTCGTACTCCACTACTGCACCGGCACCGGCCCGATCATGTTCGACGCCACCGAGTACGCCACCCTCGCCGACCGCCTCGGCTTCGTGGTCGTCTACCCCACCGCGGGACGCGCGGACGGCTGCTTCGACGTCACCTCACCCGAAGCCCTGCGCCGCGACGGCGGAAGCGACCCCGTCGGCGTCATCTCGATGGTCCGCCACGTCCAGCGCCACCTGCACGCCGACCGCCACCGCGTCTACGCCGTCGGCTTCTCCTCCGGCGCCGAACTGGTCAACGTCCTGCTCGCCGCCTACCCCGACGTCTTCGCCGCCGGCTCCGTCATGGCCGGTACGCCCGTCGGCTGCTACACCGCAGACAACGGCGGCTGGAACCCCAACTGCGAGAACGGCGGCACGATCCGCACTCCCCGCCAATGGGGTGACTTCGTCCGCGCGGCTTATCCCGGATACACCGGCCCCCGCCCACGCGTACAGCTGTGGCATGGCACAGCCGACGAAATCCTCGCCTACGCCAACTTCGGCGAAGAAATCAAACAGTGGACCAACGTTCTCCACCCCCGCCGGCAGCGTACGGACCAGCCCCGCCCGACCTGGACCCGTACCCGGTACTCCGACCGCTCCGGCGTGGTGATCGAGGCGTACAGCGTCGCGAACGGAGCACACGGCATCGCATTCAGCGAGGACGGCATCGAACGTTACGCTCTCGACTTCTTCGGCCTCACCCGCCGCCTATGAGCCCGAACTGCGTCTTCTGCGCCATTCTCAGGGGCGAGGCTGACGCGAGCATCCCCTACGAAGACGAGCACGTGATCGTCCTCATGGATATCGCACCCGTCACGCCCGGCCATCTCCTGGTGATTCCCCGCATTCACGCCGTCGGCCTGGAAGACCTGGACGAGGCCACAAGCACCCACGTGTGGAAGACCGGTCACCGTATGGGCCGAGCGCTGCGCCGCTCCGGCCTTCGCTGCGACGGCATCACCATTCTCCTGGCCGACGGCGAAGCCGCCTTCCAGGAGGTCTTCCACTTCCACCTGCACGTGTTCCCCCGCTTCAAGGGCGACCCCTTCCGAATAGAGGCCGACTGGGCCACCAGAGATCGAACCCTCCTCGACGAGGAAGCCGAAGCCGTACGAGCCGGATTGACAGCCCTTAGTTGACGGCCCGTTGCCACCATGTGCGTACCACACCAGAAAGACGCACGTAGGTGGCCGTCCGGATGAACAGCAGGTCACTGGCGATCATTGTGAGGGAGAAGAACGGCAGGGCCATCACGACGGCGATTCCCATGTGCATGCTCATCACCACGACCAGGCCGAGACGCCGAGTGACCTTGTTCAGCATGAGAAACGGAAACAACAACTGCACGAAGACCGCCGTGTACGTCCCCACGGTCACGAACCACGGATTCCGCCAGAGCAACTCGTTGAGAGCCGGGAAAAGCTGGGACTCCTCGATGCGCAACGTGTAGTAAAGCGCGATGCCCTGCTGCCACACCTCGCCCTGGACTTTGAGCAGCCCGGCATTCATGTACACGACGCAGACCTGAATCATCGCGGCGATCAGCCCGCAGTTGTGCAGGACGGTCGCCATGCTCCGCCCGACACTCGGCTCGGCGAGCCACCCGTCCCTGCGGCGAGCATCGAGCGACCACCGCGCCGACATGTCAGTGAGGACGAAATAGATCATCATCAGCATCATCAGGTTGTCGCCGCCGTCGAGAACCCACGGCTCCCGTTGATGCCACGACCACACCATCACGGTGAGAACAGGAGTGATCCACCGTCCTCGCCAGCCGAGAATGAAAAGGATCACCACCACGATGAACCCGTGATAAAGCATCTCGAACACGATCGGCGAATCCGAGAACGCGAAAACCGAGAACGTCCCGTCCACCGCGAGCGTTTCCCGAAACAGATCCGGCGTCCACGGCGACTCCGGCCCCCACAGCAACCGCCGATCGGCATAGTTCACCAGCAGCATCGCGAGCAGAATGACCCCGTAGCCGATACGGACGAGGGCGAGCCCATAACAACCGTGCCGCTCGCCACTCAGCCATTCCAGCGCGTCCCGCGCCCTCCCTCGAAGCTCCGCCTCCAGGGACCGCACCACCGAGACCGGCCCGCTCACCGGACGGCGTCCTTCCATCTCTCGACCGCCCCCGCCGACACATTCGCCGGCGGCCACCACGCATAGACCTTGCGGACGACCTCACCCGCACCCTCATCCGCCCGATCAGCGAACCGCGGATAAATCCGATCCTCCGTCTTCACCTGTACGGCCTCGACCCCCGGCCCCCACTCAGCCAGCGCAGCCAGCGTGGCCACAGCCCGCATATGCCGGACCGCCTTCGCCTGCAACACAGGGTCCTGCCCCTTCCCCTCCTCGGCCGCCCCCTCAACGGGTACGACATTCGCCCTGTTCAACATCTGCTTCGCCCCGGCGGCCAGCCGTGAGGCCCGGCCGGGCAGCAGATGTCCGCGAATAAGCGCCAGCTCCCTTTCGCTGACATCCACCCAGGCCGTTTCCCGGTCACCCACCTTCGCCCGGACCAGCACGTGCGGGTTGTAGTCGACCGGATCGGGCGCGAACAGGTCCCAGGTCTGGCGGAAATAGGGGTTCATGTATCCGTTGACCAGTGATGAAGTGCTGTCGTAGACGTGGTTCCACGGGGCTACGTACAGGAATGTCATGAGGAAGTGGAAGCAGGTGGCGGCGACGCAGCCGACGCTGAAAAGCGCCAGCACCCAACGTGAACGCCGTTCCGGCGCCATGCGCCCCATAAGGCGCGTAATCCGGGACGGCACTAAATCCCGTCCAACTCAGAAATCGTTCCCGGCCTGACCGGCGGCTGTGGGTTCCCCACTGCGGAAATCCGGAAATCTACCACTATTGTTTCGTAGTAGTCCCGGGCTTCGGCGGCGTTCACTCGACCCGTTTTTTGAATTCTGGACGCGTGTCCTTGTGAATTCGTCTCATCATTTTCTGCGCGTTCCTCGCCATCCTGGCTGGTCTTGTTCACCGCGAGCCTCATCGACGCCTTCCCACTCGTACAGGCTTTCGATCAGGTCAAGCGACCACCCAGAACCGGCCAGGTTATAAGAATCACGCAATCCCTGAATCTTCCCCCACGTCGTTACCCTCTCCCGATTAAATTCATGGGGTGAGCATTGGACGGCTCGGGTAAACGAATCCACTGGTTGATCTAGAAGGTAAATGCCCCGCAGTGGTCCATCCACGGCAGTAGGATCATTCGAGGCCAAAGCGCCCCACCGGATGCGTGTCCGGGTGTTGAATGTTCGCGTGCCGACTGCGCAGGAAACCTTCCGGGCGATGCTCCGTGACGAGATCGCGCCAGTCCTTCGAGAGCTCGGCTTGGCGGATCCGGCCAGGTCTACAGAATCCCGGACGATCAGCACTGGGCCCAGTTGGCGTTCCAGAAGTCGGCGTACAGCACGGCGGCACTGCTCAGCTTCACGATCAACCTCAGCGTCGTGTCCAAGGAGTTGTGGGAACAGCAGAGACCTGGAAGATGGCTGCCGGAACGCCCTGCTCCATCGACCTTCTACGGACAGTGGGTGTGGCAGCGCCGGATCGGGCAGCTGATCCCGGGAGGCAGCGACCACTGGTGGGATGTCGGTACGACCCTGGATCGAGCGGTCGTGTCCGACCTCCTGGACGGGCTAAGGAACTACGCGTTTCCAGCGATGATGCGAGAACTCGGGCGTAACTGAGGTCAGGCGCTGCGCCGATCGTCGACTTCGACCGCGAGGTGTGGCCACAACATGGCAAGGCGTACTACCTCGTCGGCCGTCACCACGCCGGCCGCCAGGGACTCACCAGGCAGGAAATGGACAATCGTCCCCGTGGTGCCGTCGTCGGCGATCGGTTCCAGCCCAGTCACAGGAACGCCGTGCTCGTACCGCTGACTCCAGGCGCCGTTGCGGCGGCGGTTGGTGTGGACAAGCCACTCGCTGAGCGCCGCGACGACGGACATGCCCCGGCGCGGATGCCCATCGGGAAGCACCTGCGCCTCCGGATGATCGAAGAACCTGAGATCCTTCGACGCCATGACCGGCTTCTTCACCACCTGATCACGATCATCGACGCGGGTGTCCGTGCCCCTCCCGTCATCCGCCACCGACACTGAACCGTCCAGATGCAGCGTGACGGTACAACGCCCACCGCTGTTGCACTCCGCCTCATCGGCCGCGTACGCGACGACTTCAAGAACCAACTGCCGAACACCACCGGGCGCGAACACAGCCGGATCCTCACGAATAAGCGCGAGATGATCGACATCCACGCCCTTCGCCCAGTCGTGCGTCGTATTACGCCAGGAAGCTTTGGATGTCCCCACCGGAGAAGTATGTCAACCGAGCCAAGGCCCAGGTGGGGGCGCATCCGAACGCGACGCCTTCGCGCATAGAAAACGGACGGCGGGAACCGAATTCGCGCGGCCAACTCGAAAGCATGTGGCCCTGCGGCCACTCGACCCGCTCATCGTGATCGAACGTGACGCTCACCGAGTCTGGCGTTGGTTCTCCTCCGAAGCGGCGGGGTCACGCACCATGAACACGTCCACTTCGTCCTCAGCCTCCACGATGAACCCGTGCCGCTCGTACAGCCGCCGGGCCGAACTGCCCTGCAGCACGTTCAACCGAACCGCGGCCTCTTCACGGTCACACCGCTCCAGCAGCCGACCCAACACGGCAGACCCGATGCCCTTCCCCTGCAAACCCGGCTCCAGGTAGAAGTGCTCCAGCCAGTACGCGCCCTTCGCCGGCCGCAACGCCACACAGCCCGCCGACGCACCCCCCACCTCGATCATCCAGGTGTGCTCCGGCGCGAACCCGTCCCGCAACCGCTGCCGTACGCGCTGCTCGTCGTAGCGCCCGAGCCGCTCAAGATCCGACCTCAGCACCACAGCCCGCAACTCGGCCACCCCCTCGACATCCGCCACCGAAGCCGGCCGAAACTCCCAATCCGCCACGCCCGCGACGCTATCGCCCACCGATTTCCACCAACTCGGCAGGGAACCCTGCGGTGCTTCACATAATCGCTTTGCGCCCGCCATCCGGTAACGGCTAGCGTCCGCAAGCACGCCGAGACACAACACCCCGGAAGAAGATCATTTGACCCAGCGCATCAGACTCGCGACGCAGCAAGACGCTCCGGCCCTGGCCAGAGTGCAGAAAGCGTCCCAGCAAGCGGCCTTCCGCGGCCTGCTGACAAACGAGTATCTGGACAGCCTCGACCCCGGGGCGCTGACCAAGACCTGGGAAGACCTACTGACCCGCTTCCGGGAACCACTAGCCGGCACCCTGATCGCCGAGCAGACAAACCTCATCGTCGGCTACTCACGCTTCTACCCCACAGACGACGAGGACGACGACCCCACCCAGGTAGGCATGATCGGCTCCCTGTACACCCTCCCCGACGTCTGGGGCACCGGCACCGGCAAAACCCTGATCACCGCCTCCCTGACCGCCATGACCTCAGCCGGCTACACCCAGTCCTCCCTCTGGGTCCTGGAAGGCAACACCCGGGCCCGCTCCTTCTACGAACGAAACGGCTGGCACCACGACGGCACAACCACCGTCGACCGCAACGGCGGCCTCCCCGCCCCCAAACTCCGCTACCGAATAAACCTCACAGCCTGACCAGCGGGTCCTGGCATGCCGAGCAGGAGAATCGTCAGGTGTTCAACTATGGGGTGTCCGGCTATCGGCCAGAGTGGACGACCGGCCTATCGGCGATCATGACTGCTCAGAGAAGCAGACTGGCTGGGCTTGCGGGCCGGCGACTCGCGCGCATGCTGGTCGTCTGGGACCTGGACGAAGACGAATGGTTCACTGACAGCATCGTCTTGCTGGACTTCGCTGGCGAACAGATCGAGATCGTTCATCGAAAGCTTCACGATCTGTCAATCACCTGGAACACAGTCGATCCGGCTCAGCCCATGGATTGGGCAGGGCAGGGCTTCCGACTCGCATGGCGTGACAATGCCTTCCCGGATTTGGCCTCGCTGGAAGGCCAGGCCCTGACGGCTGTAGAACTTCTCGACTATGTGGGCGACGACATAGCCAACGGCATGGTGGCGCCCAGCTTCGTGTTCCCAGGCGGTCGAATCACCGTCTACAACGCCCTGGACGCGAACGGGATTGAGTTCGACCCTCCCGACCCTCGCTACACCCGCCACGCCATAGAGAAGACGAACGAGCCCTAAAGACCTTGGTTGTCCCCTCTCCTGTGATTCGATTCCCGGAACGTGAAGCGGGCCACGGAGATCGACCCCACCGCCATCAGCGTGGGAGCCTTCACGGCATGCGGTCTGACCTGCAAAACCGCTGACCTGTGCATATGCCAGTCGAGAGGCCGTGAGGCCGCGCAATTCCCGAGAATCGCCGACCGTGCGAGCACGACCGGGCTGTCGAAGCATGTACTCGATCACTGTTGTCAGGGATCTCTTGACGAAATACGGTGTCAAGGACATCTTGACGCGTAGACGTCCTGAGCCTTAGGAGTGAGCCGTGACATCCCCTGACACCCTGACCGAACTCGCTCGGTGTTCCTTCTGCGGCAAGCCGGACACCGAGGTCGACAAACTGGTCGCCGGCGCCGGCGTACACATCTGCAACGAGTGCGTGGCCTTGGCCGCATCGATCATCGAAGGAAGCCCCACAAGCCCTGCACGACCGCGCGTACCCGTGTGGGAGTCCCTGACAGACGAGGAAATGCTGAACCACATTCCGCGCGTCGCCGCCCACATCGAGCAAGCCGAGGCTGACCTGCGCGCGTGGGTGCAGGAACTGCGCCGACGCGGCGTCACCTGGGCCAAGATCGGCGAAGCTCTCGGAGTCACCCGCCAGGCAGCATGGGAGCGCTTCTCCGGCGAGGAGTGACAGGCCCGGGCCCGCCGCAGATACACCTGTTTTAGGAGCACACTTCTAAGGACTGTGCTCCTAAAACAGTCGCACGCGGAGATCATCGTCCATGCACAAGCCCGTCTTGCGATCTGTGCCCTAGAAGCGACACCGGTGATCACGGCCAGAACTTCACGGCGTGTGGCGTTGCCGCGCCGGTGACGATGCTCTGGTTCGGCCGGATTCTAGAGATCCCCGTACGCACTTGTGCTTATACCGCGTGCCCGAGCCTGGCCGACATCCTGGATCTTGCCGTCAGCGGGGCCTTTACACGGTCGTCATGCCGCTGGTCGGCATTCCGGAGCCACGTGCTGCTCCACCGATTCCTGATATCGCAAGAAGCGGGGGATCACGGCCGTGCAAACACGAGCCAGGAAGAAGGACGAATGAGAAGACGCATGTTAGGCATAACTCTCGCGGGGGGCCTGATAGCGGCTATGGCGATGGTGGCCTCGGAGCCGGCCGCCGAACATGCCGTGGCGGATGGGCCGGGGAACGGGACGCCGTACATCGTGAGTCTGGGGGACTCGGCGATATCCGGTGAAGGGGGTCGCTGGGCGGGGAACGCGAACGAGTCGTCTAGTAAGAGTGATGCGCTCGGGGAGAAGGCCTACCACGACGGGGGGTTTCCGGGGCCGATCACGGGGTTCGGTAACAGGTGTGTCGAGGTCAATCAGGGGTCCTCGGCCAACGGGACCGCTGTGCAGTTGGCCGCGTGCAATGGTTCCGCCGCTCAGAACTGGACCGTCCGCACGAGGCCGACCAGTGAGAATTTGGGCGTCGACGGCACGATTCGAGCCCTCGGGAAGTGCCTGGACGTCGCCAACGGCTCATCGGTGCAGTTCACGAGGGTTCGGCTGTGGGAATGCAACGGGACCGGAGCGCAGGTCTGGCGGGAATTCCCGGACGGCAGGCATATCTTCAACCCGCAGTCGGGGAAGTGCCTCGGCGTCAACCCCACGGTCGGCGGCGACTTCCATCTGCGCATCGAGACGTGCGAGTACAACTGGCCGATCAGCACCGAGCAGGGCTTCGGTCTGCCCAACTCGTACGAACAGATCCGGGGATGCCACCGGTCCCGGAGCGCCCCGGTCTACATCGGAGGCGGGATCAGGGGAGTGAACTTCGCCTGCTCGGGCGCGAAGACCGCGACGGCCGAGAATCCCGGCGGCAACTACAAGCCGGGTATCGACTTCGCCCCCACTCCGGAGGACCTGCCGTCCAACCACAAGGGGCAGGCGCTGCTCTTGCAGGAGTTCGCCATGACGCACAACGTCAAGGCGGTGTCGCTGCTGATCGGAGCGAACAACCTCGGCTATGCCGCCATCCTCACGAAGTGCATCGAGAACTGGTATTCGTCAGCCGACTTCTCCCCGAACTACTGCCACGACGATGCGTCCATCACCAGCCGGTTCTCGCAGACGGCATTGGCCCAGTTGAAGGCCGACATCAAGACGGCCATCAACAACACCCGGCTGGCGATGCAACTCGCCGGGTACAGCAACCAGCAATACACCCTCTTCGTGCACACCTACTGGGTGCCTGTTCCCACCGGCAACCAATTCCGGTACGCCGAGACGGACTGGGACCGCGGCAGAAGCGGCTGCGCCACCTGGAACCAGGACGCGAACTGGGCCGTTTCCACCGCGGCGCCGGCCCTCAACCGCGCGGTCAGCAAGGCGGTACAGGAGCTGAATCATCCCAACGTCAAGCTCGTCGAGATGCACGGCATCGGTGAACGGCACGCGCTGTGCCAGCTGAACGTGGGCACGATGGAGGAGAGGAACCTGGCTCACTGGACCGCATCGGGCGCCGCGGACGCCTCCGAATGGTTCACGCAGATGCGGGTCAGTCCGCTGTTGCGCGAGCTGATCTCGTTCCCCGACGCCCCCTGGGACAACCCCGACTACGACGACTACGAGTTGCAGGAGGGCGGGCACGCCAATTACTGGGGGCAGCTGGCCATGCGCAACTGCTTGCGGCAGGCGTACAACAATGGAAGTCCGGTCAGTATCGACTGCCGGCCGACGGCGGGTGGCGGGCTCAACGAGCATGGCGAACCCAACGTGTATCCCATGCCGCCCCATCCGATCGCGTCGCTCAGCTGTGACTCACATCCGAACAGTTACAGCTGCGACGTGGAGAACGTCGGAAACGGCCCCTACACCACCATCCGCTGGTGGGTGAAGGACCAGAACGGCACGGTGCAGAAGAGCTCCTGGAATGACCAGGAGCATGTCTCCACCACCTGTTCGGCGGGCAAGCGGTTCACCATCACCGTGGAATTGAACAACGCGCTGAACATGAAGTCGACAGCGCAATACCCGGTGTTGTGCGGGACCGACTTCTAGCCTGGTGCTTTCGAACGTTCGGCCGGGTCGAATGGCGGCCCGGCCGAACCCGCTATGGGAATAGGAACCAAGCCCGCCTCCTGGGCGCGCAGGACGGCGCTGAGGCGATCGTTCGCCTCCAATTTGCGGTAGAGATGCTCCTGATGTTTGGTGACGGTACGCCGGGAGATGCCCATCCGCCGCCCGATGGCGACCGCGGTCAACCCTTCGGCCAGCAGCGTCAGCACGGTCAGCTGGCGGGCCGTGATCCCCAGATCGGCCGCTTGTCTCGTCGCCCGGGCGATGTCGGACGGCGCGCCGAAGGATTCCTTTAGTTGCAGCTGGTGCCGTTCGGCGGCGATCAGCAAAGGCTGGACCTGGCGGGCATATTCGCGGTCGCGCTCGCTGATGCGCTCTCCCGGCGGGAAACAGACCACAAACGCGCGAGCGAGGCCCATGGGCACCGCCATCTGCTGGTCGATCTCCAATTCGGACCGGAGAATTCCGTACGTCCTCGTCCGGCGCCAATCAGTTGTGCTGATCACGTCCGCCAGGGCGACCGGAACACGGTCGTGGTCGTTGGACACGTAGTGGCGAGCCAGCGGATGTTCGCTGATGGTTTCGCGTACCAGCGTGTCCAGGAGGATTCCGCCGATCTGTTCGGGCGCCCACGCCCGGCATCGGCCGGCGCCGCCGCTCGGCCACAACTGGTCGACGAACAGGCACAGACATCCGTGGAGCGCGTCATTGAGCTCGGTGCTCAGCGCGTTCCAGTCGAGTTCGGGCGCGGTTCCGTCCATCAGCGCGACGGAGAGGTCCAGCATGCGCCGGTAGTCCTGAGGGGACAGGCTCATGCCAAGAAGTATCAGGCTTCGACATCCGTAGCGCGCCTGCATACGCACTGTTCCGTATGTATCTCAAGGCCGTGGAACGACACCCTGATTGGCATACGAGCGCCACCTTGGCGCTA
Source organism: Acrocarpospora phusangensis (assembly GCF_016862995.1). Lineage (GTDB taxonomy): Bacteria > Actinomycetota > Actinomycetes > Streptosporangiales > Streptosporangiaceae > Acrocarpospora > Acrocarpospora phusangensis. The sequence continues at coordinate 197,955 of NZ_BOOA01000003.1, forward strand.
CGCGGAACCGTCACCGAGCGGGGGAAACGGCTCGGGACGCTCCTGTCAAAGAAGGGGACCACGATGCACGAACAATCACCAGTAATTCAGCCCCGACCTACGAGATCACCGCGGCGGCGGATCCACCGCCTCGCGGCACCGGCCGGGCTGCTCCTCATGCTCGCCGCCCTCGCTGTGCCGGCCGCTCCGGTGTACGCGGCGGCGGCGACCTGCCAAGGACAGGTCATCACCATCCAGGGTACGGCCGCCCACGAGTCCATCATCGGCACCAACGGTCCGGACGTGATCGACGGCGGGCCGGGCCACGACGACATCGTCGGCCTCGACGGCGACGACTACATCTGCGGCGGTGAGGGCAACGACGTCGTCATGGGCGGCAAGGGCGACGACAAGCTGTCCGGAGGCAACGGGCGCGACCGCTGCGAGGGCGGTACTGAAGTGGTCGCGGACACGGCCGACGCCACCTGCGAAGGAATCGTGGGCGTTCCGTAGATCGTGATCGAGCGCGTTCCGGGCGAGTGGATCGGCTACACCGCCCGGAACGCGTGCCATGAAAGTACGAATTGGCGTGAACCGCCCATGCCGCTACCTTGCAGCTCATGGCTGAGCAGGAAGTTCCGGAGCGGCACGCCAGCTGGCTTGAGCTGTTCTTCGATCTGATCATCGTGGCGGCGGTCGCCCAGCTGGCGCACGTGCTCCACCCCAGCCCCGGCCACCCGATCGGGCTCGCCGACGCGGGATTGTTCATCGTCCTGTACTACGCGGTGTGGAGCGTCTGGACCAGTTTCACCCTCTACGCCAACGTGGCCGGGGAGCGTACCCGCCGCCGGTCCATGCTGATCGCCATGTTCGGCATCGCGGTGATGGCCGCCGCCATCCCGGAGGCCGGCGGGGATCGGGCGCGAGCGTTCGCCATCGCGTACGTGGCCTGCCGGGTCCTCGCCACCCGCACCTGGAGCAGGACCGGCACCTTCATCGGCGCCTGGCCCGCCGCCCAGTACGGCGCGGGCCTCACACCCTGGGTGATCTCGATCTGGGTGCCGGCGCCCGGCCGGTATTGGCTGTGGGGCTTCGGTGTGGCGGCCGACATCGTCATCTCGTACCTGCAGAGCCGTCACCCCGAGCAGAAGCTGGCCGCGCTGCGCGGCGAGGCCCAGCGGCAGGCGCTGCGCTCCTACCGGCGCGGCCTGGCGCCCCAGCGGTTCGTGCTCCCGGCTGGAGCGCGGCTCAACATCCCCTACCTGGGTGAACGGCTCGGCCTTTTCGTGATCATCGTCCTCGGCGAAACCGTCATGCAGGTCGTCGTGGCGGCGGGCGAAACCCGCTGGACACCCGCTTTCAGCGTCGCCGCCCTCGCCGGTTTCGGCCTGCTGGTCTGCCTGTGGTGGCTCACCCTGGAGTACGGCGCCGCCGCCGTCCCCAGCTTCGGCGGCCTCCAGGCCCGGATCACCCTGCCCGCCCACTTCGCGATGACCGCCGGAGTCGCCGCCACCGCCGCCGGCCTGGGCACCCTCGCCGAACACGCCGACGGCCACCTCGCGACCGCAGTCCGCTGGACCATCTGCGGCGGAATGACCGCCTACTTCCTAACCTCCGCCGTCCTGGGCGCCGCCGCCCGCGCCCCCCTCCGCTGGCTCCTCGGCTGGTCCCTGCCCGCCGTCCTCGTTCCTGTACTGCTGGCGGTCTTCGGGGATGGGCTGGCGGCCTGGTGGATCGTGGTGGGGTTGCTGGCCGTGGCGTACTGGCAGGTGAGCTACCCCGCCGTAATGCGCAGACTCGGCCGCCCCGACTAGGACAGGACCGGCCCATACCGCCGCGCGTGAGCGTCTACGGCCATTCAAACGCGGACAAGTCCGAACGGATCCTCGTGGCCGCCGGTGGTGAAGGAGCGATTCCCGGTCCTATGACTCTTTCCGCTCCAAACGATTGGCGACGAATGCTGCGATCGTCTCCCGGGACGGGTGTCCCCAGCCGATGCAGAACGGATGTCCGGCGGGGTCGGCGTATACCTGGTGGCCTTCGGCGGCATCGAGGTCGGGAGCTGGTTGGAGTAGCCGGGCGCCGAGGGCGATCGCCTCTTCGTGGGCGGCTCGCGGGTCGTCGACATGGAGGTCGAGGTGGACTTGCTGGGGAGTGCCGTGCGGCCAGTCGGGTGGTACGTGGTTGGGCGCCAGTTGCACGCCGATGCGCCACTCTCCGGCGGCGTCGATGACGCTGTGCCAGGCGTCGTCTTCGAAGACGTGCCCGCGGAGAATGTTGGCCCAGAACGCGCTCTCGGCGTGTAGGTCGGCCGCGTCGAACACGATCACCTGACGCACCATGTCCATGGCTCGCACACTACGGGATGAGTGCTTGCCTACCAGGTCGTTCGCGTCGGCGCGGGTGGCGAGATCGTCGAGTATGCCATCGATGCAGGTCAGAGTCGCTGACTGGTCAATTGCGTTTGTTGCGTTGGCTGCGGATAATGCGTCTATAGCGGGGAAGGACAGAGGCATGGCAAGAACGCAACTGGCGAGCTCGATCAAACCGGGCAGCCTTGACCAAGAGCAATCAGAGCGGGCGCTCCGCCGCATCAAGGAGTACCTGATGCGGCATCCGGAAGAGAAGGCGATCAAGGTTGCGGCAGAGCGGGCCGGTGACGAGGCCTTGGTTCTGCCGCGCGAAGCCGTGTCGATGCTGGCCTACATCCTTGCCCAGATCGCCGAGGGACGAGGCGTGCAGGTGATGCCGTCGCACGCGGAGCTGACGACGCAGCAGGCAGCGGCCACGCTGAATGTCTCGCGGCCGTATCTCATCGGTCTTTTGGAGGCGGGCGCCATCCCGTTCCGGCTGGTCGGCAGACATCGGCGAATCCGGCATGACGACCTCATGGAGTACGTGCGCCAAGACTCGGTCAAACGTAGAGCGGCGGCCGACGAACTGAGCGACCTGGGCCAGGAGTTGGGACTGTAGTCATGCCATTTGTCGTGATCTACGACGCCAATGCTCTGTACGGCAACACGCAAAGGGACCTGTTGATCCGGCTGGCGCAGTCGGGCTTGGTCCAGGCCAAGTGGACGCACGCGATCCTGGACGAGATGCAGCGGAACCTCGCTGCGAACCTGCCAGACGTCGCTCCCGCCAAGCTGGAACGGCTGCGCGCGCTGTTGATCGACGCCGTCCCCGACTGCATCGTCGAAGGGTACGAGCCGATCATCGAGGGTCTCAAACTGCCGGACCTTGACGACAGGCATGTGCTTGCTGCCGCCATCAAGGCGAACGCCCAGGTGATCGTGACGTCGAACCTGCGGGATTTCCCCGCCGAAACGCTGGCCACATGGGGCGTAGAAGTCAGAAGTCCCGACGATTTCGTTCTCGATCAAATCGACCTCGACGACCGTGTTGTCTGGGCTTGTGTGCAGCAGATCGCGGACTCGCGCACCAACCCGCCACAGACCGTCTATGACGTTCTCGACGCTTTGGAACGCGCCGGGCTCGTTGAAGCGGTTGCGGCCTTGCGCGGCTAGGCGAGTCAGCATCTCCGGCAAGGCAGCATTCGAACCCGCACTGCCAGCTCATGGTTTTCCCTCTGCGACCCGGGAAACGGGGACTTGACTGCTGTCCGTTCTGGCACGTGATCGAGTGCCAGATACGAGGGCGGGCCGGCGTTCTTTTGAATGGGTGCTGGTAGGTTCCCGGGGATGTTCTCGTTACAGGAGCCCCCGCTGTTCACCCGGCTCAAGCAGGCGCGTCGGATTCTGGTGGCCGGTGCTGGCGGGGGGTTCGATGTGTTTGCCGGGCTTCCGATTGCTGTGGAGTTGTGGGAGGCGGGTAAGCGGGTTCACCTGGCCAATTTGTCGTTCAGCCGGTTGCATGGGCTGGATCTTGAGGTCTGGGTGGATCAGGATGTGGCCGCGATCGGTCCGGAGACGGAGAGCCGGGACTCGTATTTTCCTGAACGGTCGCTTGCTCGATGGCTTGAGGCCCATGATCTGCCTTCCACCGTGTACGCGTTTCCCAGGGTTGGAGTAGCTCCGCTACGGGCGGCCTATCGGGTGCTGGTGGAGCGGCTGGATATCGATGCCATTGTTCTGGTCGATGGCGGGACCGACATTCTGATGCGCGGTGACGAGGCGGGGCTGGGGACTCCGGAGGAGGACATGGCCAGTCTGGCCGCCGTGCACGGGCTTGATGTGGGGGAGAAGGTCGTCGTCTGCCTCGGGTTCGGTGTCGACGCGTACCACGGGGTCAATCATGTTCAGGTGCTGGAGAATCTGGCGGCGCTGGATCGTGACGGGGCGTATCTGGGTGCCTTTTCCATTCCGCGTGCCAGCCGGGCGTCCGAGCTCTATCTGGACGCCGTCGCTTACGCGCACGCCGACACACCGGATCATCCGAGCATCGTCAACGGCTCGATCGCGGCCGCGCTGGACGGGCAGTTCGGCGACGCCCACTTCACTACCCGTACCAGCGGCAGCGAGCTGTTCATCAACCCCCTTATGGCTGTCTACTTCGCTGTGGACATGGACGCACTCGCTCGTCGCTCGCTTTATCTGAGCCGGCTCGAAGGCACCATCCTGATGCGTCAGATCAGCTCGATCATCGAGAGCTTCCGGGCGGAGGCCACCCCACGCCCGCCGCGGGCGTTTCCGCACTGACAGGAAAGCGCGCTCAACCCAGCCGGATGACGCTCCAGGACACCGGCGGGAGCACCGCGCGGAGAACGCCGTCCTCCAGGGTGCTCGCGGCGGTACGAGGGCGTACCCGGTCGGGGTCGGTGGCGCTGTTGCGGGCGTCGAGGTCGGAGTCGGTGAGGACCCACGACTCCAGCACCCGTACGTCACCGAGGGCGCGCGCGTCGGCGGCCAGGTCCAGGGCGTCACTCCGCGATCGGTTGACCGCGAAGAGGGTGACCGTGCCGTCCTCTCCCCGTACGGCGGTCGCGTGCAACGCCGGAACCTCCCCGGCCGCCGGGGAGACGGGCTCGACGCGCAGGACCTCGCCCCTGCCGTACCGGGCGGCCTGGGAGAACGGGTGGAAGATGGTCTGCCGCCACGCCGGCCCGCCCGGCTGGGCGACGATCGGCGCGATCACGTTGACGAGCTGGGCCTGGCAGGCCATCCGCACCCGGTCCGCGTGCCGGAGCAGCGCGATCAGCAGGCTGCCGACGACGACCGCGTCCATCACGTTGTAATGGTCTTCGAGCAGCCGCGGGGCGTGCGCCCACTCGGTGGGCGGATCGTTCTGGAATCTCGACAGGTACCAGACGTTCCACTCGTCGAACGACAGATTGACGCGCTTGCTCCGCCTGAGCTTGGCGCGGACATGGTCGCAGGTGGCGATGGTGTCCTCGATGTAGGCCTCCATCGCCGCCCCCGACGCCAGGAACGCGGTGACGTCGCCGTCCTTCGGCTCGTAGTAGGAGTGCAGCGAGACGTAGTCGACCTGGTCGTACGCCTCCTCCAGGACCGTGGCCTCCCAGGTGCCGAAGGTGGGCATCTCGGCGTTGGAGCTGCCGCAGGCCACCAGCTCCAGGCCGGGATCGATCATCCGCATCGCCCGTGCGGTCTCGGCGGCCAGCCTGCCGTACTCCCGGGCGGTCTTGTGGCCGGTCTGCCACGGGCCGTCCATCTCGTTGCCCAGGCACCACATCCTGATGTCGTACGGCTCGGCCGCGCCATGCTTCACGCGCAGGTCCGACAGCGTCGTACCCGACGGATGGTTGGCGTATTCCAGCAGGTCACACGCTTCCTGTACGCCCCGGGTGCCCAGGTTGACGGCCATCATCGGGGCGACGCCGGCCGCCCGGGCCCAGGTCATGAACTCGCCGAGGCCGAACTCGTTGGTCTCGATCGACTTCCAGGCCGGGTCCAGGCGTACCGGACGGTCGGGGCCGACGCCGTCCTCCCAGCGGTACCCGGAGACGAAGTTGCCGCCGGGATAGCGGACCACGGTGACGCCGAGTTCGCGTACCAGGTCGAGCACGTCCCGCCGCAGCCCGCTCTCGTCCGCGGCCGGATGGCCGGGCTCGTAGATGCCGGTGTAGACGCAGCGGCCGAGGTGTTCGACGAACGAGCCGAACAGCCGGGGGTCGACGGTTCCGATCGAGAACGCGGGGTCGATGGTCAGGGACGCGTCGGTCATGTACCGCTCAATCCTGTGTGGGCGACACTTCTGATGATGTTGCGCTGGAAGAACACGTACGCGACCAGCAGCGGCAACCCGCCCAGGACGGCCGAGGCCATGATCTGGGCGTAGCGCAGGCCGTACGAGCTCTGGATGGTCGCGAGGCCGACCGGAATGGTCATCAGGTCGGGGTTGGACACGGCCAGGAACGGCCAGAAGAAGTTGTTCCAGGTGATGATGAAGGTGAAGATGCCGACGGCGGCGAGGGCGGGGCGCGACAGCGGCACCGCGATCTGCCAGTAGATCCGCCACAGGGAGGCGCCGTCGACGCGGGCGGCCTCCTCCAGTTCGCGCGGCAGCCCGTCGAAGAACTTCTTCAGGATGAACACCATGGCGGGCACGGCCACCTGGGGCAGGATCATCGCCCAGTACGTGTCAACGAGGCCGAGCGCCAGCATCTCGCGGAACAGCGGCACGACGACGATCTGCGGCGGCACCATGATCCCGGCGATGATCACGCCGTAGAGCAGCCGTTTGCCGCGGAAGTCGGTCCGGGACAGGCCGTACCCCGCCATGCTGGCCGTGACGAGCACCAGGAGGGTGACCGACACGGTGACCACCGTGCTGTTGACGAACCAGACGATCAGGTCGCTCTGGGCGAAGACCTTCTCGAACGCCTCCAGGGTGAAGTGGGACGGGATCCACGAGATCGGGATCGTCGCCGTCTCGTCCTCCGGCTTGACGGCGGTGTCCACGGCCCACAGCAGCGGCATCAGCCAGAGCAGGGCGATCAGCGCGGCGGCCACCAGGCCGACGGTGTTCCAGGCACGGGTGGCCCGGTGAACCCGGCGGGGGGCCTGACGCGGAAGCGGGATCGTGGTCATGGCCGCTCCTCACGGGACTGGAAGATCCTGAACTGTGCGGCGGAGATCGTGACGATCAGGACGAAGAAGAAGGTCGAGATGGCCGACGCGTAGCCGAAGCGGAAGTTGGTGAAGCTGGTGTCGTAGACGTACTCCAGCACCGGCCGGACCGCGAAGCCCGGCCCGCCGCTGCCCGTCCAGAGCAGGTAGACCTGGTCGAAGATGCGCAGCGAGGCGAGCAGCTGGAGCACGATGACCAGCCCGGTGGTCCGCCGGAGCATGGGCAGGGTGATCGACCACAGCCGCTGCCACCAGCCGGCGCCGTCGATCGACGCCGCGTCGTGGTAGTCCTGCGGGATCGCCTGCAGCGCGGCCAGGTAGAGCAGGAAGTTGAAGCCGGCGGTCCACCACAGGGTGGTGAGGACGACCGACCACATCGCGACGCCCGGATCGCTCAGCCAGCCCAGCTCGGGCAGGCCGAGGGCGGTCAGCGCCGCGTTGACCAGGCCGAACCCCGGCTGGAACAGCCAGACCCAGATGAGCGCGACGACGCTGACCGGCAGCAGGAAAGGCGCGAAGTACGACGGCCGCCACAGCCACCGCAGCGGCATCACGCGGTTGGTGAGCAGTGCCATGACCAGCCCGACGAGCACCAGCGGCGGCGTGCTCAGCAGGGTGAAGTAGAGCGTGGCGCCCATCGCCTTCCACATGAGCGCGTCGCCGAACATCTCCGTCCAGTTGGACAGGCCGACGAACTCGCCGCGGGTGCCGGTGAGGCTCTCGTTGAAGAAGCTCAGCACCAGCGCCCAGACCGTGGGGAACAGCAGGAACGCGACGTAGAAGAACAGGAACGGCAGGACGAACAGCAGGCCCGCCGGGACGCGCCGCCAGAGTGGCACCACCTCGGTGACGGGAGCGGCCCGGCGTGCCGGGGCCGTGATGGTGGCCATGAGACGTCTCCTCCCTATGCGGGGCTCGGGGTGGTCAGCAGCCTGTTGAGGGCGCCCTTGAACTGGGCCAGGCCCTGCTCCGGGGTGAGGGCGCCGGTGAGCACCGCCTGGAAGGCGACGCCGGCCTGGTTCTCCAACTCCGAGCCGGAGCCGCTGAACCAGGCGGGCGGGTCGAGCTGCACGTCGTTGACCACGTCGCGGTACTCCGACTGGGGTTTCAGCGCGAGATACTCCGGGCTGGTGGCGACCGGCTGGTACGCCGGGATGTGGCCGGCCTGGCCCCAGGTGACGCTGTTCTTGAGCAGGTACGCCAGGAAGGTGTACGTCGCCCGGGTGGCCGCCGGGTCCCGGTCGCGCTGGCGGGGCAGCACGAAGGAGTGGGAGTCGGCCTCGGCGCGGCCGTTGCCGTACAGGGCGGGGAAGCCCGTCATGCTGAAGGGCAGTTTGGCCGTGGTGAAGGTGGCGACCTCCCAGTCGCCGTTCCAGTGGATCCCGGCCCGCTGCTCGCTGAACGTCGCGACCGCGCCCGCGTAGTCGACCCCGACCGTCGCCAGGCCCTCGGCGGTCAGCCTGCGCATGAACGTCAGGGCCTTCAGCGCTTTGGCGTCGTCCATGCGTACGGTTCCGCCGATGGGTAATTCCATCGGGCCGTCCTGCTGGCGGTACAGGCTCCAGAAGATGCGCCAGGGCTGGACGTCGGCGTTGTCCACGGCCAGGCCGTACACGCCGGTGACGTCCTTGAGCTTCTTGAGGGCGTCGATGAACTGGTCTTCGCCGGTGATCGGGGTGAGCCTGCCGTCGGCGCCGAGCAGTCCGGCTTTGCCGGCGATGTCCGTGTTGTAGTACATGACCAGGGGGTGGGTGTCGAGCGGCAGCGCGTAGAGCCGCCCGCCGACGGAGGCGCGTTCGATGAGCTGCGGCGGGAACTGCGACGTGGCCAGCCCCACCTCAGCCATCAGCTTCTCGTCGAAGGGGTCGAGCAGGTTCTCGGGGGCGAAGCCGGGCAGGCGGGCCAGATGCATGATCGCGACCTCGGGGCCGCGCCCGCCGGCGGAGGCCATGGCGAGCTTGGTGTAGTACGGCGCGCCCCAGGCGAGCGTGACAGCCTCCAGGTCGATGTCCGGATGCGCCGCTCTGAACTCGTCCTGCATCTTGACCATCAGGACGCCGTCACCGCCGCCGAACAGGTTCCAGTAGCGGATTCTGGTGTGCCCTGTGGCGCCGCAGCCGGTCAGAGCGACCGCTCCCAGCGCCCCCAGGGCTCCCAGTACGGCCCGGCGGCTCGGGCGCGGGGGTTTCAGGTCATGGTTCACCGGCTCCTCCAACCGTCAGGGGGTTGTGAAACGGGAGAGTTTGCCCGGCTCTCGGGAGCCCAGAGGGGACATGCCCTCGGTGACTCCCAGCCGGGCGAGGGTGTCGAGAACGAGGCGGCCGCGCCGTACGCGCTCGCGGGCGCTCTCGATGGCGACCGGCAGCAGGTGACGGCCGGCCGGGTAGATGTCGGGCGCGTTGCGCAGGCCGAACTTCAGATAGATGGGGGCGCCGACGCGGATCAACCCGGCGGCGTCGTGGATCCGTACGTGCCCGCCGATGGTGTCGGGGGCCTCCACGTAGAAGTCGATCGGGGCGGAGCCGTACGACCGCAGTTCGGCGATCTCGGCGAGGGTCAGGTCGCTGGGCACGTTGATCGAGTCGGCGCCGAGCCGTTCCCAGATGGCGAAGGTCACCGGATTGACCGGGCCGACCAGCGAGGACACCTTCAGGGTGGTGTCCTCGGGGAGGTGCCCGGCGGTACGCATCCGGTGCAGCGACCACAGCACGCCCTCGTCGGCGACCAGCAGGCACCTCACCCCGAGGGCGGCGGCTCGTTCGGCGTCGGCCAGGCACTGGGCGACCTGGTCCCTCCCTCGTGCGCGGGGTCCGGCTAGCGGGATGGGGCCGGGCGCCCAAGTGCCGCGCGGTCCCAGAAACAGGCACAGCTCGATCCGCGCTTCCTCGCATACGGCCACCATCTGGGAGATCTCACCGTCGGTGAGCATCCACACCCCGCTGCCCTGGCTGATCCGGTGCAGCGGAACCTCCAGGCGGCGGCTTTCCTCGAGTACGGCGTCCAGCACGGCCGGGCCTTCGCAGGAAGGGAGTTCGGTGCGCCACGTGCCGCCGTCGGGAAAAGTCACCGGGGAATCGTTGACGGCGTGCGGAACGGCGGGGTCGCCGAGCCGTTCCAATGGGTTGCGCACAGAACCCTCCTTGTTCGATATTTCGTACGACGTCCCGAAATATGACTGCAAAGTAAACCGACAAAACGGACAGGTCAATAGATTCTTATGGCCTGGTTTCGAAATCTTGGGCTGTGTTCGATATTTCGAACAACAGGGCTTCCGGACAGTGCGTGAGGGTGGGCGATGGGGAGAACGGTTCCGGCGGTCAGCCGGGCGCTGGACATTCTTGAGCTGTTCCTCGGTGGGGAGACGCTCTCGGCGCCGCAGATCGCCGAACGGCTGGGCCTGCCCAGGACCACCGTCCACGAGCTCGTGACCACCCTCACCGAACGGTCGTACCTGATCGGCGTCCCCGGCCAGCCCACCCGCTACCGCCTGGGGATGCGGCTGTTCCAGCTCGGCAACGTCTTCGCCGACCAGCTCGACCTCTCCCAGGAGGCCCTGCTGGTGGCCCGCGAGGTCGCCGCCGCCTGCGACGAGACCGTGCACGTGGCCGTCCTCGACGGCACCGACGTGGTCTACATCACCAAGGTCGACAGCACCCACCCGGTACGGATGGTCTCCGCCGTAGGCCGACGACTCCCCGCCCACTGCACGGGCGTGGGCAAAATGCTGCTCGCCGGCCTGACCCCCGAGGCCTTCGAGGCACGCTTCCCCGCGGACCGCACCCTGTCCGCGATGACCCCCGACAGCATCACCTCCCCGGCCCGGCTGTGGTCCCATCTGACGGAGATCCGCGCGCGAGGCCTGTCCTACGACAACTGCGAATCCAACGAATCCGTGTGCTGCGTCGCGGCCCCCGTGTACGACCAGACCGGCACCATGGTCGCGGCCATGAGCGTCTCGGTGCCGATCCTGCGCTGGGACTCCGCCCGCCGCGAGGAATGGGGCGAACTGGTCGCCCGCGGCGCCCACACCCTCTCAGACAGACTCGGCCACCGCACCGACGGACACCGACCCGACGCGCTCGGCCCCGCCGGCTGATCCGACGCGGGAGGATAAGAGGTAGGATGCAGAGTATGAGCGAGGCTACCGGTAAGTACTCGATCACTATGCCGCGCGACATCGCGGAGGCCGCCCGGTCCCGGAGCGGCCCTTCTGGGCTGTCCGCCTACGTCGCCGCCGCTGTCGCCCGCCAGATCGAGCGCGACAACCTCAGCGAGCTCATCCAGGTCGCCGAGGCCGAGCACGGCCCGGTCACCGACGACGAGGTCCAGGCACTGCGCGACCAACTCCATCAGGCCCGGCAGGGACAGGCCCGCGGTGGGGCGGACGCCGCGTGACCCGTTCCCCCGCCACCCCCGGCGGCACCCTGGTCCTCGACAGCGAAGGACTGGCTAAAGCCGTCCTTCGCGACCGCACGGTCACCACATGGCTCGCCCTCGCCCGCGCCGACGACCTCCGCGTCATCACCTCCGCCGCCACCCTCGTCGAAGTGGTCCATCCCCGCATCAACCGGCCGGCCCTGGAGTGGACTTTGTCCCGCCTGGTCGTCGAGCCGGTCACAGAACCGATCGCCCGGCACGCCGCCACACTTCTGTCCGATGCCGGCGTGCACGGGCACAAGCACGCCATCGATGCCATGCTCAGCGCCACCGCCCTCGCCGCCCCCGGCCCCGTCACGGTTCTCACCTCCGACCCTGAGGACCTCGCCGCCCTGTGCGGCGGACGCGTCGTAGTCATCAAGATCTGAACTGCACGCGATGACCATTCGGCGGATCAAAAGATCGATCTCAGGTCGTTCCGCAGAGCACCTGCACTCCTACGTCGGCTTCCTGGACCACCTTTTCCAACCCTTCTGACGCGGCCGAATGCCAGTTGGCGGCGATCATGATCACAGTTGAGGCCCTAGCATGGCCCCCCGTGACCGAGCCGGACTTTCTCACCGCCACCCGTACTGCCTACGACACCTCCGCTGTCCGTTACGCCGAGTTCATCGGCGAGCACTTCCATGCCAACCCGATCAACCGCGTGATGATCCCCTTCTTCGCCGAGTTGGTCCGGGCCTCCGGTGACGGCCTGGTGGCGGATGTGGGGTGTGGCCCCGGCCATATCACCGCGTATCTCCGCTCCCTTGGCGTCACCGCCTTCGGCATTGACCTGTCGCCGGAGATGATCGCGCTCGCCCGCGGAAGCCATCCAGAACTCCGCTTCGAGGTGGGGCTGATGGGCGCCCTCGATGCCGAGGACGCCTCCCTCGCCGGGGTTCTCGCCAACTACTCGATCATTCACACTCCGCCTGAGCGGCTTCCCGAGACGCTCGCCGAGTTTCACCGCGTGCTCGTGCCCGGCGGGCACCTGCTGCTCAGCTTCCCGGGGTACGACGACCCCGCCGAGTTCGCGGAGGCGTACGACCACAAGGTGTTCCTCGCCTACCGGTATTCGCCCGACCGCGTGGCCGAGTTGCTGCTCAAGGTCGGGCTCGCCGAGGTGGCCCGGTTGGTCGGCGCTCCTGGGGAGGATCCGCAGCGGGGGTTCCCGCAGGTCTACCTCCTTGCTCGTCGCTTAACGCGCAATCCCCAGGGTTAAGGATGCGAGAGCCAGGATGAGGAAGGTGCCTGGGTACGCGATGTTGTGAAAGACGCCGGCCCGTACGTGAACGACGACGGAGCCGACGAAGAAGAGCACGAGTCCGGCCGCCGCGGCGACCCCGATGGCATCGAGACCGAGCAGGCCGAGGAGAAGCCCGGCCGCACCAGCGGCTTTGAGCGCAGCCAGTACCGGCAGGGCCGATGATGGGACCCCCACTTCGGCCATGTTGGCGAGGACGAATTCGGCTCTCGCGAGGTCGGCGACGACGATCGCGAAATTGGCCAGAATCGTGGCGACGGTGACGGTGACGTACACGGTGAACACTTGGCGTCCACTCCTCAATATGCAGGTGGGGGAGGTGCCGCAAAGACGTCGATGTGGCCGCCAGCGAATTTGGAAGACCGGGGCGGCGCGCGCCACTGCGACAGGGCCGCGGTTCCCGGCCGCCCGTCGATCACGACCGCGTCATGTTCCGCCATCGCCGGGCGATCAACCGAAGAACCTCGGTTTCGTGCGCGCATCGGTGCGTTGGGGAGACACGTCCCCGATGAACAAGTCCTGTGCCCGTGCGGGTCGTTCCTATGCCACACCTGGCCGGTCGTCGCAGTCCGGTGGGTCGCTGGTCAGCGAGTCCCGACCACGGCCCTCCGGCCTTGCCGTCGGCGCACCAGCGGGCGAGACACGCAACGCATCTCCGCCGTCGAGAGAGCGTTTTCGCGCGCCCAACTTGCCGGTGCCGCGCGATAGGCAGTGCGCGATGGTCGGGTAGTCCTTGCTTTTTTACGACTTGGTTCAAAACGTGAGCGAGAGAGCGTTTTCGAAGTTGAGCCGGTCTGCCGCCGCAGTTCACGATCTGCGTAGCGCGGCCACAGCAGACCGTCCCGACCGTCGCCGCCGCATCGAGAAACGGACCCTTCATGATCAGATCTCTCGCCCGGCCACCGGCTCGCCGACGCACCGTCGCGGTGCTGGCCGGGCTCGCGTTACTGACTAGTGGTGCCGCCGGACTCCCCAGCGCCGGCGCCGAGACCGCCAAAAGCGCCCACCAGCCGGTGATCGGAAAGCCCGCCCTGGACCACGACGGCTGCGCTCGCATCGAGCGGAGCCTGCCCACGCTCGCCGACTGGCCGAAGGTCAAGAGCCAGGTCGAGCGGGACCGAGCAGACGAGAAGCGAGTGGCGAAGATCCTCGCCGGCATGACGCTCGCCGAGAAGGTCGGGCAGATGACACAGCCCGAGATCGGCGCCATCACTCCGGAGGAGGTCAAGCAGTACCACATCGGCTCGGTGCTCAACGGCGGCGGATCATGGCCCGGCGGCGACAAGCACGCCTCGCCCAAGGCCTGGCTCGACCTCGCCGACGCCTACTGGGCGGCGTCCGTCAACACGAGGACGAAGATCCCGATCATCTGGGGCATCGACGCCGTCCACGGCAACAACAACGTCTACGGCGCGACGATCTTCCCGCACAACATCGGCCTGGGAGCCGCGCAGGACCCCTGCCTCATCCGTGACATCGGGGCGGCGACCGCCGCGCAGGTCCGCGCGACCGGGCAGGACTGGGCATTCGCGCCCTCGGTGGCCGTGGTCAGGGACGACCGGTGGGGACGCACGTACGAGGGCTATTCCGAGGATCCGCGGATCACCCGCGCGTACGCGTACGAGGCGGTCAAGGGTCTGCAGGGCAAGCTCGGGCACGGTGGCGGCATCATCGCGGCCGCGAAGCACTTCCTCGGGGACGGCGGCACCGCCAAGGGGCAGGACCAGGGAGTCAACCCGTCCTCCGAGGCGCAGATGATCAACATCCACGGCCAGGGGTACTACGGCGCACTCGCGGCGGGCGCGCAGACCGTGATCGCGTCCTTCAACAGCTGGACCAGCGCGGACCTCGGGATCAACGAGGGCAAGATACACGGCAGCAAGCGCGTCATCACCGACATCCTCAAACAGAAGATGGGCTTCGACGGCGTCGTGATCTCCGACTGGAACGCCATCGGCCAGGTCGCCGGATGCACCAGCTCCAGTTGCGCCAGGGCCATCAACGCCGGCATCGACGTCGTGATGGTCCCGTACGCCTGGAAGGCGCTGATCGCCAACACCATCGCGCAGGTCAAGAACGGCGAGATCCCGATGTCGCGCATCGACGACGCGGTGACGCGCATCCTGCGGGTGAAACTGCGCGCCGGTGTGTTCGACGCGCGCAAGCCCTCGGCGCGCGCCATGGCCGGGTCCGCCCGCGCGCTCCAGGCGCGGGAACTCGCCCGCAAGGCCGTACGGCAGTCGCAGGTTCTGCTCAAGAACAACAACAGGGTCGTGCCGCTCGCCCCCGGCTCCCAGGTCCTCGTCGTGGGCAAGAGCGCGGACAGCATGCAGAACCAGACCGGCGGCTGGACCCTCACCTGGCAGGGCACCGAGAACAGCAACGCTGACTTTCCGAACGGCACGACGATCCTCGGCGGCCTCAGGGAGGCGCTGGGCGCCGCCAATGTCACGTTCAGCGAGACAGCCGACGGCGTCGACCCCTCGGCGTACGACGCGGTCGTCGCGGTGATCGGCGAGACTCCGTACGCGGAGTTCCTCGGCGACCTGGGCCGGCGCACGCTGGCGGCGTCCGAGCTCTATCCCGGCGACCTCGCCGTCCTGGACAAGGTCAGCGGAAAGGGCACGCCGGTCGTGACCGTGTACGTCACCGGCCGCCCGCTGTGGGTCAACAAGGAACTCAACCGTTCCGACGCGTTCGTCGTCGCGTGGCTCCCGGGCACGGAGGGCGGCGGCGTGGCCGACCTGCTCGTCTCGCACCGAGGCCCCGGCTACACCGGCAAACTCCCGTACTCCTGGCCGAAGGCCGCGTGCCAGCCCCCGCTCAACCCGGGTGACACCGGTTACGACCCGCTCTTCCCCCTCGGGTACGGCCTGCGCCACGGGCAGACCGGTTCGGTCGGAACCCTCGACGAGACCACCCCGCAGTCCGGCTGCGCCAATACGGGCGGCGGCACCGCCACGGAGAATCTCGGAATCTACAACGGCATGGACGTCGCGCCGTACAAGAGCTTCATCGGCTCCGCCGACACCGACACCGAGATCGGCGCCGATCGCCGGGCGGCGCATTCGGAGATCAACGTGGTGCCGTCCGACGTGAACGCGCAGCAGGACGGCCTCAACGTGACCTGGACGGGCACCGGCCCCGGGCAGATCTTCCTGCAGAATCCGGCGGGCGGCAGCGACCTGCGCGCCTACCTGAACGCGGACGCCGCCCTGGTCTTCGACACGATCGTCCACCAGCCCCCGGCGGCGCGGACCATGCTCGGCGTGCACTGCCTCTTCCCGTGCTTCTCCGAGGTGACCGCGACCTCGCTGTTCCGGACCCTGCCGGTCGGGACCAAGACGACCGTCAAGATCCCGATCGCCTGCTTCACGGCCGGGGTCGGCCTCGACATGGAGAACATCAACATGCCGTTCGTCGTGTACGCCGAAGGGGCGTTCTCCGCGTCGTTCGCGAACATCCGCTGGGTGCCGAACGCGGCCAAGGACGTGGACGCCCAGAACTGCGCCAGTCTGACGTAGCCACCGGGCGACAACGGTCAGGACCTCCGGCGTGGCGTGAGCCGTCCGCGACTCCATCCGGAGGTCCTCACCGGGGACTGCGGGGACGGCTCTGCGTCGGGCGCTGGCCTCGCGGTAAAGCTGCGACCCAGCCGATCTCAGGATCGGCTGCCAGGCGCGTGGGCATGCGGTCGACGTCTCATACGGGATGTTCTCCGCCTGGATCTCAGAACTGTCAGGTGAAACGGCCGTGCGCAACAATCCCGCCCGATCAGGGATTGCCGACGGCTGAGGGTGGCGTCGGTGCGGGAGCGGAGTGGATGATCCCGAGCACGAACGGCCGCAGATCGGCAAGTAGTCGGCTAATTGCGCTAATGAGCTTGCGATCAGGACCACCTCAGCCATCTACGGCCGGGGATGACGGATCACCCCGGCTCGGAGCGCCCCTCGCCGGAGGCTTGGTCATACGGCGGTGGCGGTGACAGCCTTGCGTCCCATGGCCCCTTTCGGCCGGGACGCCCGGTACACCCACCCCTTGGACTACCGTCTGATGGCGGACTCGCCGGTAACGCTGTTCTGGCGTCACTCGATCCTGGACGAGACGACCGATTGGCTGCTTGCTCACGACTACCAGGTGGTCCGTCTGGCGGCCTCGGACTGGCTGGTCGAGACGGACATGCATCAGGCATTCGCCGCGGCCTTGGATTTCCCCGAATACTACGCAGGTGTCCTGGCCGCGCTGAATGACTGCCTGAGCGATGTCGCGTTCTGTGACTACGGGGCTCGGCCGGAGGCGACCGGTCTGGTTCTGGTGATGACCGGGTATGACACCTTCGCGGAGCGCTTTCCCCTTGTCGCTGAGGCGGTCTTGGACATCATCGCCTCGAACGCGACGACGGCGCTGTTGGTGGGACACCGCATACTCTGCCTGGTGCAATCCGATAATCCCCGCATCGCGTTCGGCCCGCTGGGAGCCGAATACGCGAGGTGGAACGATGCGGAGTGGCTTGAGGACAGGCGCGATCTGGGGTAGACGCCTTGGGCACTCCGCGCGTCCCCGCCGGCGCCACTTTCTCGCGGGAGGGGTGCCAGGTGCATCTTGGTACAAGAACGGACGATAGATGCCATCATCGACCCTGCTGGACTTTGAGATCGATTACGAGGCGGGAGTCACCACCGCCAAACTTGTATCACAGTTCGGGGAAAATGTGGTGAATCGACACTGGCCCGGCCTTGAGTCGGGTCACTCGGTTCCACGGGACCGTAATCCATTCTTCCTGTACGGGGTAAATAACAACAACCGTGAAGAGGTGGCAGTATATCTCGGCATCGCATGGGAGTTGACCGCCCGGCGGAAGCGTTACGCGATCCCGGCGTGGGGGCGGGACTTCGTCATTGAAAGATTGGGTCGGAATGACTTTGATCTGCTGAACTGGGAATATTCTATCGATGTCGAGCAGGCCGAATGGGGGCAGCGTGATGCGGGATTCTCCGTTCCTCGTAATTCTCTGCCGATTCCGCCCACGGACTGGCAGCGCGCCCACAGGCGTGAGGCGGCTCTGTTCGCCGTCCCCGAACTGCGGGATCTGGTGGCACTGGCAACGGTCACACTTGGCGATGCCTTCTGTAACATAAATCTATTCGCAATCGGTGGCGACGCAACGAAGGATCGACTGGTCGAGTCGCTTCGAAGTGACGAGGCTCCCGGCATGAAGAATGTCCTGAACCCAGGTGATTCATTTGTCGACATTGCGATCGGTGTTGACCTGGGGATGCATGACTCATTGCTGGCATCCGCGCCGGGGGATCATAGGGCCGAGTGGGAGAACATTATCAGCGAATATCGAAGGCGGATCATCTCGTATGAAGCGATAAGTGACTCCATCGGCACTGTTGATGAGTTCATCGAGCAGCTCGCTGTCTTGCAGCGTCCGATTTCCGCGTACTAGTCGCCAGGCGCCGCGCTTTCGGCTACCACGTCACGTGGGATGGAGGGCTACGTCTGGATCGGCCCTGGCGGATCTGGTGCGGGAAGTTATATGCTGATCAAGATGAATGCTTACTTCAGCAGATTGGGGGTCCCGTTCCAGCAAGGTGAGTGCTGATGCGCTCCCGGACTGTGAACGAGGATTCCCGCCTTCTCTTCTGGCTGCGCGTGCGCGAGTTCGCCGTGCCGCCCTCCATGATCGAGTCTGCAACTGCCCGCCGCGCCGTCGGGGACTGGGCAGGAGCATGTGTTGCGGCGCATGTCGACGTCGATCTGAATCTGCGATCCGCGGCTCACGCCCACGGTAAGGAGTTCGCGGCCAGCGTCCGGGCTGATCTTCGCCATCTGGCTCCTGACCTGCTGCGCTGGCACATGCCGAGGATCGCACCAAACGGACTGTTGCGTCCGGGCCTGACCATCTCTCTGGTCCGGTACGGCCCGGCGGACCATGGGGGCGGCAGTACGGTGCACCTCGTGGCCCGGACTCCGCCGGCTTGGGCAGACGCCGGTCAGCGGATCAGCCTGGCTCTGTGGGACGGGCACAGGTCCGGGAACAATCTGCATCCGCATCCCCGTCCGCACCGGCGCTTCCGCCTCGACCTGCACCGCCACCTGTGGGACGCCCGCAGGATCGGTGAGCTGCGGGTTCGCTCCGGGGCGGACCAGCCGCCCGACGATGGCCGTCCCGCTCCGAATTCGGATGTGCCGCTGGAGCGCGACTGGGCCGTGGATCGGTGGGCGGCCGAGGCGTGGATGCTGCTCCGCGAGGAAGGGCGGGCCGGTGGCGCGGTCGCCGTACGGCTCGGGGGGCGGCGTCAACTGGTAGTGGATGGGGCTACCTCCGGACTCCCGGCACTGCGGATTACGGCGGACTCCGCGAGGGGTGGCGGGTCCGTGCTGCCGGTGCTGCCCGACGTGGCAACCTGGGTGCTACCTGACCTGGCGTTGCTTCGCGCCGGGCTGATCGAGGCCGACCAGTTGCACCCGCTCGTCGCGTCGGCGCTGGTTCCAGGTCATCGCCCGGTCGGCGCTCCGCGGATCCCTGAAGGCGAAGCCCGTCAACGCTTGGTCGAGTGCCGTGGCGCCCAGCACCGGATCGGTGTCGTGAACGGTGTGCTCGTCGCGCTGGACCACGACCCGGCCGAGATCCGCCGCGAGAAGCTGCTGGCCGCGCTGACCGGCACTCCACTGCCGTGCCTGCAGATTATCAACGGGGAGCGCCGCGACCCGGAGCGTCTCATGGACATTCGCGCACGCCTGGACCACGGCGACGCCGCCGGTGCTCTGGCCGTCGTCGAAGGTCTCCTCGGGCCGAGCACACCGCTGCCCAGGGGCGCCCTTCGGGACGAGCTGGAGACGGCGGCGCTGCGGCGAATCGCCCATGGACTGTTCCGGGCCGGCCTGGCCGAGCTCGGACAGGGCCCGGTCACCCGTCGGGACCGCAGGTCCAAAGGCAACCGCGCACATCCGCGCCACGCGATGTCCCGCTGATTCGCGGTCCTCGCTCCGCCTCGCACTATCTCACCGCGTTCCTGTCCCGGCTCGCCCCGACCTCAAAGGTGATCTAATGCCCACATCCGTACTGCCCGAATCTCCGTTCACCGCCACCGCACTCTCTGGTACGGCTCATCCCTCCCGGCTGGACGTCGCCGCCGATCTGCTCGCCCTGCTCCAGGACACGGCCACAGAGCCGCGCATCGACACGCAGTTGGAGGCGCTGACCCTGGCCGTGGCAGCCGACCTGCCGGTGCTGCTGTGGGGAGAGCCGGGGATCGGCAAGACCGCGGCTTTGAAGCAGCTCGCCGCGGCCCTTGACCTACCGCTGACCACGGTGATCGCCAGCGTGCACGAACCGTCTGACTTCTCCGGCCTGCCCGTGGTCGGTGACGACCCCGCAGTCCAGGGCATCCCGATGGCCCCGCCGGACTGGGCCGTACGCCTGGTCCAGGCGGGCCGGGGGCTGCTCTTCCTGGACGAGCTGTCCACCGCACCGCCGGCCGTCCAGGCCGCTCTCCTCCGCCTCGTGCTGGAGCGGCGAGTCGGCGCCTTGCGACTTCCCCCCGGCGTCCGGATCGTGGCGGCCGCCAATCCGCGGTCCTCCGCGGCCGACGGCTGGGAGTTGAGTGCGCCCCTGGCCAACCGGTTCGTTCATCTGCAGTGGCTTCATGACCACGAGGTCGTGGTACGCGGCCTTGGCGGCACCTGGCCGCATGCGTCGCTGCCACGGCTCGACCCGGATCGGCTGTCAGAAGCGGTGACGTTCGCCCGACGTGCGGTGTGCGGGCTCCTCGCCGCCCGCCCTGCCCTCGTGCATCAGTTGCCGAGTAACGAAGCCCGCCGGGGCGGGCCGTGGCCTTCGCCCCGCAGCTGGGAGATGGCCCTGTGTCTGATCGCCTTCGCCACCGCGGCGAATACGTCCAGGGACGCGCTGTCCATCCTGGTCAGGGGCGCGGTGGGGGACGGTCCGGGGCTCGAACTGCTGGCCAGTATGGACCGGATGGACCTCCCGGACCCGGAGGCGCTGCTGGCTGACCCGGCGGCGGCCGACCTGCCAGAACGGGGTGACCTGCGCCAGGCCGTACTCGATGGCGTGGTACGGGCTGTCAGGAAGCGGCCGGACAAGACACGCTGGGACGCGGCGTGGGTACTGCTGGCCAGAGCGCTGGAGACCGGAGCCCCGGACCTGGTGGTCGTCCCCGCGACCACGCTCGCCGCGCTGCGCCGCCCGGACTGGGACGTTCCGGCGTCCATGGAGAAGCTCGCCGGCGTGGTGTCCTTGAGCAGGAAGGCGGACAAGGCCGCGGCGCGGGTCGCCGCCGCCGCGGGGCCGAGCCGATGACGCCCGGCGTAGCGGGGACCCTGGACCTCGAGAAGCTCTTCGCCGCCCGGCTGCTCGCCGTCCGGGCTCGGCCCTACCTGGCGACGGCGCTGTTCGCTCTGCACACGGTGGAGTCCCGGCTCGTGCCGACGATGGCCGTGGACCGGAACTGGCGATGCTACGTCTCGCCGGCGTTCGTTGATCGAACCCCGGTGGAGGAGTTGGCAGGGGTGTGGGTACACGAGGTCTCCCACCTGCTGCGCGACCATCACGGGCGTAGCGATCGGGTCGCGTTGGAGCGGGGACTGACGGGACCGGGGGAGAGACTGCGGATGAACATCGCCGCGGACTGCGAGATCAACGACGACGTGTTCGGGCACGGGTTGGTCCGGCCCGAGGGCGCCGTCGACCCGAAGGCTCTCGGCTTGGCTGAGGGGGAACTCATGGAGGACTATTTGCGCCAGTTCCGGCTCGGGCCGTACACGCAGAATCTGGTCTGGCTGGACTGTGGCAGTGGCGCGGACGGAATGGAACGGGAGTGGGACCTCGGACCGGACGGTGCGAACGGGCTCAGCCCACAGGAACAGGACGCGGTTCGGTTCCGGGTGGCGGAAGGCATCATCGGCCGCCCCGGGAAGCTCCCGAAGGGGTGGCGGCGGTGGGCGGAGGAGGCGTTTCACCCGCCGCAGCCGTGGCGGGAACTACTCGGCGCGGCGGTTCGCTCGGCGGCCTCCGGCCCCGGCGCGGGTGAGGACTACACCTACGGCCGGCCGTCGCGGCGGTCCGTCGGCCTGCCCGGCGTCATCCTGCCGAGCCTGCGGCGCAGGCCGCCTCGGGTCTCCGTGGTCATCGACACGTCCGGGTCGGTCAGCGACTCCGAACTGGGTAGCGCACTTCTCGAGGTCGCCGCGATCGTCCGCGTCGTGGGCGGTCGGCGCGACCTGGTCAGCGTACTGTCGTGCGATGCGGCGGCCCAGGTCCTGCGCCCGCTGTGCAGCGCGGAGGGTATCCCGCTGGTGGGCGGTGGCGGTACGGATCTCCGCAGGGGGTTCGCCAAGGCGCTGCGTGCGACGCCGCGGCCTGACGTCATCGTGATCCTCACCGACGGTCAAACCCGCTGGCCGGATGCGCGGCCACCGTGCCGGACGGTGGTGGGGCTGTTCCCTCGGAGGAGGGCGTCCAGATCGTGGTCGGAGAACGATCCTGATTACGTGCCGGCCGCACCGCCCGAATGGGCACGGGTGGTCGTCCTCGGCTAGCTCAACGCTGGGGTGCGCCGAATCTGGCCGACGAGGTGCGACCAGGAGCCTGTGGTGCTTCGCGCAGGTTGTGATGGAACTGGCTGGAACTTTCACGGAACGTAACGGAACATTACGGAACGCCGAAATTGTGTGAAATCTCTCTTACGACGATGGATCCGGCTGGCGGTCGCGGGTGCGGCCGCCGGCGCGGTGGTCCTGATGGCGCCGAATCCGGCGCAGGCGGTCCGAGGGGGCACCCTCTCCGAGTGGTCCGCCTACCCCTACATGGTGCGGCTCGACGGCTGCTCGGGCACACTCATCACGCGGACCGCGGTGCTCACCTCGCAGTACTGCGCCCTCCGATCGCCTGGCCCCAGGATGGCGACGTTCAGCAACGGCGTCACGGTGGCCGCCACGGTGTACTCGACGATGCCGGGCTACGCGACGGACGCGGTGAGCTACGATCTGGCGGTTCTGAGCGTTCCGGCGTCGGCGACGGCGGGCGTTCCGGTCATGCCGCAGGTGGGTTCGCCGTGGCGGACGGAGAACTATCAGCCGGGCGTGCAGTCGACCTTGGTGGGGTTCGGCGCGTCCGCCCACAACGCCTCGGACTTCGGCACCCTGCGCGCGATCGACACGCCGATCCGCAGCGACGACGCGATGGACGAGATTTTCTTCCGCGTCACGCCGTGGCCGTGGCCGTGGGCGGATGACGTCTGGATCCCGCGGTTGCTGATCGGCGCGGGAGGGACCGCGCGTTCCATGTGCGACGGGGACGAAGGTGGGCCGATGATGGTCGCCCAGGGCGATGGACGCCTCGTCCAGGTGGGTGTGTACTCCTTCGGCCTCAACTGCCAGGACGCCGCCGCTTTCACGGAACTGTCAGGGGCGAACCTGGCGTGGCTGGCTTCCATGGTGCCGTCGGTGCAGTTCGGCTGGGGTCCGTGTACT
>NZ_BOOA01000004.1 GCF_016862995.1 Acrocarpospora phusangensis
GACGAGAATCCCGCCGACTCGGCGGCGTTGGAGGAAGCGTGGCCGGTATCGACGCCCCGTGGCTGCGCTACAACCCCGTCACGGTCACCTGGCCGGGCGGCGGGTCCGCGGGCGGCAGGCTTCCGGCCGATCACCCACAGCTCAGAGCGCTCAGCACAACTCGACGTCCTGCACGCCCTGCTTGACCGTCCAGACACGTGCGCCCTCGAAGGACACGCACCGCTCCGGCTCGCGTGCCACGTCCGACGCCAGGGAAGAGCTCAGCCGATGGCGGCGAAAACCCGTTCATAATCCCAGCGGCGGCGAGAACCGACCTTTCAGTCCATGGCGGGTGAGCAACCAGCTCTCAGCCGATGGCGGTGAGGACGAGTTGGGGCGCCACTGAGAAGGCGACTGTGATCAGTAGGGCTGCGCCGATGGCGAGGATGACGGGAGTGCGGCCCCGGTCCTCTCCCCCGGTACGGCTCTCGCCTGCCGAAGCCGAGCCCGCCGGAGCCGGTACGAACAGCCGAGCCGTCCACGCCAGGTAGTAGTAAAGCCCGATCACCGTATTGATCGCCATCACGACCGCCAGCCACCCCAGCCCACCCGAAACGATCTCCCGGAACACCACGACCTTCGCGAACAGACCCGCGAGGCCCGGCGGCAGACCGGCCAGGCAGATGAGGGCGAACGCCAGCGAAAGCGCGGCTCCGGGGCTTCGGAAGGCGAGGCCGCGGTAGTCGTCGAGTTGGTTGGATTTGTGGCGGCGGGCGATCAGCATGACGACGGCGAAGGCCAGGAGGTTCATGGCCGCGTAGAGGACCAGGTAGGCGATGGAGGCGTTCACCGCGCCGGGCATGCCCACAGTCGCCGGCAGTTCGATGTCCTGCGATTTGGAGACGACGAACGCGCCTGAGTCGCTCGCGAAGGTGTTCCCCGACTGGTTGAGGCCGGTGGCGTCCTGCGTGTGCATCGCGTTGAGGAAGGCCACGATGTCCATGTGCACCGCCAGCGGCGCCAGGATGTAGCCGGACTGCGCCACCGACGACCAGGCAAGCATCCGTACGGCATGCCGTTGCCGCAGGGCGAGCACGTTGCCCACCGTCATCGTGAGCGCGGCGATGATCGCGACAAGGGGTGTCCAGGTGGCCGCCTCGCTGAACAGGGCCTGGGTGAGCACGAGGAGCAGCCCGGCGAAACCGGCCGCTTTCGAGATCACGGACAGGAGCGCGGCGACGGGCACCGGCGCGCCCTCGTAGACGTCGCCCGCCCAGAAGTGGAACGGCACGGCGGCGACCTTGAAGGCGAAGCCAGCGACGACCAGTACGACGGCCACGGTCACCACGGCGGCGCCGTTGTGGAAGACGGCTCCGGTGAGTTCCTGGTGGGCCCCGCTCAGAGCCGAGCCAGAGGCGGTGGAACTGGCGGCGAGCGTGGGTTGCAGGGCCGCCGCCACGCGGTTGAGGTGCATGGAGCCGGTCGCGCCGTACAGGAGGGAGACGCCGAAGAGCATGACGGCGGTGGAGACGACGGAGACGACGAAGAGTTTGAGGGAGGCTTCGGAGGCGCGGCCGTCGTAGCGGCGCAGGGCGGTCAGCGCGAAGACCGGGAGGGACACCAGTTCGAGGGCGACGACGAGCATGACCAGGTCACGGGCGGCGGGGAGCAGGACGGCGCCGGTCAGGGTCGCCAGCAGCAGGAAGTACCACTCCCCCACCGGGATGCGCCCGCCCGCGAGTTCCGCCAGGGACAGCAGGACGACGATGACTCCCGCCGCCAGGGTGAGCCCGGCGAAGATCCCGGTGAACCAGTCGAACACGAACGAACACGACGAAGCATCCCCGGGCACGCAGAACGTGCGCAGTTCCTCCCCGCGTACGGCTTGCGCCACCACCACGCCGAGCGCCGCCAGCACTCCCGCCAGCGTGATGACCCCGAGGGCGGTACGCGCTGCGGCCACCCGCGCGGGCAGGAAGGCGTCCAGCACGAGCACCAGACCGGCGGTGAGCGCGAGGATCAGCGGCGCGGCGATCGCCCAGTAGTCGATGGACTGGATCATCGGCGGTCCGCGATCATGGCGCCCCCAGGAGGGTTCTGACGACGGGGTCGGTGAGCCCGAGCAGCCCTGACGGCCAGAGGCCGAAGAGCACGGTCAGCGCGACCAGCGGAGTCCACGCCGCCAGTTCGGCGGGTCTGACGTCCTGGGAGGCCGTGCCCGCGCGCGTGAGCACGGGGGACTCGTGGGCGATCTCCGTCTCGGCGGCCACGGGTTCGATCAGGTCGGGGACCTCCTCCGCGGTCTCGGCCGGAGGGCCGGGCGGGGTGGTGACGGGCTCGCCGGGGAGGCCGTGGGTGACGCGGGAGAGCATGAGCAGGAAGTAGGCCGCGGTGAGGACCGCGCCGAGGCCGCCGATGGTCATGAAGACCAGAAAGAGCGGCCGGGACAGGGCCTCCGCGGGGTCGAAGGCGCCCTGGAGGGCGAGCATCTCCCCCCAGAATCCGGCCAGTCCGGGCAGCCCGAGGGAGGCGACGCAGGCGAAGGTGAGCAGCGACCCCACGTACGGGAAGCGGCCGAGCATGCCGCCGCCCAGGCGGGTCATGTCGGCGGTGCCGTAGCGTTCCTTGATCGCGCCGGCGATGAAGAACAGCAGGCCGGTGATCAGACCGTGGGCGACATTTCCGAAAAGGGCGGCGTTGATGCCGACGGGGGTGAGGGTGGCGAACCCGAGCAGGACGAAGCCCATGTGCCCGACCGACGAGTACGCGATCATCCGTTTGAGGTCCTGCTGCGCCAGGCAGGCGAGCGCGCCGTACACGATGCCGACGACCGCGAAGGCGCCCAGCCAGGGCGCGACGGCCTCGGCTCCCTCCGGGAGGATCGGGATGGCGATCCGGGCGAAGCCGTACGTGCCCATTTTGAGGAGGACGCCGGCCAGGAGGACCGAACCCACCGTGGGGGCCTCGGTGTGGGCGTCGGGGAGCCAGGTGTGCAGCGGCCACATCGGGGTCTTGACGGCGAGGCCGATGCCGATGGCGACGAACGCGATGATCTGCGTCGAGCGCGCCATCGGGTGGGACTGCGCGAGCACGACCATGTCGAGGGTGCCGGTCTGGGTCC
This sequence comes from Acrocarpospora phusangensis, assembly GCF_016862995.1. Lineage (GTDB taxonomy): Bacteria > Actinomycetota > Actinomycetes > Streptosporangiales > Streptosporangiaceae > Acrocarpospora > Acrocarpospora phusangensis. The sequence goes on from NZ_BOOA01000004.1 coordinate 3,101, forward strand.
AGATGACCAGCAGGCCCAGCAGCAGCACGGCCGAGCCGAGCAGCGTGTAGAGGATGAACTTGATCGCCGCCGCGCGCCGCCGGGCGCCGCCCCAGATGGCGATCACGAAGTACATCGGGATCAGCACGACCTCGAAGAACACGAAGAACAGCAGCAGGTCGAGCGCGATGAACGTGCCGATCATCCCGAATTCGAGGACCAGCAGGGTGAAGACCAGCGCCCTCGGGCGCAGCTCACCCAGCCGGGACGCGTCCTGCCCGGGACCGGAGGGCCGGCCCGCGAGATACCCGAAACAGAGGAAGGTGAGCAGGGCCGTCAGCACCACCAGGGGCAGCGAGACGCCGTCGACGCCCAGGTGGAAGCGGAGGTCCAGGCCCGGGATCCAGGGCAGGTCGGTCTCGAACTGCATGCGCTCCGGCGCGGCGTAGTCGAACGCCGCCAGCACCGCGACCGCCGCGGCCAGCGTCACCCCGGAGACGGCCAGGCCGTAACCGCGGGGCACGCGTCCGGCGAAGGCGGGCGCGAGCAGTCCGGCGGCCCCGGCCAGCGGCAACGCGGCCAGCAGGATCAGCAGCCACCCGGACCCGGTCATCCCCACACCACCGCCCCGACCGCGATCAGCAGGATTCCGGCCAGCAGCCCGGTCACGTACAGCTGGGCGTTGCCGTTCTGGGCGAGTCTGGCGAAGGCGGACAGGCGCATGGTCATGCGGCCGGAGCCGCGCACCGCGCCGTCCACGACGTGGGTGTCGGTCCTGACGACGCCGCGGGCGAGGGCCAGGATCGGGCGGGCGACCAGTGCAGCGTACGCCCGGTCCACGTAGAACGCCTGCTCGCAGGGCGCCCGGAAGGGCCCGAGGAGGCGGGCGGGGTCGCTCTGCGGGGCGCCGCGCCAGCTCGCGTAGACGATCGCGGCGCCGAGCAGGACGACGGCCAGGCTGGTCGCGGCCGACAGCCAGTCCATGTCGGCGAGGCCGAGGAACCCGAGCAGCAGGGCGGGGACCGCGAGCAGGCCGATCGGCCACACCATCGTGCGGGGCGCCTCCCTGCCGTCGAAGACGTGCGCGGTGCCGGGCTCGGGTTCGGGGAGCGCCTGCACGTGCGGCTCGCCGAAGAACGTGCGCAGCCAGGCGCGCACCGCGTACGCCCCCGTGACGCCGACGGTGATCAGGGCGGAGCCGTACAGGAGGAGGCGGATCGGGCTGGTGGAGTGTTCGAGGGCCAGGATGACGGCGTCCTTGCTGAAGAAGCCGCTGGTGGGGGGCAGGCCCATGAGGGCGGCGAAGCCGACGGTCATGGTCCAGAAGGTGATCGGCATGGCCCGGCGCAGGCCGCCCATGTGGCTCAGCAGGTTGGAGCCGACGTGGTGGATGACGGCGCCGGCGCACAGGAACAGCAGCGCCTTGAACGCGCCGTGGCTGACCAGGTGGAAGATGGCCGCGTCGGGCGAGCCCGCGGCCAGCGCGGCCGCCATGTAGGCCAGCTGGCTGATGGTGGAGTACGCCAGGATTCGTTTGAGATCGTCCTGCGCGAACGCGGCGAGGGCGGCGCCGAGCATGCCGATGGCGGCCAGCACGCCGAGCACGTCGAGGGTGGGCTGCGGGAAGACGGGGAAGAGCCGGGCCACGATGAAGATGCCGGCGGCGACCATGGTGGCGGCGTGGATGAGGGCGCTGATCGGGGTCGGGCCCGCCATCGCGTCGGGCAGCCAGGTCTGCAGCGGCACCTGGGCGCTCTTCCCGGCGACACCGCCGAGCAGCAGCATCGTCGCCAGGACCAGCGTTCCCGCCGGGAGGTCGGCGGCGATCACGTCGTCGATCCGGAAGCTCCCGGCGGCGAAGCCGAGCGTGAAGATCCCGAACAGGAAGGCCACGTCGCCCAGCCGGGTGACCAGGAACGCCTTGACCGCGGCCCGCGAGTTCGCCCGGTCCTCCCACCAGTGCCCGATCAGCAGGTACGAGCACAGGCCCATGATCTCCCAGCCGACGTAGAGCACCAGGAGGTCGGCGGCGAACACCACGAGCAGCATCGCGCTGGTGAACAGGCTGATGAACGCACTGTACGAAGGGAACCGCGAATCCCCCCGGAGGTATCCCACCGAGTAGACCTGCACCGCCAGCGCGACCACGGTGACGAGGATGGCAGTGAGCACCGACAGTCCGTCGACCTGGAGCCCCACCGAGATCGGCAGCCCGCCCGTCTCGATCACGGTCAGCGTGCCCTCAGCCGAACCGGGCAGCAGTTCCCCCCAGAAGAACTCTCCCGAACCATCCGATCCCGCCGCCTGCACGGCCAGCCAGACCGTCGCGGCCAGCGCGCCCGCCGCGGACGACACCGCGATCCAGGCCGCCCGCCGATTGGCCCGGAGATCATTCTCCTCGGTACGGCTCCCGCCCCGCGGCCACCGCGATCCCAGCAGCCCCGCCACCGCCCCCGCGAAGGGCAGCAGCACGATGAGCGCGGCGACGGCGATCACCCTTCGCCACCCCCGGCCGTGACCTTCTCAACGGCAGGAGCGTCTCCAGACGGTTCGGACAGCTCACGCAGCCGGTCCAGGTCGATGCTCTGGCGGTTCCTGAAGACGGCCAGGACGATGGCCAGCCCGATGCCCACCTCGGCGGCGGCGATGACGATCACGAACAGGGTCAGCACCTGGCCGCCGTTGAGCTGGTCGCGCAGCCAGACGTCGAAGGCGACCAGGTTGAGGTTGACCGCGTTCAGCATCAGCTCGACCGACATCAGCACGAGGATGGTGTTGCGGCGGGCGAGCACGCCGTACACGCCGGTGGAGAACAGGAGGCAGGACACGACGGCCGGATAGACGACGTGCATGGTCAGCCCACCGCCTCGGGCTCGGGGGCCGGCGTCATTCGCGGCCCTTGATGTCGGTGCGGGAGATCACGATGGCCCCGATCAGCGCGGCCAGCAGGAGCACGGACAGGGCTTCGAACGGGAGCACCCAGGTCCGGAAGATGCTGCCGCCGAGCGTTTTGGCCGAGCCCGTTCCCGGCTCCAGCGGCGCGTACGCCGTGCGGAAACCGTCCACGACCACCGTCACCAGGACGGCGGCGGTGGCGAGGGCGACGATCGCGGCGAGGACGCGGTTACCGGAGTCCAGGTCGGCGGTACGGCCGATGGGAGCCCGGGTGAGCATGATCCCGAACAGCATCAGGACGACCACCGCGCCGACGTAGATGAGCACCTGGACCCAGGCCACGAACTCGGCGGTCAGCACCAGGTAGCAGCCGGCCAGCGCGCCGAAGCAGGCGACCAGCCAGAGGGCGGCGTGCACGAGCTGGCGGGTGGTGACGACCAGCAGCGCGGAGCCGACCGCGACCACGCCGAGCAGCAGGAACACGATCTCCTGCGCCGTCGGTGGCCAGAGGGCGGGCGTCACGCATCCCCCTCGGTTCCGGGGCGTTTCGGGAGCGCGCCGGGCGGGCGGATGGATCTCGCGGACGGGCGGGGAGCGGACTCCGCGGCGAGTTCCTTGGGCGGGTCGGCGTTGGGTTCGTGGGCGGGCGGGGGCGGGACCTTGGCGGCCCAGGTGGCCAGCTTGTCCTTCTCGTGAAGCAGGTCCCGGATGTCGTGTTCGGCGTACTCGAAGTCGGGGGCCCAGAAGAGGGCGTCGAAGGGGCAGGCCTCGATGCAGATGCCGCAGTACATGCAGAGCGAGAAGTCGATCGCGAAGCGGTCGAGCACGTTGCGCTGCCGAGGGCGGCCGCCTTCGGGGGCCGGGATCGTCTCCTTGTGGGAGTCGATGTAGATGCACCAGTCGGGGCATTCCCGCGCGCAGAGCATGCACGAGGTGCAGTTCTCCTCGACCAGCGCGATGACGCCGCGACTGCGCGGGGGCAGCACGGGCTGCACCTGCGGATACTGCTGCGTCACGGATCTGCGCAGCATGTGCCGCAAGGTGACGGCCAGCCCTTTGGCCAGCCCGCTCCCTGGTATTCGCGCCACGATTCAACATCATGACGCACGATCGCCACGCCGGGAAGTTAGGGGGGACAGGCTTGACCGAGCCGAGGGGTTCTGGAGAGTTTCCCGCGTATTGTTCGCATATGAACCACCCGCCGCGCTCAGCCGCCGGCAGCTTCCTGTGGGCGTTCGCGCCCTTGGTCACGGTCGGGTTCGCCACTCCCTTCACCATGGGCTTCGCGGCCGCGAAAAAGCGGAGCTGGCCGCTCGGGGTGGCGGCGGCGGGCTACGCGGCGGGCATGGTGGCCTGGCTGGGCATCGCGAACTCCTACGAGGGCCAGGTGCCCGGAATCCCTGCCGTGATCATGGTGGTCGGGCTGTTCGGCAGCTGGATGGGGGGAACGATCCACAGCCTGCTGATCCGCGCGTCGGTCTTCGAGACCCGGCCCGTACGGCTCACTCCGAACGAGCAAGCGCTTGAGCAGGCACGGTACCGCCGACAGCTCCGGAAGGAGGCGCGTGAGCTGGTCAGACGTGATCCCGCCCTGGCGAAGGAACTCCGCGTCGGACGCCCCGATCTGCCCCGCCAGTACGACGACGGCGGCCTGATCGACTTCAACCACGCCCCGGCGCGCGTGATCGGGACCGTTCCCGGCATGACCCCCGACCTCGTGGACCGCGTGCTGCACGCGCGGCGCGAAACAGGCCTGTTCGCCTCGGCCGAGGAACTGTCGATAACACTCGACCTGCCGGTGGACCTCAATGACGAACTAGGCGAATACAGCGTCTACCTGCCATAACCAAATACCGAAATATCCGGATAATTTTGGTGCGGTACGGCGGCTGCCTGGCAAACTCCGCCAGGAGTCCCGCGAGCTGGCCCAGCGTGACCCGGCGCTGGCCCGGGAGCTGGGGATCGGCCGCCCGGACGTCTCCCGGGACTACGACGACGGCGGCCTGGTCGACATCAATCACGCCTCGGCGCGGGCGATCGGCGGGATTCCGGGTTTCACGCCGGATCTGGCCGACCGTATCGTCGCCGCGCGGGCCGCCACAGGGCTGTTCACCTCGGCGAACGAACTCTCGGTCCTGCTCGATCTGCCGGTGGACCTCAATGATGAACTGGCGGAATACACTATCTACCTCCCCTAATAGCTGAGAAGTCCGTATTCTCGCGCTGTGCACCCCTACTGGCAGCAGCAACAGCCCAGGCCATCCGAGGGCTTAACCGTATTGTGGGCTCTGGTCCCGCTGTTTACCTGTGGGTTTGGTACGCCCTTCATCATTGGGTACGCGGCCTATCGGCGGCGCAGCCCGTGGCTGGTCGTCTCAACCGGCGGATACGTCCTGAGTGTCGTCATCTTCCTCATCGGGGTCTTCTCCTACGACGATCTGGACCTGCTGCCCACCTGGCTCGACGTGACGATGACCGTCGGGCTGTTCGTGAACTGGCTCGGCGGGCTGACGCAGGCGCTGATCATCCGTACCAAGGTGTTCTACGGGCAGCCACAGCACGTCCAGCACGGGCAGGCGCAGCAGATGAACCAGCCGTACCCGCCGCCGATGCCGGTGCGTCCGCCGATGCCGCAGGGGCCGGTGTTCCCCCCGCCGCCGCCCCGGCCGGTCGGGCACGTCACCGGGCCGCGTCCGCCGATGGCCCCGCGTCCGGGGCCGCCGATGCCGCCGCCGAACCCCATGCCGAATCCCATGCCGAATCCCATGCCGAACCCGATGCCGCATTCGACCGGTCCCCGGTCGCCGTGGCGGAACGCGCCCACCCGGCCGGGCTCCTCCGGGCCCGCCGATCCGTCGAACCGGCCGGAGCAGCTCGGGCACTACCGGGTGATCGGCAACCTGGGGAAGGGCGGGCAGGGCTCGGTCTACCTCGGCGTGGACCCGCAGGGCCGCAAGGTCGCCATCAAGGTGCTGCACGCGCACATCGCGGGCGACGAGGCCGCCCAGGCCAGGTTCCTGCGCGAGGTGGAGGCGGCCCGCCGGGTGGCGCCGTTCTCGACCGCGCGGGTGCTGGACGTGAGCGTCACCGCCGAGCTGGCGTACGTGGTGAGCGAGTTCGTGGACGGCCAGTCCCTGGACCAGCTGGTCAGGGACAAGGGCCCCCGGCCGGAGGACGGCCTGATCCGGCTGGCGCTGGCCACGTCCGGGGCGCTGGCCGCCATCCACAAGGCGGGCATCGTGCACCGCGACTTCAAGCCGAGCAACGTCCTGATCGGCGCGGACGGCCCGCGTGTGATCGACTTCGGCATCGCCAAGGCGCTCGACCAGGTGACCGCGACGGCCAGCCAGATCATGGGGACGCCGGCGTACATGTCGCCCGAGCAGCTCGCCGGGGAGGTGGTCGGGCCGAAGACGGACGTGTTCAGCTGGGCCGCCACGATGATCTTCGCGGCCACCGGCAGGACCGCGTTCGGGGACGACACCATCCCGGCCATCCTGAACCGGGTGATCAACCATCAGCCGGACCTGAGCGCGCTGCCGGCCTCGCTCCGCGGTCTCGCCCGCTCCTGCCTGGACAAACGCCCGGAGAACCGCCCGACCGCCTCCGACGTGATGCTGAGGATCGTGCAGTAACGGGTTAGAGCACCTTCACGACGCCGGTCAGGGCCAGCTGGACCAGGGCGAGGGGGACCAGGCCCACCCAGGCGAGCTTCTGGAGCTGGTCCTCCCGCATCCGGGGGTAGCTGACGCGCACCCAGATGACCACGAAGGCCAGGGCGAAGATCTTGATGAGGGTCCAGACCGCGCCGGGGAGCCAGGGGCCCTGCCAGCCGCCCAGGAAGAGCACGGTGGTCAGCGCGGAGAGCACCACGATGCCGGCGTACTCGGCGAGCATGAAGAGGGCGAAGCGGATGCCCGTGTACTCGGTCATCGGGCCCATGATGATCTCGGACTCGGCGATCGGCATGTCGAAGGGCGGGCGGCGCAGTTCGGCCAGGCCGGCCACGAAGAACACGACCGCGCCGATGCCCTGCCAGGGCAGCCACCACCACTGCCACGCCTCCACGATGCCGCTCAGCGAGAGCGTGCCCGCGGCCATCGCCACGCTGGAGGCGGCCAGCACCAGCGGCAGCTCGTACGACATCAGCTGCGCGGCCGACCGCATCCCGCCGAGCACCGAGTACTTGTTGGCCGACGACCACCCGGCCATGATCGACCCGAGCACCCCGATGCCCATGACGGCCAGCACGAAGAACAGCCCGGCGTCCAGGTCCACGCCGTACCAGCCGGGTGCCACGGGAATGACGATCATCACGACCAGGTACGGCACCAGCCCCACGGCCGGCGCGATGCGGAAGACGGTCCGGTCGGCGGCGGCCGGGATGACGTCCTCCTTCTGGACGAACTTCACCCCGTCCGCGATCAGCTGGGCCCAGCCGTGGAACCCCCCGGCGTACATGGGGCCGAGGCGGGACTGCATGTGCGCCATCGCCTTGTGCTCCAGCTGCCCGACGATGAGCGGCAGCAGCAGGAAGGCGCCGATGATCACGACGAGCCGGATGGCGACGTCAAGCACCTCAGGCATCCTTGCCCCAATCAGCCGGGACCCCCGGCGGAGCCATCTTGCGACGGCTTGGCGCGCCATGGCCGGATTCGCCCGGTTCCTTGGCTCCCGGCCAGACCTTCGCCACGCGGGCGGCGAGCACGAAATCCTTGCGCAGCGGGTGGCCCTCGAACCCGTCCGGCAGCAGCAGCGGGCGCAGGTCCGGATGGCCCTCGAAGATCACCCCGAACATCTCGTACGTCTCGCGCTCGTGCCAGTTGGCCCCCCGGTAGACCTCCACCGCGGAGGGGAGCCGGGGGTCGGCGCGCGGCACCCGGGTCCTGATCAGCAGGTGGGCGAAGGACTCCGGGTCGAACACGTGGGCCACCACGCCGAAGGAGTCCGGGGGCTCGTCCACGCCGGTCAGCCAGTCGAAGAAGTGGTAGCCCTGGTCGCGGGCGTGGCGCAGGGCGTCGGCCCAGCCGGCCGGATCGACGTCCACCGTGGTCTCGCCGAAGGTCTCGGAGACCGTGCCGCCAGGAATGCCGATCATGTGATCACCGGGTTGCCGGGCTGGTCCTTGGCCCAGACGTAGCGGTCGCTGAGGTTCTCCGTGGCGATCATCTCCTGGAGCTTCACGATGCCGTGGAGCAGGGCCTCGGGCCGCGGCGGGCAGCCGGGCACGTACACGTCCACGGGGATGATCTGGTCGACGCCCTTGGTCACGCAGTAGGAGTCCCAGTACGGCCCGCCGGAGTTGGAGCAGGCCCCGAACGAGATCACGTACTTGGGGTCGGGCATCTGCTCGTAGAGGCGTTTCACGGCGGGGGCCATCTTGTCGGTCACCGTGCCGGAGACGATCATCAGGTCGGCCTGGCGGGGGCCGTTGGCGAAGGGGATGACGCCGAACCTGATGAAGTCGTGGCGGCTCATCGAGGTGGCGATGAACTCGATGGCGCAGCAGGCCAGGCCGAAGTTGAACACCCAGAGGGAGTACTTGCGGCCCCAGTTGAGGACGAACTTCATCGGTTTGGGGGCGAGCCGCGAGACCGGGCCCACGGTCGGCATCGGAAGATCGGCCATGCGTGGCATTGTCCTCCTCCTCTCAGGTCCAGGCGAGATCTCAGGTCCAGGTGCGTTGTCAGGTCCAGGCGAGCACGCGTTTCCGCCAGGCGTACAGGATGCCGAGGGCGATGAAGGCCAGGAAGACGAACATCTCGACGAGTGTGGTGAGGCCGAAGCCGGGGGCGGCGAAGACGGTCGCCCAGGGGAAGAGGAAGACGGCGTCCACGGCGAAGACGACGTAGAGGTAGGTGAAGACGTAGTACCGGATCTGCGACTGGGCCCAGCCGTCGCCGACCGGGTCGACGCCGCACTCGTAGGTGGTGAGCTTCTCGGCGGTGGGGCGGTCGGGCCGGAGCAGCCGGTTGATCAGCAGCCCGCCGGCGAAGATCGCCACTCCGATCCCGAGCAGCACGGCCACAACCACGTATGACCCGAAATATCCGGTCATCAGCTCTCCTCGCGTCTGGACTTGAGCGTACCTGCCGACCGGGTGATCGTCCCGTCCCCGAGGCCCCGAAGATCCCTTGAGGGTGCTCTGGACCGGTTAACCCCCGGCATATCCATGAAAGCCTCAAACCATGACAAAGCCGGGCGGTTGATGTCTAAATCCCCATAACGTTGCACTTATGCCCTCACTTCGACTGGCTGGAGGAATCGCGCTCTGCGTCACGCTCAGCGCGGGTTGCGCGATGGCCTCCCACCACGGTGACGGCAGCACGGACGACGACGCCCCCATAGCATCAGAGCCCACGATGCTGACCTACGTCGATCCGGCCTCGGTCGAGGGACTGATCCCGCAGAGCATCTCCGGCGAGACCCGCGAACCCCACCTGCACGTCAGCTTCCCCACCCTGGAGGACACCCCCGCCCTCAACCGGCGTCTCACGAACGACCTGGGCAAGGCCGTGCAGTCCTACACCATCCGCACCAAGACGGCCGACCGGTTCCCCGCCCCCGAATACAACGTGGACTGGCAGCTCACCGCCGCCTCCCCCGACGTGGTCGGCGTACGGCTGCGCACCGGCGAGTTCGGCGGCGTGCGCTGGGCCAACTCCACCAGAACCCTCTGGTACGACCGTCCGGCCGACCACGTGCTCGGCTCCGCCGATCTGGTGAACAACCTGGATCTGCTGTCCGCCCTGGTCAAGCAGCACCTGGACCGCGACCCCGCGGTGGACTCCGACGTGGTGCGCCCCGACCCCCGGCTGTTCGACTCGCTGGACTTCAACTCGCGCGGCGACCTGGTGGCGGAGTTCGACGACTACCAGGTGGCCCCCGGCTCGGTGGGGCGGATCGCGGTCGCCATCCCCCGCAAGGACGCCGACGCGCTGCTCACCCCGTTCGGCCGCCGCGCCAGGATCGCGGTGGAGCAGGCGAAGCCGGCCTCGCTGCCGGAGATCGTCACGATGAGGGGCGGCGGCGGCCATTCGGTGCCGAACATCGTCCCCCGGCCGCGCGGCGTGCCCAGCGAGCCCGAGCACCGGGCGGACTGCGCGGTGCTCAAATGTGTCGCCCTCACCTTCGACGACGGTCCCGGGCCCAACACCGAGAAGGTGCTGAACGCGCTCGGCGACGAGCGGGCCACCTTCTTCGCCGTCGGCGTCAACGCCGCGGTCGAGCCGCGGGAGCTGGCCAGGATCCGGGAGCGCGGGCACCTGGTGGCCAACCACACGTGGTCGCACCGGGATCTCACCACGATGCCGGAGAACCGGGTGTACGAGCAGCTCAGCCGTACCCAGAGTCTGATCGAGGGGGCCACCGGGGAGGCGCCGGCGCTGGTGCGGGCGCCGTACGGGGCGATCGACCCGAAGGTGAGCGAGGTCGCCAGGGAGCTCGGCCTGAGCCTGGTGCAGTGGAACGTGGACCCGAAGGACTGGCGGGACGAGAACGCCGGCGCGATCGCCTCGCGCACCCTGGCCGAGGCCCGGCGCAACTCGATCGTCCTCCTGCACGACACCAATCCCGCCACCGCCGACGCGATCCCGGAGATCGTGGACGGCCTCGCCGCGCGCGGGTTCACACTCGTCACCGTGCCCGAGTTGTACGGCTCGGCGAGCATGACCCCCGGCCACACCTACGATGCAGGTGGGCGGGCCTCCGTCTCGCGTCGTGGGCAACCGCTGCCGTGACAGCGGCGGGGACATATAGTTAGACAGCGTGACCCGAAACATCCTCTTCACGCGCCGACACGTAGACCTGTGCCGGCTCGCGTCGGGGCTGTGTCGCCGGGCGACCTGACAACAGTGACGTTCCCCCCTGATGGCCCCGCAGGATCACTGTCCGACCGCCCCGCGTAAGTCACACCCTTCGGCGAAGAGCAAACCACGACAAATCATCGTGGCTCCAGGGATCTAGCATGGAAACAAGAACGCGACGAGCTCGTGTGCTCGGACGCGTCAAGGAGGATTGAGCAGCTGTGACCAAACAGGTTCAGCAACTCGACCGCGTGATCATCCGGTTCGCGGGTGACTCCGGCGACGGCATGCAGCTGACCGGAGACCGCTTCACCGCGGAAACCGCCGAGTTCGGCAACGACCTCTCCACTCTCCCCAACTTCCCGGCCGAGATCCGCGCCCCCGCGGGCACCCTGCCGGGCGTGTCGAGCTTCCAGCTCCACTTCGCCGACCACGACATCCTGACCCCCGGGGACGCGCCCAACGTCCTGGTCGCGATGAACCCGGCCGCGCTCAAGGCGAACCTGTCCGACCTCCCGCGCGGGGCCGACATCATCGCGAACTCCGACGAGTTCACCAAGCGCAACCTGGCCAAGGTCGGCTACGCGGAGAGCCCCCTGGAGGACGAGTCGCTGAGCGAGTGGCGCGTGCACTCGGTGCCGCTGACCTCGCTGACCGTCAAGGCGCTGGAAGAGTTCGAGATCTCGAAGAAGGACGCGGAGCGCGCGAAGAACATGTTCGCGCTGGGGCTGCTGTCCTGGCTCTACCACCGCCCGGTCGAGGCGACCATCAAGTTCATCGAGTCCAAGTTCGCCAAGAAGCCGGACATCGCCAAGTCGAACGTGGCGGCGTTCAACGCGGGCTGGAACTACGGGGAGACCACCGAGGCCTTCTCCGTCTCGTACGAGATCAAGCCGGCCAAGCTGGCCCCCGGGGTGTACCGCAACATCTCCGGCAACCAGGCCCTGGCGTACGGGTTGATCGCCGCGTCCGTGCAGTCGGGGCTGCCGCTGTTCCTGGGGTCGTACCCGATCACGCCGGCCTCCGACATCCTGCACGAGCTGTCCAAGCACAAGCGGTTCGGCATCCGGACCTTCCAGGCCGAGGACGAGATCGCGGGCGTCGGCGCGGCGCTGGGCGCGGCGTTCGGCGGCGCGCTCGGGGTGACCACGACCTCGGGGCCCGGCGTGGCGCTGAAGGCCGAGACCGTGGGCCTGGCCGTGACGACCGAGCTGCCGCTCATCGTCGTGGACGTGCAGCGGGCCGGTCCCTCCACCGGCATGCCCACCAAGACCGAGCAGACCGACCTCCTCATGGCCCTGTACGGCCGCAACGGCGAGTCCCCCGTCCCGGTCGTGGCCCCCTCGACCCCGTCGGACTGTTTCGACATCGCCGTCGAGGCGGCGCGCATCGCCCTGAAGTACCGCACCCCGGTCATGCTGCTGTCGGACGGGTATCTCGCCAACGGCTCCGAGCCCTGGAAGCTGCCGGAGATCGAGGACCTGCCGGACATCTCCGTGGAGTTCACCACCGAGCCCAACGGTGAGGACGGCACGTACCTGCCGTTCAAGCGGGACACCGAGACCCTCGCCCGCCCCTGGGCGGTTCCCGGCACGCCGGGCCTGGAGCACCGGATCGGCGGCATCGAGAAGGCCGACGGAACCGGCAACATCTCCTACGACCCGAACAACCACGACCTCATGGTCCGGCTCCGCCAGGCCAAGATCGACGGTATCGACGTGCCCGACCTGGAGGTGGACGACCCGTCCGGCTCCGCCCGGGTGCTCGTGCTCGGGTGGGGCTCCACGTACGGCCCGATCGCGGCGGCCATCCGCCGGGTGCGCCGGTCGGGCAGCGAGGTCGCCCAGGCGCATCTGCGGCATCTCAACCCGTTCCCCAAGAACATCGGCGAGGTGCTCAAGTCGTACGACAAGGTGCTGCTGCCGGAGATCAACCTCGGCCAGCTCGCCCTGCTGCTGCGGGCCAGATTCCTGGTCGACATCATCAGCTACAACCGGGTGCGCGGGCTCCCGTTCAAGGCCGAGGAGCTGGCAGGCGTGATCCAGGACGTGATCGACAGTGAGTGAATCGTTGAACGGCAAGGGCCTGGCCCTCATCCCCCGGGCCGAGGGCAAGCAGACGCTCAAGGACTTCAAGTCCGACCAGGAGGTCCGCTGGTGCCCGGGCTGCGGGGACTACGCGATCCTCGCGGCCGTGCAGTCCTTCATGCCGGAGCTCGGGATCAAGCGCGAGAACACGGTGTTCGTGTCCGGCATCGGGTGCTCGTCGCGGTTCCCGTACTACATGAACACCTACGGCTTCCACTCGATCCACGGGCGGGCGCCGGCGATCGCGACCGGCCTGGCCGCCTCGCGGCCCGACCTGTCGGTGTGGGTGATCACCGGGGACGGCGACGCGCTCTCCATCGGCGGCAACCACCTGATCCACGCGCTGCGCCGCAACGTCAACCTGAACATCCTGCTGTTCAACAACCGGATCTACGGGCTGACCAAGGGCCAGTACTCGCCCACCTCCGAGGTCGGCAAGATCACCAAGTCGACGCCGATGGGCTCGCTGGACCGGCCGTTCAACCCGATCTCGCTGGCCATCGGGGCCGAGGCCGGGTTCGTGGCGCGCACCCTGGACAGTGACCGCAAGCACCTGCATTCGGTGCTGCGCGAGGCCGCCGCGCACCGGGGCACCTCGCTGGTGGAGATCTACCAGAACTGCAACATCTTCAACGACGGCGCCTTCGAGCGCATGAAGGACCCGGCCACCCGGGACGCGATCACGGTACGGCTGGAGCACGGCCAGCCCATCGTCTTCGCCGACCAGGCGGTCCGGCTCGCCCGCACCGGCGGCGTCGAGGTGGTGCCCCGGGAGTCGGTGCGCGAGGAGGAGATCCTGGTGCACGACGCGCACAACCCGGACCCGTCGCTGGCCTTCGCGCTCAGCCGGCTGGACGAGCCCGCCTTCACGCACGTGCCGATCGGCGTCTTCCGCTCGGTGGACCGGCCGTCGTACGACCAGCTGATGAGCGAGCAGCTGGAGGCGGCGACCGCGAAGAAGGGTCAGGGCAGCCTGTCCGACCTGCTGCACGGAGGAGACACCTGGCGGATCAGCTGACAAATGGATTAGGGCTGATTTACGGTGCGGTTCCGGATTAACTTGTAGATCGGGATATATACGGATCTACCGCTGTCACAGAGCGTGTGACGGCGGTAGGTTCGTTGCACCGTTCCAGCCGATCCATGGAGGCGTAGTGACCGTTCTGCTGGAGACTGTCCCTTTTCTGGAAATCGCCGCCGAGGAAGTCGGCGGAGCATTCAGCGGTCTGCTGGCCGGTAATGTCCGCCGGTTCCGGCAGCGGGTCAGCCGCCTGCTCTTCGATCGCCGCTACGGTGTCGAGACCGCGGAGTTCGCCATGCTCGACCAGTTCGGGCTGGCGCACCACGAACGTGTCTACTACTCCCCCGCCAACTGGGGCACCCTGCGCCGCACCCTCCCGGCCGCCGAGGTCTGCGCCGACGACGTCTTCATCGACCTCGGTTCCGGCAAGGCCAGGATGGTGCTGGAGGCCGCCGCGCGTTTCCCGTTCCGCCGGGTGATCGGCGTCGAGCTGTCGGCCGAGCTGACCGAGGTGGCCCGCGCCAACGTGCGCTCCACCCGGCTGCGCGTCCGCTCCGGCCAGGTCGACCTGGTCCAGTCCGACGTGCTCGACTACAAGATCCCTGACGACGTCAGCGTGGTCTTCCTGAACAACCCGTTCCGGGGCGAGATCTTCGCGGCCGCGATGCTGAACCTGCTGGCCTCCGTGGACCGCAACCCGCGCCCGGTCAAGGTCATCTACTTCAACCCGACGGAAGAGCCCTTCCTGCTCAGCACCGGCCGTTTCCAGCACCTCCGTACGGTCACCCGCGGCAGGGCCAAGGAGTCCGACGTCTTCGGCACCACGCGTATCTACGCCGTCACCCCGTAACGACACGAATACGCATCCGGATAGAGAGGCATGGCACGCGTGGGGAGGGTCATCAACCTGACGGTGCACGGAATCGGGCCGACCGAGCGGGAGCTCGATCCGGGCGAGGACGGCACCTGGGTGGACATCGGGCAGTTCGAGCGGGTGCTGGACGCCGTGGTCGGCCGTGACGACGTGCGCATCACCTTCGACGACGGCAACAGCTCGGACGTGGCGATCGCCCTGCCCCGGCTGCTCGACCGCGGGCTGACCGCCGAGTTCTTCGTGCTGGCGGGGCTGCTCGGGCAGCCGGGCCGGTTGACCGAGGACGACGTGCGCGGCCTGGTCAAGGCGGGCATGCGGGTCGGGTCGCACGGCTGGGCGCACCGGGACTGGCGGCGCATCGACGACCGGCAGGCCGAGCAGGAGCTGACCGAGTCGCATCGGGCGCTCAGTGAGCTGACCGGCCGGCCGGTGTCCCGGGTGGCCATCCCGTTCGGCTCGTACGACCGGCATGTGCTGCGGAAGCTTCGTCAGGCCGGCGTGACCAGGGCGTACACCAGCGACGGGGGGCAGGCGACGCCGGGCACGTGGTTACAGGCGCGCACCAGCCTGGTCCGCGACCTGGACGCGGACTGGACCCGCCGGGTGCTGGACGCCTCGCCGTCGCCGGTGTTCCGGGCCAGGAAGCTGGCCGGGCGTGTGGTGAAGCGGGTGCGCGGCTGACATGCGCGAGAACCCCAGAATCGCCGTCGTGATCGTCACCTACAACAGCGGGGACGTGCTGGCCGGCTGCCTCGCCTCGCTGCCGGAGGGCGCCAGGGGCGTCGAGCTGGCCGAGGTCGTGGTGGCCGACAACGCCTCCAGGGACGACTGCGTGGCCATCGCCGCGGCGGCCGAGGTGCCGGTGAAGGTCGTGCAACTCGGCCGGAACGCCGGGTACGCGGCCGCGATCAACGCGGGCATCGCCGCGCTCGACCTGGACGAGCTGGACGCGGTGTACGTGCTCAACCCGGACTGCCGCCTGCCGCCCAAGTCGATCACGCCGCTGGTCCGGGCGCTGGAGCGGCCGGGTGTGGGCGTGACCGTGCCGAAGATGGTCAATCCCGACGGTTCGTTGCAGCCGTCGCTGCGCCGCATGCCGAGCCTCGGCCGGGCCGTGGTCGAGGCGGTCATCGGCGGCAGCCGGGCCGGCCGGATCGGCAGGCTGGGCGAGCTGATCACCGATCCGCGCGAGTACGAGAACGCGGGACCGGTGGTCTGGGCGACCGGGGCGGCGATGCTGATCTCGGTGCCGGCCATCCGCGCCGTCGGGCCGTGGGACGAGTCGTTCCTGCTGTACAGCGAGGAGACGGAGTTCGCGCTGCGGGCCGCCGACCTGGGCTGGACGCACTGGTACGAGCCGGAGGCCCTGATCGAGCACATCGGCGGCGACTCCGGGGTCAACCCGTCCCTGGCCGCGCTGCTGCTGGTCAACAAGGTGACGCTGTTCCGCCGCCGCCGCGGGTGGCTGGCCGGGTCCGCCTACTACCTGGTCGTCCTGCTCGGCGAGTCGGTACGGGCACTGGCCGGCCGCGAGATCTCCAAGACCTCGGTGACGTGGCTGCTGCGGCCGTCCCGGCGCTGGAAGACGCTGCCCGGATAGCCGGGCTTGCCCAGAAGGAGCCTGATGGCACCCGCGAGAGTCCTGGTCACGGGAGCGGCCGGATTCATCGGCGCCCATCTGACCAGGCGGCTGCGTTCGCTCGGAACCGAGGTGCACGCGGTCGCGCGGGCCCCCCGGACCTCCGCGCACGGCGAGGTCTGGCACGTCTGCGACCTGCGGGACGCCGACGCCGTGGGCCGGCTGTTCGCCGGCAGCCGGCCCGAGGTGGTCGTGCACCTGGCCAGCGACGTCAACGGCGCACGGGACCCGGGGGTGGTGCTGAGCACCCTGGAGTGCAACCTGGTGACCGCGGTCAACGTGCTCCTCGCCGCCCGCGAGGGCACCCGGGTGATCATGTGCGGGTCGAGCGAGGAACCCCGGCGGGGGAACGACTTCGCGCCGCCGCCCTCGCCGTACGCGATGGCCAAGGCGGCGGCGGCCGGGTACGCGCTGCAGTTCCACCGGCTGTGGGGGCTGCCGGTCACGATCCTGCGGCCCACCATGGTCTACGGGCCCGGGCAGTGGGACACCGGGAAGCTGGTGCCGTACCTGACGCTGGCGCTGCTGCGGGGGGAGGAGCCGCGGCTGACGAGCGGGGCCAAGCTGGTCGACTGGGTGTACGTGGACGACGTGGTGGAGGCGTTCGTGGCGGCCTGCCGGGAGCGGCCGGAGGGCATGGAGTTCGACGTCGGGACGGGCACGGCCAGGTCGGTGCGGGAGACCGTGGAGCTGCTCTTCAAGGTCGCCGGGAGCACGCGGGAGCCGAGGTTCGGCACCATTCCCGACCGGCCGCTTGACCTGCCCCAGATCGCCGATCTCAGCGGCGCTGACCTGCTGGGATGGCGTCCGCAGGTGGGTCTGGAGGAGGGGTTGCGGCGGACTTTTGACTGGTATGCGGAACAACTTAGGTCTGGTAACGGAACGTTCCTAAATGCCGATAATCTCCCGTGACAGTTACCTACTCGAACCCTCGCTTCGACGATGACGAGCGGCGCTCCCGGCTTTTTGACGGGCAGGTGCTCCTCTACCCGGCCCGTACGGAATCGACGGCACTGATCGAGTTCGCCCAGGGGATGATCACAGAGGCTTTCGGCGAGCGGGACCCCGAGCTCGCCCAGCACGACCTGCCGGTGGAGGAGTTCGCCGGCATCCTGTCCGACCTGAAGCCCGCGTTCATCCATCACCCCCGGTCGAAGGAACTGCTCCAGGCGATGCTCGTCGCCTTCGGCTGCGACCCCGAGACGACCTACTTCGACGTGCCGCGCATGCGCTCGTCCACGTCCAACGACTACCTGACGACCGGTATCGCGTACGCCTTCCACCCGCACAGGGACACGTGGTACTCCGCGCCGCTCTCCCAGGTGAACTGGTGGATCCCCATCTTCGAGGTGGTCCCCGAGAACGTCATGACGTTCCACCCCCGGTACTGGAACAACGCCGTCAAGAACGGCTCGGCGAAGTACGACTACTACGAGTGGAACCGGACCAGCCGGTTCAACGCGGCCCAGCACATCGGGGTCGACACCCGCGAGCAGCCCAAACCGGAGGAGCCCATCGAGCTGGAGCCGAGGGTCACCCTCGTGCCCGAGCCCGGCGGCGTCATGATCTTCTCGGGCAACCAGCTGCACTCCTCGGTGCCGAACACCTCGGGGCGCACCCGGTTCAGCATCGACTTCCGCACGGTCAACATCGAGGACGTGATCAAGCGGCGGGAGGCGCCGAACGTGGACTGCGCCTGCACCGGCACCACGCTCCGCGACTTCCTGCGGGTGTCCGATCTGGAGCGGATGCCGGAGGACGTGGCGCTGGCGTACGAGGGCAAGGCCTGACCATCCGCACGTGACTCGTCGGCTCGGGCGCGCGGTTCTCCTGCGCGTACGAGCCGATGAAACGTGCACCAACGGCGTTCACCCCTGCACTGGGAGCAAATACGACATTTCTCGACAACGCTGGCTACGTCTCCAGAAATTGCCGCGCCCAGAGCCGATCCTCTGCGGATGAACTCTGCGTAAACCTTAAATTTGAAGGTAACGGCTGTACCGCCACACACGATGACCTCGTTGTGATGTCTGTCCCCCGCCGGTATACCGCGGTCGCGCTGCGTGACCACCCTGTGCCGCCGGGCCGCCCGCCGTTCCTCCCCGGCCGCGCGGACGTCATCCGAACTCGCGCCCTTTTGTTCAGCCGTGGTTTCGGAACGGTCCAATCTCCGCTCAGATGCCTAATGTCCGTCGGGGGGCGGGCATTTCCCCGGGGCTTTCTGCTGCGAAGAGACTTTCGGCGTATCGGTACACTCTTCGGATCGATGACCGATCACCATTGGCACGACAAATCGCACTTCATTCCGCGGCGCGATGCGGTCATCTGGGAGGCCCACCATGAGCTGGTCCGTCGGCGAAACCCCCGCCGCCGTCCGTACGGCGAACGTACGGGTAGCCGGTTTCGACGCACTCTCCGCTGAGGAGATCGACGCCTGGCACACGCTCAGGGCCGCCAACCCGCTCCTGGACAGCCCCTACTTCCACCCCGGCTTCTCGGCCGCCGTCCACCAGGGCGCCCCGGTCGAGGTCGCCGTGGGCCGGGACGAGAGCGGGCGGGTCTCCGCGCTGCTGCCGTTCCACCGGGACGCCAGGGACCGCGCGCTGGCCCGGCCGGCGGGGTGGCCGGGAGCCGACTTCCAGGGACCGATCCTCGCGGCCGGATCGACGATCCAGCCGCTCCAGCTGCTCAGCGCGGGCGTGCGCGGGCTCGAGTTCGACCATCTGGTGGAGAGCTGCCCGGACTTCGGGCCGTGGGTGGAGTCGCGCCGGGTCTCGCCGTACCTGGACACCACCGGAGGGCTGGACGGCTACCTGGGCCGGGCGTCCAAGAGCGGCAAGGACAACATGGGGCAGGCCAGGCGGCGGCTGGCCAAGACCGAGCGCACCCACGGGAGCGTGCGGTTCGCCGCCGACACGGTGGACGCCGAGTCCCTGTCCCGGGTGATCGAGCTCAAGCGCGGGCAGTACGCGGCGACCGGCGTCGCCGACTACTTCGCCGACCCGAGCCGCCGGGAGCTGATGACCCGGCTGCTGCACACCCGCGACCCCGAGTTCGGCGGCGTGCTGTCCACCCTGCACGCGGGACCGCACCTGGTCGCGGCGCACTTCGGGATCAGGTCGGGGAACGTCCTGCACTGGTGGTTCCCCGTCTACGACCCCGCGTTCTCGCAGCTGGCCCCCGGCTGGATGCTGCTGCGCGAGCTGGTGGCGGCCACCCCGGCGCTCGGCATCACCAGGATCGACCTCGGCCGGGGCGACGACGAGTACAAACGCCGCGCCAAGACCGGCGAAAGCGAGGTCTGCCAAGGACTCGTGACCAGGAGTTCGGCCCGGCTGGCCGTCCGGCGGGCCAGGAACTCCGTGATCACGGCGGCCAAGTCATCGGCTCTCGGGCCGGGGCTAAGAAAGATCGTGAGGAGACTCCGTGGCGGACACAGTTGATTTATTGATCGACGAGAGGCCGTATCCATGAGAATCAGCGTTTTCGGGCTCGGCTACGTCGGCTGCGTGACCGCGGCCTGCCTGGCCGCCCGGGGACACCAGGTCATCGGCGTCGATGTGAACCCCATCAAAGTGGATCTCATCAACCGCGGCCAGGCGTCCATCGTCGAGGAGCGCATCGGCGACCTGACCGCCGAGATGGTCGCCAGCGGCGCGCTCCGCGCCACCACCGACGTCGCCGAGGCCGTCGCGGCGAGCGAGATCTCGCTGGTCTGCGTGGGCACGCCGTCCGCGCCCAACGGCAGCCTCTCCACGACGTACCTGGAGCGGGTGGCCGAGGAGATCGGCGCCGCCCTGGCCGGCCAGGAGCGCAGGCACACGGTCGTCTTCCGCAGCACGATGCTCCCGCGCACCTGCACCGACCTGCTCATTCCGATTCTGGAACGTGCCTCTGGCCGGACCGCGGGCGCCGGCTTCGGGGTCGCGGTGAACCCGGAGTTCCTGCGCGAGGGCACCAGCGTCAAGGACTTCTTCGACCCGCCCAAGACCGTCATCGGCGAGTACGACCCGGCCAGCGGCGACCTGGTCGCCTCCCTCTACGAGGGGCTGCCCGGCGACGTCTTCCGGGTGCCCATCACGGCCGCCGAGATGTCGAAGTACGCGGAGAACTCCTTCCACGCGCTGAAGATCGCCTTCGCCAACGAGATCGGCGCGGTCTGCCGGGCCATGGGGCTGGACTCCTACCCGGTCATGGACATGCTGGTGGCCGACCGCAAGCTCAACATCAGCCCCGCGTACCTGCGGCCGGGCTTCGCCTTCGGCGGGTCCTGCCTGCCCAAGGACCTGCGCGGCCTGGTCTACGCGGCCCGCCGCGCGGACGTGTCGGTCCCGCTCCTGTCGCACCTGCTGCCGTCCAACGAGGACCATCTGCGCCGCGCGTTCGAGCTGGTGGCCGCCACCGGCAGCAAGCGCGTCGGCCTGTTCGGGCTGTCGTTCAAACCGGGTACGGACGATCTCCGCGAAAGCCCTCTTGTCGAACTAGCCGAACTTCTCCTCGGCAAGGGATATGACCTTCGCATCTACGACGAAACCGTTACGCTGTCGCACCTGATGGGCGCGAACCGTGAGTACATCGAGAGCCGGCTGCCGCATCTGGGAGACCTGCTCACCACCTCCGCCGACGACGTGCTCGCGCACGCCGAAGTCTGCGTGGTGGGCTGCACCACCCCCACCGTGCTGTCGGCGCTCGAAGCCGCGGGCGACCGCACCATCATCGATCTCGTCCGTCTCCCCGACGCCGCCGAGCGCCGGAATCTCCCTGGATATGTGGGCCTTGGCTGGTAAAGCGCTCATCCTCGTCGAAAACCTCTCCGTGCCGTTCGACCGCCGGGTCTGGCAGGAGAGTTGCACCCTCCGCGACGCCGGCTGGGAGGTGCACGTCATCTGCCCGAAGGGCGCCACGATCGACACCGAGTCGGAGGTGGTCATCGACGGCGTGCACATCCATCGATACCCGCTCAAGGCCGCGACCGGCGGGCCCCTCGGCTACCTGCGGGAGTACAGCTCAGCGCTGCTGCACACCTACCGGCTGGCCCGCAAGCTCGGCCCGGTCGACGTGGTGCACGCCTGCAACCCGCCCGACCTGCTGTTCCTGGTGGCCGGCCGGCTCAAGCGGCGGGGCGCCCGGTTCGTGTACGACCAGCACGACCTGGTGCCCGAGCTCTACCTGTCCCGGTTCGGCCGGGGCCAGGACTTCCTGTACCGGGCCGTACGGTGGCTGGAGCGGCGCACCTACCGCTCGGCCGACGTGGTCATCTCCACCAACGGCAGCTACCGCGACGTCGCGCTGAGCCGGGGGGGCAAGCAGCCGGACGAGGTCTTCGTGGTGCGCAGCGCGCCCTCGGTGGACCGGTTCTACCAGGTGGAGCCGGACGAGTCGATCAAGCGGGGCAAGCCGTACCTGCTGTGCTACCTGGGGGTCATGGGCCCGCAGGACGGGGTGGACTACGCGCTGCGGGCGCTGGCCAGCCTCCGCGACGACCTGGGCAGGGACGACTGGCACGCCGTGTTCTGCGGGGCCGGGGACACCTTCGAGGCCATGGTGGCGCTCTCCCGCGAGCTGGGGCTCGCCGACCGGGTGGAGTTCACCGGGCGCATCCCCGACGAGGACCTGATGCGCTACCTGTCCACCGCCGACGTCTGCCTGGCGCCGGATCCGCTCAACCCGCTCAACGACGTGTCCACCATGAACAAGATCATGGAGTACATGGCGATGGGCCGGCCGGTGGTCTCCTTCGACCTCCAGGAGGCCAAGGTCTCCGCCGGGGACGCCGCCGTGTACGCCCCCGCCAACGACGAGGCCGAGTTCGCCAAGCTCGTCGCCCGCCTGCTCGACGACCCCGAGGAGCGGCTCCGGATGGGCGAGATCGGCCGGGAGCGGGTCAGCGGCCCGCTGTCCTGGGAGCGCTCGAAGGCGGCGCTGCTGTCCGCGTACGAGGCCGTGCTCCTGCTGCTGGCCTGAGGAAAGGAAAGCCGACACGTGA
This sequence comes from Acrocarpospora phusangensis, assembly GCF_016862995.1. Taxonomy (GTDB): domain Bacteria; phylum Actinomycetota; class Actinomycetes; order Streptosporangiales; family Streptosporangiaceae; genus Acrocarpospora; species Acrocarpospora phusangensis. The sequence goes on from NZ_BOOA01000004.1 coordinate 25,387, forward strand.
AGGTGGAACGCACCACGCTCGATGGGGTGCTGCTGTTCGTGCCGGAGCCGTACCGGGATGAACGCGGGCTTTTCACCCGGACCTTCGACGCGATGATCGCGCAGAAGGCCGGGCTGGATCCCGCCGCGTTCATCCAGGACAGCCAGTCCCGCTCGCGGCAGGGCGTGGTGCGCGGCATGCACGGCCGGTCCGGCCGGGGCGAGGCCAAGCTGGTGCGCTGCGCCCGCGGCGCCGTGTTCGACGTGCTGGTGGACGCCCGGCCCGACTCGCCCACGTTCGGGCGGCAGACCTCGGTCCGGCTGGACGACGAGTCGTTCGTCACCCTCTACGTGCCGCCCGGCCTGCTGCACGGGTTCCAGGCGCTGACCGAGGTGACCGACGTCTGCTACCGCATCGACAGGGAGCACGACCCGAGCGAGGACCTGGCGGTCCGTTTCGACGATCCGGAGCTGGGTATCCCATGGCCGCTCCCCGCTGCCATGATCAGCGAACGCGACCGGACCGCGGGTTCGTGGGCCGAGTTGCGGGCTCGCCTGACCGGCTAGAAGTCAACTAGAAGAGGCTGAATGCGACGAATCCCCCTCCTCGCCTTCGTCTTCGTGCTGCTCGCGGCGTGCACCCCCGCGCCGCCGGTGGCCTCGCCCACGGACACGCCAGGACCGAGCACACCGACGGCCGAGCCGTCGCCGACCGTGACCCCGCCGTGCCCGAACCACCCCACCCCGGCCTGTACGGGAGTCCCGCCCGGCACCAAACTCCGCAAGCTCAAGCTGAACGAGGACGGCGAGGCGTACCGGGTGCGCAAGCGCGGAACCGTGCTCGACGGCGTGCACATCCCCGGCGTGCTGCTGATCCACGCCGAGGACGTGGTGGTGCGCAACAGCCGGATCGACGGGTACGTCTCCAACCTGGACGGCGAGAAGTCCTTCAGGTTCAGCATCAGCGACTCCACCGTCGGCCCGGCCAAGGGCTGCATCACGATGCCCGCGGTCGGCTACGAGCGCTACACGGCGCTCCGCCTGCACGTGCGCGGCAACTCCGACGGCTTCCGGGCCTCCGGCGACGACATCGAGATCAGGGACTCCTACATCTACCTCTGCTCCAACCCGGACGACCACTCCGACGGCGTGCAGGCGTACGACAGCGGCAAGGGCCTGATCTTCGACCACAACACGGTGGACCAGCGGTTCGCCAAGGACATCACCGCCCCGATCTTCCTCACCGACGGCCGCCAGCGGGACATCACGCTCACCAACAACCTGATCATGGGCGGCACGTTCAGCATCCAGGTGCGCGAGGCCGGCGGGAAGATGGTCGTCACGGGCAACCGGCTGGTGGACAAGTCCTGGGTGTACGGCCCGGTCGACTCCGAGTGCCCGCGCATCGACTGGCAGGACAACACTCTGGTCACCATCGACGAGGACTACACGATCACCGGCACGGTGGGTCCGCTGGAGTGCGTGGGGTGACGCATGTTACGACTGATATTCGGCGGTACCAGAGGGCATTTTGTGCCTCGCCGGATAGATGCGACTTCGTGATATTCCAGATGATTTTCTGCGAAAACGATGCGCGGTCGTTACCGAAGCCACCAGAATTGCCCCGGTAAGTCGATCACATCGGGGCAGAGGGCACGGCGCCGAGCAGTGTGGAGGTCCGCAGACATGGCAGGTATGCACGCGCCACGTCACGGCAGACGGAGAAAGCCGAGGCCCACGCCGGACCGGGGACGCGCGCCCTGGACGCTGGTATCGGCCCTGGCCGGGACCCTGCTCGTGGTCGGCATCCCCGTCACCATGCTGGCCAGCCGCGGCGAGACGCCGCCGGCCGGCAATTCGGCGGTGAACGTGGCCGCCAGCAAGCCCGTGCTGGTCACCGAGGCCAAGGAGATCAGCCTCTGGTCGGTGGACACCGAGGTCAGCGCCCCCGTCCGCAAGGACGACGCCAAGGTCGAACTCGGCACCCGCTTCACGGCCGCGCAGAACGGCCTCGTCAGCGGCATGCGCTTCTACAAGGCGCGGGGAGAGCGCGGCAAGCACACCGGCAGCCTGTGGAGCTCGCGCGGCGAGCGGCTGGCCCAGGTGACGTTCACCGACGAGACCCGGTCCGGCTGGCAGGAGGCCGAGTTCGCCGCGCCCGTACGGGTGCGGGCGGGTGAGACGTACACGGTCTCCTACCACTCCGACAACGGCACGTACGTGGGCAACGCGGGCGCCCCCTCGATCACCTCCGGCCCGCTGTCCACCCCGGCCAAGCGCGCCGGCGTCTACAAGTACGGCCGCAGCGCGTTCCCGAACCAGGCCAACCCCAAGAACTTCAACTACTGGGTGGACGTGGTCTTCCGCTGGAAGGAGTTCAGCTGGAAGACGCCCGCGCCGGTCCCCCCGGTCACGGAGAGCGGCAACCCGCCCGCGCCGGTGCCCTCCACCGAGCCGCCGGCGGTCCCGAGCCCCAGCCCCAGCGTGGTCGAGTCCGACCCGGTGGTGATCCCGGACGTCGGCACGCAGACCCCGACGCCGACCGTCACGCCCACGGTGACGGCCACGCCGACGCCGACCGTGACGGCCACGGTGACGGCGACTCCCAAGCCCTCACCCACGCCGACGCCGACGCCCAGCCCCAAGCCGTCGCTGACGCTCGCGCCCGAGCAGCCGAACCCGCAGCCGGGCACCTGCGCCGACCACCCCACCCCGGCCTGCACCGGCGTGCCCGCCGGTACCAAGCTGACCAAGCTCGGCAACGGCTTCTACCAGGTGAAGACGGCGGGCACGGTCCTGGACGGCGTGCACATCCAGGGTGACCTGCTGATCACCGCCAACAACGTCACCATCAAGAACAGCCAGATCGACGGCGGCGTGGTCGGCGAGCAGGACAACAAGTTCTACTCCTTCACCATCACCGACTCCACGGTCGGCCCGGCCAGCGGCTGCATCACCGACCCCGGCATCGGCGACGCCACGTACACGGCCACCCGGGTGCACGTGCGCGGCCACAGCGACGGCTTCCGCGCCTCCGGCGACAAGATCGTCATCAAGGACTCGTACGTCAAGCTGTGCTCCAGCCCCGGCGACCACTCCGACGGCATCCAGTCGTACGTGACGGGCAAGGGCCTGGTCTTCGACCACAACACGGTCGACCAGCGCGACGCCCGCCACATCACCGCGCCCATCTTCCTGACCGATCCCCGCCAGGTCGACATCACCCTGACCAACAACCTGATCATGGGCGGCACGTTCAGCATCCAGGTCAAGAACGCCAAGGGCGCCCTGATCGTCCGCAACAACAAGCTGGTGGACAGGTCCTGGGTGTACGGCCCGGTCGAGGCCGACTGCTCGCTCATCGACTGGCAGAACAACAGCCTCGTCACCATCGACGAGAACTACAAGGTCACACGTACGGTGGGTCCGCTGGACTGCCAGCTCTGACGCTCCGCAGCAGCGACCCGGTCGCCCCGATCACCAGGAACGAGAGCCCGGTGATGGTGGCGAAGGACAGCAGGTCGAAGGTGGCCGCGCCGATCAGCGGCACCACCAGGCAGGCTGTCAGGGTGAGGCCGAGGTCACGGGTGGCCGGGTCCGTGCTGAGGAAGCGGGCCCGCAGCCCGGAGTACATGGCGACCAGGAACATGACCACGATCGTGGTCACCCCGATCACGCCGGCCTCCAGCGTGGACAGGATGTACTGGTTGTCGAAGACCTGATGCTTCGGCGCGTACCAGGTGGAGACGCCGCGGCCGAGCCAGAAGTGCTTGGAGATCTCGTGCCCGGCGATGACGTAGTCGTGCAGCCGGTAGCGGATGCTGTCGTCGCTGCCGAAGTTGGCGAACAGCCCCCAGATGGCGCTGACCAGACCGGGCACGAGCAGCCGCATCAGGACCAGGAAGCCGAGGCTGACCAGGATCACCATCTTGCGGCGCTGGGCCGGCCAGCCGAAGAACAGGATCACGCCCACGCCGATGATGCCCAGCATGGCCGACCGGGAGACCGAGAACATCAGCCCGGCGCCGATCAGGGCCGCGCACGTCCACCAGCGCCACTGCGCCTCGCCGAGCATGCGGGCCCGGAAGCCGTAGTGCGCCGCCAGCGGCAGCAGCATGGCGCAGACCACGCCGAACTCGATGGGATGCCCGGTGGTGGCCGCCACCCGCCGGAACTCCGCCCGTTCGAGCACGAAGGAGTCCTCGGAGGTGTACCGCAGGATCGGCAGTTCGAGCAGCCGGGTCGGGTCCCAGGCCAGGAGGAACTGGAAGGCGCCGATGACCGAGAGCGCGGCCCCCGCCACCACCAGCGTCTTGAGCAGCAGGTTGAGCCGGTCCACCCCGCGTACGCCGTCGTTGACGAACAGCGCGAGCCCGACGTTGGCCAGGATCAGCACCAGCGCGTGGTCGGTCAGGTTGAGCTCGTCGGCGGGCAGGTAGCCCCAGGTCGAGTAGCCGTACGTGCAGAGCATCGCGGTCAGGTAGACGAACAGCGCGGTGCGCACGGGGGCGCGGCCCTTGGCCATGCCCAGGCCGACGCTCAGATGCGCCAGCAGCCAGATCAGGCCGAGCGTGAGCGCGATGAGGTTGGCCGGGGTGAGCGAGAGCGGCAGGCCCTTGAGCACCAGCCGGGCCGGGATGATCGTGAGGGCGATGACGAAGAACGCGGTGAGGGTCGCGCCGTCGGCCCGCTGCCGCGGTCCGGAGCCGGGGAGAGCGTCGGGGAGATCGGTAACGGTCATGGGGGTGTCAGCGCCTCATCGCCTCATCGCCGGTTCGTCGGCTCGCCGCGGGGGTGTGGGCACGCCGAGCACGGGTTCGGCGGCGGCGGCCTGCCGGCTGGCCCGGCGGCGGCGCAGCGCGGCGGCCATGCTGTCCACGGCGAACGCGGCGCACAGGCTGGCGATGGAGCCGACCGCGACCGCGACCAGGACGGCCCGGAGCTTGCGTCCCCGCTGTGCCTCGGGCATGGTCGGCGGCACGGCCTCGTACGTGGTGATGTAGGTGGCCTTGGGGGCCCGCAGGCCCTGCTGCCGCTCGATCAGCTCGGCGTTGGCCTTGTCGATGAGCCGGCGCACGATGTCCTTGGCGCCCTCCGGCGTCAGGCTCTCGCCGGCGATGAACACCAGCGGCCCGGTGGCCAGCGACTCCAGGTTGTTCTCGCCGTTGCTGACCTCGTAGTCGGTGTCCGACCCCTCCAGCACGCCGAGTTCCCTGGCGGTGTCGGAGCTGTTCAACGCGGCGATGATGATGGAGGCCGACACGCTCAGCCCGTGGTCGAAGTTGAGCAGCGGGTTGGTGAGCGGGTTCGGCGAGTCCGCGTGGGTCGGAAGGCTGCCGCCCGAGGGCGGCAGGGTGAGCGCGAGCACCGCGCTGGAGACGTAGTACGTCGGCACCGTGGAGTAGACGCCGAACGCGGCGGCGATGGTGGCCCCGAAGACGGGTAACACGACATACCAGCGCCGGAACACCGTGAGGACTGTCCCCCAGAAGTCCATGCGCTTCCTTCCGGACGATGAGTGGGCATACGGGGATCAGACCCCCACGAAATGATCCCGCTGTTCTGTTGCGGATCAGTTGGCGGCGCGGTCGGAGAGTCCGCCGTTGACTCGCAGGGCCGGCTCGTCCTCGACCGAGACGACCTTGAAAGTCTGGGTGTCCTCGGCGGGCGCGCCGTCCGAGTCGTCCGCGTTGCTGTAGACGACCACGACAAGGTCGTCGTTGTCCAGAGAGTCACCGGCTTTGGTCCGCCACTTGCTGTCGCTGCCGTTGACCGGCTTGATCGGCGTGGCGGGCGCGATGGCCGGCCGGAACGCGGGACGGTACGCGGGCTTGATCGGCTCAGGGTACCTGCGCCGGGTGGCCCGCAGCTGCGTCACCACGTAGACCAGGCCGAAGCCCAGCACGAGCGTGCCGCCCAGCGCGCCGCCGACCGCCATGATCTTGGAGGTCAGCAGGATCTCGGGGGTGGAGGCCGGCACCACATCCACGATCCAGATATAGGTGGACTTGGGTGCCCGCAGCGCCTGCTGCCGCTTGGTCAGCTCGTCGCGGATGTACTGCTGGGCCCGCTTGGTGGTGTCCAGCACCCGCGCCGGAGTGTCGCTCTCGACCTCCAGGTAGATGAAGGGACCGCTGGTGCTGATGCCCATCAGGTCGGGGTTGGACCGGCCGTCGTCCACGATCATCTCGGTCGGGCCGCCCTTGACCACGCCGACCTGGGTCCGCACGTCCAGGCCGTTCATGGCCAGGATCAGGATGCCGGCCGTGGTGCGCAGGCCGTCGTTGAACTGGAGCAGCGGGTTGGTCAGGCCCTGCGGCTTGGAGGGGTCCGATGGGAGCGTTCCACCGGCCGCAGGCGTGGCGAGGACCATGGACGCCGTCGACATGTAACGTGCGGGAACCAGGAACCACGCCGTGACCGCGGCGGCCACGGCCAGCACGATGAGCGGCGGCCCGATGGACTTTCTTCGAACGAGCCGAAGAAGCGTCCTCCAGAAATCCATGTTCCCCGCCCTCTATGCAGAACCGGGGTTTGTCAACCCCGGAATCGTGTCGATACCAATCGCACCTAACAGACATGTCATTACAGAACCCACCCTCTTTCGGATGGTACGTGGGGCATTCTGTCGGACACTAGTCCCGTTGGTGCGCCAAAGCCGTAACGGATCATCTGCCGACCGCCATCCGGACCAGGCGGCGGCCCCGCCGCGCGGCCACGCGTCGCTGGCGGCGCAGGTACATGCGGTAGACGGCGGCGCGGGCCCGGCGCTGCTGCTCGGGCGTGAGCCCGGCGTGCTCGGTGGCCCACTGCAACGTCTCCCGGCACTGCAGGGCGGTCGCGAAGCGGGCCCGCCACGGCGCGACGTCCAGGCGGCGGGCGATGTCGGTCATCGGCTCGGCCCGCCAGTGCCGGTGGGCGAGGACCTCGGGCACGTGTCCCCAGGGACCGGCCAGGGCGAGCTTGGTGGCGAACACCTCGTCCTCGCGGAGCATGTTGCGGCGCGGGATGGCGGCCACCGGCGCGCGGCGCATCATCGCGTACAGGGGGTCGATCTGGAGGTAGCTCTCGTTGAGCAGGCGCAGCATCTCGGCGAAGCGCTCGACCGGGTCGTCGGATCTCAGTCCGGTGCCCCGGTACTCGCCGACCTGGGTGCTGCCGTCCGCCACCTCGTACGACAGTTGTGTGGTCACCAGGATGAGCCGCTCGTCGGCGGCGAACTCCTGGAGCGTGCGGGACACGAAGTGGGGCTCCAGCCGGTCGTCGTCGCCGATCCAGCGGAAGAACGTGCCCTGGGCGTGCTCGATGACGTGGATGAAGTTGTTGAGCAGGCCGATGTTCTCCGGCTGCCGGTGGTAGTCGATCCGGCTGTCGGCGCGGGCCAGTTCCCGGGCGACCTCCTCGGTGCCGTCCGTGGAGGCGTTGTCGGAGATCACCAGCTGGAGCTCCTGGTGGTCCTGGGCGAGGACCGACCGCACGACGTCTGCCAGCCGGTCCTCGGCGTTCCGCACCGGAAGCCCGATGGAGACGAGAGACATGTCACTCCTTTTCCGGATATTTCGTTGCTTAGCGGGATCTGCCGGGGATGAGGTCGCCCACTTTGCCGCCCAGATCCTTCAGGACGGCCCCGGGAACCACGATCAGCACATAAATCAGGATTCCGGCTCCGCCCGCCACGATCAACTCGACCAGCGGCCCATGGTCCACCAGGTACGACACGAGCACGGTCACCGCGCAGGAGACGACGCCGCCCACCAGCGGCCGTACCAGCGCGGGGAAGATCGGACCGAGCCGGACGCCGGCGCGGCGCAGCGCCAGGGCGGCGAGCGGCAGGCCGACCAGCGTGGCCGCCGTCAGGTGCCCGATGGCCGCGCCGCGGATGCCGTCCAGCTGGGTGCCGGCGTAGACGGCGGGCACCAGCGCGATACCGGTGCCCAGGTTCATCCACATGGTGGCCTTGGCCGCGCCCTGCCCGGTGAGGATGTCGAACGCGAACATGGTGACCATGCGGACGATCATCAGCACGCCCAGGAAGCGCAGCACGCCCGCGGCCTGGTCCCAGCGCGGCTCGTAGAGGAACGCGATCAGCGGGTGCGCCAGCGCGGCCATCACCACCGAGATCGGCAGGATCGCGGAGACCAGCAGCGGCACCGAGCGCTGCACCCCGAGGGAGAGCGAGTCGGCGTCGTTCTCCGCCAGCCGGGAGAAACTGGGAATCGAGACGTACCGGATGGCGGTCCCGATCAGGCCCGGCACCCAGCTGGACACGTTGAACGCGAGCAGGTAGTACCCGTTGGCCTCCTCCCCGTGGACGGCGCCCACGATGACGAAGCCGACGTTGAGCAGCAGCGCCTCCAGGCCGGTCCCGGCCGCGGACGGCAGGCCGAACCGGAGCAGCTGGGCCCCGATCGCCCGGTCGTAGCCGAGCTTCAGCGGCACGTTGGCGGAGACGAAGATGATGACGCCGGTCACCACGGCGGCCGACAGCTGGCCCCAGGCGAAGCTGTAGGCGCCCGCGCCGTTGACGGCCAGCGTGATCGCCACCGCCGCGTTGACCACGAACCCGGACAGGATGGCCTTGGTCAGCTTGTCCTGCTCGAACCGGCGCAACAGCGCGGCGGCCCGTACGGCGGTGACGGCCTCGACCAGGATGACCGCGGTGAGGATGCGCACCACCGGGGTCGCGTGCGAACTGCCGGCCAGTTCCGAGAACATCGGCGCGCCCACGTAGAACAGCCCGTAGAGCAACACCGCCGAGAAGAACGACAGCACGGTGGCCGTCGGCGCCATGTCCTCCAGCTTGCCGCGCCACTGCACGGTCGCGGCGATGATCCCGATGTCCTTGATGGTCATCACGAACTGGGTGGCCGCCAGCGCGACGGCGTAGATGCCGAAGTCGTCGGGATCGATGAGGCGGACCAGGATGAGTCCCATCACGAAGGACCCGCCGCGTAACACCATGTTGCCGAGCAGGCTCCAGCGCAGCCCCCGGCTGGCCTTGCGACCGATTACCCCCACATGCTCGGCCGCCTCGCCCTCCTCCACCAGCTCTGTGTCCTGGTTTCTGTCCATGACGCTCGCCTAACTCACGGGGAGATCCTCAACGCGCTCCAGCCAGATCTCACGCCAGAACGGCACGAACTCGCGGGGGCAGTTGAGGTTGTAGACACCACTACACACGATCCCGTCCAGGACGATGCAGGGATTCTTCATTTGCAGCATTCGGCCCGTGGGCTCGTCGATGCACTGGTCCACCCGCGCGACCACCCGCGCGGTCTGCCCGCAGAAGCGGGCCATCTCCTCCTCGAATCCCATCCCCCGGTTGAGCTGGTCTTTGTTGAGGGTACGCAGGATCTCGGCCTTCGGTTTGATGCGCACCAGCTCGCCCGGCTGGAGGTCCAGCACCTCGGTCGGGGTGGCGCCTTCGGCGAAGCCCCGCACGAAGCCCCAGCGCAGCCCGCCCTTGATCCACAGCCAGCGCGGCAGGAAGCGCCGGCTCAGCTTCTGGTAGCGGTTGAAGGCGCCGACCAGCATGCCGCGCAGGGTGGCGACGACGCCGGCGTTGCCGCTGCGCACGTCCACCACGTACTGCTTCATGTCGGTGAAGGGCACGCAGGTGGGCGCGGCGCGCAGCAGTTCGGTGGACTGGCAGGAGAAGCGTTCCTCACCCTCGGGTCCCGGCTCCTTGCGGGTGTTGACCTCCAGCAGCGGCAGCATGCGGTCGGGGCGGGGCGTGGGAGTGGTCGGCGTGGTGGGCGGAGTGCCGGGCTCGACCCGCTTGAGCCAGGCCTCCTTCCAGTACAGGGTGCACGCGGTCTGGCAGCCGCCGTGCGCGCTGCCGTCGCAGCGGGTGCCGGTCAGGTGAACGGCACGTTCCATTTTGCGCAGGCCGGTCCGGCTGATGGTGTCGCACAGCTTGTGCGCGACCTTGTGCACGGTCAGCCGCTGCCCGACGAACTGCAACATCTCCGGCATGAAGGGCAGGCTGTCCAGTTCGCCCTTCTCGTCCAGCGTCGCCAGGATCTCGGCCTCGCTGCGCACCTCGACCAGGTCCCCGACCTTGAGATGGAGTACCTCGGCTGGATCGGCGGTCCCTAACCGCGTCATGCCACTTGCTCCTTCAGTAGTCCCGCGTCGTGGAGTGCGCGCGCCGCCTCCGACAGCACCGCGAAGGGCTGCCCGGCGCGCTCGGCGATGTCCAGCAGGGTGTGCTCTCCGTCGGAGAGGTTCAGCACCCAGAGCATGGCCATCTGGAGTTCTTTGGTGTCGCTCCGGCCGCCCAGCGAGGCGTACAGGCCGCGCCTGCCGAGCTGGGGCTCGCCGTACGGGCTGAGGTTGAGGTAGCGGCGGTTGTTGTCCAGGACCTGGACGATGTCCCAGCAGGTGTCCAGGGTGTCGGCCATCGCCTCGGCGGAGACGAAGTCCAGGTTGTCGCCGGAGGTGTGGTACTCCGGGTACCCGGCGTACGTGGTCCTGGTGAGGGAGCCGACGCCGAGGTTGAAGCCCGGCGAGCAGAACTGGCGCTCGTCGTAGCCGTACGGGGTGAAGTCCAGGATGGTGTGCTCGCGGTCCTTCAGCACGTGCGCGGCCACCTGGTCGATCTCCGAGCCCCGGCGGCTGCGCTTGTACGTGAGCGGGCCCCGGTCCCCGGCGCAGGCGAGCGTGAAGCCGTGCCTGACCCGCTCCACCCGGTTGCGGGCCAGCCAGGTGATCGCGCCGATGGTGCCGGGCGCGAACAGGAACCGGTAGGTGTACCAGGGCTCGGTCCCGGCCAGGCGTTTGGCCAGCTCGACCGCCACCGCGATGCCGGCCAGGTTGTCGTTGGCCAGCGAGGGGTGGCAGGTGTGGCAGGAGATGATCACTTCGTCCGACACCCGGCCGGGCACCACGTGCTCGGCGTAGGTGAGGTGGCCGTCCTCGAGCGTGGAGTCGATCAGCACCTCGTACGGGCCCTCCCCGAACCCGTCGAGGGTCTCCTGGGCCAGGCAGAAGCCCCAGGTCTCCCCGTAGTAGCTGGTCCGGTACGGCACCAGCGACGGCTGCTCGGGCAGCGTGTGCAGACGCGGCCGCAGCTCCGCCAGCGACATCGTCCCCGACACGGGCACGCTGTAGCCGAGCACGTGCAGGTTGGAGGCGCCGAAGTCGACGACCCGGTTCCCGTCCGCGTCCTGTATATAGGCGTCCCGGATGTTCCACTCTTTGGGGATCGTCCAGTCGAGCACCTGGGTGCCGGTCGGCACCTCGTGCACCTGGAGCGGGATGGACTCGCCGACGATCTCCAGCGTGCGCCGAACGCCGTCGCCGGTGATGCTCCGGCAGATCGGGTAGAGCCGTTCCACCAGAGCGAACAGGTCGCTCATGACACCGGCCTGAGGGTGCCGTCGACGGTGCCGGCGCCCTGCCGGTCCGCCAGCCGGGCCAGCCGGGTGAAGCGCCGGGCGAAGTCGTGCGCGGTGAGCCCGAACTTCTCGTACGCGTCGACCAGCTCGTGCGCCCCCGCCTTGACGGTCCAGCGGGCCTGGTAGTCCGGCAGCGCCGCGCGGATGCGGGCGAAGTCCACCCGGTAGGAGCGCGGGTCGGCCCCGGCCTCGCCGGTGATCACCAGCTTGGAGCCGGGCACGGCCGCCACGACCTCCTCGGCGATCTGGGCGACGGTGAGGTTGTTCTGCTCGGTGCCCACGTTGAACGCCTTCAGGTGCACGGCCTCGATGGGCGCGGCCAGCACGGCGGCGAACGCCTCGGCGATGTCCTGCGCGTGCACCAGCGGCCGCCACGGCGTGCCGTCGGACAGCACCCTGACCTCGCCGCTGAGCACGGCGTGGCCGACCAGGTTGTTGAGCACGATGTCGGCGCGCAGCCGGGGCGAGAAGCCGAACGCGGTGGCGTTGCGCAGGAACACCGGCGTGAAGCCGGAGTCGGCCAGCGCGACCAGGTCGTCCTCCACCCGCACCTTCGACTCCGCGTACGGCGTGACCGGCCGCAGCGGGGCGTCCTCGCCGACCAGGCCGTCGCCGCCGGAGGCACCGTAGACCGAGCAGGTGGAGGCGTACAGGAAGCGCTTGACGCCGGCGTCCTTGGCGAGGCGCGCCAGCCGTACGGAGGCGTGGTGGTTGATGTCGTAGGTGAGTTCGGGGGCGAGCGAGCCCATCGGGTCGTTGGACAGGGCGGCCAGGTGGATCACCGCGTCCACGCCGGTGAACACGTCGGCGCCGACGTCGCGCAGGTCCACGGGCGGGCCCGGCGGGTCGGCGGGGGCGGGGCCGAGAACGCAGTCGGCGAACAGGCCCGAGTCCAGGCCCACGACGTCGTATCCGGCCGCGGTGAGCACCGGAGCCATCACCGTGCCCAGGTAGCCCTGATGGCCGGTCAACAGCACGCGCATGCCTAGCTTCCTCCAGTGAGATCAACGGTCAGTTTGGCCACGTGGAAGGCCTCCGCGTAGCGGGCGTTGCATTCGATGCCGCGGATCCGGGCCAGGCCGAGGAAGGCCTCCCGGTCGTACCACGGCCGGTGCCGCTGCGAGCCGTAGTGGCGTTGCAGCAGGTCGACTTTGGCTTCGGCGAGTTCGGGGGTGAGCGGCTGGTAGACCGAGGGGCGGCCCAGGTCGCCGTCCCACTTGACGATCTCGTAGCCGAAGGTGTGGTGAGCCCGGAACGCCGTCGGGACGAGCTTGGCCAGGCCGCGGTGGTCCTGGTGGGCGTCGCCCGGGTGCGGGGCGAAGATCAGGTCGGGGTCGGTCTGGGCGCGCAGCTCCTCGACCGCCTCCTTGGCCTCGTCCCAGTGCGCGGGCAGCCGGCCGTCGGGCATCTTGTGCACGGTGATTCGCAGGTCCGCGCCGGGGCAGAAGGCGGCCAAGGCGGCGCGCTCCTCATCCTCCCGGGGCGTGCCGCCGCCGGACAGGACGAGCGCGTCCACCCGTACGCCGGGGCGCGCGGAGCAGATCGCCAGCAGCGTGCCGCCGGCGCCGATGGCGATGTCGTCGCAGTGCGCGGCGAGCGCGGCGATCCGCTGGGGACCGCTGTGCCTGATCATGCGCCGCGCTCCCACAGGGCCCATGGCCGTTCACCGCGTGAGTAGGCCTCGTCCAGGGCGATCCGCTCCTTGACCGTGTCGGTGGGCTTCCAGTAGCCGCGGTGCCGGTAGGCCATCAACCGGCCGCGCTTGGCCAGTTCGGCGCAACCGTCCGCGACGAGGTCACCATTCTCCGGGATGTGGTCGAAGACCTCCTGCCGAAGTACGAAATATCCTCCGTTTGCCCATAAAGGCATCTCGGAGATGGGCGTGATGCCCTCCACCTCGCCGCTGTCGCTCACCTCGATGGCGTGGAAGGTCGCCGGCGGCGGGACCACCAGCATCGACGCGCCCGCGTCACTCGCCGCGAACCGGTCGATGATCTCCGGCAGCGGCGCGTCGGTGAGCACGTCGGCGTAGTTGGCCAGGAACATCTCGTCGCCGTCCAGGTAGTCGCGCACCCGGCGCAGCCGCTCCCCGATCGGGGAGTCGATGCCGGTCTGCACGAACGTGATGGACCAGTCCGAGATGTCGGTGGACAGCAGCTCCACCCGGCCCGACCTGAGCACGAAGTCGTTGGACGTGGTCTCCCGGTAGTCCAGGAAGAAGTCCTTGATGTGCTGCGCGCCGTACCCGAGGCAGAGCACGAACTCGGTGTGGCCGAAGTGCGCGTAGTACCGCATCACATGCCAGATCAGCGGGCGCGGGCCGACGAGCTGCATGGGCTTGGGGACGTCTCCGGGGGTGCCGCTGCGCATCCGCGTGCCGTACCCGCCGCAGAAGAGGACGACCTTCACACGATCTCCAGGGTCGGGATGGGGAAGACCAGCCGGCCGCCCCACTCGTGGACGTAGGACAACTGCTCCGACAGCTCCGTACGCAGGTTCCACGGCAGCACCAGCACGTAGTCCGGCCGGTCGGCGGCGATCTGCTCGGGGGCGTGGATGGGGATCCGGGTGCCGGGCGTGAACCTGCCGTGCTTGTACGGATTGCGGTCCACCGTGTAGGCGAGCAGGTCGGGGCGTACGCCGCAGTGGTTGAGGAGGGTGTTGCCCTTGCCGGGCGCGCCGTACCCGACGACGGTCTTGCCCTCGGCGGCGGCGTCGATGAGGAAACGGAGCAGGTCGCGGCGGACGCGGGCGACGCGGGCGGCGAACTCGGCGTAGCCGGAGAGCTCGTGCAGCCCGGCGGCCTTCTCCCGGGCCAGGATCTCCTGGACGCGCGGCCCCGGCTGGCCGGACGGGCGGGCCCAGAGCCGGATCGAACCGCCGTGGGTGGGCACCAGCTCCACGTCCGCCAGCACCAGGCCGCCGCTGGCCAGCGCGTTCTGCGCGGAGGCGACCGTGTAGTACTGGAAGTGCTCGTGGTAGACGGTGTCGTACTGGTTGAGCTCCATCAGGGTGAGCAGGTGCTGGACCTCGATGGAGACCCAGCCGTCGTCGGCGACCAGGGCGCGCAGGCCCTTCGTGAAGCCGATCACGTCGGGGATGTGGGCGTACACGTTGTTGGCGACGACCAGGTCGGCCGGGCCGTGCTCGGCCCGCACGGCCGCCCCGGTCTCGGGCCCGAGGAACTCGGTGACCGTGGGCACGCCCTTGTCGCGGGCGGCCTGGCCGACGTTGGCGGACGGCTCGACGCCCAGGCAGCGGATGCCCTTGGCGACCACGTGCTGGAGCAGGTAGCCGTCGTTGCTGGCCACCTCGACGACGAAGGAGGGGTCGATGCGGTCCACCGCGGCGTCCACGAAGGAGCGGGCGTGCTCGACCCAGGAGGTGGAGTAGGAGGAGAAGTAGGCGTACTCGGTGAACGTCTCTTCCGGAGTGATCAGGGCCGGGATCTGGGCCAGCCAGCAGTCGGTGCAGACCCGCAGATGCAGCGGGTAGGTGACTTCGGGCTCCGCGAGCTGCTCGGCGGTGAGGAACCGCTCGCACGGCGGCGTGGCCCCGAGATCCACCACGCTCACCAGGCTCGCGGAACCGCACAGTCGACAGGCTGTCATCGCCACACTCCTTGCCGCACACCATCACGCGATTGGTGCGTCGCATGTTTTTCGGACGTATCAATGACGCGGCTGGGATTGGAGTGGTTGGCAGACAATCTGGACTCCCCCCAATGAATCAGAGCCTGCTACCTAAGATTCGGGCAAGGACCCACATTCGTTACATCTAGCCTGGTCAGCCCGGTTACCGCCTCTTTTGTGGCATGCTGCGCGGCATGGAACCTCTCAGCATCGACGGAGCCTGGTGCTACACCCCCCGTGTCCACCGCGATTCCCGGGGTGACTTCCTGGAGTCTTACCGCGCCGGTGAGCTGGAGTCCGCCACCGGGCGTCCGATGGACCTCGCGCAGGTGAACTTCTCGGTCTCGCGCAAGGGCGTCCTGCGCGGGGTGCACTTCTCCGACGTGCCACCTGGCCAGGCCAAATACGTCACCTGCGTGGCCGGTTCCGTGCTGGACGTGGTGGTGGACATCCGGGTGGGCTCGCCCACGTTCGGGAAATGGGAGACCGTCCTGCTGGACGATGTCAGCCGCAGAAGCGTCTATTTATCCGAGGGGCTCGGGCACGGGTTCCTCGCGCTGAGCGATCAGGCGGCGGTCTCGTATCTGTGCTCCACGCCGTACGCGCCGGGGCGGGAGCACGGGGTGCATCCGCTGGACCCGGCGCTGGGCATCGACTGGCCGCTGGACGGCGAAGCCGTGCTGTCGGACAAGGACAGGGACGCGCCGACGCTGCAGGAGGCGCTGGAGGCCGGGCTGCTGCCCGACTACGCGACCTGCGTGGAGTTCACGAAGGGGAACCTGGCATGACCGTCAGCATCGTGATCCCGGCGCACAACGAGGAGCGGGTGCTCGGCCGGCTGCTCGCCGGACTCCAGGCCGAACCGGGCGAGTTCGACATCGTGGTGGTGGCCAACGGCTGCACCGACGGCACCGAGCGGGTCGCCGAGTCCCACGGCGTACGGGTGGTGTCCACGCCCGTGCCGTCCAAGCGGGAGGCGCTGCGCCTCGGCGACGAGGCCGCCGCGGGCTTCCCCCGCATGTACGTGGACGCCGACGTCGAACTGGGGGCCGCCGACGTGCGCGCCCTGGCGGCGGCGCTGGACGCGGGCTCGCTGGCGGCGGCGCCGGAGCGGGAGCTGCCCATGACCGGCCGCCCGTGGGTGGTGCGCCGCTACTACGCGCTCTGGTCGCGCCTGCCGCACGTGCGGGACGGGCTGTTCGGGCGCGGGGTCATCGCGGTCAGCGAGGAGGGCAACCGGCGGCTGCGGGAGCTCCCCCAGGTGATGGCCGACGACCTGGCCGCCTCGCACGCGTTCAGCGCGGCGGAGCGCACCGTGGTCCGGCACGCCTTCGCCCGCATCCAGCCGCCGCGCACGGTCGCCGACCTGCTGAAGCGCCGGGTCCGCGCGGCCACCGGCGTCGGCGAGTGGGAGCGGAACTCCACCGTCACCGTACGGACCAGTCCGCGCGACATCCTGGCCATCGTGGCCCGCGAGCCCCTGCTGGCCGACGCCGCCGCCGTGTTCCTGGCGGTGACCGTGCTGGCCAGGCGGCGCGCCAACCGGGCGATCAGATCCGGCGACTACACCACCTGGCTCCGCGACGAGAGCAGCCGGGCTCAGGACCTGCCGGGCTCGAACAGCCAGGCGTAGAGCAGCCAGCCCAGCTCGTACGGCCGGCACTCCCGATCGATGGTCACCGGCGGGTAGAGCCGGTCGAGCGTGGCGAGCCGCGCCCCCGAACTGGCCCGGGTGGCCACCGCGCGCAGCCCGCGTACGATCTTCTTCGGGTCGGCCCTGGCCGCCTTCCGCCAGGTCAGCGCCAGCTCGTTGTCGATCAGCGACTCGGCGGACTCGGGCCGCTCGGTCATCCACGACAGCCCCTTGGCGATCTCCGCCACGTACGGCGTGCCGCCCGCGTCCGCCAGGTCCAGCAGCGCCATCGGCGCCATCGCCAGCTGGTGCACGCTGTAGACCGGATACCCCTCCACCACCGACCCCGTACGGGCGTCGTAGTGCCACCACCACTGCCCCTGCTCGCCCTGGGCCGTGCAGATGCCGGCGGCGACGCGCTCGGCGGCGGCCAGCGCCTCGGGGTCGCCGACGGCGGCGTGCAGCCGGGCCAGCGCCTGGAGCGGGTAGACCTGGTCGGCGAAGCAGCCGACGTGCGCCCGGTACCAGGGCACCAGCGTGCCGGACGCCTCGCCGAGCACGTGCCGGTAGAGCCGGTCGGAGGTGAGCCCGGCCAGCAGCCGCTCGCGCGACCTGGCCAGCCGCTCGTCCCGTACGCCGGCGGCGACGTAGCCGGCCAGCGCCCAGGCGGCCTCGACGGTGTAGACCTGCGGCGCGGCGCTGTGCTCGGCGTCGCGGTCGGTGAGCGCCTGCACGGCGACGTCCAGCCGGTCGTGCCCGGTCTCGGCGGCGGCCCAGCAGATGAGGGCGGCGTCGCCGAGCCCGCGCACCTCGGGCAGGCCGTCGATGAGGTGGCCGGCCAGGTCGCGGGCGGTCTCGCCGTTGAGCGCCTCGCGCTGCTTGTCCTCCGGCAGGGTGGCCACGCCGAGGGCGACGATGGCCGAGTAGCGCACGCTGCGCCCTTCCGGCACGGCGCTCCAGCGGCCGTCGGGGAGCTGCACTCCGCGCCGGGTGAAGACGAACTCGCCGTCCGCGTATCCGGGGGGCAGCCCGCGGATGGCCAGGCTCACCATGCCCGGCAGGAGGTCAGCGCCGGACCCCATGAGGGCGATGCGGCGATGCGGTGTCACGTCGTATTCCTCCGTTAACAGAACAGGGGTTCGTTCCTGGATGGGAGCACGGTTCCGGCGCAGCAGCTCGCCGGCGACCATGAGGATGAACCTGCCGTTGGTCTTGAAGTAGCGCGGCGCCAGCCGGGTGGGCTCCTGGAGCGTGCGGTACAGCCACTCCAGGCCCAGGCGCTGCCAGGATTCGGGCGCGCGGCGCGTCCAGCCGGCCAGCACGTCGAAGGAGCCGCCGACGCCGTGGATGACCTTCGCCCGGGTGCGCGCCCCGAACTCGCGGATGAAGATCTCTTTCTTGGGTGAGGTGATGCCGAGGAAGAGCATGTCCGCGCCGGATTCGGCGATCTCGGCGGCCACCTCGCCGGAGTCCTCGATGGCGAAGTAGCCGTCCCGCGCGCCCGCGATGGGCAGGGCGGGGAAACGCCGCCGGATCTCGGCGAGCATGGCCTGGAGCACCTCGGGCTTGGCCCCGAGGAAGTAGGCCCGGAATCCGCGCCGCTCGCCTTCGGCCATCAGCCGGACGAACAGGTCGATGCCGGCGACCCGTTCGGGGATGGGGCTGCCGAGCACCCGGGAGGCCCAGACGACCGACTGGCCGTCGGCCAGCACCAGGTCGGATTCGACCACCGAGCTGGCCAGCGCCGGGTCGGTGCGCATATTGACGATCTTGGCCGCGTTCACGACGCCGATGGAGAGGGGCTGCTCCTGGTCGATGGCGGCGACGCAGCGTTCGAGGACTTCTTCCATGGTCAGCGCGTCGAGCGGGGTGCCGAGCATATATAAACGTCGCGGCTCGGGCATTATCCGCCCGGCAAACGGCATCATGGGACTCCACCAGCCTTCCGTTTCGTCAGCATGCCATCCGAGCGATGCCGGAGTCCCCGAAGCACGATATGTCGGTTCATGGAGAGTTTCAGTGGATCGTTCATGAGACGGCCTTGGTCAGGGTCGGCCAAGCCGCGTGCAGTGCCTCCCGCCAGTCGCGCATGGGCTCCAGGCCCGCCGCTACCCAGCCGTCGTGGCCGAGAACGCCGAACGCGGGACGCGGCGCGGGACGGGGATACTCCGCGCTGGTCACCGGCCTGACCCGGCCCGGGTCCGCGCCCAGCAGGCCGAAGATCTCGCGGGCGTAGCCGTACCAGGTGACCTGGCCGGCGTTGGTGCCGTGGTAGATCCCGGGGGGCGCGCTGGGCGCGGTGGCCAGCGCGGTCAGCCTGGCGGCCAGGTCGCTGGTCCAGGTGGGCTGGCCGAGCTGGTCGTCCACCACCGAGACCTCGCCTCCCCCGGCCGCAAGCCTGATCATGGTGTGCGCGAAGTTGGGGCCGTGCGCGCCGTACAGCCAGGCCGTGCGCACGACCGTGCCGCCGTGGGCGAGCGCCGCCCGCTCCCCGGCCAGCTTGGTCCGGCCGTACGCGTTGACCGGGTTGACCGGATGATCCTCCGGATAGGGCTTGGCGCCCGTGCCGTCGAAGACGTAGTCGGTGGAGACGTGGATGAGCCGGACGCCCGCGGCGGCGCAGGCCGAGGCCAGGATCTCCACCGCGCGGCCGTTGACGCGCAGGGCCTCGGGCTCGGCGGTCTCGGCGGCGTCCACGGCGGTCCAGGCCGCGCAGTTGACCACCACGCCCGACCCCAGCTCGCCCACCGCCGCCCGGACCGCCGCCTCGTCGCACAGGTCGAGGTCGCCCCGGGCCAGGCCAGTCACGGCCTCGCCGCGCTCGCGCAGCAGCGCCACCAGGTCGGTGCCCAGCATGCCGCCGGCGCCGGTGACCAGCCAGCGGGTCACGGAATCGGCTCCCACCAGGACTGGTTGTCCGCGTACCACTTGACCGTGGCCGCCAGCCCCGCGTCGAAGGAGACCTCCGGCGCGTACCCGAGGGCGCGCAGCCGGCTGTCGTCCAGCGAGTAACGCCGGTCGTGGCCCTTACGGTCGGGCACCCGGCGGATCATGTCCTCGGTGGCGCCCAGGATGTCCAGCAGCCGGGCGGTCAGCTCCAGGTTGGTCAGCTCCGCCGTGCCGGCGATGTGGTAGACCTCGCCGGGCTCGCCGACCTCGGCCACCAGCTGGATGCCCGCGCAGTGGTCGTCCACGTGGATCCAGTCCCGGATGTTCCCGCCGTCGCCGTACAGCGGCACGGTCAGACCGCGCAGCAGGTTGGTGATGAACAGCGGGATGACCTTCTCCGGATGCTGGTACGGCCCGTAGTTGTTGCCGCACCGCGTGATCGACACCGGCAGCCCGTGCGTCACCGCGTACGCCCGGGCGATCATGTCACCGCCCGCCTTCGCCGCCGAGTACGGCGACCGGGGCGCCAGCGGCGCGCTCTCGTCCCACGAGCCGCTCTCGATCGAGCCGTAGACCTCATCCGTGGAGACCTGCACCACGCGCCCGACCTCGGCCGCCAGGCACGCCTCCATCAGCGTCTGCGTCCCCAGCACGTTGGTACGGACGAAGTCCGCCGCGCCGTCGATCGACCGGTCCACGTGCGACTCGGCCGCGAAGTGCACCACGACGTCGTGCCCCGGCACCACCTCGGCCAGCAGCTTGGCGTCGCACACGTCACCGTGGACGAAGTCGTACCGCCCCTGGACGGAGGCGAGGTTGGCCAGGTTCCCGGCGTACGTCAGCCGGTCGAGCACCGTCACGGCGGCCCCGGCGAAAGCCGGATACCGGCCGGAGAGCACCTGCCGTACGTAGTTGGATCCAATGAACCCGGCACCGCCGGTGATGAGAAGCCTCACGTTGATATCCGCACCCTTTGGTCAGTGCACTTCCCCAACGGATATATCGACTCCCCAGCCGGCGCAACGGTTGTCATCAGGTGCTGATCTGCACCTTGCTGTGATCCCCGAGCACGAGACGGTGCGCCTTCGGCTTGTCGGGCGCGGGCGTGACCTCCACGTCGTGGCCGATCAGGGAGGCCTCGATGCGGTGCACGCCGGAGATGGAGGAGCGCGGCAGCACGATCGAGTACTCGATCTCGCTGCCGTCCACCACGCAGTCGGCCGCGATCGACGTGAACGGGCCGACGTAGCTGTCCAGCACGCGCGCGCCGGGCCCGATGATAGCCGGGCCGAGGATGCGGGAGCGTTCGACGACGGCGCCCGCCTCCACCACGACGCGGCCGATCAGCTCGCTGGCGTCGTCCACCGAGCCGGCCACCCGGGGCTCCACCGACTCCAGCACGAGCCGGTTGACCTCCAGCATGTCCTCGACGTTCCCGGTGTCCTTCCAGTACCCGGAGATGACCGAGGACTCCACCCGGCGGCCGTCGTCGATCAGCCACTGGATCGCGTCGGTGATCTCCAGCTCGCCCCGCCAGGACGGCTTGAGCTCGGCCACCGCCTGGTGGATGGCCGGGGTGAACAGGTAGACGCCGACCAGGGCGAGGTCGCTCTTGGGCTCGCGCGGCTTCTCCTCCAGGCCGACCACGCGGCCGTCGCCGTCCAGCTCGGCCACGCCGAACTGGCGCGGGTCGGCGACCTGGGTGAGCATGATCTGCGCGGCCGGGCGGTCCTGGGTGAACCGCCCGGTGATCTCGTTGATGCCGCCGACGATGAAGTTGTCGCCGAGGTACATGACGAAGTCGTCCTCGCCGAGGAAGTCGCGGGCGATCAGCACCGCGTGGGCGAGGCCGAGCGGCGCCTCCTGGCGCAGGTAGGTCACCTCGACGCCGAACCGGGAGCCGTCGCCGACGGCCGCCTCGATCTCGGCGTGGGTGCCGCCGACCACGATGCCGATCTCCCGTACGCCGGCCGCCGCGATGGCCTCGAGCCCGTAGAACAGGACGGGCTTGTTGGCCACGGGGACCAGCTGTTTGGCGGAGGTGTGGGTGATCGGCCGGAGCCTGGTGCCGGATCCTCCGGCGAGCACGAGCGCTTTCACCGCTAGTAGGCTCCGTTTCCGTTCTTCACGACCGACCAGGTCTTCCAGAGAATCTGCAGGTCCAGGATGAGCGACCAGTTCTCCACGTACCGCAGGTCCAGGCGGACCGACTCCTCCCAGGTCAGGTCGGAGCGCCCGGAGACCTGCCAGAGGCCGGTCATGCCGGGCTTGACGACCAGCCGGCGGCGCACGTCCTGACCGTACTGGGCGACCTCCTCGGGGAGGGGCGGGCGGGGGCCGACCAGCGACATCTCGCCGCGCAGCACGTTCAGGAGCTGGGGCAACTCGTCCAGCGAGAAGCGCCGGAGCACACCGCCGACCCTGGTCACACGTGGATCGTTCCGCATCTTGAAGAGCACGCCGTCGAACTCGTTGTCGTCGTAGAGCTGCTGTTTGAGGTGTTCGGCGTTCTGCACCATGGTGCGGAACTTGAACACCCGGAACTCCTCGCCGCCGCGCCCGACCCGCGCCTGGCGGAACAGCGCGGGGCCCTGGCTGGTGCTCCGGATCAGCGCGGCGATGACCAGCATGGGGATGGCCAGCACCAGCAGCACGCCGGAGGCCAGAACCTTGTCGAACAGGTTCTTCATGATGTGCTTGGTGCCCTCGAACTCCGGATGTTCGACGTGCAGCAGCGGCATGCCGGCCACCGGGCGGATGCTGATCCGCGGTCCGGCCACGTCCATCAGGGCGGGGGCCACGAACAGGTCGGTCCGCGCCGCCTCCAGGCTCCACGCCATCCGCCGCAGCGCGGAGCCGTCCAGCTCCGGGCAGGCCAGGATGGCGACCGAGTCGGCGTCGGTCTTGAGCACGACCTCGTCCACGTTGGTGAAGTCGCCCAGCACCGGCACGCCGTCCACGTCCAGGGTGCTCTCGGCGGGCAGGCAGGCCGCCACGATGCGCATGCCGTGGTGCGGCTGCCGCCGGAACTGCATGACCAGGTCGAGTACGGCCTCGCGGTGCCCGACCGCGACGACATTACGGACATAATGGCCGTCACCGCGGCGGCGGTGCAGATGCTTGCGCATGCGATACCGGAAATACAACGTCAGGAAGAGGGCCAGCGGGAACATCGCCATGACGAAACTGCGCGCGATGGTGGTCTGGGTGGCATAGGCGCCGATGGCGACCGAAGCCGTGAGTCCCATACCCCCCGTGAAGACAGACCGAAATTCCTCGGTCCCTTCCCCGTGCACCCGTTTTCTGTACGCCCCCGCGATCGCCATGGCGACCGGCCACGCCAGGGCCAGGGATAAGCCCAGGAACGCCTCGAATTTCGGAATCCACGCGCCGAGCCACAACCGCACACCGATGACGGTCTCGCACGCGATCATCGCGCAGGCCAGGTCACCGGCCACCAGGACACGCGCGTAGGTGCGCGTCCAGATACTGGGAGCCGTACGGATCTTCTGATCAGGAACGCCCGTAGCGGACGTCTGAAGCCCCACCCTCATGACACTCCACCTGCTGCCTCGTTGTTCGCAATGAACAAGACGCGCACCCCGTCCGGTTGGTTGACCTTAATCTCTGTTGCACCAGGAGAGGTGGGTACCCAGCTAAATGTTAAAGATCAAAAGCTTACCCAAGCAATGATCAGGTCGTGTCCACAATCGGCCGAAACTAGGGCACGTACTCGCTTGACGGAACGATCCAAAGATGTACAGAGAACTTCGGCCAAACTAGGTTCATAGGCGTGACGACCACGACAGTGCGCTCTGAGCGGCGCGGATCCGTGACGACCGTGATTCTCGACCGCCCCGAGGTCCGCAACGCGGTGGACGGCCCGACGGCGGCGGCCCTCGCTCAGGCGTTTCGGACTTTCGATACCGACGACGACGCGTCGGTCGCGGTGCTGTGGGGCGCGGGCGGCACCTTCTGCTCGGGCGCGGACCTGCACGCGATGGGCACCGAGCGCGGCAACCACGTGAGCGAGGACGGCGACGGCCCGATGGGCCCGACCCGGATGCGCCTGTCCAAGCCGGTGATCGCCGCCGTGGAGGGGTACGCGGTGGCCGGCGGCCTGGAACTCGCGCTCTGGTGCGATCTGCGGGTGGCCGCCGAGGACGCCACGTTCGGCGTGTTCTGCCGCCGCTGGGGCGTGCCCCTCATCGACGGCGGCACCGTACGGCTGCCGCGCCTGATCGGCACCGGCCGCGCCCTCGACCTGATCCTGACCGGCCGGGCGGTCGCGGCCCAGGAGGCCCTGGACATCGGCCTGGCCTCCCGGGTGGTGCCCAGCGGTACCGCCCGCGAGCAGGCCGAGGCCCTGGCCGCCGAACTGGCCGCCCTCCCCCAGGTGTGCATGCGCAACGACCGCCTGTCGGCCCTGGAGTCCGAGTCGCTGGCCGCCGAGTTCGCGTACGGCGTGGACTCGCTCCGGGCCGGTCTCGAGGGCGTCGAGCGGTTCCGTTCGGGAGCGGGACGGCACGGCGGTTAGTCGTATTCGGCGGTTAGTCGTATTCCAGATCCGGCAGCGGCGACGGCGGCTCCGGGCTCCGCCATACGACGACATATCCGGAGTGGGCGGTCTCGACCGCGGAGCTCAGCCGGTCGAGATCGAAATCCGGCAGATAGCGCAGCCGCGCCAGGAAGGTGGCGTCCGTCGCCGACCGGGGCACGACGCAGCCCTCGCCCTCCCGATCGAGCAGGACGATCAGGACATCCGTGTCGTCGGCTCCGCCGACCCGGACCTCCACCACGTCCTCCCAGGCGAGCGCTTCCACGCTGCCGTCGGAGTAATGGCGCGTCACACCCTCTTCGGTGACATATACGTATGAATCCGGCACGCGCGAATCCGTGCCCGGCTCTGGCACTGAATTGCCGTGCATGGCCGCGATTCTGACGACTCCCGGGCGTTCCCGGCAAGAGACGGACCCAACACGGGGCTATATAGGGTCAACTGCGCCATTCCAGGTGCTCCCGTACCGCGCGCCGGGCCGCCTCGGCCGGTCCGCGTTCGATCGCGGCCAGCAGGTCACGGTGCTCGGCGACCAGTTCGGCGCGTTCGTGGTAGAACTCGCGGAGCCGTACCAGGCCGAGGCGGGTCTCGGCGGCGAGGGTGGCGTAGAGGCGCTCCAGGCGGGGGCTGCCGACCGCGACGATCAGCGCCAGGTGGAAGGCCATGTGCTCGGCCACCACGCCGGCCCACGGTTCCTCGGCGGGGAGCGCCTCCAGCCGGGCCAGCGCGGCCTCGGCCTCGGGGATGACGTAGCCGGCCAGGGCCTCGGCCATCAGCTCCTCAAGGGGGGCGCGGACGTACATCAGGTCGGCCAGGTCCGCGGCGGTGATCTCCGGGACGTACGCGCTGCGGTTGCGCTCGCGGCGGAGCAGGCCCTCGTGCACGAGCACGGCGAGGGCCTCGCGGACCGTGGGCCTGGCCACCCCGTAGGTGTCCGAGATCTCCTGCTCGGGGAAGGGCGTGCCGGGCGGGATGTCGCCGGACAGCACCCGCGTGCGCAGGGCGTCGGCGAGAGCCTGGACGGTGGAGACTGGGCGCAGCTTCACGCTGCCGAGCCTAGGGGGACGCGGCGTTCCGGGAGCGCCGCCACGATCAGGCCGGCCGCCAGCAGGGCCAGCCCGGCCCAGGAGAGCGGGGCCAGACGCTCGCTCAGCACGGCCACGCCCAGCAGGGCGGCGACCGCCGGTTCGGCCAGGGCCAGGGTGGCGGCGGTGGCGACGGGGGTGGTGCGCAGGCCCCGGCCGTACAGGACGTAGGCGAGGGCGGTGGTGGCGGCGCCCAGGTAGAGAGCGGTGAGCAGGCCGGACGGCGTGGCCAGGAAATCCGCGCCGGACAGCAGCAGTACGGGGAGCATCAGGACGGCCGCGCCGCCGAACATGGTGCCCATCACGGTGTCGGAGCCGACGCCGCGGTCGATGGCGCGGGCGGCGGTCACCGCGTACGTGGCGTAGAGCAGGCCGCCGAGCAGGGCCAGCGCGACGCCGCCGGGCTCGGCGCCCCCGTCCCCGCCGCCGAGCACCAGCACCGCGCAGCCGGCCACGGCCGCCACGGTGGCGGCCAGCCAGCGGCCGGACGGCGCGGTCCGGTCCAGCGTCCAGGAGAGCAGCCCGGTGAAGATCGGGCCGCTGCCGATGGCCACCACGGTGCCGATGGCCACGCCGGTCCGGTCCACGGCCGCGAAGAAGCAGAGCTGGTAGGCCGCGACGCACGCGGCGCCGAACAGCAGGTCCCGGCTGAGGGCACGGGTACGCACGAAGAGCAGGGCGAGGACGGCCCCGCCGATCACGAGGCGGGCGGCGGCCAGCGAGACGGATCCGGCGGCCGCGAAGGTTCCGGCGGTTCCCGCGGTCCCCCAGAGGACGGCGGCGGCGACGATACGCATGAACTGATTGTCTTACAATCTGACAATCAATGCACCTCCTACTGCGATTAGGAGTCGTATCGTTAAGAAAGCCACCTAGTGGCACAGCACACTCATTGCTAGTGTTTCGTCACTATTAACGCAATGTGACACCCCTCTTACGAGGTTCGTATGGCTGGCCGCAAACGTTCCGTCCGCGTCAAGATCTTCGCCATCCTGCTTCTCCCGGTCAGCGCCTTGACCGTCATCTGGGGTTTCGCCGCCGCCCTGAGCGTGCAGACCGGGCTGGAGTACGTCCAGATCGGCCGGGTCTACGAGCACGTGGTGGCCCCCGCCCGGATCGTGCTGACCGAGCTGCAGAACGAACGCCTGCGGTCGCTCTCCTACCTGGGCTCCACCAACAGCTTCCACGCCGACATGGACAGCCAGCACGAGCAGACCGACACCGCCGCGGAGGCGCTGGAGGCGCACGCGGCCATGGCGGAGGACGACACCCCGCCGGCCATGCGGGAGCGCGTGCAGGAGCTGTTACGCCAGCTCGGCCGGCTGGACGCGGTCCGGGCGCAGGTACGGAACCGGGAGATCTCCCGGCTGGACGCGCTGGAGGAGTACAGCTCCATCGCCGAGGTCGGCTTCCAGGTCTACGACCGGCTGATGATCTCCCCCGACCTCGACCTGGTCGGGCAGACCAAGGCGATCATCCTGGTCGGGCGGGCGCGCGAGATCGTCAGTCAGCAGTCCGCGCTGCTGGCGGGGACCATCGGCGCCGGCAAGATGTCGGAGAACGAGCGGGCCTCCTTCGCCGAGATGGTGGGCCAGCGGCGGCTCCTCTACCAGCTGGGCACCAGCCAGCTCGACAACGAACTGCGCCAGCCGTACGTGGTGCTGAACGCCTCGCCGGTCTACGCCGACTACCTGGCCCTGGAGAAGGGGGTCACCGAGGTGGTCCGGCCGGGCAAGGTGCTGCCGATCGAGGCCGCCCGCTGGCAGGCCACGGCGGAGACCGTCTCGGTGACGCTGGACCGGCTCGGCGGCGAGATCGCCGCAAGGATCACCGCGCGGGCGGCGCCGCTGGCCGAGGGCGTGCTCTGGCGGGTCGCGCTGCTGACCGTGCTCGGCCTGGTCGCCGTCGTGGTCACCGTGTTCTTCTCGTTCCGGTTCGCCCGCAGGCTGGCCGCCGAACTGGCCGGGCTGCGGCACGCCGCGCTCGACCTGGCCCACCGGCGGCTGCCCGACGTGGTCCGGCGGCTCAGGAACGGCGAGGACGTCGACGTGGCCGCCGAGACGCCGCCGCTGGCGGTGGTGCGCAACACCACCGAGGTGGACGACGTCACCGAGGCGTTCGCCTCCGTGCAGCGCACCGCCGTCGAGGCCGCCGTCAGCCAGGCCCAGCTGCGCAAGGGCGTCGGCATGGTCTTCCTCAACCTGGCCCGCCGCAGCCAGTCGCTGCTGCACCGGCAGCTGGACCAGCTCGACACGCTGGAACGGCAGGTCAGCGACCCGGCCGTGGTGGAGCAGCTGTTCGGCATCGACCACCTCACCACCCGCATGCGACGGCACGCGGAGGGCCTGATCATCCTGTCCGGGGCCGTGCCCGGACGCGGCTGGCGCGACCCCGTCTCCCTCTACGACGTGGCCCGCGCCGCCGTCGAGGAGGTCGAGGACTACCTGCGGGTGCTGGTCTCGGTGCCGCAGGAGGCCGCGCTGCTCGGCCCCGCCGTCACCGACGTCATCCACCTGGTGGCCGAGCTGGTGGAGAACGCCACCATCTTCTCCCCGCCCAACACCCAGGTCTTCGTCCGGGGCGAGGTCGTGGCCCGCGGGTTCGTGATCGAGGTGGAGGACCGGGGGCTCGGCATCGGCGCCGAGGAGCTGGCCCACCTCAACGAACGGCTGGCCAACCCGCCCGAGTTCGACCTGGCCGACAGCGACCGGCTCGGCCTGTTCGTGGTCGGCCGCCTCGCCCAGCGCCACGGCATCCGCGTCTCGCTCCGCCCCTCCCCGTACGGCGGCACCACCGCGATCGCCCTGCTGCCGATGGAGCTCGTGGTCGAGAACACCCCCGAGGCGTACTCGGTCGAGCGGCTCATCCCGCAGCAGCCCGCCCTCACCCCCGTGCCCGGCTCCGGTCCCACCGACAACCTGCCCCGCCGCGTACGGCAGGCCAGCCTGGCTCCCCAGCTGCGCGGGGAGAAGCCGTGACCGAGGAACGCCCGCTGCTGCGGCCCTACACGCTCACCCGGGGCCGGGCCCGCCCCGCCGGGCCCGACTTCGACCTGGTGACGATCATCAGAGCGCTGCCCTCGGGCCCGGTCACCGGGCTGCCGCCGGAGCAGCTGCGCATCCTGCGGGCCTGCCAGACGCCGGCCTCGGTGGCGGACATCGCCTCCGACGTGGGCCTGTCCCTGAACGTCGTACGGGTGCTGCTCGGGGATCTGCGCGAGCAGCGCCTGATCGCGGCCAGACCGCCCGCCACGGTGGCGCACATGCCGGAGGAACGCATCCTGCGCGAGGTCATTCAGGGGCTGCACGCGCTCTGAACGGCCTGGTCCAGGTGCCAGCGGGCGGGCTGGAGCAGATCGTCCGCGTACCGCTCCAGGAGGCCGGCCGGTTCGGCGGTCTCGGCCTCCGGGAGCTGTAACAGGCTGTCGTCCTCCAGGGTGATCCCGCCGCCGATCGTCCACGTCCCGTCGCGGTCCGGCCGGAGGATCACCTCGAAGACCATCTCCCGCCCGTCGGGGAGGGTGAACCACATGCCGAGCCGTACCTTGCCGACCAGGTCGGTGATCGGGTGCCAGGCGCGCAGGTTCGGCAGGAAGTCCAGGTAGAGCTCCCGCCCGGCGATGCTGAAACGTTCGGCGGCGGACATCAGCGCGGGCAGGAGGTCGGTCATGCCTTGCGGGCCAGCCCGCCGACGTAGGTGTGGTAGGTGATCCCGGAGAAGATGTACGCGTCCGGCTCCGCCCGCCATTCGGCCAGCGGCACGAGGCCGGGTTCGAGCACCTCCATGTCGCCGAAGTAGGCCAGGATCTCCTCCTTGGTGCGCCAGCGGCCGGTGCCCAGGTTCTCGTTGAAGAGGATCTCGGCGTTGGCGGCGTGCGCGGCGGCCTCCGGATGGGCGTCGCCGGGGTTCTGGAAGTGCGAGATGGCCATGAAGCTGCCCGGCGCGAGGACGTCGCGGAACTGGGCGGCCAGGCCCTCCGGGTCCTCGTCGTCGTTGATGTGGTGCAGGATCGAGAAGAGCAGCAGGCCCACGGGCCGGCTGAAGTCGATCAGGCGCTTGGTGTCCGGGTGGTCCAGGATCGAGCGCGGGTCCCGGATGTCGGCCTCGATCACCGTGGTGGTGTCGTTGGTGGCCAGCAGCGCGCGGCCGTGGGCCAGCACGATCGGGTCGTGGTCCACGTAGACCACCCGGGCCTCCGGGTCCACCGCCTGGGCCACCTCGTGCACGTTGCCCTGGGTGGGCAGCCCCGAGCCGATGTCCAGGAACTGGCGCACCCCCGCCTCCGCCGTCAGGTGGTGGATCACGCGGCGCAGGAAGCCCCGGTTGGCGAACGCGGCATCGGGCGCGTCGGGCGCGATTTTCAGGACCATCTGCGCGACCTGGCGATCGATCGCGAAGTTGTCCTTGCCACCCAGCAGAAAGTCATACACACGGGACACGCTGGGGCGGGTGGTGTCGATGCCGTTCGATTCTTCGGCCATAAGAGCGTCATTTCTCGGTCAGGGAGTCAACACCACACAGGGTAACCATGAGTCGGCCCCTTGACGACCATGTGCCGCCTAAGTTAAATCAAGGATCGAAATAAGGTGTTGATTTACGGCATGTCGTAAGTCTGCGTCTGTTGGACCTTCACCCCCCGCTTCCGCAGTGGAGACACGCATGAGAGGTCTGTCCCGAAGAATCGCCGCATTATTCACCGCGTCCGCGGTGGTGGCGGCGCTCATCAACCTCACCCCCACCGCCGCCTACGCCGACACCCTGATCTCCCAGGGCAAACCCGCCACCTCCTCCTCCGTGGAAGGCGCCTTCGTCGCCGGAAACGCGGTCGACGGGGTCGCGGGCTCCCGCTGGTCCAGCCTGGCCACCAATGACCAGTGGCTCCAGGTGGACCTGGGCAGCACCGTCACCCTGACCCGCGCGGTGCTCACCTGGGAGGCCGCGTACGGCAGCGCGTACAAGATCCAGGGTGCGGCCGCCCCCGGCGGTCCCTGGACCGACCTGGCCTCGGTCACCGGCGGCGACGGCGGGGTCGACAACGTGACCCTCACCGGCAGCGCCCGGTACGTCCGCATGCTCGGCATCACCCGCGCCACCCCCTGGGGCTACTCCCTCTTCGAGTTCCAGGTGTACGGCGAGGTGGGCGGCAACCCCGGTGACCCCTGCCCGGCCACCAACGCCGCGCTGAACAAGCCCGCCGCCGCCTCCTCCCTCCAGGGCGCGGGCTTCCCCGCCTCCGCCGCGGTGGACGGCAACACCGGCACCCGCTGGTCCAGCCTCGCCGCCGACCCGCAGTGGATCAGGGTCGACCTCGGCTCCACGCAGACCGTCTGCTCCATCGACCTGCGGTGGGAGGCCGCCTACGCCAGCGCCTTCCAGCTCCAGGTCTCCGGCGGCCCCGACGGCCCGTGGACCACGCTGAAGACCGTCACCGGCGCGACCGGCGGCGTGCAGACCCACGCGGTCAGCGGCTCCGGCCGCTACGTCCGCGTGTACGGCACCGCCCGCGGCACCGGCTACGGCTACTCCCTCTGGGAGTTCGCGGTGCGCACCACCACCGGGCCCCCCGACCCGAACATCCCCGGCGGCGGCGACCTCGGCCCCAACGTGCACGTGATCGACCCCTCGATGTCCAGCGCGAGCATCCAGGCCGCCCTCGACACCGTCTTCACCCAGCAGGAGTCCGCGCAGTTCGGCACCGGACGGCACGCGTTCCTGTTCAAGCCCGGCAGCTACAACGTCAACGCCAAGGTCGGCTTCTACACCTCCATCGTCGGCCTCGGCCAGAACCCCGGCGACGTCGTCATCAACGGCGGCGTGACCGTGGACGCCGGCTGGTTCAACGGCAACGCCACCCAGAACTTCTGGCGCTCCACCGAGAACCTGGCCGTGCAGCCCACCGGCGGCGAGAACCGCTGGGCCGTCTCCCAGGCCGCGCCCTTCCGCCGCATGCACATCCGCGGCAACCTCAACCTCGCCCCCACCGGGTACGGCTGGGCCAGCGGCGGCTACATCGCGGACAGCAAGATCGACGGCTCGGTCGGCCCGTACTCCCAGCAGCAGTGGTACACCCGTGAGAGCACCATCGGCGGCTGGGTCAACGGCGTCTGGAACATGGTCTTCTCCGGCGTCGTCGGCGCCCCGGCCAACTCCTTCCCCGAGCCGGTGTACACCACGCTGCAGAACACCCCGATCGCCCGGGAGAAGCCGTACCTGTACGTGGACGGCGGCGGCAACTACCGCGTCTTCGTCCCGGCCCTGCGGACCAACGCGCGCGGCCACAGCTGGGCCAACGGTCCCACGGCCGGCAGTTCGCTCCCGCTGACGGACTTCTACGTGGCCAAGCCCACGGACACCGCGGCCACCATCAACGCGGCGCTCGCCCAGGGCCTCAACCTGCTCCTCACCCCGGGCATCTACCGCATCAACGCCCCGATCAACATCAACCGGGCGAACACCATCGTGCTCGGCCTCGGCCTGGCGACGATCATCCCCGAGAACGCGGCCACCGCGATCAAGGTCGCCGACGTGGACGGCGTCAAGCTGGCCGGCTTCCTCATCGACGCGGGCCCGCAGAAGTCCGACGTGCTGATCGAGGTCGGGCCCGCCAGCTCCAGCGCCGACCACGCGGCCAACCCGACCACCCTGCAGGACGTGTTCGTCCGCATCGGCGGCGCCTTCGCCGGCAACGCCACCACCAGCGTCGTGATCAACAGCGATGACGTGATCATCGACCACACCTGGCTCTGGCGCGGCGACCACGGCGAGGGCATCGGCTGGAACGTCAACACCGCCGAGACCGGCCTCATCGTCAACGGCGACGACGTCCTGGCCACCGGCCTGTTCGTCGAGCACTACCGCAAGTACGACGTCGAGTGGTACGGCGAGCGTGGCCGCACCATCTTCTTCCAGAACGAGAAGGCCTACGACCCGCCCAACCAGGCGTCCTACATGAACGGCACGGTCAAGGGCTGGGCGGCCTACAAGGTCGGCCCGAACGTGAACGTGCACGAGGGCTGGGGCATGGGCTCCTACTGCTACTTCAACGTCGACCCGACCATCGAGGTGGACCGCGTCTTCGAGGTCCCGATCAAGCCGAACGTGAAGTTCCACAGCCTGCTCGCGGTCTCCCTGGGCGGCAACGGCCGCATCAACCGCGTCATCAACGACACCGGCGCGCCGGCCTTCGGCACCGCCACCATCCCGTCCAAGGTCGTCTCCTACCCCTGACTCCTGACCCCTGACCCCTGACTCCTGAACTCCCCGGGCCGTGGGCTCTCCCGAGTCCACGGCCCTTCTTTCCCCCCACCCACCCGCCCCGAAGAAGCTCAGCCCGGTCCGCCAGGCCATGGCGTGATCGCGGGTCCCGCCGACAGCTTGGGGCTCGTGACCAGGTCGGGTTGCGCCATCCCCCGCAATCCGCTTCATCTCGGCGTCAGATACCTGCGCCGTCCTCTCCCATGGGGCCAGACAGGCCCCATACGATGGCGAAACCGCCCTTGGCGCCAGATTTTTGCGGTAAGCAACCCGGTGACATGGCCGTTTATCGGAAGGACTTGATTTGTCCGCTCCGCCCCGCCTCTATGTTCTGGTCGCGATCCACGCCCCGACAGCGTTGATCATTCGCCGAGGTCCGAGCAACTGGTGGCACCTGCTCCGGTGGGACCTGCAGACGAGAACAATCGAGCCGGGCGCGTGGTTCGGCGGGACGTTGTATCCCCGCCGCTGCGATATATCCCCCGACGGCCGATATTTCGGTTATTTCGCGCTTGGTACCGGCGAGCCGCCGTGGCGGACGTACTTCGCCGTCTCGCGGTTGCCGTGGCTCACCGCCCTGGTCGCCTGGCAGACGTACGGCACGTACACCATCGGCTGCCGTTTCGCCCGGGACGGCAATCTCACCATCAGCGGGGCGATGAACGACCAGCCGTTCCACGGCCGCTACCCCAACAAGGCCTCCATCGAGGTCATGCACACCAACTGGATCCGCCGGGACATCCAGAACGAGCTCAAACGCGGCTGGCGGCCCCTCCGCGAGGCCCTGGAGATCCCCCTGGACCCGGACGAGCGCGATTCGGCAGTACTGATCCAGCGGACCAGTCCGACCGGTCACGGGACGTCCCTCATCCTCGCCCACACCGGGGTCGACTTCCAGCGTCACGGCATCGAGGGCGTACAGACGCGATATTTCCGGAAGGACCGTGACGGGCAGATCACCCCACTCGCCGACGCGACCTGGGCCGACTGGGACCACAACGGCCATCTGCTCATGGCCACCCGCCAGGGCGCCGTCACCGTCCACGAACAACGCCGGCGAGTCTGGACGGAAACGTGGACCCACGACCTGGCCGACCTCACCCCCAACCCAGCCGAGGCACCCGTCTGGGCTGAGGGCTGGTGACTCCGGATCCGGCTATTCACCCAGTTCTTCGAACAAGGTGAGCTGCAAGCCCGCCTCTCCCTCCAGCCGCGCGTTCAGCGAGTCCCACGGCGTACGCGTGGGCGCCGCGATCACCTGCGCCCCCGCCTCGGCCAGCTCCGCGGTGACCCGCATCGTGTCGTCCACCTCGAAGGCCACCCGGATGTGCCCGGCCACCCGCCTGCCGACCTCGACCCGATCGATGAACGCGGCCTGCCTGGCGTCGATCAGTTCCAGGGTCGCCCGGCCCGCGTCCAGCAGCCGTACCTTTCCCTCCTCGGAGGAGAAGTCGGCCAGCTCCGGCAAGCCCAGAACGTCCCGATAGAACCGCAGCGCCCGCTCGTAGTCATCCGCGGTCACGACCAGCCGAAGCTCGTGTACTCCCATGGACGGATCGTAGTCAGCGGACAATTCACCACATCACCGCTGCCATTGCCGGGCCATGCCGTTCTGGGTGGCGCCCACGGGCATGGGCGCGGGCCGGGTGGGCACCTGCTTGGGTCGTTTCATCCCGGCCGGTTTGCGGGCGTTGAGGCGGTTGAGGCTGTACGCGAGGGTCGCGCCGTACGCGATGTGGCACGCGGCCATGACGACCTGGCGGCCCGGCTGGTGCTCCCGGGAGACCGGCGGGAGGATGCCGAGTCTGGGCACCCAGCCTTCGTAGCTGGCGAGCCAGATCGCCAGGCCGTAGGCCGTACCCACCGAGGGTGGGGTCTGGTGGCCGCGGGCGAGCATGGCGTACGCGGCTCCGGCGGCGGTGCCGAAGCCGAAGTGGCCCAGCGTGGCGAACAGGTTCTCGCCGGGTTTGGGGCGGTGCCGGGAGCCGGGCAGCAGGGCGCGGGTAATAAGTTTTGGCGGTTGATCCCGCATCAGGCCCATCTGGCGGCCGGCCATCATGACGGCACTGTGGGCCATGGTGGCCATCACCCCGCAGAGCATGCCCTTGCGCAGTTCCCGGAACATGTGATCACTCCTATGTGTCGTTCACCCATGAGACGTCGCAATAGGCGCATACCCATGTTGACCTGCGCAGATACGAGCTACTCTTCCGTTTCCGGGATGAGGCGGGCGACCGCCAGCTCCACCAGCTCTTGCAGCTGGGTTTCGGTGAAGACATCCGGCAGGGTGAGCTGTTCGACGATCAGCCAGCTCATGGCCAGGTAGAGCAGCAGGACCGCCGAGGCGTCGCCGGGCAGGCCCGACTCCAGGTGGTAGGCGACGTTCTCGTCGATGTTCGCCTTGATCTGCTCGGTGAGGACGGCGCGCAGGCCGGGGCGGCGGGTGGCCTCCAGGCGGAGCTCCAGCAGGGCGAGGTAGCCGGTGCGGTAGCCGGCGATGCGACCGACCAGGTCGTGCATGAGTCCGGCCACCCGTTTGCGGTCGCGCGGCCCGGTGAGACTCGCGGCCATGGTCGGCGCGTCGGGTGTCAGGTGTTCGTAGATGCGCGCTCCGGCCTGCGTGAGCAGGCCGTCCCGGTTCGCGAAGTAGTTGGAGGTCGTGCCGCCGGGGACGGCCGCCTGGGCGTCCACGGCCCGGAAGGTGAGGCCACGCGCCCCTTCCCGTGCCAGCACCTCGATGGCGGCGTCGAGCAGCGCCGCGCGCCGCGCCGGGTTCTGCCGAATCACGTTGACACCACTCCAGATGTAGTACTACGTTCAAATCACTACAGACAGAGTACTTCATTCAGGATGGTCAGCATGCGAAATCTGGTCTACTACGTCGGCGTCAGCATCGACGGCTACATCGCCGGACCTCGCGGCGAGTTCGACTTCTATCCCGACATAACGTCGTGGATAACTGCGGAGTATCCCGAAACCGTCCCCACCCACATGCGATCCCAGCTCGGGATCGACGCGCCGAACCGGCATTTCGACACGGTCGTGATGGGCAAGGGCACCTACCAGCCGGCTCTGGACCTCGGCGTCACAAGCCCGTACCAGCACTTGAGGCAGTACATCGTCTCGACCTCGCTCCCCGAGATCGACGACCCGCGGGTCGAGGTGGTCCGGGCCGACCCGGGCGGGCTCGTCCAGGAACTCAAGAAGGAGGACGGCCCGGACATCTGGCTGTGCGGCGGCGGCATGCTCGCCGGGGCGCTCCTCCCCCACATCGACGAACTGATCGTCAAGCACTATCCGGTGATCGCCGGTGACGGCGTCTCCGCGTTCACGGGAGCCTTCCAGCCCACCCTCTTCACCCCCACCCGCTCCCAGTCCTTCGGCAACGGCACCACCGTCTCCTGGTACGCCAGGACCGGCTCTCGTACTTTGGGCTGATACGGAGTGATGCGGGCTCTCGTACCATGATTTGGTGCTCGGCCTGATTCGCTCTTTATGGGACGAGCCTCGTCCGCTCAGCCCGCCGCCGCGGGTCTGGCGGGACTGGGCGCTCGTGGGCGTGCTCGTGCCGGTCGCCGTCCTCGAAGGGTTCCTGCGCAGGGACCTTCCGTGGCCGGCGGTCTCCGTGCTCCTCACCGCAGGGCTGACGGTCACCCTGCTGTGGCGCAGGACCATGCCGCTCCTCATGATCGTGATCGCGTTCGGCGTCAACGGCGTGGCCCACCTGATCGTGGGCGGCAACGCGCTGGAGACGCACACCATGGTCTTCCTGCTCATCCTGGTGCACGCGCTGGTGCGCTGGGGGGCCGGCCGCGAGGTGGTGATCGGGCTCACCATCGTCGTGGCCGCGGCCGTGTGGACGATGGCCGCCAATTTCACGGTCTGGGCCGACGTGATCGGCGGGAGCGCCGTCCTGGCCGTGTCCGTCGCCCTCGGGGTGGCGTTCCGCTACCGGTCCGGGGCGAGGATGCGCGAACTCGACAGGGTCAAGCTGCTCGAACGCGAACAGCTGGCCCGCGACCTGCACGACACCGTCGCCCACCACGTCTCGGCGATGGCGATCCGCGCCCAGGCGGGCCTGGCCACCGCGGCGCTGCGCCCGGACGCCGCGACCGACGCGCTCCGGGTGATCGAGGAGGAGGCCTCGCGCGCGCTCGCGGAGATGCAGACCATGGTCCGCGCCCTGCGCCGGGACCAGCCGGCCGACCTGACGCCCGCGCGGCGCATCGCCGACCTGAACGACCTCGCCCGCCACGGCCGCTCCGGCCCGCCCGTCGAGGTGGAGATCTCGGGCGACGTCGGCGACCTCCCGCCGTCGATCCAGGCCGCGATCTACCGCCTGGCCCAGGAGTCGGTCACCAACGCCCGGCGGCACGCCCGGCACGCCACCCGCATCGAGGTCCGCGTCACCGCCGACGACACGTCCGTACGCCTGCGGGTCAGCGACGACGGTGAGAGCAGCGCCATGCGCCCGGCCGCCTCGCCCGGCTACGGCCTCATCGGCATGATCGAACGTGCCGACCTGCTCGGCGGCACCTGCGTGGCCGGGCCCGACGCCGATCGCGGCTGGACCGTCACCGCCGTGCTGCCGCGGACGGCGGCATGAACATCCGGGTGATCGTGGCCGACGACCAGGAGATCGTCCGGACCGGGCTGGTGATGATCCTGGACGCCCAGCCGGGCATCGAGGTGGTCGGGGCGGCCGACGACGGCAGGCGGGCCGTGGAGTTGGCGCGGCGGCTGCGGCCCGACGTGTGCCTGTTCGACATCCGCATGCCCGGCATGGACGGCATCGAGGCCACCCGCGCCCTCGCCGGCCCGACCGTCGAGGACCCGCTCGCCGTCGTCGTCATCACCACGTTCGACCTCGACGAGTACGTCTACGCCGCCCTGCGCGCCGGCGCCCGGGGCTTCCTGCTCAAGAACGCGGGGGCGGACCTGCTGGCCCAGGCCGTCCGGGCCGCCGCCGGCGGCGACGCGCTGATCGCGCCGAGCATCACCGCCCGCCTGCTCGGCGCCTTCGCCCGCGCCGGCCCTCCCCCGTCCTCGGCGCGGCCGATCGAGGCGCTCACGGACCGCGAGGAGCAGATTCTGGTCGCCGTGGCGCGGGGCCGTACGAACGGGGAGATCGCCGACGAGCTGTACATCTCGCTCAGCACGGTCAAGACGCACATCGCCAGCCTCATGGCGAAGCTCGGGGCCCGCAATCGGGTCGAGATCGCCATGTGGGCGTACGAGACGAACCGGGTCAGGACCTGACGCGGGTGCGCGGCCTTCTGATGATCCATTCCGCGACCGCCAGGTTGATCACCCAGGCGGCGGCCAGGAGGAGCGCCCGGGTGGTCTCGATGGGCGCGCCGGCGAGCAGGATCAGCGGGAGCTGGGTCACGGCCTGTGTGCCCGCGCCCTGGCCGATCGCGTAGCCGCGGATCATCCAGGCGCGGTGGCGGGTGATGTCCCGCCGCCGGATCGCGGCCAGGCCGAGGAGGATGCACGCCACCATGGCCGTCCCGAACAGCAGCCGGAACGCGGCGAGGAGATCGCCGTCACCCGGCGGGCGGGGATAGAACAGCGTCATCCACAGCCCTGATAACGCGGCGATGAGCCCGCACGGGATCAGCAGCCGTCCGGCGGCGCGGTGCCAGCCGGATCTGCGGCGGCGGAATCCGGGGACGAACTGGAAAGCGCCCAGCACGCAGTAGAGGGTGGCGCCGACGATGTGCAACGCCACCGGAATCGGCGACGCGAAGAATCGCGCGTTCTCCGCCGTGACGGCCGCGCCCCCGGTCAACTGGGTGAGGCGGAACGCCCCGGCCGCCACCGGTACGGCACTGAGCACGAGCAGTCCCGCCGGCGCGAGCCATTCCCGCCTTTTCTTCGTCGTTTTCGTCATGCGCCGATCGTGACGGCCGGGGACCTCCCGGTTCATCGATAAACCGGCCCCTCCTGAGCTGGCCGATCATCCAGCAAACGGGCGTACTTTCGGCTGATGAGCCCTTCGCGATGGCTTCTTACGCTGATTTCGCGGGCCTCGATCGCCCGCAGTCGACAAGGAGAATCTGATGAAGGCGTTCGTTCTGCGCTCGTACGGCCCGCCCGAGGTCCTGCGTCTCACCGATATCGCCACGCCGGTGCCCGGAGACGACGAAGTACTGATTCGGGTGGTCGCCACCTCGGTCAATCCGTACGACTGGCATCACATGCGGGGTGAGCCGTACATCGCGCGGCTGATGGGCGGGCTCGGGCCGAGGCGGCCGAAGTTCAGCATCCTGGGCGCCGACGTGGCCGGGCAGGTCGAGGCGGTCGGCAAGGACGTGACGGAGTTCGGTCCCGGCGACGAGGTCTTCGCCCTCATCGAGCAGGGCGGCTTCGCGGAGTACGTGTGCGTCAAGGAGAACCTGGTCGCGCCGAAACCCAAGAACCTGTCGTACGAGCAGGCGGCGGCGGTGCCGATGGCGGCCGTCAGCGCGCTGGTGGGGTTACGCGACGTGGGTGACGTCCAGCCGGGGCAGAAGGTGCTCGTCAACGGGGCTTCCGGCGGAGTGGGGACGTTCGCCGTGCAGATCGCCCGGGCCATGGGGGCGGAGGTCACCGGGGTGTGCAGCACCCGCAACGTCGACCTGGTCCTGTCGCTCGGCGCGACCGACGTCATCGACTACACCAAGACCAACTTCACCCGGAACGGGAAACGCTACGACCTGCTGCTGGACATGGCCGGGGGCTATTCCGCCTCCGCCTGCCGGCGAGTCCTCAAACCGAAGGGCATCCGCTCCGTCATCGGAGGAAAGGCCGGCCGCTGGGTCCAACCCGTCGGCCACATGACCGCCGGACTCGCATCGTCCCGATTCACGTCCCAGAAGATGCTCATGGTCGACACGGTCAACTACACCCCGAAGAAGCTCGCCCTCACGACCCTGACGGAATTCATCGAAGCCGGCCAGGTAACCCCGATCATCAACCGCCGCTACCCATTCGCCGAGATCCCCGCAGCCATCACGTACCTCGAAACAGGCCACGTCCCCGGCAAGGTCACCATCACCTGATCAGGGACAGCTGTGGCCGATGGACGGATTCAGGCACAGGTCCGCGCCTGACCCACCGTTGTTGATGTTGGTACCGCCGTCGCCGTCCAAGACGTCGTTGCCGCTACCCCCACGCTGGAAGTCGTCGCCCTCATCGCCGTGGATGGTGTCGTCACCACTGGCACCGTCCAGGCGGTCGTGCCCGGGTCCGCCATACAAGGTGTCCCGGCCCGCGTTGCCGTTGAGACGGTCGCGGCCGTCATCGCCGACGAGGGTGTCGTGCCCGGTGCCGCCGTTGACGATGTCGTCGCCGGGCCCGCCGATGAGGGTGTCGTTGCCACCGCGCCCACTGAGCCGGTCATTACCGCCCAGTCCGCAGATGACGTCGTCCCCCGGAGTACCGGTCAGGCGCTCCCTGGCGGCGGTTCCGGTGATCGTGCACTGCAGGCTGGGACCGGCCGCCCAGTCCGGCTGGAAGTCGTGGGCGGCGTTGTTCGTGAGGTTGAGCTGGCCGGTTCCGTCGGCGTCCATCGCGTACACCTCGAGGTTGCCGTCCCGGTCGGTGTGGAAGGCGATCTTCGTGCCGTCCGGCGACCACACGGGGTCGTCGTCGATCCCGGGATGGTTGCTGAGGTCGACCTGGCCGGTTCCGTCGGCGTCCATGCCGTAGACCTCCAGGTTGCCGTCCCGGTCGGTGACGAAAGCGATCTTCGTGCCGTCGGGCGACCAGGCCGGGGCGCTGTCGGTCGCGGTGTTGACCGTCACCCGCACCTGCCCGCCGCCGTCGGCGTTCATCGTGTAGATCTCGCTGTTGCCGTCCCGATCGCTCCTGAACGCGATCATCGTGCCGTCCGGCGACCAGGCCGGGTCACTGTCACTGCCGGCGTCGTTGGTCAGGTTGGCCGGCGAACTCCCGTCCGCGCCCATCACGTAGATCTCGCCGTCCCCGTCCCGTTCACTCCGAAACGCGATCATCGTTCCGTCCGGCGACCACGTCGGCGCGCCGTCGGCCGCGGCGTTGTTGGTGAGGTTGGTCGGTGAACTCCCGTCGGCCCCCATCACGTACACGTCGAAGTCGCCGTCCCGATCGCTGATGAAAGCGATCTTGGTGCCGTCCGGCGACCACACCGGCTGGCTGTCGTTGGCGGCATTGGCGGTGAGCCGCGTCTGCCCGGTGCCGTCCGCGTTCATGACGTACACCTCGTAGTCGCCGTCCCGCTCACTCCCAAAAACGATCTTGCCGTTGCTCCCCGGCACCACCGCCCCGACCGGCTCCGCCACCACCGCCGTCGCCAGCACGGCCACCAAGACGGCCAACCGCCGCACCACCATCAACAACCCCTCACACGCCGAATCGCGGGCGATCCTGTGTAAGGGGGTGATCCACAAGACCCTTTCTCGAGGTCACATGGTACGAGCCGAACCCATCAAGATCGAGGAAGCCGAGCGGGAGAGGTTTCGCCGTCGAGAGGTTCGATGGCGTGGGTCTCGTCGATGTGGATCAACGCGTCGAACTGCTCGGAGACGCGGGCGAGGAAGTAGTGGCTCTCGCGTTCGGTGCGCGGGCGGTAGACGGCGCCGATCGCGCGCTCCAGGAGGGCTTTGCGCAGGAGTTCCCTGGTTCGGGGGGCGGACAAGCGGTTCGGCATCGCTACCGCCTCCCTACGGAGCCAGGGACCATACCCCTAGCCCAGCAGGACAAACCGGTGCCAAACGGGTCAAATCCGGCAAGGTTACGGCCCTTCCCGTCTGCCAACGTTTACCAGCTGGCGGGGCGTTGCTGGCGGGCCGCGACCTACCGTGAAAGAGAGACTTCCCGGACGGATGACTTCCCGGACAGACGAAGAGGGGAGGAGATCATGACTGTCAAGCTGAACAAACGGGCGTTCGACTTCGCGAAGAAGCTCATCGACGACGGCCACTACGTCCTGGACGGAATGGACGACTGGAGCGAGCACCACCCCTCGGCCCAGCAGGAGAACGATTTCCTCGACAAGCACGGCTTCGGGGAGTACGAGCACTGGTTCCTGGGCGAGGACGACGAGCAGAACGAGGAGACCAAGGGCCGCTACAAGTTCCCCTTCGGCGACTTCGCCAAGGTGCACCGCTGCGGCATCATCGCCGCCGAGGTACGCGCGGCGCAGCGGGACCACACCGACATCGAGGTGGCCGTGGCCCACCTGCACGGCAGGCTCGACGAACTGATCTCCGCCCGGGACGAGCATTCCGGCTGACGGGGACACACACCGCCGCCAGCGGTCAGGAACACGCGCCCTTCTTGAGCAGCGGTCCGCCGGTCACCTTGTTGTCGCAGGTGATCGTGTTGCCACCCACGGTGTCGTTGATCCCGACGCCCCTGCCGCCGGCGAGATCGATCCGGTTGCCGCGGAACACGTTCCCGGTCCCCCAGCCGTCGACGATCTCGTGGGTCTGGAACCCGTCCTGCGGCGTACGCCTGCCGCTGTTGTTCTCGATGACGTAGTCGTTGCCCTTGACGTCGATCCAGGAGTCGTTGAACTTGTGCCCGCCGAGGACGGACCCGTCGAAGATGTTGCCGACGATCCGGCCGCCGCGGGTGCCCTCCTTGATGTCCACGGCCTCGGCCCTGGCCCGGATCACGTTCCCGCGCACGAGGTTGCGGTCGCTGCGGTCCATCTTCCCGCCGGTGTACCTGCCCCAGTTGGACTCGGCCGACCCGAGGTAGACACCCTCGCCGAACTGCGCCCGGCGCAGCCCGGTGTTGTAGATCTTGCTGTACTGCACGATGTTGCCGGTGCTGAACACCCGCAGATGGATCGCCTCGTCGCCGATCTCGTGCACGCTCAGGCCCTGGATGATCGAGTTGCGGGTACGGTCCGCCATGACGCCCTTCTGGCTGTTGCGCACGGTGAAGCCCACCAGCCGCCAGTAGCTCACGTTGTCGAGGTGGAAGCCGTACCCCTTCTTGATGCCGCCGCCGTCCAGGACCGACGCGGCGGTGCCGCAGAGGAAGATCGGCTTCGCCCGGGTGCCCGACTTCTGGGCGGCGAACTCGCCCTGGTAGACACCGGGACGCAACTGGATCACCGCGCCGGGCCGGGCCGAGGCGAGCGCCTTCCTGAGCTGGGAGACGCTGCCGACGACCGCGGTCGGCTTCGGGCAGCGCACCTTGCCGGGTCCCGAGGGCACGGGCGTACGCGGCGCGGGAGCCGACGCCGACACCGACACCGACACCGACGCCAGGCTCACGCCCGTCAGCTCGCCGGCACCCCCGTCCACCAGCGCTCCGACCAGGACCAGCGCACCGGCTAACCCGACACCCAGCTTGATCTTCATTCGTGCGCTCCCCGACAGGTTTCCGGCAACAAGGCACAATCCTCACAGCCGGACGACGCCCGATTCGGGAGTGTTGCGACTCCGTTGTAAAGACCGCACGGAGAGCGGCGTGGCGCTCCGAAGCCACTCGCCGCAGATGTGACCATCAAGTGATCACATCCAGAAAGGCACGGCCGGAGGCACGCCACCCGATGCGGAGATTCACGAGGGCAGCCCTCCACTGCTCCCTTTCGACGGCCCTGATCACCGGGCCGAGCCCGGCCCCGGCCCACGCGGGCACCGACGACAAGCGCAAATCCTGCAGGTCGGCCGCCTGCCGGGCCGCCGCGCGCTGCGCCATGCGCGACTTCTACAAGTTCGACCGTCCCCTGCCCAGGAACTTCTACGTGCCGCGCACCCGGTACGTGGACGGCCCCGGCGGGATCATGAAGGCTTCGGTCACCCGCGAACACGAAGTGCTCGCGTGGATCGAGCTGGAGAACGAGAGCCAGCGCGGGATCAACATCGACCACGTCATCCGCCACCTCCGCCGGAAGGAACTCCCTCACCTCGAAACACGCCACATGAT
Organism: Acrocarpospora phusangensis; assembly: GCF_016862995.1. Taxonomy (GTDB): domain Bacteria; phylum Actinomycetota; class Actinomycetes; order Streptosporangiales; family Streptosporangiaceae; genus Acrocarpospora; species Acrocarpospora phusangensis. The sequence continues at coordinate 68,720 of NZ_BOOA01000004.1, forward strand.
CTTCACCGGCCACGAGTACACCCACCGGATCTCCGACGGCATGTACGGCAACATGTGGTACCGCGTAATCGGCTACCGCGTCGGCTGGTCGGCCTGGTCCGTCCTCCCCTCCTGCCGCCACGTCCGGGTCGCCGCCGGCATCGCCAACGTCCCCGCCCGCGTCGAAGGCTGGCATTACTGGGAGACCAAGCACCCGATGCTCGGCGACGATCAAACGATCGTGCCGACGGAGGAGACCACGGCGCTGCCCTCCGATCCCGAGGAGCGCCCTACCGGCCAGAGCGGCACGTCCACCCCGTCGGGCACGGCGGGATCGGAAGGCTGAGGGACACACGAAGGCCCGTGATCCGCCCCGAACGGGTGATCACGGGCCGACCGTTCAGAGGGTCACGCCTCGCCGGTGGTGAGGCCGATCGGGCAGGCGACCCCGGTCCCGCCGATGCCGCAGTAGCCGTTCTTGTTCCGGTGCAGATACTGCTGGTGGTAGTTCTCGGCGAAGTAGAACTCGGGGGCGGGGGCGATCTCGGTGGTGATGGAACCGTAGCCGGCCCGGGTCAGGACCGACTGGTACGCGTCCCGCGAGGCCAGGGCGGACTTCTCCTGGGCGGGGGTGTGGGTGTAGATCGTGGAGCGGTACTGGGTGCCGACGTCGTTGCCCTGGCGCATGCCCTGGGTCGGGTCGTGGGACTCCCAGAAGAGCTTGAGAAGCTCCTCGTAGGAGATGCGGTTGGGGTCGTAGACGACGCGCACGGCCTCGGTGTGGCCGGTGCGGCCGGAACAGACCTCCTCGTAGGTGGGGTTGGGGGTGTAGCCACCCTGGTAGCCCACGGCCGTCGTGATCACGCCGGGGGTCTGCCAGAACTTGCGCTCGGCTCCCCAGAAGCAGCCCAGGCCGAAGTCCGCGATCTCGGATCCCGGCGGGTACGGAGGGGCGAGCGGGGCGTCGAGGACCAGATGGCGAGGGGCGACCGGCATCCGCTCAGGGCGGCCGGGGAGAGCGTCCTGAGCAGTGATCATGGTGGTCTTGTCGGTGCCGAAGATCCAGCCCATTGAGGTTCCTCCTTAGGTCCATCTGCGTCAACCGAAGCACACTCTGGTTTGTTCCATCGGTTAGCAACGCTTAAGTATCGTGCGAGTTGTACTTATTTGTCGTAAACGGCGTAAGCAGTCAAACTGGGGCACATGCCTGAAACACGTCGAGGTCTTTGGTACGGAGTCGCGGCCTACGCCATGTGGGGGCTCTTTCCGCTCTACTGGCCGCTGCTCAAGCCGTCCTCGGCGGTGGAGATCCTGGCCCACCGCATGATCTGGTCACTGGTGGCCGTCGTCGCCATCCTGTCCGTGCGTCGGCACTGGTCGTGGATCCGTACGCTGACCAGGCGGCAGTTCGTCCTGCTGACCCTGGCCGCCGTGCTGATCTCGGGCAACTGGGGGACCTACATCTTCGCGGTCAACACGGGACACGTGGTGGAGAGCGCACTCGGCTATTTCATCAGCCCGCTGGTGAACATCCTGTTCGGGGTGGCAGTCTTCCGGGAACGCCTGCGCCGCTGGCAGTGGGTGGCCGTCGCCCTCGGCGGCATCGCCGTCGTCATCCTGACCGTCGCGTACGGCAGCCTGCCCTGGATCGCCCTCACCCTGGCCTTCTCCTTCGGCCTGTACGGCCTGCTGAAGAAGGCCGCGAACGTGGGTGCCGCGGAGAGCCTGACGGTGGAGACCGTCGTGCTGTTGCTGCCGGCGCTCGGGTATCTGGCCGTGCTCGGCGGGGAGAACACCTTCGGGGCGCAGGGCGTCGGGCATGCGTTGCTGCTGGTCGGCGGGGGAATCGTGACAGCGGTACCGCTGCTCGCGTTCACGGCGGCGGCCATCCGCGTGCCCATGAGCATCATCGGCATCCTGCAGTACATCGCGCCGGTGCTGCAGTTCCTGCTCGGTGTGTTCGTCGCGCATGAGTCGATGCCGGCCAGCAGGTGGGCGGGCTTCCTGGTCGTGTGGCTGGCGCTGTGCGTCTTCACATGGGACAGCCTGCGAAACGGTCTGTCGTTCGCGCACGCCTCGTCCGAGGAGCCCGAGGAGGACCTCCCCAAGGAGGCTCTGGCAGCCCGCGGCCGCTAGAAACTCAACGCCTCGGCGCGATAAATCCTCGCGCGGATGTCTAGACCGGGTCCGGCCTCCGACCCACGCTGCTGAGGCGCCCACCCCAAGCACCCCCAAACGATTCCGCGGCCCCCCTGATCGCCACCGACGCCACCCGGTCAGCCAGCGAAGGCCCAGACGAGATCCAAACCCCAGCCACCGACCTCCAACTCCTAGCCACCGGCCGCCCCACCGCCATAACTGGCAAGGCCGCCAAACGCATCGCAGCCACGTTCTAAAGCATGCCGTGATTCCCCCACCCACCCACCCTTTTTCGAGCTGGCGCTCGGCCCCGCCTGCCTTCGAGCTGGCGCTCGGTTCCATCTGCTGCGTCAGCCCCGTCCGGCTGGGGCGTGGCGGATGAGCCGAAGCGCCCAACTTGAACAAGGCAGGTCACGACGAATGACAGGTGGCCGGCCGCCGCTACCTGTCGGAGTGGTCGATGACGCTACTGATCGACACCCACACCCCACCCAGTGGCACAGCCCGACCTGCTAACGGCATAGTCAAACCAGCAGAGCCGCACGCGACGCCTGAACTACGCCGCTCAGCGGGATGCGACCCACGGCGAGCAGGCCGGCATTCGTCCAGCGGCACGGCGAACGCCGGATGCGGCCAAGCGCCAACTCGAAGGCGGGCGGGCCGAGCGCCAGCTCGAAGGCGGGCGGGGCCGAGCGCCAGCTCGAAGGCAGGCAGGGCCGAGCGCCAGCTCGAAGGCGGGCAGGGCCGAGCGCCAGCTCGAAAAGGGTGGGTGGGTGGGGGAATCACGGCAAGCAGGGACGGCCTACGAAGAGGTCGGGCCATTGTGGACGAGGTGGAGCCACGGCGAGCAGGGCGAGTTGGCCGGGGTTTGTGCGTCCATCGCTTTTCGCGCTGGCCCCGGGCTCGCGCTGCATGCAACGGCACCCTTCTCAGCTGGTCATTCTGCTCATAGCGGCCGTACACATCGGCGTCAGCCGGAGCGTTCGACCACGTAGTCGCACAGGTACATCAAGGCGGCCCTGGCTGGGATGTCCGGTAGACCCTCTAGTTCGGATTTGCCGCGGTCGGTCCAGCGGAGGAGTTCGCCGCGGGCCTGCTTGAGGGCGTCGCTGTCGCGGAGGAGTAACAGGGCCTCGTTGACGTCGGCTTCAGCGACGGGGGTGGAGATGAGAGCGCGGAGGCGGGCTTCGGCGGGGGAGGTGGAGCCCAGGGCGTAGAGGACGGGGAGGGTGCGGATGCCTTCGCGGAGGTCGGTGCCGGGGGTTTTGCCGGAGCCGACGGTGTCGGAGGCGACGTCGATGAGGTCGTCGCCGAGTTGCCAGGCGACGCCGATGGCCTCGCAGGCGGCGGTGACGCGGGTGACGACGTCTTCGGAGGCGCCGGAGAGGAGGGCGCCGAAGCGGCCGGAGGTGGCGATGAGGGAGCCGGTCTTGTCGGCGAGCACGCTCAGGTAGTGGGCGATGGGGTCCGCGCCGGAGGCGGGGCCGATGGTCTCCCTGATCTGACCGCGGACGAGACGGGAGAAGGTGCGCGCCTGGATGCGTACGGCCTCGGGGCCGAGGTCGGCGAGGATGTCGGCGGCCTGGGCGAACAGGTAGTCGCCGGTGAGGATGGCGACCGTGTTGTTCCAGCGCGCGTTGGCCGAGGGCGTGCCGCGGCGCACGGCGGCCTCGTCCATGACGTCGTCGTGGTAGAGCGTGGCCAGGTGGGTGAGCTCCATCACGACCGCGCCCGGCACGACGGCCGCGGACTTCGGGTCGCCGAACTGGGCCGCCAGCAGCACCAGCATGGCCCGGAAACGTTTGCCCCCGGCTTCGATGAGGTGTTTGGACGCCTCCGTGACGAAGGCGTCCTCACTCTCCACGCAGGACCTGAGCAGGCGTTCCACCGCGGCCAGCCCACTGGACAGATCCTCGGCCAGCCGCTCGTCGACGACGGGTAGATCAACAACGGGCGGCGCGGCCATGGTTAAAGCTCCTAACGGACGAACAACGAGCCCGCAGCCGACTGTGCCAGGTCGAGGACAGGCTGCGGGAAGACCCCCAGCACTACCGTAGCCAACGCGGCGAAGCCGACGACGCCCGCGGTCCCCCACGAGGGCAGGACGACCGTGGGGCCGTCGGGGGCGGGGTCGCTGAAGAACATCAGGACGATGACGCGGACGTAGAAGAACGCGGCGATGGCCGAGGAGACCACGCCGACCACCACGAGCGGCAGCGCGCCGCCGGCGATGGCCGCCTGAAACACCGCGTACTTGCCGAAGAAGCCGCTGGTGAGCGGGATTCCGGCGAACGCCAGCAGGAAGAACGCGAACACGCCGGCCAGCTTGGGCGAGCGCTTGCCGAGCCCGGCCCAGCGGGACAGGTGCCAGGCCTCGCCGCCCGCGTCCCTGACCATGGTGACGACGGCGAACGCGCCCACCGAGGTGATGCCGTAGACGGCCAGGTAGAACAGGATCGAGCTGAGCGCGATCGAGTTCTGCTTGGCGTCGCCGATGGCGACCACGCCGACCAGCAGGAAGCCGGCGTGCGCGATCGAAGAGTAGGCGAGCATGCGCTTGATGTCGGTCTGGGTGATGGCCAGGATCGCGCCGACGACCATCGTGAGGATGGCCACCGCCCACATGATGGGGCTCCAGTCCCAGTCCAGGTTGCCCAGAGCGATCCAGAACACCCGCAGCAGCGCCCCGAAGGCGGCGACCAGGGTGCCGGAGGCCATCAGGGCGGTGACCGGCGTGGGCGCGCCCTGGTAGACGTCGGGCTTCCACGCCTGGAAGGGCGCCGCGCCGATCTTGAACAGCAGGCCGACGCCGAGCAGTGCGGCTCCGGTGTACAGCAGGGCGTCCTGGCCGCCGACCGCCCCGAGCGCGGTGTCGATCTTGGCGAGGTCGACCGAGCCGGCGAAGCCGTACAGCAGGGCGGTGCCGTACAGGAAGAAGGCGGAGGAGAAGGCGCCGAGCAGGAAGTACTTCATCGCCGACTCCTGGGACAGGAGGCGGCGACGGCGGGCCAGGCCGCAGAGCAGGTACAGCGGGAGGGACATGACCTCCAGGGCCACGAACATGATGAGCAGGTCGTTCGAGGCCGGGAAGAGGAGCATGCCGCCGATGGCGAACAGGGCCAGCGGGTAGACCTCGGTGTGCACGTTGCCCTCGATGAGGGCGCGCTCCTCCTCGGCCGAGCCGGGCACGGCCGAGGCGGCGGGGACGAAGTGGTCCTCGTCGTTGATGAGCAGCAGCGTGACGAAGGCCAGGACCAGGATGATGCCCCAGATGAACAGGGTGGGGCCGTCCACGGCGACCGCGCCCATGGCCGACGGCTCGGTCGGCACGCCCTTGATCGTCTGCACGATGACGAGCGCGAACGCGCCCGCCAGGGAGAGCAGGGTGAGCGGGATGTGCATCGCCCGGCGCAGGTAGCGCGGGGCGAACGCCTCCACCAGCACGCCCAGGATGGCCGCGCCGAAGACGATCAGCAGCGGCGCGAGCTGGAGGTACTCGATGGTGGGAGCCGTGATGTTCACTGGCCCTCCTTAGCGACGGCCGGGGCCGGGTGGGTCACCGAGACGTTGGTGAGCGTCTCCTTGACCGACGGGTTGATGACGTCGAGCAGCGGCTTCGGGAAGAGCCCGAGCACGATGATGAGCACGAGCAGCGGGGCCACCACCCAGCGTTCCCTGATGTTCAGGTCCGGCATGCTCCGCACCGACTCGGCGGTGGGGCCGTTCATGGTCCGCTGGTACATCCACAGGATGTAGAGGGCGGCCAGCACCACACCCGTGGCCGCGATCACGGCCGGTACGGCGTACCGCTCGTAGGTCCCCAGCAGCACCATGAACTCGCTGACGAACGAGTTGAGACCGGGCAGCGAGAGCCCGGAGAGCCCGGCCACCAGGAACGCGCCCGCCAGGACCGGCGCGACCTTCTGCACCCCGCCGTAGTCCTCGATGAAGTGCGACCCGCGCCGGTAGATCAGGAACCCGGCGATGAGGAACAGCGCCCCGGTGGAGAAGCCGTGGTTGACCATGTAGAGGGTCGCCCCGGAGGCCCCGTTCGAGGTCATCGCGAAGACGCCCATCGCGATGAAGCCGAAGTGCGAGATCGACGTGTACGCGATGAGCCGCTTGATGTCGGTCTGCCCGATGGCCACGATCGCCCCGTACACGATCCCGATGACCGACAGCGCGATGACGACCGGGGTCGCCCACTTGCTGGCCTCGGGGAAGAGTTCGAGGCAGAAGCGCAGCATGCCGTACGTGCCGACCTTGTCCAGCACGCCGACCAGCAGCACGGCCGCGCCGGCGGGAGCCTGGGCGGCGGCGTCCGGCAGCCAGGTGTGGAACGGCCAGAGCGGAGCCTTGATCGCGAACGCGATGAAGAAGCCCAGGAACAGCCACTTCTGCGTGGTCGGGTCCTTGATCGCGCCGATCAGCTCGGGGAACATGAACGTGCCCTTGCCGGCGATCACGTACAGCGCGATGACCGCGACCAGCATGAGCAGGCCGCCGAAGAGCGAGTACAGCAGGAACTTGACCGCCGCGTACGACCGCTGCGCCCCGCCGTACGACCCGATCATGAAGTACATCGGGATCAGCATGGCTTCGAAGAACACGTAGAAGAGGAAGATGTCGGTCGCCGCGAAGACGCCGATCATCATCGCTTCCAGCACCAGCAGCAGCGAGAAGTACGTCCGCACCGACCGCTTGCCCGCCTCGGCGTCATGCCAGGAGGCCAGCACCACGATCGGCACCAGGACGGCCGACAGCAGGATCAGCACCAGCGCGACCCCGTCCACGGCGACCCCGTAGTGCACGCCGAAGGCGGGGATCCAGTCGTAGGTCTCCACGAACTGGAAGCGGTCGCCGTTCGGGCTGAACTGCACGGTCATGACGACGGTGAGCGCCAGCACGACCAGGGACACCGCGAGGGTGGCCTGCTTGGCGAGGCGGTCGTCCTTGACGAACGCCACGCCCAGCGCGCCCAGCACGGACACGCCCATCAGTATCGAGAGCCAGGGCATCACAAGGTCCCTACGACGAACCAGGCACCGGCCAGGATGGCGGCGCCGACGAAAATTGACAGCGCGTACGAGCGGACGTAGCCGGTCTGGATGCGCCGCAGCCGTCCCGAGGTCCCGCCGATGGTCGCCGCCAGGCCGTTCACCAGGCCGTCCACGCCGCGGTTGTCGAACCAGACGGCGAGCCGGGTCAGCCACTGGCCGGGGCGCATGAACAGCGCCTCGTTGAGGGCGTCGCCGTACAGGTCGCGGCGGGCGAAGGTGGTGAGGAACGAGCCGCGCGGAGCGACGACGGGCACTTCCTGGCGACCGTACTTGAGCCAGGCGTAGCCGGCGCCGGCCGCGACGAGCGCGAGCGTGGCCAGGCCGACCGGGCTGACCACGTGGAAGGCGGGCAGCTCCTCGGGCAGGCCGACGGCCGGGCCGAGGAACACCATGAGCCGGTTGCTCAGCACCAGGTACGCGCCGAGCACCGCGGACCCGGCGGCCAGCACGATCAGCGGCCAGGTCATGACGGCCGGGGACTCGTGCGGGTGCACGTCCTTGTCCCAGCGGCGCTCCCCGAAGAAGGTCATGAAGACCACCCGGGACATGTAGAAGCCGGTGATGCCCGCGCCGGCCACGGCCAGCCAGCCGAGGATCGCGTTGTGCTCCATCGCGGTCTCGATGATGCCGTCCTTGGTGAAGTAACCGGACAGCAGCGGGAAGCCGATGATCGCCAGGTAGCCGACCAGGAAGGTGATGAAGGTGACCGGCATGAGCGTGCGGAGGCCGCCGTACCTGCGCATGTCCACCTGGTCGTTCATGCCGTGCATGACCGAGCCGGCGCCGAGGAACAGGTTGGCCTTGAAGAAGCCGTGCGTGATGAGGTGCGCGATGGCGAAGGCGTACCCGACCGGGCCGAGGCCGGCGGCGAGCATCATGTAGCCGATCTGCGACATCGTGGACCCGGCGAGGGCCTTCTTGATGTCGTCCTTGGCGGTACCGATGATGGCGCCGGCGAGCAGCGTGGCCACGCCCACGATGGTGACGACCAGCGAGGCTGTGCCGTCGCCGGGGAAGAACGCCGCGCCGGAGCGCACCACCAGGTAGACGCCGGCGGTGACCATGGTGGCCGCGTGGATGAGGGCCGAGACCGGGGTCGGGCCCTCCATCGCGTCCAGCAACCAGGACTGCAGCGGCAGCTGGGCCGACTTGCCGCAGGCGCCGAGCAGGAGCAGCAGCCCGATCGCGGTGAGCGTGCCCTGGGAGGCCTCACCCGCCTTCGGGAACACCTCGCCGAAGGCGACCGAGCCGAACGTGGTGAAGACGATGAAGATCGCGATGAGCAGGCCGAAGTCGCCGACCCGGTTCACCACGAAGGCCTTCTTGGCCGCGGTGGCCGCGCTCGGCTTGAACTGCCAGAAGCCGATCAGCAGGTACGACGCCAGGCCGACGCCCTCCCAGCCGATGAACAGCGCGACGTAGTTGTCGGCCAGCACCAGCAGCAGCATGGCCGCCACGAACAGGTTCAGGTACGCGAAGAACCTGCGCCGGTCCGTGTCGTGCGACATGTAGCCGATCGAGTAGATGTGGATCAGCGACCCGACCCCGGTGATCAGCAACGCGAACGAGATCGACAGCGGGTCGATCAGGAGGCCCAGGTCGGCGACGCCGGGGATGAACGCGTACAGCGGCACGCTCACCCGGCGCTCGGCCGGCGCGAACCCCAGCATCTGGAAGAACACCAGCGCCGCCACCACGAACGACGCCAGCGCCATCAGCACGCCGAGGAAGTGGCCCCATTTGTCGGTACGGCGACCGCCCAGCAGCAGCACCGCGGCCCCGAGCAGGGGCAGCGCGATCATGAGCCAGCTGACCCCGATCACACCGCCCGGGTTCGAGAGGATCTCAGCGGGTTCCACGGTCACCTCTTAGTACTTCAGCAGGCTGGCGTCGTCGACGGACGCGGACCTGCGGGTTCGGAAGATGGTCACGATGATGGCCAGCCCCACGACGACCTCGGCCGCGGCCACGATCATCACGAAGAAGGCGATGACCTGGCCCTCGATGTTCCCGTGCTGCCGAGCGAAGGCGACGAACGCCAGGTTGCAGGCGTTCAGCATGAGCTCCACGCACATGAAGACCACGATGGCGTTGCGCCGCACCAGCACGCCGATGCCGCCGATCGCGAACAGCAGCGCGCTGAGGATCAGGTAATGGGTGGTCACTTGGAGGTCTCCCCTTCCGTGATCTCAGCGACGGGGGCCTCGGGGGCCTCGGTCTCGGTGTGCCGCGCCAGGTGGCGGTTGACCGAGAGCTTCGAGACGGACCCGTCGGGGAGCAGCGCGGGCATGTCCACGGCGTTGTGCCGGGCGTACGTGCCGGGCCCGGGCAGCGGAGCCGGGTTGGCGCCGGTCTCGGCGAACGCCTTGAACCGGGCCCTGGACAGGTCCTTCTGGGTCGTTTTGGCCTCGGCGCGCTCCCGGTGCGCGAGCACCATCGCCCCCAGCGCGGCCGTGATCAGCAGCGCCGAGGTGACTTCGAACGCGAAGACGTACCGGGTGAAGATGGCCTGGGCCAGGCTGGGCACGTTGCCGGTCTCGTTGATCGCGCCCATGCCCGTGGCCGCCGTGAAGGCGACGTTGCCGAAGCCCAGCGCCAGCAGGGCCGCGAAGCCGAGCCCGGCCACGAACGCCCAGAAGCGCTGGCCGCGCAGGGTCTCCACCAGCGAGTCCGAGGAGTCCACGCCGACCAGCATCAGCACGAACAGGAAGAGCATCATGACCGCGCCGGTGTAGACGATGATCTGCACCGCCGCCAGGAACGGCGCGTCCTGCACCGCGTAGAGCACCGCCAGCGAGAGCATCACCACGCCGAGCATCAGCGCGGAGTAGACCGCCTTGCGGCTGAAGACGAGCCCGAGCGCGGCGGCGACGGACACCACCGCCAGCACCCAGAACGTGACCGTCTCACCCATTGTCGCGTCCCAACCGGTAGTAGTCCTCTTCGGTCTCCCCGAGGCGCATCTGATGCGGCGGCTGCTCCATGCCGGCCGTCAGCGGGGCGAGCAGCATCTCCTTGGTGTAGATGAGCGACTCGCGCGTGCTGTCGGCCAGCTCGTACTCGTTGGTCATCGTGAGCGCCCGGGTCGGGCACGCCTCGATGCACAGGCCGCACAGGATGCACCGCAGGTAGTTGATCTGGTAGGTCCGGCCGTACCGCTCCCCCGGCGAGTAGCGTTCCTCGTCGGTGTTGTCGGCGCCCTCCACGAAGATCGCGTCCGCCGGGCACGCCCAGGCGCACAGCTCGCAGCCGACGCACTTCTCCAGACCGTCCGGCCAGCGGTTGAGCTGGTGCCGCCCGTGGAAGCGGGGCGCCGTGGGGCGCTTCTCCTCCGGGTAGTTGACCGTGATCGGCTTCTTGAAGATGTGATGGAAGGTGACGCCGAATCCCTTGACCGGGTTCAGCCATTCGAACTTAGGCACTGGGGACCTCCTTGCGGGTAGTAGCCCCGTGGTAGTGCGGAAGATCCAGGGCCGGCACCGGGAACCCGCCGGCGGAGGGCCGGTCGCGGAGCTCGTCGAACTCCTCCTCGACCTGGGCGGCCCGCTGCTCACGGCGGCGCTGGAGCACGGTGTCGAACCGGAAGTACACGGCCAGCGCGCCGACCACGACGATCGCCATGAGCACGATGACCAGCGGGCTGTTGTCCACCCGCAGCGCGCGGAAGCTGGCGACCATGAGGATCCAGGCCAGGTTCAGCGGGATGAGGACCTTCCAGCCGAAGTGCATCAGCTGGTCGTAGCGGACCCGGGGCAGCGAGGCGCGCACCCAGACGAAGAAGCAGAACAGCAGCACCAGCTTGGCGAAGAACCAGAGCATCGGCCACCAGCCGACGTTGGCGCCGTCCCACAGCGAGATCGGCCAGGGGGCCCGCCAGCCGCCCAGGAAGAGCGTGGTCGCGACGCCGGAGACGACGAACACGTTCACGTACTCGGCGAGCATGAACATGGCGAACTTCAGCGACGAGGAGTACTCGGTGTGGAAGCCGCCGACCAGCTCGCCCTCGCCTTCCGGCAGGTCGAACGGGACCCGGTTGGTCTCGCCCAGCATGGTCAGCACGTAGATCAGGAAGGACGGGATCAGCAGCACCGCGTACCAGGAGGGCAGCGGGATCTCCGTGCCGCCCAGGTTGAAGGTGCCGCCGTCGGCCTGCTTGGCGACGATCTCCGAAGTGGACAGGGTGCCCGCGTAGAGGAAGACCGCCACGAAGGACAGGCCCATCGCGATCTCGTACGAGACCACCTGCGCGCTGGACCGCAGCCCGCCCAGGATCGCGTACGGCGAGCGCGACGCCCACCCGGCCAGCACGATGCCGTACACGCCGATCGAGGCCATCGCCAGGATGAGCAGCACGGCCACCGGCAGGTCGGTCAGCTGGAGCGGGGTCTTGACCCCGAACATGGACACGACCGGGCCGAACGGCATGACGGAGAAGGCCAGGAAGGCCGGCACCGCGATGATCACCGGGGCCAGGAAGTAGAGCAGCTTGTCGACCTTGCGGGGCATCAGGTCTTCCTTCAACCCCATCTTCAGGCCGTCGGCGACGGTCTGGAGCAGGCCGAACTTGCCCGCCCGGTTGGGGCCGTAGCGGTGCTGCATGCGCGAGATGAGCTTGCGCTCCGTCCACACGCCCATCAGCACGCCGAGCATCAGGAAGACGAAGATGAAGACGGCCTTGATGATGCTGATCCAGAGCGGATCATGGCCGAAGTCCGCCAGGGTGGGCCCGGGACTGGTCGGCCCCGGGTTCGTCACTGGGCTGGCAAGGAAGGTCATGGCCGCTCCTCAGGGCCGATGGCGGTGACGCCGACGATGGTGACGAGGTCGCCGGCCGCGGCCCGCAGGTCGCGGGTGGCCGAGACGCCGCCCGAGTTCGCGGGCACCCAGACCACCCGGTCCGGCAGGTCGGCGACGCGCAGCGGCAGCGTCACCCCGTTGACCGTGACCTTGTCGACGGCGCCCACTTCGTCCGCGGTGGCGGCGGACAGCAGCGCGACCGCCTCGCGGGCGGTGCCCGCCAGGTACGGCTCGCCGTCCTGCAGCCTGCCGTCGTCGAGCAGCAGCCGCCAGGTGGCCAGGACGGCCTGCCCGGCCTGCGCGACCTTGCCGGCGCCGCCGGTGACGATCGGCGCGGCCTGGCGGGAGCCCTTCCAGCCGCCGAGCCCGCCCAGCTCGCGGCGGACCGCCGCGACGTCGGGCAGGGCCAGGTGCACGTCCATGTGGTCGGCCAGCGCGACGATCGCGCGCAGGTCGCTCATGCCGCCGGGCACCGGCGTGGCGGCCTCGAAGGAGCGCCCGCGCCCCTCCCAGTCCACGAACGTGCCGGCCTTCTCGGCGACCGCGGACACCGGCAGCACCACGTCGGCGCGGTCGGTGACGGCGCTGGCCCGGATCTCCAGGCTGACGATGAACGGGGTGTTCTCCAGGGCCCGCAGGGCGAGCTCGGGGTCGAGCAGGTCGTAGGGGTCGACGCCCGCGACGACCAGCGCGTCCAGCTCCTCGTCCAGGGCCGCGCGCAGGATGCCCGCGGTGTCCCGGCCGGGGGTCTCGGGCAGCGCGGAGACGTTCCAGGCGCGGGCGACCTCGGCCCGCGCGTTGGCGTCGGCGACCGGACGGCCGATGGGCAGCAGGTTGGGCAGCGCGCCGGCTTCGAGCGCGCCGCGCTCACCCGCCCGGCGGGGCACCCAGGCGACCCTGGCGCTGGTCGAGCGGGCCAGCCGGAGCAGCGCCGACAGCGCGCCCCGGGTGCCGGCGAGCCGCTCGCCCACCAGGATGATCGCGCCCTCGGGGATCGTGCCGCCGCTGTTGGTCAGCTCGCCGATCACCTCGGCCTCTTCGCCCGGGACGGTCCTGATCAGGGTGCCGCCCATCTTGGCCAGGCCGGGCGTGGCGAAGGGGGCCAGCGCGTACACGCGCAGCCCCTTCTTCTGGTACGCCTTGCGGAGCCGCAGGAAGACGATCGGCGACTCCTCCTCCGGCTCGAACCCGGCGAGCAGCACGGCGGGCGCGCTCTCCAGGTCGGCGTAGGAGATCTCGATGCCCTTGCCGGCGACCGCGTGGGCCAGGAACTCGGCCTCCTCGGCGGAGTGCTGCCTGGCCCGGAAGTCGATGTCGTTGGTGCCGAGCGCGACCCGGGCGAACTTGCTGTAGGCGTACGCGTCCTCGACCGTGACCCGGCCGCCGACCAGCACGCCCGCGCGGCGACCGGCCAGACCGGCGGCGGCCACGGCCAGGGCCTCCGGCCAGGAGGCCGGCACGAGCACGCCCTCCTCGTTGCGGACCAGCGGGGAGCGCAGCCGGTCGGGCTGGGTGGCGTAGGCGAACGCCCACCGGCCCTTGTCGCAGTTCCACTCCTCGTTGACCTGCGGGTCGTCCCCGGCCAGGCGGCGGGTGACCTTGCCGCGGCGGTGGTCGGTGCGCAGCGAGCAGCCGGAGGCGCAGTGCTCGCACGCGCTGGGCGTGGAGACCAGGTCGAAGGGCCGCGACTGGAACCGGTAGGCGGCGCCGGTGAGCGCGCCCACCGGGCAGATCTGGATGGTGTTGCCGGAGAAGTAGGACTGGAACGGCTCGCCCTCGGCGACCGCGACCTGCTCCTTGGCGCCGCGCTCGAAGAACTCGATGAACGGGTCACCGGCGATCTGGTCGGAGAAGCGCAGGCAGCGCGCGCACTGCACGCAGCGCTCGCGGTCCAGCAGCACCTCGGTGGAGAGCGGGATCGGCTTGGGGAACGTGCGCTTCTGCTCCTGGAACCGGGACTCGCCCTGCCCGTTGGACATGGCCTGGTTCTGCAGCGGGCACTCGCCGCCCTTGTCGCAGACCGGGCAGTCCAGCGGGTGGTTGAGCAGCAGCATCTCCATCACGCCGCGCTGCGCCTTCTCGGCCACGGGCGAGGTGAGCTGGCTCTGCACGACCATGCCCTCGGCCACCTCGATGGCGCAGGAGGGCTGCGGCTTCGGGAAGCCCCGGCCGTTGCCGGCGTCGGGGATGTCCACCAGGCACTGGCGGCAGTTGGCCGCCGGGTCGAGCAGCGGGTGGTCGCAGAACCGGGGGATCTGGATCCCCAGCAGCTCGGCCGCCCGGATGATCATCGTGCCCTTGGGCACGCTGATCTGGAAGCCGTCGATGGTGAGGGTCACCATGTCCACGGCCGCCACGTCGGGCTGTGTTGCTTGAATGGTCACTTGGGCCCCCACACAGTGGACAGTGCGGGATCGAACGGACAGCCGCCGATCTCGAAGTGCTTCAGGTATTCGTCGCGGAAGTACTTGACCGACGAGTAGATCGGGCTGGTCGCGCCGTCGCCGAGCGCGCAGAACGAACGCCCGAGGATGTTGTCCGCGATGTCGGTGATGGTGGCGATGTCCTCTTCGCCGCCCTGGCCGGCCTCCAGCCGCTTGAGCACCTGCTTCAGCCAGTAGGTGCCCTCCCGGCAGGGCGTGCACTTGCCGCAGGACTCGTGCGCGTAGAACTCGGTCCAGCGCAGCGTGGCCCGCAGCACGCAGGTCGTCTCGTCGAAGATCTGCAGCGCCCGGGTGCCGAGCATGGAGCCCTTCGCGCCGACCGACTCGAAGTCGAGCGGCACGTCCAGGTGCTCCTCGGTGAAGATCGGCGTGGAGGAGCCGCCCGGGGTCCAGAACTTCAGCTGGTGGCCCTCGCGGATGCCGCCCGCCATGTCGAGCAGCTCCCGCAGCGTGATGCCGAGCGGAGCCTCGTACTGGCCGGGCCTGGTCACGTGGCCGCTCAGCGAGAAGATGCCGAAGCCCTTGGACTTCTCGGTGCCCATGCCGGCGAACCAGTCCGCGCCGTTGGCGACGATGGACGGCACCGAGGCGATGGACTCCACGTTGTTGATGACCGTCGGGGCCGCGTACAGGCCGGCCACCGCGGGGAACGGCGGCTTGAGGCGGGGCTGGCCGCGGAACCCTTCGAGCGAGTCCAGCAGCGCGGTCTCCTCGCCGCAGATGTACGCCCCCGCCCCGGAGTGCACCACGAGCTCCAGGTCGAACCCGGACCCCATGATCCCGTTGCCCAGGTAGCCCTTCTCGTACGCCTCCCGCACCGCCGCGTGCAGCCGCCGGACCACGTGCACGACCTCGCCGCGCACGTAGATGAACGCGTGGTTGGCCCGGATCGCGTACGCGGTGATGATGATGCCCTCGACCAGCGCGTGCGGGTTGGCCATCATGAGCGGGATGTCCTTGCAGGTCCCCGGCTCGGACTCGTCGGCGTTGACCACGAGGTAGTGCGGCTTGCCGTCACCCTGCGGGATGAAGCCCCACTTCATGCCGGTGGGGAAGCCCGCGCCGCCGCGGCCGCGCAGGCCGGAGTCCTTGACCGCCTGGATGATCGCGTCCGGCTCCATGCCCAGCGCCTTCTTGGCCGCCGAGTAGTCGCCGTACCCCTCCAGGGTGAAGGAGTTGGGCAGATCCCAGTTCTTGGTCAGGATGGGGGTGAGCGTGGTCACTTGGGAGCCTCCCAGCCGTTGGCCTTGGCGATCCGCAGGCCCTCCAGCGACGGGCCGGAGGCGGCCGGGCCGTCACCCGCGAGGTCGTCGGGGAGGCCGGCGAGGATGCGCGAGGCGTCCTTGAACGAGCACAGCTTCTTGGGGCCGCGGGTCGGCGAGACAGCCCTGCCGTCGCGCAGGTCGTCCACCAGCTGCTTGGCCGACTCGGGCGTCTGGTTGTCGAAGAACTCCCAGTTGACCATCATCACCGGCGCGAAGTCGCAGGCCGCGTTGCACTCGATGCGCTCCAGCGAGACCTTGCCGTCGGCCGTGGTCTCGTCGGCGCCGACGCCCACGTGCTCGGTGAGCTCCGACCAGATCTGGTCGCCGCCCATGACCGCGCAGAGCGTGTTGATGCAGACGCCGACGTGGTACTCGCCGGCCGGCTTGCGCTTGTACATGGTGTAGAAGGTCGAGACGCCGACCACCTCGGCCTTGGACAGGCCGAGGATCTCCGCGCAGAACTCGTGGCCGTCGTCGGAGACGTACCCGTCCTCGGACTGCACCAGGTGGAGCAGGGGCAGCAGCGCCGACCGCGTCTTGGGGTAGCGGCCGATGATCTCCTTGGCGTCCGTCTCCAGACGCTCGCGGACCTCTGGCGAGTAGGTCACCGGTCCACACCTCCCATAACGGGGTCGATCGAGGCGACCGCCGAGATCACGTCGGCGATCATTCCGCCTTCGCACATGGCGGGGACGGCCTGCAGGTTGGTGAAGGACGGGTCGCGGAAGTGCACGCGGTAGGGGCGGGTGCCGCCGTCGCTGACCACGTGCGCGCCGAGCTCGCCGCGGGGCGACTCGACGCTGGCGTAGACCTGGCCGGCCGGCACCCGGAAGCCCTCGGTCACCAGCTTGAAGTGGTGGATCAGGGCCTCCATCGAGCTGCTCATGATGTGCGCGATGTGGTTCGGCGAGTTGCCGAGGCCGTCGGGGCCGAGCGCGAGCTGCGAGGGCCAGCCGATCTTCTTGTCCTCGATCATCACCGGGCCGGACTTGAGCGGCCCGGACAGGCGCTCCAGGCACTGCTCGACGATCTTGAGGGACTCCTCCATCTCGGCGACCCTGACCAGGTAGCGGCCGTACACGTCGCAGGACTGCTCGGTGGGCACCTCGAAGTCGTAGGTCTCGTACCCGCAGTACGGCTGCGACTTGCGCAGGTCCCACGGCAGACCGGCGGCCCGGACCACCGGACCGGTGATGCCCAGCGCCATGCAGCCGGTCAGGTCCAGGTAGGCCACGTCCTTGGTGCGGCGCAGGTAGACCGGGTTGGCGTCGAGCAGCTTGCGCATGTCCTTGATGCGCTGCGGCATCACCTTGAGCAGCTCGCCGACCTTGTCCAGCGCCCCGGCGGGCAGGTCCACGCTGACCCCGCCGGGCCGGACGTAGGCCATGTTCATGCGCAGGCCGGTGATGTACTCCATCACGTCCAGCACCATCTCGCGCTCGCGCGCGCCGAACAGGAACGGCGTGGTCGCGCCGAGCTCCATGCCGAAGGTGCCGATGGCGACCATGTGCGAGGAGATCCGGGTGAGCTCCATCATCATCACGCGGATGACCTCGGCCCTGGCCGGGATCCGGTCGGTGATGCCGAGCAGCTTCTCCACGGCCAGGCAGTACGCGGTCTCGTTGAAGATCGGGGACAGGTAGTCCATGCGCGTGACGAACGTCACGCCCTGGGTCCAGGTCCTGAACTCCATGTTCTTCTCGATGCCGGTGTGCAGGTAGCCGATGACCGTACGGGCCTCGGTGACCGTCTCACCGTCCAGCGTCAGGACCAGGCGGAGCACGCCGTGCGTGGACGGGTGCTGCGGGCCCATGTTGATGACCAGCCGCTCCTCGTCGGACTCCAGGACGGTGTCCACGAGCTGGTCCCAGTCCTGACCGGCGACGTCGTAGACCTTGCCCTCGGCCGCCTCTGTGGCATGCGTTGTCACGCGTACGACCTCCTCTGGTCGGGCGCGGGGATCTCCGCGCCGCGGTACTCGACCGGGATGCCGCCGAGCGGGTAGTCCTTGCGCTGGGGGTGGCCGTCCCAGTCGTCGGGCATCTCGATGCGGGTCAGCGCGGGGTGCCCGTCGAAGATGATGCCGAAGAAGTCGTAGGTCTCGCGCTCGTGCCAGTCGTGCGTCGGGTAGACCGAGACCGTGGACGGGATGTGCCGGTCGGTGTCCGGCGCGGACACCTCGATCCTGACCCGGCGGTTGAAGGTGAGCGAGACCAGGTGGTAGACCGCCCGGAGCTCGGCGCCGGTCTCCTCAAGGTAGTGCACCCCGGAGACCCCGAGCGACAGCTCGAACCGCAGCGCCGGGTCGTCGCGCAGGCGCTGCATGGTCTCCACCAGGCGCTCCCTGGCCACGTGCAGGGTGAGCTCGCCGCGGTCCACCACGACCCGCTCCGCGGTGCCCTCCGGGAGGGCGTCCACGAGCTCGTCGAAGTAACCGCCGTACGGGCGGGGGGTGGACAGCTGCGGGGCGCGGCGGACGACCAGGCCGCCGTAGCCGGAGGTGTCGCCGGAGCCGGAGACGCCGAACATGCCGGTGCGGGCCACCGGTTCCTGGGGTACCTCGGGCAGGTTCTCGCTCATCGCTGCACCCCCTGGTCGATCAGCGGCAGCGAGCGCAGCGCCTGGAGTTCGAGCTCCTGGACCTGCTTCTCGCGGTGCGCGCCGAACTTCATGTTCTGGATCTTGTCGTGCAGCTTGACGATGGCGTCGATGAGCATCTCCGGCCGCGGCGGGCAGCCCGGCAGGTAGATGTCGACGGGGACCACGTGGTCCACGCCCTGCACGATGGCGTAGTTGTTGAACATGCCGCCGGTGGACGCGCAGACGCCCATCGAGATGACCCACTTGGGCTCGGCCATCTGGTCGTAGATCTGGCGCAGCACGGGGGCCATCTTCTGGGACAGCCGGCCGGCCACGATCATCAGGTCGGCCTGGCGCGGCGAGGCCGAGGCGCGCTCCATGCCGAACCTGGCCAGGTCGTGGGTCGGGCCGCCGGTCGACATCAGCTCGATGGCGCAGCAGGCCAGGCCGAAGGTCGCCGGCCACACGGAGCTCTTCCGCGCCCATCCGGCCACCTGCTCGACCGTGGTCAGCGCGAATCCGCTGGGGAGTTTCTCTTCAAGACCCATGGCTATCTAGTCCCAGTCCAGGCCGCGGCGGCGCCACACGTAGGCGTACGCCACGAGCACGGTGACGATGAACAGCACCATCTCGATCAGCCCGAAGACGCCGAGCTGGTCGAAGGCCACCGCCCACGGATAGAGGAAGATGATCTCAATGTCGAAGACGATGAAGAGCATCGCGGTGATCATGTACTTGAGCGGGAACCGACCGCCGCCGACCGGCTGCGGAGTGGGCTCGATGCCGCACTCGTAGGCGTCCAGCTTGGCGCGGTTCCACCGCTTGGGCCCGGTGAAGGGGGCGATGCTCACGGAGAAGACGGCGAATCCCGCCGCGAGGACCGCGAGCACCAGGATGGGCGCGTAGAGCTCCATCGCTAAGGCGTCCTCTCGGTGATAGAGATCATCAGTTTCAGTTTCACGATAGTCATGCCGGCGGAGTGACTTTGGACAGGGCGTTGATGATCCGGTCCGACGCGTCGCCGCGCCGGGGGTCGGTCAGGTTCGCGAGTAACTTCATGGCGAACCTCATCAGGACCGGGTGCGGCAGGGTGTGGCGGGTGATGAAACCCATCACGCCCGGCTTCCCGATCGCCTCGACGAACACCCGCCCGAGGTTGAAGTATCCGCCGTACGCGTCTTTGAGTATCGCCGGGTAGGCGCGCAGGGTGCGCTCCCGCTCGGCGGCGGTGGGCCTGCTCAGCGCCGTCACGATGGTGTCGGCGGCCATCCTGCCGCTCTCCATCGCGTACGCGATGCCCTCGCCGTTGAAGGGGTTGATCATGCCGCCGGAGTCGCCCACCAGGACCAGGCCGCGGGTGTAGTGCGGCTGCCGGTTGAAGGCCATCGGCAGGGCCGCGCCGCGGATCGGCGTGGTGCGGTTCTCCTCGGTGAAACCCCACTCCGCGGGCATGTGCCGGACCCAGCGGCGAACCAGGTCGCGGTAGTCGATGTTCTTGAAAGATTCACTTGTGTTGAGCAGCCCGAGGCCGACGTTGGCGGTGCCGTCGCCGACTCCGAAGATCCAGCCGTAGCCGGGCAGCAGCCGGTCGCCGTCCCAGAGTTCGAGCCAGATCTCCAGGAAGTCGTCGTCGTGGCGCGGGCTCGTGTAGTACGTCCTGACGGCCACGCCCATCGGCCGGTCCTCGCGCTTGTGCAGGCCCATGGCCAGGGACAGCCGGGTGGAGTTGCCGTCGGCGGCCACCACCACCCGGGACCGGTACACCTCGCCGTCCTGGGTGCGCACGCCGGTCAGGTAGCCGCTGCGCTCGTCCAGCACCGGACCGGCGACGTTGACGCCCTCCAGCAGGGTCGCGCCCGCCTTGACGGCGTGGTCGGCCAGGATCTGGTCGAAGTCGTGGCGGGTCCTGACCAGGCCGAAGTCGGGGTAGCTCTGCAGCTCGGGCCAGTCCAGCTCGAAGCTGCGGCCGCCGCCGACCACCCGCAGGCCCTTGTTCCTGACCCAGCCGGGAGCGCCGACGTCGACGCCCATGGCCAGCAGTTCCTTGACCGCGCGCGGGGTGAGCCCGTCCCCGCACACCTTCTCGCGCGGGAACCTGGTCTTCTCCAGCAACAGGACAGACAGGCCGGACTGCGCCAGATAGTACGCAGTCGTCGACCCGGCGGGGCCGGCGCCGACGACGATGACGTCGGCGTCCGCCGCCACCCGCTGTGTCGCGGGGTCTGACTCGCTCACGGGGGACCTGTCCTGTCCTAGGACGAAAGCCGGGACGGTTAGGGCCTTCGTGCCTTTGTGAACCTCTTCACAAACTTGTCGGCGGCAGTCTAGTGCGTCACGTTGCCGCTTTGTCAGGGGGTAGGTGGCTACTAGCCGGTAACCAGTGTAGCCGCCACGGTTTTCCGGACCGAACCGGCGGCCATGTCACCACGCCGAGGGCGTGACGTCAGACGGTATCCGTCTTGATCGCGGCGATGAAGTCCGCCCACACCTCGCGGGGGAAGTCCAGGACCACGGCGGTGGGATTCTTTGAATCGCGCATGCCGACGCGGTCGCCCATGCGCACCTCCACACATTCACCGCTGACACTGCTGAAGCTGCTCTTGACCCAGTCATGCGGCGACGGCATGAACGTTCTCCAATTATGAAGACGCCCGTGACCCGAGGGACAGGGGCGTCGGTTGGTACGACGGGATACCCATGATCCCCCATTTCAGGGGGTTCTGTCAGTCACTCCTGGTAATCCTGCTCGGAGCGTTCCCAATTCGCCAGGTCAAATTCACCGGCGCGTACCCCGCCGAGGAATGCCGTCCACTCGCCGGGCGTGAAGATCAGGGGCGTGCGGGAGGGGTGCTTGGAATCGCGGACCGCGACCGTGTCGCCGACGACCGCGACCTCCACGCATTCCCCGTTCACACCGCTGAAGGTGCTCCTACGCCAATCGATCCGCTTGCCACTGGCAGCCGCCATTGCCGCATCCTTTGCCCGGAAACCTGGTTGGGTATACCCGGGTTCTTGGGCGCAGAAATACGGCACGGCTTTACAAAGCACCCTTACAGCGCACTACTGGCACAAGTGCCTACAACTCAGCGCGAGAGGCGATGAGCGCCATGGACTCCGCCTCGCTCAGGGAGGCGTCCCTGAGATGGTCGAGCAGCAGCCGGAACCGGTACGTGGTGGCCTCGTCCTCCTGGAACATGCCGCCGGCCACGTTCTCCAGGTAGACCACGTCGTCGTAGAGCGGTCCGAACCCGTTGACCTCGGGGAACTTCAGGATGACGAAGCTGTCGGAGTCGATCGGGTGCGGGCCGTCCAGGGCCAGCACGCGGACCGAGACGTTGGGCAGTTCGGCCAGCGCGTACAGGTGCCTGAGCTGGTCGCGCATGACCTGCTCGGAGCCGAAGCGGCGCAGCAGGGCCGACTCGTCCACCACCGCGCTGACCCGCAGCCGCTGCTCGGAGACGAGCGCCTGGCGGCGGACCCTGACCTGGGTGCGCCGCTCGACCTCGCCGGGCGAGAGCCGCGTGAAGGTCTCGGTGCTGTTCAGCGCGCGGGCGTACTCGACGGTCTGGAGCAGGCCGGGGATGCCGCGGGACTGCCAGGTCAGCATCTCCTCGGCGGCGCTCTCCAGGCCGACGTACGTCACGTACGACTCGGGCAGCGTGTCCGCGTAGGCGTCCCACCAGCCCTTGCTCTCGGCCCTGGCGGCCAGGCCCAGCAGGAACTGGCTCGTGGAGGAGCCGATCCGGTAGTGCGTGAGCAGCGTGCGCACGTCACGCTCGCGCGGCAGGATCTGCCCGTTCTCCAGTCGGCTGATCTTGGACGTCGACCACTTGAGCTGGTCGGCGACCTGCACGCCGCTGAGCCCCACCGCCTCGCGTAACCGGCGCAGTTCCACGGCGAGCCTACGCCGACAGACAGTCGGGCTGAGTTCCGGCGCCACCGACCATCTCCCTCCAGCAAACCCACCCATAATACGGGTAAATATCCCAGCTTAACCTGGCTTTCAAGGCCGAAACCGGTACCCTTGCGCATCCCGAATATGTTCCCCCCGGGAATTGCAGCGTCAATTGCCGATCCTTCGGATCGGCGGGCTTGGCCGCTCTTTAGCCGGTGTCTTCCCTCGTCACTCCGGGCCGCTTCGCGACCCTGCGTTCCTCAGTCCAGACACCGGCGCGGCCAAGCCGGAACATACGACTTATGGCGCGGAGGTTGCCGAGTCAGATCGGATTGATATAGGGCACGGCAAGCCGCAACCGGCTTTCGGCGGGGGTATTTCAGGCGGCTTTCACGGCGCGGTGTAGGGCCACGATGCCGAGGCTGAGGTTGCGCCAGGCCACGCGGCGCCAGCCTGCGGTCTGGATGACCTGCGCCAACTCGGCCTGGTCGTACCAGTCGCGGATGGACTCCGCCAGGTACTCGTAGGAGTCGGGGTTGGAGCTGACCGCGCGGGCCACCTGCGGGAGCAGGCGCATCAGGTACTGCGTGTAGATCACGTCGAAGGTCTTCACGGTCGGGCGGGAGAACTCGCAGATCACCAGGCGCCCGCCGGGGCGGGTCACGCGCAGCAGTTCGGTCAGCGCCTGGTCCGTGTCGGCCACGTTACGGAGGCCGAAGGAGATCGTGACCGCGTCGAAGACGCCGTCCGCGAACGGCAGCCGCAGCGCGTCGCCGGCCACGAAGGTGAGCCCGCCGCCCGACAGGCCGGAGCCGCCGTGCTTGGCGACGCCCGTGCGGAGCATGCCGAGCGAGAAGTCGCAGGCGATGGCGCGCGCGCCGAGCGTGGTGAACGCGTCGGTGGAGGTCCCGGTGCCGGCCGCCAGGTCCAGCACCAGCTCGCCGGGGCCCGCGTCCACGGCGCGTGCGGTGGCCCTGCGCCACAGCCGGTCCTGGCCCATCGACAGCACGTCGTTGACCAGGTCGTAGCGGCGTGCGGTGCGATCGAACATGGCCGCGACCTCGTGCGGCTGCTTGTCGAGGGATGCGCGCGTCATGGCACGAGCATATTCCTCCGGATCAGCCCCCCGAGCCCGGGGAAGTAGCGGAACGTGAAACGACCATTACATTGCGTGTGCTAGGACTTGGGGAATGCGTGCCAGAAATTTGATCGCGACATTCCTTTCGGCGGCGATGGCCGTCCCGGCCGGGCCGGCCCAGGCCGGCGTCCGGCAGTCCCGGGTGGTGTCGGCCAACCCCGTGAGCCACACCCCGCACGTGCTGGACGGGATCGTCAACGCCCTGGCCCTGGTCGGGCGGACGGTGGTGGTCGGCGGCCAGTTCAGCACGGTCAGGAACGCCGGCGGCCGGACCGAGCTGACGCGGCAGAACCTGTTCGCCTTCGACCTGGTCACCGGCCGGATCGACACCGGATTCCGGCCCCGGACGGACGGCCCGGTCTTCGCCCTCGCGGCCGGCCCCGACGGGACCGTCTACGCCGGCGGCGCCTTCACCCGCGGCCTGGTCCGGCTGCACCTGCGCGACGGCTCCCCCGTGCGCTCCTTCACCGCCGCCAGCTACGGCGGCGAGGTCTCCAGCCTGGTGCGGCGCGGCCGCCACCTCTACGTCGGCGGCGCCTTCACCCAGATCGCCCGCGCCACCAGAACCGCCCTCGCCCGGCTGGACGCACGTACTGGCGCGGTGGACCCCGCGTTCACCGTGACCCCCGGCGGCGGCGCCACAGGTGAGACAAAAGTCACGTCCATGGCCGTCAGCCGCGACCGCCTGGTCCTGGACGGCTCCTTCACCACCCTCGACGGCCTCCCCCGGCCGCAACTCGGCGTGATCGATCTGACCACCGGCAAGGTGGCCGACTGGCACACCGACGCGTACGCCGCGGAGTGCCTGGCGGTCTTCCCGTCCTATGTCCGTGGATTGGATCTCTCCCCGGACGGCTCCTATTTCGTGGTCGTCACCACCGGCGGACCGGCTCCGCGTACGCGCAAGCTGTGCGACACCGCGGCGCGCTTCGAAACGTACGCGAAAGGGAACAAGATTCGTCCGACCTGGGTGAATCACACCGGCGGCGACTCGCTGTATTCCGTGGCCGTCACCGGCGCGGCCGTCTATGTCGGCGGGCATCAGCGCTGGCTGGACAACCCGTACGGGTCTGACACCGCGGGTAAGGGCGCCGTGCCCAGGGAAGGCATCGGCGCCATCCATCCGATCACCGGGAAGGCGCTCGACTGGAATCCGACTCGGGCTCGGGGAATCGGGGTGAAAGCGTTTCTCCCGGTAAAGAAAGGTCTTTTGGTGGGAAGCGACACGACGCGGCTCGGACGTGAGTACCATGCCCGCATCGGAATGTTCCCGATGCCCTAGCCCTCGGGCAGCCGGCGTCGCTCACTGATCCGCGTACTGACCTCGTCACGTTGCTTTGACAGCAGAACGTAACTGGCCAGCCCGCTGACCAAGAACGCCACGGCCAGCAGCGCGTAAGTGCGTAGGCCGAGCAGATAGAGCACGCCCAAGGCAACGGCGAACAAGCCCAGGCGGGAGAGGGTGTAAACGATAACCGCGCGCACAGCGTCGAGGTTACGTCACTCTCACGTATCGCGGACTCTCTTCGCATCCGTCGCGAGCACTGCTAGGGTTCCCATCACGGCGCTTTCGTAAAGAAACACCCATGAGCGCCCCAAAGAGGCTCTATCATATAACAATCGGGCACTGAGCCGGTAACAACCCGTGATCTTCTCTGAAAACCACGGATAAATCAGGCTTCGCTCGGCACACTGGTTACCTGTCCGCCCGCTGCAGGACGCGGGATGCGAGGGGGAGAGATTGTGGAGAGTAGCAGCGAGCGACTGCTGACCCCTGGAGAGGTTGCCGCCCTCTTCCGGGTCGACCCGAAGACCGTGACACGCTGGGCCGCGGCGGGGCGAATCAGCAGCATCCGTACCCCCGGAGGGCATCGGCGATTCCGCGAGTCGGAAGTACACGCCCTCCTGCGCGGAGAGGAAGTCCTGACGGCCGACCGGCCTAACGGCGACTCCCCGCGAGTCTGACGCACCACTGCACCACGAGCATCACCAGCATGTGAAAAATGACCAGCTGTTGGTGATCCTGCGACCCCCGGAGGCGCAGGGTCACCGGGTTATTTACACGAACAGTTACGCAGCAGTGGATCTCTCCACCACCCCCAGGACACCTCCACTCGCCGACCCCGACCGGTCACCCCTCGGCCCAGGGTCACACCCCGTCACGGGTTTCACTCAAGCTCGGACTTGTACGCCAGGAACTCCTGCTCCAGCGCGTCGTTTTCCTCTTGCCAGCGACGCCGCCGGGAGGCTTCCTCCTCCTCGGTGATGGACTCCGGGAGCCACTGGTCGTAGTCCGGCTCGCCTGGCGCGATCTCGACGTACGCGTTGCCGATCAGGCGCCCGTCATCGCTGGTCAACGACTGCGGCACCCGCAGTGTCCCGTCAGCGAGCCGGATCACGAACATTGTCAGACCACCTAGATTCCGTAGCGTCTGTTGAAGAAGAGCATGACGTTGAGTGCGGTCCGGGTGTTCCCGCCGAGCATGTCCACCAGGGCTGGACGCTGCCGCGACGCGATGGCCGCGAAGGCGTCGGCGAAGAACTCCTTCCGGCCGAGCGTGCCCGGCTGCTTGTGGAACGCCGACGCGAGTAACGGACGGCATTCCTCGTAGAGTGCGGCGAACTCCGGTGAGTCCGAAACCCACTCTCCCGGAAGCGCGTCCACGTCGTCCAGCGCATGCCCGACTTCGTGCATCATCACATCAGGTGTCGGAGATGGCCGATCTCCTACGACGATCTTGCGGTCGCCGTACGCGCCCGCGCAGATGTCCCAGGTCGCGCGGCCCGACGGCAGCGGGGCACCGCGTAAGTACCCCATGTCGTCCAGGTCCGGGACCCCGCCCCGCCCGACGTAGATCCCGTCGAGCCCGGTGGCGAGCAGCTCCTTGAGCCGGTCCGGCAGCCGGGCCAGGCTGTCCACGGCCCGTACGGCGTCCGGTGACGGCGGCCCGTCCTGCGCGTCCCACTGGCGGTACAGGACACGTTCCAGCGCCCCGCAGTGCCGCCTCCCATCCCTCGTGTCCGGCCGGTCGGGACGATGCGGCGCGGCCCTGGCCGGCAGATCGTCCAGTTCGAAGTCGCGCCAGGTGTACTGCGGCCGGTCCACCACGGGGGCGGTCACGGCCATCCTGCGCTCGACGTGCATCTCCGGGTGCGTCTCGGGGTGCTTCTCGGGATGCTTCTCAGCGGTCTCAACCCCACGGTAAGGCGACGCGTAGGTGGCCCCCACCTGGCCCCGCTGCCACCACCGGGTCCCTCGCCGGTGGCGGCCTCTATCGCCCTGCTGCGCCATCGCACCTCTCTCTGTGTCGGGAAGGTGCTTGTACCCGCACTACCGTACGATGCCGTTCTGCCGCAGTCATCCCCAATGATGTACGGCTATCGCGATGAAACCCCGTTGATCAGACCGCATCGTCTACCGTGTGGACATGGCTAACGTGATTGTCGGTCTGGCGTTGCTGGCCTTCTGGCTCTACTGCCTCTTCGACGTGATCACGACCCCGGCCGAGCTCATCCGGGGGCTGCCGAAGGGCATGTGGGTGCTCATCGCGGCCGTGCCGGCCATCGGAGGGCTGCTGTGGCTGCTGGCGGGACGGCCGCCGATGACGGCCATGGCGGCGGGCGTGCCGGAGGAGGAGGCCGAGGAGGCGCCGCCGCCGGGGCCGCGCGGGCCCGACGACGACCCGGAGTTCCTGCGGAACCTGGAGCGCCGCCTGCGGGACGAGGACTGAGCCGACCGGGCTACTTCACGTCGGCGTAGGAGTGCAGGCCGCCGAAGAAGATGTTCACGCCCACCAGGTTGAACAGCAGGCAGCCGAACGCCACCAGGGAGACGATGAGGGCGGCCTTGCCCTTCCAGCCGGCCGTGGCCCGCGCGTGCAGGTAGGCCGCGTACGCCACCCACGTGATGAACGCCCAGACCTCCTTGGGGTCCCAGTTCCAGTAGCGGCCCCAGGCCTTGTCGGCCCAGAGGGCGCCGGAGATGACGGCGAACGTCCAGATCGGGAAGCCGATCACGATCACCCGGTGCGCGACCCGCTCCAGGTCGGCGAGGGCGGGCAGCCGGGACGGGCCCTCCCGGCGGACCAGGTAGAGCACGGCGGCGACCCCGCCCACCGTGAACAGGCCGCTGGCCGCGATGGCCGCGGTCACGTGGATGGCCACCCAGTACGAGTCCAGCGCCGGCACCACCGGCCCCGCCTGCGTGTACAGCACCCGGACGCTGAACCCGAGCCCGACCGCGGCGATCACGCTCACGAACGCGCCCAGGAACCGGACCGGGTAGCGCAGCTGCATGAACAGGTACACGGTCACCGCGGCGAGGATCATCGCCACCACGAACTCGTACATGTTGCCCCACGGCCAGCGTTCGACCGCGAGGCCCCGGGTCAGCGTGGCCGTCAGGTTGGCGGCCCAGCCGATCCAGCTCAGCCCGACCGCGTACCGCCCGGCGCGTACGGCCCAGGCGACCGGCTCGGTGGCCGTGGTCTCCTGGGTGACCGTGGTTCCGTCGCTGGCCACCAGTTCCCTGACCTGGACCGGCCGGGTGGCGTACGCGAGTTCGAGGGCGTACCCGACCATGGCGGCCAGGTAGAGCAGGATGGTGGCCAGGATGAGCTGGTCGCTCAGCGTGGCCAGAGTGTCAGCGGTCATCCGGGACTCCTGAACGGGGGTTGAGCGAGGCGACGATCTCGGCGAACTCGTCGGTGAAGTTCGACCCCTCGGTGCGGGACAATCCTCCCACCGTGACCTGTCCGTCCTTCATCCGCACCCAGACGCGGCGGCGGCGGACGGTCAGCGACAGCACCAGGCCGATGACGGCGGCGATCGAGGCCAGCAGCGCGGGCATGCGCCCCGGATCGTACGTGGTCTGGAGCGAGATCCACTCCTTGACCCCAGTGAACTCGATCTTCCCGGCGCCGTCCGGCAGGTCGAGGGACTGGCCCACGGCCAGCGGGCGCGGCTGCTCGGTCATCGTGCCAAGCGGTTTGAGGTTCTTGTGCGCGCCCAGGTCGTAGACCGACTGCGGCACGCCGGAGTCCAGGCCGAGGTCGCCGGAGAACGGCCAGATCTGCACGGTCGGGTTGGCGGCCCCCGGGAAGACCGAGATCCACTCCTCGCCGACCGGCAGCGTGGACGGCAGGAACCGGCCCAGGAAGGCCAGCTGCTGCGGCCGCGCGTCCGGCACCTTGATCACGCACTCGGACTCGTACGTCGAGGTGTTGCTGGTCAGGCACGGCACCGGGCCCTCGTACGCGACCTGCCCCTTCCCGTCGGTCACCCGGAAGACGGGCGCGTAGCCGTGGCCGATCAGGTAGGTCAGCGTGCCGTTGACGTCCAGCGGCTCGTTGACCCGCAGATCGACCGTACGCTCCGGGGCGCCGGGGGCGTCCAGGACGCTGAGCTTGGCGGAGTAGGTGAGCGGCTGGCCGACCTTCTCGTGGCCCGGCCCGATGTAGGTGGCCTGGAAGTCGGTGAGCCGGAACGAGAACGGCTCCAGCGACTCGGCGTTGACGGAGGCGCCGGGCGAGTAGCGGTCGTAGGCGGCCACGGTGTTGGCGAAGCCGTCGCCTTCGACCACCAGGACGTTGCCCTTGTAGCCGTACAGGCTGCCGGCGCCGACGGCGAGGAGCAGGACCAGCAGGGAGACGTGGAAGACCAGGTTGCCGGTCTCGCGCAGGTGGCCCTTCTCGGCGGCCACCCAGTCGGGGCCGGTGTCGACCCGGAACCGGCGCTTCCTGAGCGCGGCCGCCGCGCCCGCGACGTCGAGATCGGCGGCGAACTCGGCGTGGTGCGGCAGCCGGAGCAGGTTGCGCGGGGCCGCCGGGGGCCTGCGGCGGATCTCTTTGAGGTGGGCGAGCGTACGCGGCAGCACGCAGCCGATCAGCGACAGGAACAGCAGCAGGTAGATGGCCGCGAACCAGGGCGAGCGGAAGACGTCGAAGAGCCAGAACCGGTCCAGCCACTCGGCCTTGACCCGGTCGTCGGCGAAGTAGCGGGCCACCTGGCCGGGGTCCACGGCGCGCTGCGGGAAGACCGAGCCGGGCACGGAGGCCAGCGCGAACAGGAACAGCAGGATGAGCGCGGTACGCATCGAGGTGAGCGTGCGCCAGCCCCAGCGCAGCCAGCCCACCACCCCGAGCCCCACCGGCTTGGGCGCGGCCTTCTGGTCCTGCTGGTCGGTCACGGTCATCAGATCACCGGCTCGAATCCGCCCACCCAGCCCTGCAGGCCGGCGATGAGCTCACCCCACAGGCCGGTGACGAGCAGCAGCCCGACGGCCACCAGCATCCCGCCGCCCACCCGGGTGATCAGTTGGGAGTGGCGGCGGACCGCCCGGAACGTGTGCAGGGCCCTGCGGTAGGCGAGTCCGGCCAGGATGAACGGCAGGCCGAGGCCCAGGGCGTACCCGAAAGCCAGGAGGGCGCCGCGGGCGGCGCTGCCCTGGTCGACGGAGAGGGTGAGCACGACCGCCAGGGTGGGGCCGATGCACGGGGTCCAGCCGAGGCCGAAGACGATGCCGAGCAGCGGGGCGCCCGCCAGGCCGGCGGCGGGCAGCTTGTGGATGCGGAAGTCGCGCTGGAGCCCGGGGATGAGCCCGAGGAAGGCGAGCCCGAGCACGATGGTGAGCGCGCCCAGCACCTTGGTGATGATCTCGGCGTTGCCGAGCATGGCCGCGCCGAGGCCGCCGAAGAGGGCGCCGCCGAGCACGAAGACCAGCGCGAACCCGAGCACGAACAGGCCGGTGCCCAGCACCAGCGTGCGCCGGCGCGGGTCGGCGCTCATGCCCGTCACGTACGACAGATAGCCCGGCACCAGCGGCAGCACGCACGGCGAGAGGAACGAGACCAGGCCCGCCAGCAGCGCGATCGGCATCGCGACCAGCAGCGAGCCCGAGGCCACCGTCTCAGCGAGGTTCACTGCTCACCTTCGTGACGGCGTCGAGGAGCGCCTGGTACTTGACCCCGCCCAGCGCCCGCGCGGCGATCTTCCCGTGCCTGTCGATGATCAGCGTGGACGGGATGGCGGCCGGCGGCACGGTGCCCTGGAAACCGAGCAGCACCTGCCCCTGCTGGTCGTGGATGCTCGGGTAGCCCGGCTCCATGGCCCGGTCGTAGGCGAGCGCGGCCGTCTTCTGGTCCTTGAAGTTGACCCCGAGGAACTCCACGCCCGACGCCTTGGTCCGGGCGGCGACGTCCTTCAGGATCGGTCCCTCGGCCCGGCAGGGCGCGCACCAGGACGCCCAGAAGTTGAGGACGACGACCTTGTCCTTGGCCAGCCCGGCGGTGGCCCCGTCCAGGGACTGCCCTTCGACCGCGGGCGCGGCCTTCCGCTCCCCCGCCGGAAATATCTGGATCTTCCCGTCGCCAGGGATGAATCGCGTATCCCCCGATTCGGGCTGCCCGGAACTCTGCGTGCCCGCGCAGCCCGCCAGCACGACGGCGGCGAGCGCGATGACGAGGGGCTTGGCAGGCATCGGAGAACGATCTCCTAGTACTACGTCCAGTAGAGCAACGTCACTCTACTGCGTCACACCACCGCCCCCGGAACGGGGTTGAGCCGTACGCCGCTCACGAACCGGGCAGCGGGTTGCCCTTCAGGAGCACCGCCGCCGGCTCGGTGTAGCCCACCGTGACCAGCCGCTCGCCCTCGAACGTGAAGCTGGTCAGGCTGGCCAGGGCGCACTGGCGGCGGCGCGGGTCGTGCCAGAGCCTGCGGTTCTCCGCCGCCAGCCGGATGATCCAGATCGGCATCTGGTGACTGACCAGCAGCACCTCGTGGCCCCGCACGGCCGCGCGGGCCGAGTCGATGACCGACTTCATCCGGGCCACCACGTCCACGTACGCCTCGCCCCAGGACGGCCGGCGCGGATCCCGGATGTGCCAGAAGTTGCGCGGGTCCCGGAAGACCCAGCCCGCGAACTTCTTGCCCTCGAAGACGTTGGTGGCCTCCTGCAGCCGCTCGTCCAGGGTCACCTCGATCCCGCCCAGGGCCTCGGCGCACGGCGCGGCCGTCTCCTGGGCGCGCTCCATCGGCGAGCTCCAGATCTCCGTGATGTCCCTGCCGGCGATCGACTTGGCCACCATCTCGGCCATCGCGCGGCCGTTGTCCGACAGGTGGTATCCCGGCAGTCTGCCGTAGAGGACGCCCGCGGGGTTGTACACCTCGCCATGGCGCAGCAGATGAACAACGGTGGTCTCAGTCATGGTGGCGCCCAGCCTATGCGTTAAACGGAGGCGCTCAGAGCCGCCGCGCCCGGCTCCAGGGTCAGCGGGGCGCAGGCCGCGCGCAGGGCCTCGACGGCCGCGCGGATGGCCGGGCGCCGGGCCGCGTCGGTCCGCCAGAGCCCGTAGACGCGGCGGATCGGGCGGGGACGGATCGGCACCAGCCGTACGCCCTCCGGCACCGGGCCCCGGCCCAGGCGCGGGATGAGCGCGTAGCCGTGCCCGGCGGCGACCATGGCCAGCTGGCTCGGGTACTCGTCCGCGAAGCAGATGACCTTGGGCTCCTTCTCCGCCGACCGGATCAGGAAGTTCAGGAAGTCGTGGCAGACCGTCCCCGGCGAGGAGATGATCCACTGGTCGCCGGGCAGGTCGGCCAGGGACACCTCGCGCTGGTCGGCCAGCGGGTGGTCGGCCGGGACCGCCACGTCGGCCACGTCCTCCAGCAGGGTGGCCCGGGACAGGCCCTCCGGGATGGCCATCGGCCGGTTGACCCAGTCCTGCACCACGGCCAGGTCGATCTCGCCCCGGGTGACCTCGCGCACCTGCCGCTCCGGCTCGCGCTCGTAGACGAGCAGGTCGAGGTCCGGGTGGCGCTCCTTGAGCAGGGTCAGCGCGCCCGGCATGATGCCGCGCGCGGCGGTCGGGAAGGCCGCCATGGACAGCTTGCCGACGACCGCGCCGCGCAGCGCCTCGAAGTCCGCCTCGGCGACCTCCACCAGCGCGAGGATCTTCTCGGCGTGCTCGGCCAGCAGGCCGGCGGCGTCGGTCAGCTTCACGCCGCGCCCGTTCCGCTCGACCAGCACGGCGCCGGTCTCCCGTTCCAGCTTGGCCAGCTGCTGGGAGATGGCGGACGGGGTGACCATCAGCGCCTCCGCCGCCGCGCCCACCGAGCCGTAGGTCGCGACCGCGTGCAGGGCCTTCAACCGGTGCAAGTCCAACATGTAGCCAGTCTAAACCATGCACCTAAGAAAATCTCGCTTGTGCTCAACTGTTAAGCGCTGGAAAATGAAGGCATGAGAATCCTAAACAACATCTTCACGAAGAGCGCCCGTCACGCTGAGGTCTCCTACCTGGAGAACCTGGCCCGTCAGGCCCGCCAGTCCCGCGCCAAGAGGCCGGCGCGAACCACCTGAATCAGTCAGCCCGCTTGAGCCGCGGCCACGGCAGCCGCGGGGAGAGCCTCGACGATCCGGGTCAGCGCGTCGTCGTCGTGCGAGGCGGACAGGAACCACGCCTCGTACGCGGACGGGGGCAGGTAGACGCCCTGATCCAGCATCGAATGGAAGAACGCCGTGTAGGCCGCCGTGTTCTGGGTCTTCGCCGAGTCGAAGTCCGTCACCGGCCCATCGGTGAAGAAGATCGAGAAGAGGTTGCCGGCGCGCTGGAGCCGATGCGGAACCCCCGCGGCGGCCAGCGCGCCCGAGGCCGCCTCCCCCACCGCCAGCGCGGCGGCGTCGATCCGGTCGTACACCCCGGCGTCGCACGCGGCCAGCGTGGCCAGACCGGCGGCGCACGCCAGCGGATTCCCCGAGAGCGTGCCCGCCTGGTAGACCGGGCCCTCCGGGGCGAGCAGCGCCATCACCTCGGCCCGGCCGCCGAAGGCCGCCGCCGGGAGACCGCCGCCCATCACCTTGCCGAAGGTCATCAGGTCGGCGGCCACCGGGTCCAGGCCGTACCAGCCGGAGGCGCTGACCCGGAAGCCGGTCAGCACCTCGTCCACGATGAGCAGCGCGCCGTTGAGGGTGCACAGCTCGCGCAGCCGCCGGTTGAAGCCGTCCAGCGGCGGCACCACGCCCATGTTGGCCGGGCAGGCCTCGGTGATCACGCAGGCGATCTCGGCGGCGGCGAACGCCTCCTCCACCGCCCGCACGTCGTTGTACGGCAGCACGATCGTGTCCGCCGCCGACGCGCCCGTCACACCCGGGGTGTCCGGCAGGCCGAAGGTGACCACGCCCGAACCGGCCGCGGCCAGCAGCGCGTCCACGTGGCCGTGGTAGCAGCCGGCGAACTTGATGACCTTGGATCGGCCGGTGAAGCCACGCGCGAGCCGTACGGCGCTCATGGTGGCCTCGGTGCCGGAGCTGACCAGGCGGACCTTCTCCACCGCCGGGCTCATCCGGTTGACGATCTCCTCGGCCAGCAGCACCTCGCCCTCGGTGGCCGTGCCGAAGGACAGGCCCTGGGCGAGCGCGTCGGAGACGGCGGCCACCACGGCCGGATGCCGATGCCCGAGGATCATCGGCCCCCACGAGCAGACCAGGTCCACATACCGGTTGCCGTCCACATCGGTCAGGTACGGCC
Source organism: Acrocarpospora phusangensis (assembly GCF_016862995.1). Taxonomy (GTDB): domain Bacteria; phylum Actinomycetota; class Actinomycetes; order Streptosporangiales; family Streptosporangiaceae; genus Acrocarpospora; species Acrocarpospora phusangensis. The sequence continues at coordinate 102,543 of NZ_BOOA01000004.1, forward strand.
CCTGCCCCGACGCCATGAACCGGGGAGTGCCGCCCACCGCGCCGAACGCGCGGACCGGGGAGTTCACCCCGCCCGGGACGAGTTCCTTGGCGCGGGCGAAGAGTTTGGCGGATCGCTGGGTGAATTCCACGCCCACGAGATTAGTCGGCGATCAGGTCGAGCACGCGCAGGGGATCGGGCAGCGGACGGCCGTCCGGCGGTCGGAGCCAGGTCGCCACCGAGCCGCCGGGCAGCGTGGACGGCGGGGCCAGCACGTAGCTGTCGCGGCAGTGCCAGCGCAGGCCGGGCTGGGAGTCGATGGTCTCGGGGCCGTAGTCGAGGTGGCAGGACCACCACTCGTCCTCGTCGTCCGGCGCGCCTCTGGTGGCCACATAAAACAGAACCCGGTCGCCGTTCGCGGCGACCGGGCCCGTGTCGAAGCCGGTGGCGTCCATGTTGGCCAGGGCGGTGAGGCCGGCCTCGGCGGGGACGTCGAACACGTCGAACACCCGTCCGGTGGGCAGGATCACATTCGCCTCGGGGTCCTGCTGCCACCAGCGTGTCAGCTGCGCCGTGTCCAGCGTGGCCTGCATCTGCCAGGCCGGGGAGAGCGGATGCGCGCCGGGGTCGGGACAGCCGACCCGGTCGCAGGAGCAGGCGCGCCCGCCCTCGCGGAGCGGGTGCGCCCCCAGACAGGCGGCCCAGCCGAGCGCGGCGTACTGCAGCACCGAGGTGACGGGCCGCGGCGTCCGGTGCGCGCGCCGCCTCGATTTCCGAGCCAGCGGTACCCCCACCATTGGCGTTCCTCCCCGAATACACCATTGCCCCGACGGAAACAGTCACCGCGGCAGGTGACTGGTGTTGCACCCGATAATGCCCGGTACGAAATGCTCTTCGCAGGGCGACCCCCGCATATGGCCCGGTTAGGCCAGGCGGCGCGCGATCTCGGTGGCCCAGTAGGTGAGGATGAGATCAGCACCAGCGCGGCGGATGGCGATCAGCGACTCCATGATCACCCGGTCCCGGTCGATCCAGCCGTTCGCGGCGGCGGCCTCCACCATCGCGTACTCGCCGCTCACCTGGTAGGCGGCCACCGGCACGTCCACGATGTCGCGGACCTGCCGGATGATGTCCAGGTAGGCCAGGGCGGGCTTCACCATGACGGCGTCCGCGCCCTCGGCCAGGTCCAGCCGGATCTCCCGCAGCGACTCCCCGACCGGACCGGCCGGGTCCTGCTGGTAGGCGTTCCTGTCGCCGAACTGCGGCGCGCACTCGGCGGCCTCCCGGAACGGGCCGTAGAACCCGGACGCGAACTTGGCCGAGTAGGCCAGGATCGGGATCTCCGCGAAGCCGTCCGCGTCCAGCGCCGCGCGGATCGCCGCGACCTGGCCGTCCATCATGCCGCTGGGCGCGATCACCTGCGCGCCGGCCCGCGCCTGCGCGACCGCGGCGGCGGCGTAACGCTCCAGCGTGGCGTCGTTGTCCACCTCGCCGGTGGGGGTGAGCAGCCCGCAGTGGCCGTGGTCGGTGTACTCGTCCAGGCAGGTGTCGGTGATCAGCACCAGCGCGTCGCCCACCTCGGCGGCCAGGTCGGCCAGGGCGAGCTGCACGATGCCCTCGGGGTCGTCGGCGCCCGAGCCCCTGCCGTCCTTGTGCAGCGGGACGCCGAACAGGATGAGCCCGCCGACGCCCGTCTCGGCGGCCTCGTGCGCGGCCTTGCGGAGCGAGTCGCGGGTGTGCTGGAACACGCCGGGCATCGAACCGACCGGGTTCGGCTCGGTGATGCCCTCCTTGACGAACAGCGGCAGGATCAGCTCGGCCGGATGCAGCCGGGTCCCGGCCACCATGCGCCGGAGCGGCGCGGTCCGGCGGAGCCGGCGCGGCCTGGCGACCGGGAACTCGGCTGTCATGCTCTCTTCACCCCACGAATTCGTGCTATTTCGCCCTGCGGCGCGCTCCCCTGCGCGTCTGCGAGGGGCGGCGCGGAATCTCGCCGGCGGAGACGGCCGCCTGGCGCTGCTTGGCACCGTACTCCGCCAGAGCGGCGGCCAGGGCCGAAGCCGAAGGTTTGTCCGCCATCACGTCCACCCGGAGCCCGAACTCCTCCGCCGTTTTGGCGGTCTGCGGGCCGATGACCGCGATAACTGTGACGTTGTGCGGCTTTCCGGCGATGCCCACCAGATTCCGCACGGTCGACGACGACGTGAAAAGTACAGCGTCGAAGCCGCCGCTCTTGATCGCCTCGCGGATCGGCGCGGGCGGCGGCGCCGCCCGGACCGTCCGGTACGCGGTCACGTCGTCGCACTCCCAGCCGAGCTCGGTCAGCCCGGCCACCAGCGCCTCGGTCGCGATGTCCGCGCGCGGCAGCAGCACGCGGTTGATCGGGTCCAGCATCGAGTCGTACGGCGGCCACTCGGCCAGCAGACCCTCCGAGGACTGCTCGCCCGTCGGCATCAGATCCGGCCGGACCCCGAACTCGATCAGGGCCTTCGCGGTGGCGTCGCCCACGGCGGCCACCTTGAGACCGGCGAAGGCGCGGGCGTCCAGCCCGTACTCCTCGAACTTCTCGCGGACGGCCTTGACGGCGTTGGCGCTGGTGAAGGCCACCCACTCGTAGCGTCCGGTGACGAGGCCCTTGATGGCGCGGTCCATCTGCTGCGGCGTCCTGGGGGGCTCCACCGAGATGGTGGGCACCTCCTCGGGCACCGCGCCGTACGAGCGGAGCTGCTCGGACAGGCCGGCCGCCTGCTCCTTGGTGCGCGGCACCAGCACCCGCCAGCCGAACAGCGACCGGGTCTCGAACCAGGAGAACTTGTCCCGCTGGGCGACCGCGTCGCCGACCACGATGACGGCGGGCTCGGTCATGGCGGCGTGCTTCAGGTCGGGGCCGAGCCGCCCGAGCGAGGACACCACCGTGTACTGCTCGGTGGTGGTGCCGTCGCTGGTCACCGCGACCGGCGTGTAGTCGGGCTTGCCCGCCGCGATCAGCGCCTTGCCGATCGGGACCGCCTCGGCCAGCCCGTTGTAGATCACCAGTGTGCCCTGGCAGTCGGCGTGCGCCGACCAGTCGCCGACCCGGGCGGCGTCCACGACCCGGAACTCCGGCACGCCGGCGGCCGGCGTGATGCCCGCGTAGCCGAGCACGGCGGTCGCGGGCGGCACGCCGGGCACGATCTCGAACTCCACCTCGGCCTTGGCGCAGGCCGCGACCTCCTCGGCGACCGAGGAGAAGAACGACGGATCGCCGGGACAGACCCGGACGACGCTCTTGCCCGCCTTCGCCAGGGCGGCCAGGCCGTCCGCCGCGCCCGCGGTGTCAAGGATCTTCACGTCCGCGCGGCAGTGCCGCAGCAGCGCGCCGTACGCCTCCTGGTCCAGCACGACCACGTCGGCGCGGGACAGCAGATCGGCCCCACGTAGCGTCAGCAGGTTCTCGTCGCCGGGCCCGGCTCCGACGAACGCCACGAATCCGGAATCAGAACTGCCGGTGCCTGAACTCAATGGGCCCCCATCAACGTGCCGGCCCCTTGCGCGATCATGGCGGCCGCGAGCTCACGCCCGAGGTCCATGGCAGCCGTCCGGGGTCCGGAGGCGGACTTGCGGACCGCTCCCGTGCCGTCGATGGCGACAACGGTGGCGGTCAGATTCAACGTGTTCCCGTCGACCACCGCGTACGCGCCGACCGGCGCGGAGCAGCCGGCCTCCAGGGCGGAGAGCACCGCCCGCTCGGCGGAGACGGCGGCCCTGGTACGGCCGTCGTCGAGTACGGAAAGCAGGTCGGCCAGGTCGGGCCGCCCGGTCAGGCACTCCACGGCGAGCGCGCCCTGCCCGGGGGCGGGGAGCATCTCGTCGGGCTCGAACAGCTGGGCGATCTCGCCGTCCCGGCCGAGGCGGGCCAGGCCGGCGGCGGCCAGCACCACGCCGTCCAGCTCGCCGGCGGCGACCTTCCCGATGCGGGTGTCGGCGTTGCCGCGGATCGGCACGTACTCCAGGTCGTCGCGGAGCACGCGGAGCTGGGCGATGCGGCGCGGCGAGCCGGTCCCGATCCGGGATCCGGGCGCCAGGTCGGCGAGCTTGACCCCGCCGACCAGGGCGTCCCTCGGGTCGTCGCGGGGCGGGATGGCCGCGATGGTGATCTGCGGGTCCACCGCGGTGGGCAGGTCCTTGAGCGAGTGCACCGCGAAGTCGATCGAGCCGTCGATCAGGTGGGTGCGCAGCTCGCTGACGAACACCCCGGTGCCGCCGAGCTGGCTGAGCTGCGCCTTGCTCACGTCGCCCAGGGTGGTGATGCCGACGAGCTCGACGTCCCGGCCGGTGAGCTCGCTCAGCCGGTCCGCCACCTGCTGCGACTGCGTGGTCGCCATCAGGCTTTTGCGGGTGCCCAGCCTCAGCTTCACTGCTCGATCTCCATCCTGGATACGGCGCCCGGCGCCTTCGGGTCCAGATTGAACAGTTCGCGGAGCGCCTCGGCATAATGATCGCCTGCCGGGGACGCGGCGAGCTGCTTGACACGCACAGTCGGCTCATGGAGGAGTTTGTCCACCACGCGCCTGACCATGTGCGCCACCTCGTCTTTCAGCTTGCCATCCAGTTCGGGCACTCGTGCCGCCAGACGGCCCAGCTCGGCCTCGACCACGGACGCCGCCCGGGTCCGCAGCGCGATCACCGTGGGGGTGACCCGGGCCGCGCGGACGGCGTCCAGGTAGGCGGACACCTCCTCGGCCACGATCGCCCGGACCGCGTCGATCTCGGCGCCGCGTCCGCCGTCGGCGACGCCGATCCCGGCCTGCTGCATGGAGTCCAGGTCCACCAGGGTGACCCCGGGGAAGGTGCGCACGCCGGGGTCGACGTCGTGCGGCAGCGCCAGGTCCAGCAGGAACAGCGGCTCGGCGCGGCCGTCCATCGCGGCGCGGACCAGGTCCGTGGTGATCGCGCGGTTGCCCGCGCCGATGCAGGAGATCACCAGGTCGGCCCCGGCCAGCTCGGCGGGCAGGCCGGCCAGTTCGACCGCCCGGCCGCCGACCGTCTCGGCCAGCCGTACGGCGCGTTCGTACGTGCGATTGGCGATGACGATGTCGGTGACGCCCGCGCGGACCAGGGTGGCGGCGGACAGGGCGCTCATCGAGCCGGCGCCGACCACCAGGGCGCGGCGGCCGGCGATCGGGCCCAGCACCCGGCCGGCCAGGTCCAGGCCGACGCCGACCAGGGAGGCTCCGGCGCGGTCGATGCCGGTCTCGCTGTGCGCCCGCTTGCCCGCGCGCAGCGCGTGCTGGACCAGCTCGTTCAGGTTCGGGCCGACGCTGCCCTCGTGCTGGGCGGTGCGCAGGGCCGTACGGATCTGGCCGAGGATCTGGCCCTCGCCGACCACCATCGAGTCCAGGCCGCAGGCGACCGAGAACAGGTGGTGGACGGCGCGCTCCTCGTAGTGCACGTAGAGGTGCCGGGTCAGCTGCTCCTGGGGGACGCCCGAGTGGGTGGCCAGCAGATCGGTGAGCGCGGTGACACCGCCGTGGAACTTGTCGACGTCGGCGTAGAGCTCGACGCGGTTGCAGGTGGAGACGACCATCGCCTCCGACACGTGCGCGTCCTGGCGCACGTCGTGCAGCAGTTTCAGAAGCGCGTCCCCGGAGACGGTCACGCGCTCCAGCAGAGCCACCGGAGCGGTCCGGTGGCTTAGCCCGACGATGAGCATGGTCATCCGGCCTCCCCGGCCCAGTCCTCGGCCATCATGGGCCCCCCACTCACCTTGCGCTGCTCATGAAACGCGAGGATCTGCAGTTCAATGGATAGATCGACCTTACGAACATCGACGCCGTCGGGCACCGTGAGGACGACGGGGGCGAAGTTCAAGATACTCGTCACACCGGCGGCGATGACCCGGTCGCAGACCTGCTGCGCCGCCGTCGCGGGAGTGGCGATCACGACGATCGACACCCCGCGCTTTCTGATGACGGCCTCCAGGCCGTCGGAGTGCTCCACGGTGAGCCCCGCGATGTGGTCGCCGACCACGGCAGGATCGGCGTCGAGCAGGCCGGCCACCCGGAATCCCCTGGACACGAAGCCGCCGTAGTTGGCCAGCGCCCGGCCCAGGTTGCCGACGCCCACGATGGCGACCGCCCAGTCCTGGGTGAGGCCGAGCTCGCGGGAGATCTGGTAGATCAGGTACTGCACGTCGTAGCCGACGCCCCGGGTGCCGTACGACCCCAGGTGGGAGAGGTCCTTGCGGAGTTTGGCCGAGTTCACGCCCGCCGCCAGGGCCAGATCCTCCGAGCTCACCGTCGCGGTGCCGCGTTCGGCCAGGCCGTTCAGGGCACGCAGGTAGAGCGGCAGCCGCGCGACGGTCGCGTCAGGGATGCCACGCTCACGAGCTTGCGGAATACGGCGGATCACTAGCCGGAGCTCCCGGGGGGAATGAGACGGATGATGAGAACAAACCCCAGGTTAGTGCCTTTGTGAAGCCATGCACAAAGTGGAGGCTTATCCATCCGTGCTCAATAACTGTGCCAGCCCGTGGGGCCGGTCCCGAATCCGCCCCCCGTACTGTGGAGCGCATGGCTCATTCGATCACGCTGTACGGCAAGCCGGGCTGCCACCTCTGCGAGGACGCCCGCGCGATCATCGCCCGGGTGGCCGGGGAACTGGGCGTGCCGTGGGAGGAGCGCGACATCACCGCCTCCGCCGAGGACCTGGCACGTTACGGGGAGATGATCCCGGTGACGGTGATCGACGGGGTGCAGCACGACTTCTGGCGGGTGGACGAGGCCCGGCTGCGGGCGGCCCTCTCCGGTTGACGCCGGTCAGCGGAACGCGGACGGCAGCGGCACGACCTTCGCCGCGTTGACGTTCAGTTCGATCACGTTGGTGGCCAGCACGAGCGCCTGCCGTTCGGTCGCGAACCGCTCCATGTGCGGCTGCCGCTGGTGCTCGGAGAAGGCCACCTCGTCGCGGTAGAGCTCGTAGACGATGCGCTGCAGCGGAGCCGACTTGACGGCGTGGCAGACGAAGACGAGCGTGTCCGGCTCGTTCGACTGGACCGCTTCGACGGTCTCCTCGGCCAGCTTGTCGAACGCCTCGCCGGAGCCGTCCAGCAGGGTGAAGACGGTCAGCAGGCCGTAGATGTTGGGGGACGGCTTCGGGGACTGCTTGGCCGGCGCGGGCATCGGGGCGGCGCCCGGGTAGAGCACGCCGGTGGCCGGCATGTTGTATTCGGGGACGGCGGGCTGGGGGGCGGGCATGCCGTACTCGGGGGTGCCGCCGCCGAAGCGGTCGGCGGGCATCATGGTGCCGGTCATCGGGCCGCCGAAGTCCGGTCCGGGAGGGCCGGGGGGGCCGGGCGGGCCGCCGAAGCCGCCGGTCTGCATCCGGGCGGCGTAGTCCACCTCGCCGGTCTCGCCCGCGCGGTACTCGGCCACCAGGTCGCCGAGGCCGGAGCGGCGGGGCGGGAACTCGGGTTCCGGCTCCTGGGCCTGCCTGCGGCCGTATCCCTGCCAGTCCTGCTGGGGCGGAGGCTGTTGCTGCTGCGGGGGCGCCGGCTCGTCCTCCTCCTCGTCCTCGTACGGGGCGAGCGGCCGGGCCACCGCGTACCAGATCGCCCCGGACAGGCCGCCCAGCAGGGCGACCACGAACGGGCCCGGCACGGTGAGCAGGAGCGCGCCGATCACGGCCAGTCCGGTCGGGGCGAGCACCACGGTGGCGTTCATGTTGTCGGCGTCGTAGTCGTCGCCGCCGCGCCAGCGGGCCACCGCCACCATCATGGCGACCAGCAGCGTCAGCACCACGACCCCGTGCACGCCGCGCAGCAGCCACTCCGGCCAGAGGTCCCAGAACTCGTTGCCGGTGGGCAGTTCCTTCTTGAACCCGCCCGCGACCGGGTCGATCAGCATGATGACGCCACCGACCACGGTGAGGCCCCCGCCCAGCAGCCAGCCGGAGAACCGCGCCGAGCGCTTCTCCGCCAGCAGCTGGATCAGCCCGACCGACAGCCACAGCGGCGCCAGCAGCGCGCCGCCGATCTGGTAGATCCGGAAGGTGAGCGGCCCGAACCCGAGCAGGTTCCCGACCGTGACCGCGCCCAGCGCCAGGCAGAGCGCCGCGGTCGTGATGGCCCAGGCGGTCAGCCAGCCGGACGCTTCTTCCCGCAGCCGCCCGACCAAGGCGCCCGTGGTGATGGCGGCCAGCACGGCTCCGCCGAAGGCGATGACAGCAACTAGAACTTCCATGGTGGTCCTTATGCTGCCGGACATTACCTTCCTACCGGTAGCCGATGCCCCAGGTAGGGTCTCCTCCGCCCGGGCCATAGACAGCGGGGGGGTTGGTTCCTAGAGTGTGCAAGCACGCCGACTTCCCCTTCCCCGTATGGGATATCCGGATGCCGAACACGTGGCCGTTCGCCGGGATCGCTCCTCCGGCTTCCGCTGGAGCGATGCAGACCGCGCCCATCGAGCCGAGCACCATCCCGCTCTCGCCGGAACACGACGAGATGCGCACGCTGGTCCTGCGCGCCAAGACCGGTGACACCGAAGCGTTCGGCATGCTCTACGACCGCTATGTGGAGCTGGTCTACCGCTACGTCTTCTTCCGAGTCGGGTCGCACACCCTGGCCGAGGATCTGACCAGCGACACCTTCCTGCGCGCGCTGCGCGGCATCGCCGACTTCACCTGGCAGGGCCGGGACTTCGGGGCCTGGCTCGTGACAATCGCCAGGAATCTGGTGACAGACCATTTCAAATCAGGCCGAAACCGCCTAGAAGTCTCCACCGCCGAGATCCTCGACACCCCGCTCGACGGCCCGCACATCCCCGAGAACGCCGTGGTCACCAACATGGTGAACGAGCACGTGATGCGCGCCGTCCAGCAACTCGGACCCGAACAGCAGGAGTGCGTGATCCTCCGCTTCCTGTACGGCATGTCGCTGGCCGAGACCGCCCTCGTGATGGGCAAGAAGGCCGGCGCGATCAAGGCGTTGCAGTTCCGTGCGATCAAGGCCCTGGCCCGGGCACTGCCGAAGGATCTCGGTTAAGACACGTACCGTAACCTAGGCCGCCTGCGCGTCGTTGGGCAGGACGCAGGGCGGGGATCATCCGGTTGTCCGGGGCTGTCGAGGCGCGGGAGCGTTCATGGGGTGGTGGCGACGGTGGCGCGCCGGTCGCTTCTCCGGCGAGGTCGTGGCGCGCCTGGGAGACTTCAGCCACCGGCTGGGCACCGGCCCGCGGGCCGAGTTCCGCGCCCGGCTGCGTGACGAGCTGCTCAAGACCCACGAGAACGAGCGCGTCACCGCCGAGCAGCCCCCGCACGACCGCCCGGCCATCAGCACCGTGTCCCGCTGGGTGCTGATCCGGCCCTGGGCCGGTCTGGGCGCGATGATCGTGGCCACGCTGAGCACGGCCATGGTGACGTACACGACCGTCCCGGGCGACCTGCTCTACCCGCTGAAGCGGGCGGCCGAGTCGACGCTGCTGACCTTCACCACCGACGACGCGGACCTGGCCGACCGGCAGATGACCGCGGCCAAGGCGCGGGCCGGGGAGGCGGCGGCGCTCTTACAGGCGGCCACGCCCGACCGGCAGGAGCTGCTCAAGGAGACCCTGCAGGACATGGACAGCACCACGCGCGCCGCCCTCAACCGGGTCAAGCCGCGCACCCGGGTGGACGCCAAGGAGCAGGCCAAGGTGCGCAAGTTCGCCCGGGAGCAGCGCAACCGGATCGAGCCGATGCTGCCCAAGATGGACCAGGAGAACCGCGAGCGCGCCAACGAGTACCTGGTCTTCATCGACGGGTACACGGTGAGCGGCTACTAGACCGTCATACGCCGCTAACAGCGCGTACGCGTTCCTGTCCCACCCGGCGGTTAAGCTGATGGGCTATGAGGCGGCTACTGAGACGGCAGGACCCGGCGGAGATCGCGGCCGAGGCGGCGGGCGCGATGTCCCCCGCGGCGCCGCCCCCGCCGGTCGAGCCCGACCTCACGGCGGCGGCCTTCTTCGACGTGGACAACACGATGATCCGTGGCGCGTCGATCTACCACTTCGCCAGGGGGCTGGCCTCGCGCGGCCTGTTCACCACGCGTGACCTGGTCAAGTTCGCGCTCGGCCAGGCCATGTTCCGGGTCAGGGGCGACGAGAACCCCGAGCACGTGGCCAAGGCCAAGGAGATGGCGCTGGCCTTCGTCGCCGGGCTCAAGGTCGACGACGTGGTCCGGCTCGGCGAGGAGATCTACGACGAGGTGATGGCCGACCGCATCTGGTCGGGCGCCCGCGCCCTCGCCCAGGCCCACCTCGACGCCGGCCAGCGCGTCTGGCTGGTCACGGCCACCCCGGTGGAGCTGGCCCAGGTCATCGCCCGCCGCCTGAGCCTCACCGGCGCGCTCGGCACGGTCGCCGAGACCGACCAGGGCGCCTACACCGGCCGCCTGGTCGGCGACCTCCTGCACGGCCCGGCCAAGGCCGACGCCGTCCGCGCCCTGGCCCGCCAGGAGGGCCTCGACCTCACCCGCTGCTCCGCCTACAGCGACTCGGCCAACGACCTCCCCATGCTCTCCATCGTCGGCCACCCCTACGCCATCAACCCCGACTCCGAACTCCGCGACCACGCCCGAGAGCAGGGCTGGGGCATCAAGGACTTCCGCACCGGCCGCAAAGCCACCATGATCGGCCTCCCCGTGGCCGCCGCCGCCGGCGCCGTCGCAGGCGGCGTAGCCGCCGGAATCGCCCTCCGCAAGCACTACAAAACCCACTGAACACATCTCGCCGTCATCCGGCGCCGTCATCGCAGGTGACGCTTCCCGCCGCATCGGCGACGACCGGGTGGCCTCGCGCGGCCAGAGGTTCGGTGGCCTGGCCGGTGCCGCCAAGAGCGGCCGACCCAATCAGTTGGACCTCTGACCGAAAGGAATGGCCCCGTCCCCTCCCCCCTGAGCGAAACGAATGGCCCCGTCCCCTCCCCTCTGCGCGAAACGAATGGCCCCGTCCCCTCCCCTCTGCGCGAAAGGAATGGCCCCGTCCCCTCCCCGCGGCAGGGAATTTTGGCGCCGGGGCGGCGAGGAGGAGTGCGGCGGTAGACGGCGCCGGATTACGGCGGCCAGCCCCTATCAGCGTTGGAAGGCCGGGCCTCGGCGGGTGCGGAGGGTGTCCAGTTGGTGCTGGATGGTTTCGCGGACGTGGTCGGTGATGTTGAAGAGGGTCATGGGGTCGTCGGCGTCGGCCTGGTCGGTTTTGATGGGGTCGCCGAACTCGATCATCCACTTGGACGGCAGAGGGACGAGGCCGAGGGGGCCCAGCCAGGGGAAGAGCGGTGTCATCGGGAGGTAGGGCAGGCCGAGTGTCCGGGCCAGCAGGCCGAAGTCGCCGATCTTCGGATAGATCTCCTCCGCGCCGACGATCGCGCACGGCACGATCGGCACCCCGGCCCGGATCGCCGACGCCACGAACCCGCCCCGCCCGAACCGCTGCAGCCGGTACCGCTGGCCGAACGGTTTGCCGATGCCCTTGAAGCCCTCCGGGAACACGCCCACGAGTTCGCCCTGACGCAGTAACCGGTCGGCGTCCTCCGGGCAGGCCAGCGTGTGGCCGGTCTTCCTGGACAGGTGCCCGAGGAAGGGCAGGCGGTAGACGAGGTCGGCGGCGAGCAGCCGTACCGGGCGGTGGGCTTCGTCGTGGAGGGCGACCTGGAGCATGAGCGCGTCCAGGGGCAGCGTGCCGGAGTGGTTGGCGACGACGAGGGCGCCGTCGGCGGGCAGCAGCTCCAGGCCGGAGGTCTCCACCCGGAACCAGTGCCGGTAGAGCGGCCGGAGCAGCTCCAGCACCACGGTGTCGGTGAGCTCGGCGTCGTAGCCGAACTCGTCCACCTCGTACTCGCCGGCGATCCGCCGCCGCAGGAACGCGAGCAGCTCGGGCAGGTCCTTCACCGGACGAGTCCCGCGAGCGCGTCGAACACGGCGAGCGGCAGGTTGCCGGTGAGCCCCCGGGAGCGCAGGAAGTCGTCGTACGCGGAGGCGGTGTCGTACGTGAGGTTCCAGCCGAGTTCGGCCCGCAACCGGGTGGAGTCCACCGCGCGCCCGTGGCTCATCAGCGCGACCTGCTCCGGCGAGAAGTCCAGCCGTTCCAGCCCCCGGGCCAGCTCCCCGAGGAGCCGGAACGCCGGGGCGGGCACGGGGAGTGTGGGCCGGCCGGCCCGCCGTACGCACTGGGAGAGCAGGAGCACGCCGGATCCGGCGGCGTTGAACGTGCCGGGATGGTCCTCGGTGGCGCTCCTGCGCAGGACCTCGACCGCGTCGTCCTCGTGGATGAACTGCAGCCGGGGGTCGAACCCGAGCACGGTCGGCAGCACCGGCTGCGTGAAGAAGCGGGTGAGCGGCGAGTCGACCCCGGGGCCCATCAGGTTGGCGAACCTGAGCGTGGTCACGGCCACGTCCGGTCGCCGCCGCGCGAACCCGCGGACGAACCCCTCCACCTCGACCGCGTCCTTGCCGTAACCGGAGGACGGCGGTTCCGCGGGGTCGGTGGACTCGGTGTAGACCGCGGGGTCCAGGGGCGAGGAGCCGTACACGGCCGTGGTGGAGCGCACCACGACACGGCGCACCGTGCCGGAGCGCTGGCAGGCCGCCAGCACCTGCATGGTGCCGATGACGTTGTGCTCCTTCATGGCCGACCGGCTCCGGGCGGGCCCGCTGAGCAGGCTCACGTGCACCACGGTGTCGATGTCGGCCGTGGCGATCACCCGAGCCAGGTCGGGGGAACGCAGATCGACCCGGACGAACTCCAGGGAGTCAGGGAGTTGGGCGCCGCCATCGCGCTCGCCCCGCGGCGACGTCGGCGGCACCGTGTCCACTCCGATGACCCGGACGGCCGGGTCGCCCGCGAGCACGGCGGCCACTCGGGCGCCGACGTGCCGGCCGACCCCGGTGACCAGGACGGTGTGGGTCAATGCCGCCTCGCAGGATGCACGGTCGCTCGCCCGCAGGGGCGAGCGGCTCCGTCGTTACTTCTTGTTTCTGCGCTGAATACGGGTCTTCTTCAGCAGCTTGCGGTGCTTCTTCTTGGCCATGCGCTTGCGACGCTTCTTGATGACAGAGCCCACGGGACCCCCAGGAGTCGGTTGCCGAGCCGGCGTGCGCTCGCACACCGGCTCAACAGACTACCGGCGATCGGCCCTCGATCGCTCCCCCGGGGGGCTCCCGCGGGGTCACTAATGAACCATCGCCTGGTGAGCGCTGGTTCCGCCGCCTCGGTCAGTTCATCCAGCCTCGATGAAAGCATCCCTCAGATAGTCGTGGACCGCCTGTTCGGGCACTCTGAAGGATCGGCCTACCCTGATGGCCGGCAACTCACCCGAGTGCACGAGCCGGTACACCGTCATCTTGGACACCCGCATGACTGTGGCCACCTCGGCCACCGTCAGGAACTTCACCTCGCTGAGAGGTCTTTCGCCTGCACCCATCGGACGCCTCTTCCGCACGTGTTTACGGGTTATCCCCACTGGTGCCATTGCTCACGCACGTGTACTGCCGTCAGCGTAAGTCGCGACCCCGAGAAGGCAAACCCCCCATTTCATCAGTCCTCGCGGGCTGGTGCCGCCGAAACCGGGAAAAACGCTGGCCAGCAGCCGGACCGTGCCCCTCGCCAAGATCTTGGAACGGACCAACTTCTCTCACATTAGAGTCGCCCAGGATCACAAAAAAGTTGGCAACCGGTCGACACACTGGTGCAAAAGCGGGCGCGAAATACCCCAAATGGGAGGTCCTAAAGCCCCGCGGTGATCCAAGCCAGCAGATACCGCGTCAACGGACCGTAATATCTGGGGAGCACATTGTCATCTAGCGGCACAGTCACCGCGATTTTCCCCTCCGCCTCGCCGACGAACAGGCCGGGGTCGTTACTGTCCGCGAAGGCCACGGTCTCAATTCCGGCCTCTCCGGCGGCGCCCGCCCAGCCGTGGTCGGCGATCACGAAGTCCGGCCGCTCCTCGGCCAGCATCGCCCGCATCGGCGTGGAGTCGTGGGTGTGCACCAGCGCGCCGCCGTCGTCCAGCAGGGCGACGTCGCCGACGTACCTGATCCGCCTGCGGCGGCCGAACGAGCCCGGCTGGTACGTCCAGCCCTCGGCCGGGCTGATCACGGTGGCGCCGCGCGCGGCGAGGAACCCGGCCAGCGCCAGGTGGATGACCATGATCCCGGTGGGGTGCCCGGTGGCCAGGGCGAACCGGGTGCCCGGACGGCTCAGGGCGGCGGCGATGCGGTCGCCCATGGCCTCGGTGGCGGCGACCGTGCGCTCGGGGTCGATGGTGTCCTGGCCGTACCGGTGGTCGGGGTCGGCGACGACGCCGGCCGACTTGGCCATCAGGGCCAGCACGTCCTTGTACGTCCAGGCGCCCTCGAAGGTGAGCCCGAGCAGATAGTGCGGATCGCCGACGGCCAGGGACCGGTAGTGGTCCAGGTTGTTGTCGCGGGGGGTGGCCACCTCCCCGGCTACCCGGGTAATGATCAGCTGCTCGATCAGCTCGTCGCGGGACGGGGCATTCGTCATGGCATCGGGTCCAGACCATGGAAGGGGAAGACCGCGTTCCGGGTGGCCATGATGGCGCGGTCGATGGGATCCGCCGGATCGAAACCCTGCGAGATATCGCGATATTCCGGGTTTCTGCCGTCGGTCATGGTGAGCGGGGGGATCTCGCCGGTCCGCCGCCGTACGAACGCCCGCCACTCCTCCGGCGTCCGCGTCTCCGGGGCGACCGGCACCCCGGCCAGCTCGGCGATCAGGTGCGTCCAGGCCCGGGGAACCACCTGGACCAGCTCGTAGCCACCGCCTCCGGTGGCCACCCACCGCCCGCCGGCGGTCTCGTGCGCCAGCCTGTGCAGCTCCTGGTAGGCGGTGCGCTGCCCGTCCAGGCTGAGCATCAGGTTGGCCAGCGGGTCCAGCGCGTGGCTGTCGCACCCGTGCTGGGTGACCAGGATCTCCGGGCCGAACTCGCGCAGCAGCGGCGGCACCACCGCGTGGAAGGCCCGCAGCCAGCCCGGGTCCCCGCAGCCGGCCGGGAGCGCCACGTTCACCGAAGTGCCCTCGGCGCCGGTCTCGTGCGGGTAGCCCGTACCGGGGAAGAGGGTGCGCGGAGACTCGTGGAGGCTGATCGTCAGCACCCGGGGGTCGTGGAGGAACGCGGCCTGCACCCCGTCGCCGTGGTGCACGTCCACGTCCACGTACGCCACCCGCCTCGCACCCTGCTCCAGCAGCCAGGCGATCGCGACGGCCGGATCGTTGTAGACGCAGAAGCCGCTGGCGGCCGAGCGCATCGCGTGGTGCAGCCCGCCCGCCACGTTGACCGCGTGCTCCGCCTCCCCCGACCAGACGGACCTGGCCGCGGTCAGGGTGGCCCCCGCGACGAGCGCGGAGGCGTCGTGCACGCCCGGGAAGGCGGGATTGTCCGACGTGCCCAGCCCCACGCTCAGGTCGGCCCTGCCGGTCTTGGAGACCCGCTTGACCGCCTCGATGTAGTGCCGGTCGTGCACCAGAGCCAGCTCGTCGTCCTCGGCGGGCAGGCAGCCGACCAGCTCCACGGCGTTCAGCACGCCCAGCTCCCGGGCCAGCGCCATCGTGAGCTCCACCCGTACGGGCGCGAGCGGATGCCGGGGGCCGAAGTCGTACGACGTGAGAGCGTCATCCCAGACCACCCGCACCGAGTCGCTCATGCCACGAAATTACCGTACGCCCGGCGCATCAGATTATTCGGCCCGCAACGCCACCACCGGATCGAGCCGGCCCGCCCGCCGCGCCGGAGCCACCCCGAAGAACACCCCGACCCCGACCGAGACGCCGAACGCGAGCGCGATCGACCACCAGGTGATCGCGGCCGGCACCGGCGACACCGCCGCGATCAGCAGCGCCCCGCCCACGCCGAGCACGATGCCGGTCACGCCGCCGATGGTGGTGAGCAGCACGGCCTCGATCAGGAACTGGCCGAGGATGTCGCGCTGCCGCGCCCCGAGCGCCTTGCGGAGCCCGATCTCCTTGGTCCGCTCCCGCACGCTGACCAGCATGATGTTGGACACGCCGACCCCGCCGACCAGCAGCGAGATGCCGGCGATGGCGGCCAGCACGCCGGTCAGCATACCGAGCACGGTGCCGATGGTGCCGAGCAGCTGGGTCTGGGTGACGGCGGAGAACTTCTCCCCCGGGTACCGCTGGACCAGCGCGTCCACCACCCGCTGTTGCAGGCCCTCGATCTCGTCGGGCCCGGACGCGCCGATGGCGATGCCGTTGATCCTGGCCACGCCGATGAGGCGCTGCGCGGTGGTGACCGGGACGTGCACCTCCTGGTCGCGGGCCACCCCGAAGGTCGCGCCGACCTTCTCGTAGACGCCGATGACCCGGAACCGCACGCCGGAGATGGTGGCCTGGCGGCCGACCGGGTCCACGTCGCCGAAGAGCCGGGAGGCCACCTCGGACCCGAGGATGACCACCCGGCGGCGGGTGTCCACGTCGGTCTCGCTCAGGTATCTGCCGCGCCGCAGCGGGCGGTCGAAGATGTTGGCGACGTACTGGTCGGTGCCGACCACGGTCACGAACGCCTCGTCCCGGCCGACCCTGACCGTCTCGCCGGACTGCACGGACACGGTCACCCGGGACTCGTCACCGACCACCCGCCGCACGTACGCGACGTCGGCGAGGTCCAGGCGGCTCTGGGTGGGGGCGGCGGCGAAGTTCAGCTGGCCGGGCACGACCAGGATGATGTTGCTGCCGAGTCCGGCGATCTCCTGCTCGACGGCGTTCTTGGCGCCGGTGCCGATGGCGACCAGCACGACCACGGCGGAGACGCCGATGATCACGCCCAGCATGGTCAGCGCGCTGCGGAGCCGGTTGACGCGCAGCGCCTCCAGCGCCATCCGGAGCGCTTCGGCGGTCCTCACGAGGCCCCCGTGTCGTGCTCGATCAGGCCGTCCCTGACGTGGATCTGGCGGCGGGCCCGGCCCGCGACCTCGGGTTCGTGGGTGACCAGGACGATGGCCACGCCGCTGTCGTGGTTGAGGCGTTCCAGCAGGTTCATCACCTCGGCGCCGTTGCGCGAGTCCAGGTTGCCGGTCGGCTCGTCGGCCAGCACGACCTTGGGGTCGCCGACCAGCGCGCGGGCGATGGCCACCCGCTGCTGCTCGCCGCCGGACATCTGGGCGGGCCGGTGCGTCAGCCGGTGGGCCAGCCCGACCGCCTCCAGCGCGGCCTGGGCCCGGTTCCTGCGTTCGGCGCGGGGCACGCCCCGGTAGACCAGCGGCAGCGCCACGTTGTCCAGCGCCGAGGTCCTGGCCAGCAGGTGGAAGGACTGGAAGACGAAGCCGATCGTCTGGTTGCGTAACTCGGCCAGCTCGGTGTCGCTGAGCGTCGCCACGTCCACGCCGCCCACCCTGAGCACGCCGGAGGTCGGGCGGTCCAGGCAGCCGAGCAGGTGCATGAGGGTGGACTTGCCGGACCCGGACGGGCCGATGATCGCGGCGAACTCCCCGGGCGAGACGGTCAGGTCCACCCCCCGCAGCGCGTCCACCGACACCCCTTCCAGCTGGTACGACCGGGTCAGCGCCACCGCCTCGAAAGCCGGCGCGCTCACTCGAGCTCCTGGCCTTCGCGTACGGTGTCGGCGCCCTTCACCACGATCCGGTCGCCCACGGCCAGGCCGCCGAGCACCTCCACCATGGCGTCGCCCTGCGCGCCCAGCTTGACCGTCCTGCGTTCGGCCCTGCCCTGCTGGACCAGCCAGACCACGCTCTCCCTGCCGCTGGAGACGATCGCGGAGGCGGGCACGGCCACCGTGTCCGGAGAGTCCTTGACGGTGAGGCGGATGACGGCGCTCATGCCTGGTTTGGGGGCGGGGGCCTCGTCGCCGTCGTCGTACAGGCCGTCGCCGAGGGAGAGGCGGACGGGGTAGCTGACGCCGCCGGTGGCGCCCTCCTTGGGGGTGACGCCGACGCCGGTCACGCGGGCGGTGTAGGACGCGCCGGGCACGGCGTCGAACTCGACGACGGCCTCGGTGCCGTCCTCGACCAGGAGCACGTCGGTCTCGTCCACGTCGGCGGCCAGGCTGAGCTCGGAGACGTCGGTGATCGTGACGATCGCGTCCCCGGCGGCCACGGGCACGCCGACGGCGATCACGCCGGCCGAGCGGCCGGTGGCGCCGCCCGACGGCGGGGCCAGGCCGGCGGGGAGCAGGGCGCTCAGGTCCGGCTGGGCGCCGCCGGAGCCCGCGCCGCCCAGGGTCACCACGCCGCTGAAGGGCGCCTTGATGGTGAGGGCGTCCACGGTCGACTCCGCGGCCTCGACGGCCGCCTTGGTCTGCGTCCGGGAGGCGGCCCGCAGGGAGCTCATCGACTCGGTGAGGCCGCCGAGGCCCGCGCCGAGCTGGCCGGTCACCTGGGAGAGCGTGCGGTTCAGCGAGGTGTTGAGGCCGGTCACGATCTCGCCGAGGGCCTCGTGCTGCGCTTCGTGCTGGGCTTCGGCCGCGTCCAGCGCGGTGAGCAGCTGCTCGCGGACGACCGGGTCCTCGATCTTCTTGGCCGAGGTACGGGCCTTCGCGAGGCTGCGCCGTACCTTGGTGTCGAGTTTGCCGGAGAGTTTGAGCCGCGGCAGCGTGATCGCCGGGGCGCCGCCGCCGGCGGGCGCGGCCTTGGCGGCCTGGGCGTCCGCCTTGCGGGCCTGGCTCAGCTGGTCACGCGCCTGCTTGGAGGTGATCTTGGCCAGCAGCTGGCCCTTCTTCACCGTGTCGCCGTCGCTCACGTAGAGCTTGCCGACCGTCCCGGCGGCGGGCGAGGTGAGCGTGGCGGTGGCCCGCGCGCCCACGGTTCCCGGGGCCTCCACGACCTCGCTCACCGACGCCCGGGTCACCTGTGCGATCTGCACCTTCGGCGGCTCGTCCCCGGTGCAACCGGTGAGCAGGAAGGTCATGATGAGAAGCGGGGGGAAACCGCGACGAATCGTCACTCGACCCATCGTAATGGGACGATTACTAGGCCCTGGGAACGGCTCTCAGGTTTCGCACGGCAGGCGTCGCGATCAGCACGGCGATCCCCGCCAGCCCGGTCGCGAACCCGAACATGAGCACGTTCTCCGCGCCCAGCCACTCGCCCGCCACCGGCGCCAGCGACTGCCCGATCGGAATGCTCAGCACCGACCCCGCCACCTCGTACGCGGTGACCCGGTTGAGCACCTCCCCCGGCACCTGCGTCTGCACGCTGGTCGCCCACATGACCGACCAGAACGCCCAGGACGCCCCCGCCAGCACCATCCCGCCCACCAGGTAAGGCAACGGCAGCCGCAGCGCGATGATCAGCGGCATGGCCATGAAGAGCGTCATCGCGAGCGCGCCGGAGAACAGCGGCCGGGAGGGCCGGTAGCGCATCGCGATCAGGCCGCCGATGATGCTTCCGACGCCCTCCCCGGTCACGCCGATCACGTACGCGGTCTCGCCGAGGCTCTTGGTGACCAGTTCCGCGCCCAGCGGCCAGCTCGGGCCGAAGAGCGTGATGCCGTACACCGACCAGACCAGGATCACCGACCACATCCAGGTCCGGGAGCGGAACTCCCGCCAGCCCTCCCGCAGGTCCCTGATCACTTTGGTGCCGGGTACGGCGAGCAGGCGCACCCGCAGGGCGAGCAGGCAGAGGGCGCTGACCGCGAAGCCGCCGGCGTTGACGGCGTAGACGACGCCGGCGCCGCCGAGCAGCACGATGGCGCCCGCCAGGCCGGGGCCGAGCAGCCGGGCGATCGCGTCGGCCACCCGCAGGACGGCGTTGGCGCGCTGCGGGTCGTCGGCGATCTGCGGGACCATGCTGTTCACGCCGGGCTGGAAGAGCGCCGCGCCGAGGCCGCTGAGCGCGGACATGACGATCAGCAGCCAGAGCGCCGGGCGGCCGGCGAAGAACGCGAACGCGATGACCAGGTGGGTGACGACCCGCAGCAGGTCGGCCCCGATCATCATCTTGCGGGCGGTGAACCGGTCGGCGAACACGCCGCCGAACAGGACGAGCCCCCCGAAGGAGGCCATCCAGGAGGCCAGCACCAAGCCCACGCCGACCGGGCCGTACAGGCTGAGGATGCCTAAAGTCACCGCGATGGGGAGCATGGCATCGCCCATCAGGGCGACCGACCGCGCCACGAAATACAGGGAGAAATCCCTCGACCACAGCGCACGACGCGTTAGTACGACCGCCACCCCGACCCGCCCCGAAGTCCGAAATATCGGAAAGTTTCCTTATGATTATCTACATAAGGGCAGGTCGCCTAAACCCGGGGTCACCCCGACGCGAGTTGCCGGCTCCGGTCCCGGGCGGCCTCGATGGCGTCCAGGAAGGCGGCGCGCACGCGGTGGCGCTCCAGCTCGGCGATGGCCGAAATGGTGGTTCCGCCCGGAGACGTCACGGCCTCCCGGAGGATCACCGGGTGCTCCCCCGAGTCCCGCAGCATGATCGCCGCGCCCACGATCGACTGCGTCACCATGTCCAGCGCGGCCGCCCGCGGCATGCCCAGCAGGATGCCCGCGTCCACCATCGCCTCGACCAGATAGAAGAAGTACGCGGGCCCGCTGCCGGACAGCGCGGTCGCCGCGTCCTGCTGGGACTCCGGGATGCGCAGCACCTTGCCCACCGGCCGGAGCAGGTCCTCGGTCTGCCGCATGTGCTCCTCGGCCGCGTGCGCGCCCGACGAGATCACGCTCATCGCCTCGTCCACCAGCACCGGTGTGTTGGACATCACCCGGACCACCGGCACGGAGGCGCCCAGGCGGGACTCCACGAACTCCGTCGTGATGCCCGCCGCCACGGAGACGACCAGCCGGTCGGCGGGCACGAAGGGGGCGATCTCGGTGAGCAGGGCGGCCATGTCCTGCGGCTTCACCGCCAGGATGAGGGTGTCGGCGGTCTTGGCGGCCTCGGCGTTGCTGACCACGCGCACGCCGTACCGCACGCGCAGGGCCTCGGCGCGGTCCTGGCGGCGGGCGGTGGCCATGATGTCGCCGGGCCGCCGCCCGGCCCTGACCAGGCCGGACAGCAGGGCCTCGCCCATCTTGCCGGTTCCCAGAATCGCGATCATGCCGTACACCTCGCAGCTAGGGGACGGCCGCAGCTTACCCAGTACTAGGGCGTCCGGCGGCGCAGCGTCGCCGCGCCGAGGCCGAGGGCGAGCAGGATCGATCCGGAGACCACGGCCACGTCGCGCCAGAAGTCGCCGCCCAGCTCCGCGCTCACGGCCGCCAGCTTCATGGCCTCGATCGCGTACGACATGGGAAGCACGTTGGAGATCCATTCCAGCACGGTGGCCATCTGGTCGCGCGGGACCAGGATGCCGCCCAGCAGGAGCTGCGGGAACATCACCAGCGGCATGAACTGCACGGCCTGGAACTCGCTGCGGGCGAACGCGCTGCACAGCAGGCCCATGGCGGTGCCCAGCAGGGCGTTGAGCAGCGCCACCAGGACCAGCGGCCAGAGCGAGCCGGCCAGCTCCAGGTCCAGCCAGGTGAGCGAGACGGCCAGGGCCACGCCGACCTGGAGGCAGGCCATGAAGCCGAAGGCCAGGCCGTACCCGAGGAGGAGGTCGAGCTGGCCGAGCGGGGAGGCCATCAGCCGTTCGAGGGTGCCGGAGGTGCGCTCCCGGAGCGTGGCGATGGAGGTGACCAGGAACATCACCAGGAAGGGGAACACGCACAGCAGCACCGGCGCCCAGGCCGCGAAGGCGCGCTGGTTGTCCATGACGTAGTAGAGCAGCACGATGACCAGCGTCGGCACCAGGACCATGAGCGCCACCGTGCGGTGGTCGTTGCGGAGCTGGTTCATGATCCGCCGGGCGGTGGCCAGGGTGATGGTCGCGTTCACGCCGCCTGCCTCTCCTCGATCAGGCGCAGGAACGCCTCCTCCAGGTCCGCCGTACCGGTCCGGTCGCGCAGCACCTGTGGGCTGTCGTCCGCGAGCAGGTCACCGTCGCGTAGGACGAGCAGGCGCTGGCAGCGACCCGCCTCGTCCATCACGTGGCTGGAGACCACCACGGTGACGCCCCGGTCGGCCAGACCCTGGAAGAGCGTCCAGAGCTCCTTGCGGAGAACCGGGTCGAGGCCCACCGTCGGCTCGTCCAGGAGCAGCAGCTGCGGGCTGCCGAGCAGGGAGACCGCCAGGCTGGCCCGGCTCAGCTGGCCGCCGGACAGGGTGCCGCCGAGCTGGCGACGCTGGCCGGTCAGGCCGACCTCGGCCAGCACGCGGTCCACGTCGCCTGCGGGCGCGCCCAGGACGGCCGCGAAGTAGCGCAGGTTCTCCTGCACGGACAGGTCCCGGTAGATGGCTGGGTTCTGGGTGGAGTAACCGACCGAGCGGCGCAGGGCCGGACTGCCCGCGGGCTCGCCGAGCACGGTGACCTCGCCGCCGGCGACCACCTGCACGCCGACGATCGCACGGATCAGGGTCGTCTTGCCGCACCCGCTGGGGCCGAGCACGCCGGTGATCTGGCCGCGCGGCACCTCGAAGGAAACCCCGTGCAGCACCTCGCGGCCGCCCCGGGTCACCCGCAGATCCCGGACCGAGATCGCGGGCTGAGATAAACTCATCATGTGATGAATTTAACTTCGGGCCATACCGGAGTCAATGCATGACTGAACCCGCGCCGGAACTCGGCCGTCATACGGACATGAGACGGATCTGGCTGATCGCGCTCCTGCTGACGGCGGTCGCGTGCGGAGGGGGGAATTCCGTGACCACTGGCCAACCGGCCGACCCGGAACAGCCGGTGAGCACGCCGGTCGGCACCCCGGCCGGCTCCGGCACGCCGAGCGCCGGGCCCTCCATGACCGTGCCCGTCGGGAACACCCTGAACCCGCGCAAGATCCCGTGGACCACCGCGCGGCCGGCAGGCGGCGACCTGGAGATCACCTGGGTCTCCGGCGTGGAGCCGTGCAACTCGCTGGACCGGGTGGACGTCGCGTACGCCGCGGCGGAGGTGACCGTCACGCTGTGGGAGGGCACCACCGACGAGGACGCGATCTGCATCGAGATCGCCATCGAGAAGAAGACGATCGTCAAACTCACCGAGCCGGTCGGCGACCGGAAGATCGTGGACGGTGCGAAATGATCATTCGACGTGTCGCCGTGGCCCTCACCGCGGCGTTGGCCCTGGGCGTGGGGGCCGTACCGGCCCAGGCGCAGGCGGCCCGGCCCGCCACTGCCCCCTCTGCCGCGGCCTCTGGCGCAGCCGATCCGATCGTGACGCCGCAGCCGGGCACGATCAAGCCGCACAAGGTGCGGTGGACGTCGGCGAAGCCGTACAAGAAGGGCAAGAAGAGCAGGTATCTCAAGGTGACCTGGTGGTCGGGGCCGCAGGAGTGCACCGCGCTGGACCACGTCAAGGTGAAGGAGACCCGCAAGAAGGTCACCGTCACCCTGTACGAGGGCTCGGTCCGCGACAACGGCATGTGCATCGCGATCGCGGTCAAGAAGGCCACCCTGGTCAAGCTCAAGTCCCCGCTGGGCACCCGCAGGATCGTGGACGGCGCCAAGAACTGAAAGATCGTCCGGTACGGCCCGCGCCACGACGGCGGCGCGGGCCGTATCTGTGTGCGGGAGATCGGGAACTTTTGGCGCGGCCTGAGGGTTGAGCGACATAGACTCAAGCTGTTTGACAGTCCCCCGATTGACAAGGGCGGGGATCCCATTCCACTATTGAGTCTGTCTGACTCAACTTTGACTACAAGGACGTACTCATGGCACGTGCGGTAGGTATCGACCTGGGGACGACCAACTCCGTCGTCTCGATCCTTGAGGGCGGTGAGCCCACCGTCATCGCGAACGCCCAAGGCTCGCGGACCACGCCGTCCGTGGTGGCCTTCGCCAAGAACGGTGAGGTGCTGGTCGGCGAGGTCGCCAAGCGCCAGGCCGTGACCAACGTCGACCGGACCATCCGGTCGGTCAAGCGAGAGATCGGCACGAACTGGTCCGTCGAGATCGACGGCAAGAAGTTCACCCCCCAGCAGATCAGCGCCTTCGTCCTGCAGAAGCTCAAGCAGGACGCGGAGGCCTACCTGGGCGAGAAGATCACCGACGCGGTGATCACCGTCCCGGCGTACTTCAACGACGCGCAGCGCCAGGCCACCAAGGAGGCCGGCACCATCGCGGGCCTCAACGTGCTGCGCATCATCAACGAGCCCACCTCGGCCGCGCTGGCCTACGGGCTCGACAAGGACCAGGACCAGACCATTCTCGTCTTCGACCTCGGCGGCGGCACCTTCGACGTGTCCCTGCTGGACGTCGGCTCCGAGGACGGGCACGGCTTCGTCGAGGTCAAGGCCACCAGCGGTGACAACCACCTGGGCGGCGACGACTGGGACCAGCGCGTCGTGGACGAGCTGGTGAACCGCTTCAAGAACGCGCACGGCGTGGACCTGTCCAAGGACAAGATGGCCACCCAGCGCCTTCGCGAGGCGGCCGAGAAGGCCAAGATCGAGCTGTCCTCGCAGACCGAGACCTCGATCAACCTGCCCTACATCACCGCTTCGGCCGAGGGTCCGCTGCACCTGGAGGAGAAGCTCACCCGCGCCGAGTTCCAGCGCATCACCGCCGACCTGCTCGAGCGCTGCAAGGGCCCGTTCCACCAGGTCATCAAGGACGCGGGCATCAAGGTCGCCGACATCGCCCACGTGGTGCTGGTCGGCGGTTCGACCCGGATGCCGGCCGTCAGCGACCTGGTCAAGGAGCTGACCGGCGGCAAGGAGCCCAACAAGGGCGTCAACCCGGACGAGGTCGTCGCCATCGGCGCCGCGCTCCAGGCCGGTGTGCTCAAGGGTGAGGTCAAGGACGTCCTGCTGCTCGACGTGACCCCGCTGTCGCTGGGCATCGAGACCAAGGGCGGCATCTTCACCAAGATCATCGAGCGGAACACCACGATCCCGACCAAGCGCTCCGAGGTGTTCACCACCGCCGAGGACAACCAGCCGTCCGTGCAGATCCAGGTCTACCAGGGCGAGCGCGAGATCGCGGCGTACAACAAGAAGCTGGCCACCTTCGAGCTGACCGGCATCGCGCCGGCGCCGCGGGGCATCCCGCAGATCGAGGTCACCTTCGACATCGACGCGAACGGCATCGTCAACGTCGGCGCCAAGGACCTGGGCACCGGCAAGGAGCAGACGATGACCATCACCGGCGGCTCCGCGCTGGCCAAGGAGGACATCGACCGCATGATGCGGGAGGCGGAGTCCTACGCCGAAGAGGACAAGAACCGCCGCGAGGAGGCCGAGGTCCGCAACAACGCCGACTCGCTGGCCTACCAGACCGACAAGTTCCTCGGCGAGAACGACGACAAGATCCCGGCCGACATCAAGACCGAGGTCAACGACGCGCTGGCCGAACTGAAGAAGGCTCTGGAGGGCACCGACACGCCCACCATCCGCGCCGCCGCCGAGAAGCTGGCCACGGTCAGCCAGAAGATGGGCTCGGCCATCTACGCCCAGTCCCAGGCCGCCGCGGGCGCCGAGGGCGCCAACCCCGGCCCCAACCCGGGCGCCGACCAGCAGGCCAAGGCTGACGACGACGTGGTGGACGCCGAGATCGTCGACGACGAGCCGAAGCGGGAGGGCGGCGCCAAGTGACAGCGCGCGAGAACGGTTCCGAGCAGGAGCCGGTGATCCGCGACAACCGCAAGATCGATCCGGAGACCCTGGAGGCGCGGGAGACCGCGCCCGAGGAGTCCCCCGCCGACGCCACCGCGCTCGGTGGCGCGGCTGCGGAGATACTCGCGGAGCGCACGGCCGACCTGCAGCGGCTGCAGGCCGAGTACTCCAACTACCGCAAGCGGGTCGAGCGGGACCGGACCCTGGTCAAGGAGCACGCGGTGGCCGGCGTACTGGCCGAGCTGCTGCCCGTGCTCGACGACATCGGCAGGGCCCGCGACCACGGCGAGCTCACCGGCGGTTTCGCCAAGGTGAGCGAGTCGCTGGAGGCCGCGGTCGGCAAGCTGGGCCTGAACACCTTCGGCACGAAGGGCGACCCGTTCGACCCGACCGTGCACGAGGCGCTCATCCACAGCTACTCGTCCGACGTGACCGAGCCGACCTGCGTGGAGATCCTGCAGCCCGGATACCGGATCGGCGAGCGGATCCTGCGCCCGGCGCGGGTGGCCGTGGCCGAGCCGGAGGACGGCGGCGAGCCCGCCGCGGCGGCCCAGCCGGAGGAGGAGGTCGTCACTGGCGGCGACCTGCTCTCCGACGAGCCGGAGAAAGACTGACATTTCCCGGGAGCCCCCTCCCGCGCGACGGGAGGGGACCCGACCACATATGCGGCAGCACAACCGGAGGAAGCGGTAGATGAGCACCAAGGACTACCTGGAGAAGGACTACTACGCCGTCCTTGGTGTGCCCAAGACCGCGACCGCCGAAGACATCAAGAAGGCCTACCGGCAGCTCGCCCGGAAGTACCACCCGGACGCGAACAAGGGCAACACGGAGACCGAGGAGAAGTTCAAGGAGGTCTCCGAGGCCTACGACGTGCTCTCCGACCTCAAACGCCGCAAGGAGTACGACGAGGCTCGCACGCTGTTCGGCTC
This sequence comes from Acrocarpospora phusangensis, assembly GCF_016862995.1. Lineage (GTDB taxonomy): Bacteria > Actinomycetota > Actinomycetes > Streptosporangiales > Streptosporangiaceae > Acrocarpospora > Acrocarpospora phusangensis. The sequence continues at coordinate 129,065 of NZ_BOOA01000004.1, forward strand.
CGGGCTCGGCGGCTTCGCCCGCAACCAGGGCGGCGGCCGGGGCGGCTTCGACTTCGGCGACCTGTTCGGGGGCTCCACCCAGCAGGGCGCCGGCGGCATCGGCGACCTGTTCGGCGGGATCTTCAACCGGAGCGGCAGCCAGCGCCCCAGTTCGGCCGGCCGGGCCAGGCGCGGCCAGGACATCGAGTCCGAGGTGACGCTGTCGTTCGCCGAGGCGGTGGACGGCGCGACCGTCTCGCTCCGGCTGACCAGCTCCTCGGCCTGCGCCGCCTGCGCGGGCACGGGGGCCAAGGCGGGCACCACGCCACGGGTCTGCCCCACCTGTGAGGGCACCGGCGCGGCCAGCCGCAACCTGGGCAACTTCGCCTTCTCCGAGCCGTGCCGCGACTGCCGCGGCCGCGGCCTGCTGGTGGACGACCCCTGCCCGGTCTGCGACGGCAGCGGCCGGGGCAAGAGCACCAGGAACATCCAGGCCAGGATCCCGGCCGGGGTGAGCGACGGCCAGCGGGTCAAGCTCAAGGCCAAGGGCGCGCCCGGCGAGAACGGCGGCCCGGCCGGCGACCTCTACGTGCTGGTGCACGTGACGCCGCACCCGGTCTTCGGCCGCAGCGGCGAGAACCTCACCGTGGCGGTGCCGGTGACGTTCCCCGAGGCCGCGCTGGGCGCCGAGATCAAGGTTCCGACGCTGCGCGGCATGCCGGTCACGCTCCGCATCCCGGAGGGCACGCCGAACGGCCGTACCTTCCGCGTCCGCGGCCGGGGCGCCGCCCGCAAGGACGGCACCAAGGGCGACCTGCTGGTCTCCGTGCAGGTGACCGTGCCGGAGCGACTGGACGACAAGGCCAGGGCCGCGCTGGAGGAGTTCCGCGACGCGACCGAGGGTGTGGACCTACGCGAGGAACTGATCAAGCAGGCCAGAAGCGAGTAGCCGATGGACGCCAATTTCTTCGACCTGTCCGATGAAACCCCCGTCTATGTGATCTCCGTCGCGGCCCAGCTGTCCGGTCTGCACCCGCAGACCCTGCGGCAGTACGACCGCCTCGGCCTGGTCAGCCCCGGCCGTACGGCCGGGCGCGGCCGGCTCTACTCGACCCGCGACATCATCCTGCTGCGCGAGGTGCAGCGGCTCTCCCAGGAGGAGGGCATCAACCTCGCGGGGATCAAGCGCATCCTCGAACTCGAGACCGAGAACCTGCGCCAGCGGGACGAGCTGTCCCGCCTGCGCAGCGAACTCACGATGATCCGCGCCTTGATCCGCTACCAACTTCCCCCCGCCTAACTCAATTCCCTTGTCGTTTGTAGGAATTGACCGGCCGAGAAGCGGCCGGGCCGCCGAGCAAAGCGAGGCCATTTAAAGTGGATTACAAGCTCACTCAGAAGAGCCAGGAAGCGCTGGCGGGGGCGATGCGCCGGGCCGCGGCCGAAGGCAATCCTGAGATCTCGCCCGCCCATTTGCTGACCACATTGCTCGCCCAGACGGGGGGCACGGCCGTCCCGCTGCTTGAGGCCGTGGGCACGGACTGGAAGGTGCTGCGCACCCAGGCCGAGCACCTGCTGGCCGGGCTGCCGAAGGCGCAGGGGGCGACGGTCAGCGCGCCGGCCACGTCGCGGCAGCTGCTCACCGTGCTCAACACGGCGGCGCAGCGGGCCAAGCAGCTGGAGGACGACTACGTCTCCACCGAGCACCTGCTGGTCGGCCTGGCCACCGACGGCGGTCAGGTGGCCGACCTGCTCAAGGCCCAGGGCGCGACCGCGAACGCGCTGCTGGACGCCTTCGAGAAAGTGCGCGGCCACGCCCGGGTGACCAGTGAGACCCCCGAGGACACCTACCAGGCGCTGGCCAAGTACGGCGTGGACCTGACCGAGCGGGCCAGGAACGGCAAGCTGGACCCGGTGATCGGCCGGGACGCCGAGATCCGCCGGGTGGTGCAGGTGCTCAGCCGCCGTACCAAGAACAACCCGGTGCTGATCGGGGAGCCGGGGGTGGGCAAGACCGCCGTGGTGGAGGGCCTGGCCCAGCGCATGGTCGCCGGTGACGTGCCGGAGAGCCTGCGCAACAAGCGCCTGGTCTCGCTCGACCTGGGCGCGATGGTGGCGGGCGCCAAGTACCGCGGCGAGTTCGAGGAGCGGCTGAAGGCCGTCCTGAACGAGATCAAGGAGAGCGACGGGCAGATCGTCACGTTCATCGACGAGCTGCACACCATGGTCGGCGCGGGCGCGGCCGAGGGCGCGATGGACGCGGGCAACATGCTCAAGCCGATGCTGGCCCGCGGCGAGCTGCGCATGATCGGCGCGACCACCCTGGACGAGTACCGCGAGCGCATCGAGAAGGACCCGGCGCTGGAGCGGCGCTTCCAGCAGGTGTACGTGGGCGAGCCCACCGCCGAGGACACCATCGCCATCCTGCGCGGCCTGAAGGGCCGGTACGAGGCCCACCACCAGGTGCAGATCTCGGACGGCGCCCTGGTGGCCGCGGCCACCCTCTCCGACCGCTACATCACCGCCCGCTTCCTGCCGGACAAGGCCATCGACCTGGTGGACGAGGCGGCCAGCCGGCTGCGCATGGAGATCGACTCCCGCCCGGTCGAGATCGACGAGCTGCAGCGCGCCGTGGACCGGATGAAGATGGAGGAGCTGGCCCTCGCCAAGGAGACCGACGAGGCCAGCCTGCAGCGGCTGGAGAAGCTGCGCGAGGAGCTGGCCAACCGGCAGGAGGACCTGAACGGGCTGGTCGGGCGCTGGGAGCAGGAGAAGGCCGGGCTCAACCGGGTCGGCGACCTGAAGAAGCAGCTCGACGACACCCGCAGCGCGGCCGAGCGCGCCCAGCGCGACGGCACGTTCGAGGAGGCCGCCCGCCTCATGTACGGCGAGGTCCCCCGCCTGGAGAAGGAGCTGGCCGAGGCCACCCACGCCGCCCAGCGCGAGCAGACCATGGTCAAGGAGGAGGTCGGCCCCGACGACATCGCCGAGGTCATCTCCGCCTGGACCGGCATCCCGGCCGGGCGCCTGCTGGAGGGCGAGACCGCCAAGCTGCTGCGCATGGAGGAGGAGCTGGGCAAGCGCCTGATCGGTCAGCGCGCCGCCGTCCAGGCCGTCTCCGACGCCGTACGGCGGGCCCGCGCGGGTGTCTCGGACCCGGACCGCCCGACCGGCTCGTTCCTGTTCCTGGGCCCGACCGGCGTCGGCAAGACCGAGCTGGCCAAGGCGCTGGCCGACTTCCTGTTCGACGACGAGCGGGCGATGACCCGCATCGACATGAGCGAGTACGGCGAGAAGCACAGCGTGGCCCGCCTGGTGGGCGCCCCTCCCGGCTATGTCGGGTACGAGGAGGGCGGTCAGCTGACCGAGGCCGTGCGGCGCAGGCCGTACACGGTGGTGCTGCTGGACGAGGTGGAGAAGGCGCACCCGGAGGTCTTCGACGTCCTGCTGCAGGTGCTCGACGACGGGCGGCTGACCGACGGCCAGGGGCGTACGGTCGACTTCAGGAACACCATCCTGATCCTGACCTCCAACATCGGGTCGCAGTTCCTGGTGGACCCGAAGCTGGAGAACGGCGCCAAGCGGGAGGCCGTGATGACGGCCGTGCGGAGCGCGTTCAAGCCGGAGTTCCTGAACCGGCTGGACGAGGTGATCCTGTTCGACGCGCTCGGCTCCGAGGAGCTGTCGCAGATCGTGGACCTGCAGGTGGAGCATCTGGCCCGGCGGCTGTCGGCGCGGCGGCTCACCCTGACGGTGACCCCGGCGGCGCGCGACTGGCTCACCCTGACCGGCTACGACCCGATCTACGGCGCGCGCCCGCTGCGGCGGCTCGTGCAGTCCGCGATCGGCGACCAGCTGGCCAAGGAGCTGCTGTCCGGCCAGGTCAGGGACGGCGACGAGGTCCTCGTAGACCTCGACGGCGGCACCGACAGCCTGATCGTCCGCCCGGCCTCGGACCTCCCGGACTCCGCGGAACAGTAGGCGGCACCGACAGGCCCCGGTCCCCAGCGTCGCACCGCCCGGACCCGTGAAAACGTAAGCGGCACCGGCTGCCCGGTCTCGCCCGGACCCGTGAAACCGTAAGCGGTGCCGGCAGCCCGGTCGCGCCCTGCCTCGGACGTGCCCGGACCCGTGGAATCGTCAGCCGGCGCGACCCGCCGGGGACGCGTAAGGTCTTCGCCACGCTTGGGGCAAGCCCGCCCCCGCCCCGAACCCCGCTGCTACGTTCGGCGCTTGTCGGACTACCGTACGCGAACAGGGGGATACGCGTGTCACGAAAGATCGGGCGGCCTGCCAGGGCCGCGAAGGCCGCGGCACGTGGGTGTGCCGTGCTGGCGGTGGCCGGGGCGGGCTGGCTGGCGGGGGCCGGCCAGGCGCAGGCCGCCACGGCGCCGGACAGCTGTCTGCGGACGGCCGTGATCGGGGTCGGCAACAAGATCGCTAATCGGGTCACGGCCACGACGGGGATGGCGGCCGGGCCCAGGGCACGGGCGGCCGTCGGCACGGCGCTGGTGGCCGTGGGGCGTACGGGCGTCTTCTCGGCGCTGCCGTGCGACCACGACCCGCGCAGGCGGGTCCACCGGCTGGCCGCGATGGCGGGGCTGCCCGGCCTGTCGATGGCGTCGGGCGTGCTCAGCGTCGCCGACGCGGCGGGCGTCGCGGCGGGTTCTGGCGCGCTCGCGCTGCCCGGCCTGCCCGAGCTGACCGACGTGGCCGAGGCGGGGACGGCGGGCGGCACGGTCGATCTGTCCGGGCTGCCCCACGTGCCGGGCCTGCCGGACGCGAGCGCCCTGGTCACGCTGCCCGAACTGCCGGGAGTGCCGCTGCTGCCGGGCACGCCGAAGTCGCCCGTGCCCAACCTGATGCTCGTCAAGGGCATGCCGGGGGAGCTGGGCGGCCTCGCGGCGGGCATTCCCGCCACGTCCGGGCTGCCCGCGGCCCCGGCCATGCCGGTGTCGCCGGCGATGCCCGCCAAGAAGCTCTTCCCGCCGGCGTCGGTGCTGCCCGAGACCGCTTCGCTCCCCGCCACCCCGGCCCTGCCGGACGCCTTCACGGTGACGGACATCGCCGAACGCCTGCTCGGCCACGCACTCCTGCCCTAGGAATCCCGGATCAGAATGAGCCCGGTCACTCTTGGCGCCGGTGCGGCGAGGAGAGTCACCTGCGTTGACGGCGCCGGATAACGGCGAGCGGCTGGTGCCGGGCACACCAAGCCGGACATCTCAGGCCGGACACCTCTGGCCGGACATCGACGAGGAGGCCGCGCGCCCGCGTGGCCTCCTCGTTCGCGTGTCCGCCTTTACCGGGAGATGTCGAGCAGCGCGTCCAGGTCGTCCTCCGGCAGGCCGAGGTCGATGCGGATGCGGTAGCGGGTCCTCAGCAGGGACTCGCGGAGCAGTCCGGGCGGGCAGGAGTCCACCCCGTCGGTCGCCCAGGTGTGCGCGCCGTCCAGGTCGCCGTACGCGACGAGGGTCTCCGCGATGGTGAGCGCGGTGGCCGGGGTCCAGCCCGAGGCGCCGATCGCGGCGATCATGTCCCGCGCCTCGTCGGGTCGCTCCAGTTCGAAAAGGGTGTCCGCGATGCCCGCACGCGGGTCCACCGGGACTTCGCCGCCGTCGTCGGCCGCCCGCTGGAAACGGTCGAGCGCGGCCGCCGGTTGGCCCGACTGCCGCCACTCCTCCGCCGCCAGGACGAGGATCGCCGCCCTCGACACCTCGCCGCTCTCGTACGACTCGGCCAGCACGTCCAGCTGACGGGCGAGGGCACCGTGGTCGTCGAGAAGGAGGGCCTGTTCGAGCAGTCGATCAAGCTGCTCCCGCGTCACATGTGCCACAGGGATGAGGCTATCGAGAGAGCCGGGTTTTTTGCTGGACAACGGCAGGCATTCGTCTGGCCACGATTCGCACATGACCTCTTACGGAACGTGTGTCACTGGAGGCACCGGGCATATTGCACCCTGAAGTGCGTCGAGGTGAGGGGGCGGCTGATGACCGTATCCAAGCGGACGACCTTCACGGTGATGTGCGCTGCCGTACTTTCCGCGGTGTTGCCGGGCTTCGCGGGGTACGCCTCCGCCAAATTCGAGGCGTACGACCAGGCGAAGAAAGAACTGGCACGGCTGCGCGCCGATCTCCGGGAAGCCCGATCGGACGGGCGGATTCTTTACAGCAAACGCGACGACCCGGCCATCGCCGGGGATTTCAGTACCGTTCCCGGAGTTGACGGGAGAGGTAACTGCGGATCAGTTCTTTGGCCTGGGCGATGATCTCGGGGGCGCCGTCGGGGTCGCGCCGGAAGGCGAGCTTGAGCACGGCGTCCCCCGCTTCCACGGCGACCAGGACGGCCAGGTCGATGTGGGCGCTGTCGGCGGTGCCGTACTCGTCGAGGAGCATGCCGCGGAGGCGTCCGGCGATCACCGTGTTGCTGTCGGAGGCCGAGTCGAGCAGGTTGAGGTCGACGGCGTCGCTGAAATGCAGCGAGCGGAATCCCGGCACGGTCCTGTGCATGTCGACGTATTCGTCGATGATGGTGTCGACCGCGCCCCACCAGCCGTCGAAATCCTCCGACATGAACTTACGCCCGACCCGGGAGACGAAGAGTTCCACATTGCGCCGGGTGAGCGCCTGGCTGATCGCGCGTTTGTCGGGGAAGAACTGGTAGACGGAGCCGATCGCGACGCCGGCGCGTTCGGCGATGCGCGTGGTGGACAGCGCTTCGTAGCCGGCTTCGTCCAGGAGTGAGGCGCACGCGTCGAGCATGCGCTCGACCCGGCGTGCGCTGCGGCGCTGCGTGGGCTGACGGCGTAACGAGGTGCTCTCCATCTCGTCGCAGTCGTCAAGAGGCTGGCTGGACACGTCCCCATTTTGCCCGTTCTTCACAGCACGGGTCAGGCCTTACCGGCGAGTTACTCATTTTTGCGGGCGTCAGAGTCCGGCGAAACGGCCGTTGCGGAAAAGGTCCACGAAGAGCTGGTGGTCCTGCCGAGCCCGCGCGCCGTAGGTGTGCGCGAACTCCACGAGCATCGCCACGAAACCGTCGTGGTCGCCGTTGAGCACGCTCGCGATCGCCTCCTCGGTGGAGAAGTCGACCAGGTCGTGGCTGGACTCGTCGTCGGCGACCGAGTGCATCCGGGCCACCGCCCTGCCGAGGTCCCGCACCACAGACGCCAGGTCGGCCGGCTCGTTGACGTCACTCCAGTCCAGATCCGCCGAGTACGGCGAGACCTCCGCGACCAGCTGCCCGACCCCGTTGAGCACCGTGTAGCCCAGCCACGGATCGGCGTACGCCTGCAGGGCCCGCTGCGACTCCGCCGTGCGATGCCCCTGATGCCGGAAATATCCGTGCACCTTCTCGTCGGTGATGTAGCGCGCCACCGCCGGAACCTGCGCCTGCTTCATGTACAGGATCACGTCGTTCTCCAGCGCCTGCGTGTGCCCCTCCAGCAGCAGGTTGTACGACGGCAGCCCCGCCGACCCGATCCCGATGCCCTTCCGCAGCGCCACATCCTTGATCACGTGCTCCACCGGGCTGAGCGGCGCCGGCAGCGTGCCCAGATAGTCCTGGAACGCGTCGATCACCGTGGCCCGGGTGATCGCGTCCACCGTCAGCCTGCTCTCGGTGATCGTGAACCGGCGCTCGAAGTTGTCGATCGTGGTCTCCAGATCGAGCATCGACACCCGCGTGTTCAGCCGCGCGGTCTGCAACACCCGGTGCAGCACCCCGGAGGTGGTGTCCAGCGTGAGCGACCCGATCGCGTCGTCCCCACCGTGCGCGATGCCCAGCAACTCCCCCAGGTACGAACGCGCGAAGTCGCCCACCAGGTGGCTGATCACGTCATCGGAGAGCGCCTTCGCGTACCCGATCAGCGCCACACTCGCCGCGAACCGCTTCAGATCCCACGTGTACGGCCCCACGTACGCCTCGTCGAAGTCGTTCACGTTGAACACCAGCACCCCGGAGGCGTTCATGTACGTGCCGAAGTTCTCCGCGTGCAGGTCGCCGTGGATCCAGACGCGGCGGGTCAGCTCGTCGAGGTAGGAGTCGTCGGCCAGCTCACCGGACAGATCCGCGTAGAACAGGCACGCGCTCCCCCGGTAGAAGGCGAACGGCGTCGCCGCCATCTTGCGGAACTTGCGCCGGAAGGCCGCCGGTTCCCGCACGATCGAGTCCCCGAACTCGGCCATGAGAACGTCGAGGATGTACTGAGACCGCTGCGTCATGAGGGGACGGTAGTGCGCCACACGTGTCCCGCACCATGTCAGCGTGCCGAAATTCTGGTGACCCCGACTAGGCGGGTTTTGCCGTCAGGCCCGTGCAGCCGCGCAGGGCCCGCCAGTTGGTCACCGCCTGCTTCCCGGCGGACCCGGTGACCTGGATCGGGATCCCGCCGTTGATCCGGGCCGGGGTCCACTGGTCCTTCAGCACCCGGCGGCCGTTGATGGTGAGGGTGAGCACGCCGGTCTGCCCGGTGTCCGGACCCCAGTTGTAGAAGACGAAGTTGCCGAGCCCGTAGCTCACGTAGCCCTTGCCGAGGTAGCCGGCCCCCAGCAGGATGTGCGCGTGCCCGCCGACGACCACGTCGGCCCCGGCCTCGATCAGCTGCGGCGCCAGCGACCGCTGCGCCTCGTTGGGGCATTTCTGCAGCTCGGTCCCCCAGTGCAGGTGCACGATGACGGTGTCGGAGTTCTTCCGCGCCTGCCGTACCGCCTGGAGCAGCCGCGCCTCCTCCTTGGCCGACGCCAGCCCGCCCTTCGTGCCGGTCGCCGTCCAGGCCGAGATGAACTCGGCGTCCAGCACCTGCGTCGCCCCGATGATCGCCACCCGGTTCCCGTTCACCGTGGTCCGCCACGGCCGGTACGCCTCCGCCGCGTTCTTCCCGATCCCGACGATCGGATACTTGCTGCGCTTGATCGCGGCCAGCGTGTCCTGCAGCCCGCTGTCCATGTAGTCCATGCCGTGGTTGTTGGCCATCGACGCCACGTCCACCCCGGCCGCCTTGAGCGCCGTGAACGCGCTGGCCGGAGCCCGGAACGTGTACTGCTTGCCGGGCGCGGGCGTGCCCGCCGTGGTGATCGCCGTCTCCAGGTTCACCATGGCCAGGTCGGCCTTGCTGAGCACCTTCGCGATCGGGCCCAGCGCGGTACGCGGATTGGCGTCGAGCCGGCTGCGCAGGAGGCCCTCGAAGTGCACGTCCCCGCCGAACGCGATCGTGAACGGCTTACGCTGCGGTTTCGGGGACGCGGTGGCCGTGACCTCGGGCGCCTCCGTGGCCGAATCGGAGACCGGCTCCCCCTCGGCCGCGCTGCAGCCCAGCGCGAGGACAGCAAGGGCGAGCACGGTGACCAAATGGCTCTTCACGACGTTGAGCATGCCATCTCGGACGCCCCAACGGGCGGATCAAACCCGATATGACCCGATTTGCCCTCCACCAGACTGGAACGGTTCAAGATCTTTGTAGTCAGGTAAAGGGCCCTCGGCACGTGACTGGCCCGCGTCCCCACCGGGGAGACGCGGGCCAGTCATGGTTGAGGGCCCCTCAAGGGCCCTCAGAAATCGAACTCCCCATCCTTGATCCCGGCGGCAAGGGCCCGCCAATCCTCCACGGACACGATCAAAGCCACCCCACTCCGATCGTTGCTGTCCCTGATGCCCACATGCGTGAGGTTCAGCTGGGCCACCTCGATGCAGTTCCCATTGGCGCTGCGGCGACTCTTGCGCCAGACGGCCTTGGACAGGTCGGAATCCAGCACTGCCCACCCCTTTTCGTCGAAACCGATACCAGGATGAACGTGTGCGAGCAATCTCTCAAGGTTACAAACGTGATGGAACTACTCTGAAGGTCGAAATTTCGCGTTTTAGCTGGTCAGAGCGAAGAACATCGGGAAGCTCAGTGCGTTGTAGCATGGCGTGGCATACGGATGATCTAGCAATCCGGAATATCGGCTGGCCGACAGGACCCTGGACAGATCTGGTCGGCCGGCGCGAGAGAACACGGCTGGCGAGAATCCGGCGACGGCTCCGGTGGAAGACATCGGAGCCGTTATATCTCGTGCTAGAAGTCGAACTCGGCGCCCTTGACGCCCTTCACGAACGCGGTCCACTCATCCGCCGTGAAGAACAGCGCCGGCCCTTCCTGGTCCTTGCTGTCGCGGACCCCCACGGAGCCGTTGCCGAGGCGCGCGACCTCGACACAGTTGCCGTTGATGCTCCATGAGCTCTTCTTCCAGTCCACGCCATGCGTGTTCAACTATCGTCCATCTCCGCGCGGCGACGACCGCCGGCCAGGCGCCCCCTAGGCACCCTGACCTAGGCCGCCCAGTGCGCCATCGTTTCCTTGATGAGTTGCCGCGACGCGAGCTCACTCAGCGCGGCCTTCGCCAGGTGCTCGAAGGCTCGCTCATACACGAAGACGCCTTCCGCTCCGTCGATGAACCGGCCACCCAAGAGGTCTTCCAGGTAGACGGCGTCAGGGACGTCACGGAACGTGAAATGCACGAAGGGACCCGTGGCCATAGGCAGTTGAGTCGCGCGAGTGATGACCCGCACGTCCACGTGCTCCCTCTCGGAGATCTCCGCCAGGTGCTGGAGCTGCTTTCGCATGACCGCGGGATCGCCGACCATGCGGGTCAGCACCGCCTGGTCGATGACGGTCAGCAGCATCAGCGGTTCCTGGGTGAACAGGCGCGTGTGCTGGCGCCTTATCCGCGCCTCCACTCGCGCGTTCGACCAGACCGGTGGAATCTGGTTGATCGGCTGGATGACGTTGCCGAGAAGCGCCTGTGCGTACTCCTCCGTCTGGAGGAGGCCGGGAACCACCTGCGGTTCCCAGTTACGCATCACGGTCGCTTCCGCTTCTAACCCGATGTAGGCGATATAGCCCTGGTCAAGGGCCGCGCTATATTTCTCCCACCAGCCCTTTTGGGTGGCGTTCTTACGGAGAGTGAGTACATCCCCTAAGACGACGGCGTCGATCCCGAACAGGTCGAGCAGTTTGACGACGTCGTCCTCCGTGGGAAGCGTCTTCGCGTTCTCGATGCGGCTGAGCTTCGCGGCGGACCAACCCACGAGTTTCGCCGCTTCCTCACCGGTCATCTCGGTGGTCTCACGAAGGCGGCGCAACTCCTGCCCGAGGCGTCGGCGCCGGGGGCTGGGCGACTCGAAATCCGCCATCCCGACCACCGTCCCCTACAACTCGCGCTGGGCTGGTCGGCCCCTATCGGAGGGACCGGTCCCATCGTATGCAAATTGCAGACGCTATTGCACGCATACGGGGGGGATTTCTTACGTCACGTCTTGCAGACAAATGTCTTCTGAGCGACCATCAAAGCAGGAAGGTTACATCGAAGATCACTGAGCCCGCCGATGATCGTCCGGCCCGGGCTCCCTATCCGGCAAAGGCGCCGTTCCCCACACCCGAAGACGTCCTTGCGACGAAGCAAGGAAAAGGCCGGGTCGAAGGCTGCCACCGACGACCCGGCCTGAGAGCTCCAGTCGAAGCCACCGAAAAGGAGTCTCCTATGCACTTCCACGGTACCAACGCCCTCCTGCTATGCAAGGCCCAGCTCATACTGCTTCTCGATGGCGCGGACCGCCGGCTCTGCGCCGCCCAGGACCGCTGGGCGTACGAGCTGGAGTGGACCATCAAGCGGGCCGGGTTCGGCGCCAGGCGCTACCGGGACCCGCGTTTCGATCTTGTCCAGGAAGTCGAAGAGGCCGGCCGGATGGCCCTCCTGAACTGAGCCCTTCCCCGCGCCTCCCCTCGGGGAGGGCTCAGGGGCCGCCTTGGCGTACCGCGGGGGCGCCAGGGCGCCCGGAAGCCCCAGAACAGAGCTATATTCCGTTCTGGGGCTTCCGACCTTCCACGGAGGAGCGCACATGAGCACCGTCTTCCGCACCTGCCCGCTCTGCGAGGCCGTCTGCGGCCTCACGATCACCCTGGATGACGCCGGCCACGTCACCGACGTGCGCGGCGACCGCGAAGACCCGTTCAGCAAGGGCTTCATCTGCCCGAAGGGCGCCTCGCTGGGCCGCCTGGACGAGGACCCCGACCGCCTGCGCGCCCCGCTCGTCCGGGACGGCGACCAGTGGCGGGAGGTCTCCTGGCCGGAGGCGTTCGCCGCCGTCGAGCGCGGCCTGGCCGCCGTACCCGGCCCCGCCCGGGCCGTCTACCTGGGCAACCCGAGCGCCCACACCATGGCCGGCGCCCTGTACGGCGGCGCCGTCATCCGCAGCCTCGGCACCCGCAGCGTCTTCTCCGCCAGCACCGCCGACCAGATGCCCAAACACGTCTCCTGCGGGCTCATGTTCGGCCACCCGCTGACCATCCCGGTGCCCGACCTGGACCGCACCGGTTACCTGCTCATGCTGGGCGCCAACCCGCTGGAGTCCAACGGCTCGCTCTGCACCGCGCCCGACTTCCCCGGCCGGCTGAAGGCCATCAGGAAGCGCGGCGGGCGCCTGGTCGTCGTCGACCCGCGCCGGACCCGTACCGCCGACCTGGCCGACGAGCACGTCTTCGTCCGGCCCGGCACCGACGCCTACCTGCTCGCCGGCATCGCCCACACGCTCTTCGCCGAGGACCTGGTCACCGTGGACGTGCCGGTCAACGGCCTGGCCGAGGTCGCGGAGGCACTACGGGACTTCACCCCCGAGACGGCCGCCCAGGCGTGCGGGGTGCCCGCCGACGTGATCGTACGGCTCGCGCGCGAGCTCGCCGCCGCCCCGGCCGCCGCCGTGTACGGCCGGATCGGCACCTGCACGGCCGAGTTCGGCACCCTCACCCAGTGGCTGGTGGACGTGCTCAACGTGCTCACCGGCAACCTGGACCGGCCGGGCGGGGCCATGTTCCCGCGGCCGGCGACCGAGGGGGCGCGGCGGCGTAAGCCGTACGCGACGGGGCGGTGGCACAGCCGGGTGCGGGGGCTGCCGGAGGCCAACGGGGAGCTGCCGGTGGCGGCGCTGGCCGAGGAGATCGAGACGCCGGGCGAGGGGCAGGTCCGGGCGCTGATCACGATCGCCGGGAATCCGGTGCTGTCGGCGCCCAACGGGGCCCGGCTGGACCGGGCGTTCCGCGGGCTGGAGTTCATGGTGAGCGTCGATCCGTACCTGAACGAGACGACGAAGCACGCGCATGTGATCCTGCCGCCGCCGCGCATCCTCAACGCCGGGCATTTCGACTTCGCGCTGCTGGGCTTCGCGGTGCGCAACTACGCCAGGTACTCGCCTCCGGCGTTGCCCTCGGACGGCGCGCCGCCCGAGACCGAGATCCTGGCCCGGCTCGCGATGATCGCCTCCGGGCAGGGCGCGGACGCCGACCCGGCCCTGCTGGACGAGCTGATCCTGGACGGCCTGCTCCGCGACACCGGCGATCCCGCCGAGCGGCGGGCCGCGCTGGACGGCTCCTCGGGCGCGGAGCAGCGGCTCGACGCCATGCTCCGCCTCGGCCCGTACGGTGAGTGGTCCGGCGGCGGGGACCTGTCCCTGCGCAAACTCCTGGACAACCCGCACGGCCTCGACCTGGGCCCGCTGGAGCCCCGCCTGCCGGGCAACCTGGCGACCGCCTCCGGCCGCGTCGAACTCGCCCCCGCCCAGATCCTGTCCGACCTGGTACGGCTCCGCGCCCGCCTCACCGCCGACACCCCCGAGTTCCTGCTCATCGGACGGCGGCACCTGCGCTCCAACAACAGCTGGCTGCACAACGTGGGCCCGCTGGTCGGCGGCACCAACCGCTGCACGTTACAGATCAACCCGGCCGACGTGGCCCGGCTGGGGCTCGGCCGGGAGGCGGTGGTGCGCTCGGCCAAGGGCACGCTGACCGTGCCGCTGGAGCCGACCGACACGATCATGCCGGGGGTGGTCAGCCTGCCCCACGGCTGGGGCCATGAGGGCAGCTCACAGGCGGTCGCGGCCAAGAACGCGGGCCTGAACGTCAACGTGCTCACCGACGAGGACGTGATCGACCCGCTCTCCGGCAACGCCGTCTTCAACGGTGTCCCGGTGGTGCTGACGACGCCATGATCTCCTAACCCCGGCCACCGGGCGTGATCACGGCGGTTTAGGCTTGCGCAGGTGACCACCGCGCACCACGAGGACCGCCTGCACGCCCAGATCGCGTTCATCCTGGAGATCGACAAGCTCAAGCGCGTGCTGCGGCGCAACCTGCTCATGGACGGCTCCCGGCGGGAGAACGACGCCGAGCACTCCTGGTACCTGGCCATGCTGGCCCTGGTCCTGGCCGAGCACGCCGAGCCCGGCGTGGACCTGGGCCGGGTGGTCCGCATGCTGCTCGTGCACGACATCGTGGAGATCGACGCGGGCGACACCTTCATCTACGACGTGGTCGCGGTGGAGGCGCAGGCGGCGGCCGAGATCGCGGCGGCCGAACGCCTCTTCGGGCTGCTGCCGGAGGAGCAGGCGCGTGAGTTCCGTGCGCTCTGGGAGGAGTTCGAGGCCCGTGAGACGCCTGAGGCGCGGTTCGCGAAGGCGCTGGACCGGCTGGCGCCGATGATGGCCAACCACCACAACGAGGGCGGCACCTGGGCGCTGTACAGGGTGACGGCGCGGCAGGTCCTGGAGAAGGTCGCGCTCATCACGGACGGCTCCCCGAGGCTGGGCGCCTTCGCGACGGACCTGGTGGAGACCTCCGTGGCGCGGGGGCACCTCCAGCCCTGATGTTCGTGCCCTGGACGTGGGGGTACGTCGGTCAGGGGGTGAAATCGATGGATAAATCGACCGAACCACGCCGGTCAAACCGGTTCACGCTGCTCGCACCGCCCGGGGACACCCTGGACCGGCTGGAGCACACCCGCCGGCTCGACCCGCCGATCAGAGGGCTCGCGAAGGCCGTACGGGCCAGGATCAGGCCGGGGAAGCTGCGGGATCTGCTCCACGGGGTGCCGATCGGGCATCCGCTCCACCCGGCGCTGGCCACGTTCACACTGGGGTCCCTGATCAGCACGTCCGTCCTGGACCTGACCTCGGCGAATCCGCGCGCGGCGCGGCGACTGCTGGCGGCCGGGCTGGTGACGGCGCTGCCCACGGCGATGGCGGGCGTGACCGACTGGTCCACCCTCCACCGCGAGCAGCAGCGGGTCGGCTTCGTCCACGGGCTCGCCAACCTGACGGCGCTCTGCCTCTACTCCGGATCCCTTTTCCTGCGGGTCACCGGGCGTTCCGGCCGGGCCATGGCCTTCGCGGGCCTGGGGGCGGCCGGGCTGGCGGGGTATCTGGGCGGGCATCTGGCCTACCGCCAGGCCGCGGGGGCCAATCACGCCGAATCGGTCACCCACCTGGTGCCCACCGGCTGGCACGACCTCTGCTCCCTGCAGAGCCTGCCGCACGGCCGTCCGGTCATCCGCCGCCTCGGCTACATCGACCTCTTCGTGCTGCGGCTGAAGGAGACCGTGCACGTGCTCGCCGACGGCTGCTCGCATCTGGCCGGTCCGCTCCATCAGGGCCGGCTCGCCATCGAGGGCGGCAATCCCTGCGTCATCTGCCCCTGGCACGGCAGCGTTTTCCGGCTCAGCGACGGGTCCGTCGTGCACGGCCCGGCGACCTCTCCCCAGCCCTGCCTGCGAACCCGCCTCCGGGAGGATGGCATAGTCCAGGTTTGTGTGTAGCGGGACGAGAATTTTGTGACGCCCCTTGAGGCGCTCGCGGTTTTCGCGGCGGGAGTCGCGGCCGGTGGGATCAACGCCGTGGTCGGGTCGGGATCGTTGATCACGTTCCCGACGCTGCTGGCGGTGGGTTATCCGCCGATCGTGGCGAACGTGTCGAACAACGTCGGACTGGTTCCCGGCGGCGTCACCGGCGTACTGGGCTACCGGGCCGAGTTGCGCGGGCAGCGGGCCCGGCTGCTGCGGCTCGGGGCCGGGTCGGTGGCCGGGGCGCTGGTCGGGGGATTGCTGCTGCTCCGGCTGCCGGAGCAGGCGTTCCAGGTGATCGTGCCGGTGCTCATCGCGGTGGCGTGCGTGCTGGTGGTGGCGCAGCCGAAGCTCAACGTCTGGCTGGCCGAGCGGCGGCCGCACACGCACCCGCACGGCGGTCCGTGGCTCTGGCTGGGCGTGTTCGGGGCCGGCATGTACGGCGGCTACTTCGGCGCGGCGCAGGGAGTCGTGCTGATCGGGCTGCTGGGGGTCTTCCTGGACGAGGGGATCCAGCGGATCAACGCGGCCAAGAACCTGCTCTCACTGCTGGTCAACACCGCGGCGGCGCTGCTCTTCATCGTCATCGCCCAGGTCGACTGGGCGGCGGTGGCGCTGATCGCGGTCGGGTCCGCGCTGGGGGGCTTCGTGGGCGCCCGGGTCGGGCGGAAACTGCCCGCCGTGGTCCTGCGGGTGCTGATCGTGGTGGTGGGCGTCACCGCGATCGTTAAGCTCCTCACATCCTAAAAAATGCGTACAAATGCTCGAATGTGGGTATGACTCTGGTGTGAAAGGGGATCGAGTAGAAATCGTGATCGATGCGGGAGGCACCCCGCGCACCTACGAAGTCGTCGCCACCAAGGCCGGCCGTCGCGTCGAGGTGACCACCGGCCGCGGCATCGTCGAAGTCAGCGAAGTCACCAGGAACGGAACCCCTGTCCGTACCGCCCGTTTCATGTCCAACCGCATTCTCGCCCTGGTCGAGCACCCGGTGGACGACGGCCCCGCCCCGGCTCATTGACGAGAAAACCGTCCCATAGACAGCCGTATGGCCCTGACCAGGCGATTCTGTCCAGATCACAACTTTCTCATTGATTAGGAACCCTGGGACGGCTCTCCGGGGAGCGCGGCCGGGCTGGAGGCGCGCCCGAGCTCCGGGTCCCGCGAAGGCACGGGCGGCGCGGGCGGGCCGGCGATGCGGCCGATCTCCCCGTCCCGTGACGGCTGATCTCTCTGGTTGAACAGCCCGCCCAGGTTCTCCAGCGCCCGGCCCATCTCCGAGGGGACGATCCAGAGCTTGTTGGCGTCGCCCCTGGCGATCTCGGGGAGGGTCTTCAGGTACTGGTAAGCGAGCAGGCGGTCGTCGGGCGCGCCGTCGTGGATGGCCTTGAAGACCATCGCGATGGCGTCCGCCTCACCTTTGGCGCGCATCGCCTTGGCCTCGGCGTCCGCCTGGGCGCGCAGCACGACCGCCTCGGCCTCGCCGCGGGCCTTGAGCACAGCCGCTTCGCGTTCGCCCTGCGCGGTGAGGATGGCCGACTGCTTGTTGCCCTCGGCGGTGAGGATGGCGGCGCGCTTGTCCCGGTCGGCGCGCATCTGCTTCTCCATCGAATCCTGGATGGAGGCCGGCGGGTCGATCGCCTTGAGCTCGACGCGGTTGACGCGGATGCCCCATTTGCCGGTGGCGTCGTCCAGCACCCCGCGCAGTTCGGTGTTGATCTCCTCGCGCGAGGTGAGCGTACGCTCCAGGTCCATGCCGCCCACGACGTTCCGCAGCGTCGTCACCGTCAGCTGCTCCACCGCGACGATGAAGCTCGCGATCTCGTACGTGGCCGCCTTCGGGTCGGTGACCTGGAAATAGATGACCGTGTCGATGGACACGACCAGGTTGTCCGAGGTGATCACCGGCTGCGGGGGGAATGTGACGACCTGCTCGCGGAGGTCCACCTCGACCTTGATCCGGTCGATGAACGGCACCACGATGTTGAGACCGGCGTTGAGGGTGCGGTGGTAGCGGCCGAACCGCTCCACGATCCTGGAGGTGGCCTGCGGGACGATTCTGATCGTCCTGGCCAAAGCGAAGCCAGCGACACCAACCACGATCAGGGCGGCGATGAGCTCAACCATGCTCCACTCCAGTCTTTTGACCCCGGCTGGAATGCTATTTGGTTTTGCTGATTCGTGTGGATTAAGCCGACATATCAAAAAGGCCGCGCATACCACCGGCCATTGTCGCCGCGGTCCAGGCTGAGCGGCACGCCGAACGTCTTGGACAGATTGTCGGTGGTCATGACCTGCTCCAGCGGCCCCTGCGCCACGACCGAGCCGTGCCGCAGCAGCATCCCGTGGGTGAAGCCAGCGGGCACCTCCTCCACGTGGTGGGTGACCAGCACCATCGTGGGCGAGCGCGAGTCAAGGGCCAGCGCGGACAGCCGCCGGACCAGGTCCTCGCGGGCGGCCACGTCGAGACCGGCGGCGGGCTCGTCCAGCAGCAGCAGTTCAGGGTCCGGCATGAGCGCACGAGCGATCTGTACGCGTTTGCGCTCCCCCTCCGACAGCGTGCCGAACCGGCGCCGGATCAGGTGCGCGCAGCCCAGCTGGTCGATCAGTTCGACCGCGCGGGTGACGTCGTTGGAGTCGTACTCCTCCGTCCAGCGGCCGAGAATCGCGTACGAGGCGGTCAGCACGAGGTCGATGACCTTCTCCTCCGGCGGCACCTTCTCGGCCAGCGCCGAACTGGCCAGCCCGATCCTGGGCCGCAGCTCGAACACGTCGGTCTGGCCCAGACGCTCGCCGAGGATCTCCACCGAGCCTTCGGTGGGGAACAACAACGCCGCCGCGACCTGCAGCAACGTCGTCTTGCCCGCGCCGTTGGGGCCGATCACCACCCAGCGTTCGTCCTCACGCACCGCCCAGTCGATGCCGCGCAAGAGCGCCGCCCCGTCTCTCCGGACGGCCACGTCCTGCAGCCGAAGCACCTGACCGCCCACGACGGTCCCCCTCCCGATCGAACCAGCTCTAGCAAAACCTATTGCAGGACGAGCGCATATCGTGGATCGGGTGCGCACCGATTCACCGATCTCACCCACCCTCGTCGCCTGGGCCAATGCCTGGCTGACCGGGCACGTCGGGCTGGACGAGGCCGTGGACCGGGTCGAACGCGCCGCGGGCCCGCAGCTCGTGGCCGTCCCCGTGGACGCGTCCCCAGCCACCGAAGCGGGGCATCACCCCGAACTTTCCGCGCCCGCCGACCTCACTGTGGCGGAAGTCACCGACGTGCCGCTGCGCGGGTTCCTGGCGGACCTGCGCGCGGACGGGCTGACCTCGTTCCGGCTGGCGCTGCCCGCGCCCGGCGACCCGCTGGGGCTGACCGGGCCGCCGCCGTTCACCCGCGCGGCGCTGGACGCCGGGCAGGCGGCGATCGCCGTCCTGGCCGGCCGGCGGCTCGGGCTGGTGCCGGCCGCCGACCGGCGCGGCTCCTCCTACGCGGGCGTCCGGTGGACGGCCATGCCCGCCGCCCCCAACGACGCGGACATCCCGCAGCTGGCCGAGGCCGAGCACGCGCTCACGCTCACCATGCGCTCGGCCACCGACGCGCTGGTCGGCGTGGACGGCCCCGCGCAGGGTTTCCCCTCGCTGGACGGCGCCGACGAGGCCCTCGCCCCCGGCTACCCCGGCAGGGCGCACCGGCTGGGCGCGCTGGCCTCCCGGCTCGCGCTCGCGCTGCGCCTCGCCGAGGAACGCGGCCTCACCTCCGGGCAGCTCACCGCCCGCGGTCAGGCCCTGCGCGACCTCGACCGCGCCGTACGGCGGGCCAGGGTCGCGGCCCACCACGCGATCGTGGAGCTCAGGACTCCCTGACCGCCCAGACCTTGAGACGGCGGTCCTTGCCGGCGGACACGATGACGTGCTCGCCGTCGAGTTCGACCAGGTCCACGGAGAGCACGCCGCCCTTGTGCGCCTTGATCGCCTTGCCGAGCGCCCGGTACGTCTCCAGGTCCCACAGCCGGATCGTGCCGTCGGTGCTGCCGGACACCAGGACCGGATGCCCGCTCACCACCCCGAAGGAGAGCGAGTAGACGTTGTCCTTGTGCCCGGTGAGGGTCTTGCCGACGGCCTTGCCCGTCTTGGCGTCCCAAATCCTGATCTTGTTGTCCTCACCGCCGGAGGCGATCACATCCCGGCCGTCCACCACGCCCGCCGTCACCGAGTAGACCGGCTTCTTGTGCGCACGGAAGGTCGCGCCGACGCGTTTGCGGGTGGCGGCGCTCCACATCCGGAGGGTACGGTCCTCGCTGGCCGAGATGATGACGCTCTTGCCGTCCCGCTTGCCGAGGGTCAACCAGTTGATCACGTTCTTGTGCGCGGCGATGGCGCGGCCGATGGGCTTGCGCTTCTTCAGGTCCCACATGCGGATACGGCCGTCGGCGCCGCCGGAGACCGCCACCCACCTGGAGCCGACCTTGCCTACGGCGACCGCGTAGACCGCGTCGGAGTGGCCCCGCATCGGGCCGCCGACCGCCTTGCGCTTCTTGAGGTCCCAGACCCGTACGGTGCCGTCGCGGCTGCCGGTGACCGCCAGGGCGCGCCCGTCCACGTTGGCGGCGGCCACCGCGTACACCTCGTCGAAGTGGCCGGTCATGGGTTTGCCGATGGATTTGTGGCTGTCGGCGTTCCAGAGGCGTACCTGGCGGTCCAGGCCGGTGGAGACCAGGACGGGGGTGCCGCCGACGGTCGTGGCGGCCACGGAGTAGACCGCGCCCCGGTGGCCGGAGAGCGCCTTGCCGATCTCCTTGCCCACCGCGGGCGGCGGCGTCGGCGTCGCGACGGGGGTCGGTGTGGGCGTCGGCGTGGGCGTCGGGGCCGGCTCGTTCGGCTGTGGGAGGGCGACGGCGGAGGAGGTGACCTCGACGCCCTGCGGCTCCACCGCGGGGTCGTCGCCGGAGAACACGGACGGGACGACGAACAGCGCGGTGGCGGCCAGCGCCAGGACCACCGCGAGACCGCCCGCCACCAGCCTGGAGTGGTTCTTCCGCGGCGGATCTTCGTCCGGGAAGAACACCGGGTCGGGCCGCCGGTGGTTGACGGTGACCGAATGGTCCCCCTCCTCCGGCACGTACGACGGCGACGCGAACGGGGTCGGCGCGGCGGGCGGGGGCGCGGCCAGTTGGAGGCCCGCCGTCATCGAACGTTCGAGGTCCTCGCCCTGCTGGTCGAGCAGCTTGAACAGGGCCTCGGCGGCGCTCGGCCGGTCGTCCGGCTGCTTGGCCAGGCAGGCCTGCACCAGCGGGCGCAGCGTGTCGGGCAGCCCCGAGACGTCGGGCTCCTCGTTGATCACCCGGTAGATCACGGCGGGCAGGCTGTCGAACCCGAACGCGGGCCGGCCGGTCGCCGCGAAGATCATGGTGACGGCCCAGCTGAACATGTCCGACGGCGGCCCCACCCGCTGCGCGCCGATCTGCTCGGGCGACATGTACGCGGGCGTGCCCACCACCCCGCTGGACAGCGTCATCGAGGAGTCCAGCGCCCGCGAGATACCGAAATCGATCACCCGCGGCCCGTCGGGCCCGAGCAGCACGTTGCTCGGCTTGAAGTCGCGGTGCACGATCCCGGCCCGGTGGATGGCGGCCAACGCGGTGATCGTCCCCACCGCCAGCCGGTACAGCGCGCCGTCCCGGCGCGGCCCCTCGTCCTGCACGATCCGCTGGAGCGAGACCCCCTCGACCAACTCGCTCACGATGTACGGGTGGTCGCCGTCCATGTGCGCGCCGAGCACCCGGGCGGTGCAGAACTGGGCGACCCGCCGGGCGGCCTCCACCTCCCGGATGAATCCGTCGGCGTCGTCCGCGCTGCGTTCGCCGATCCGGGCCCGGAGCAGTTTGATCGCCACCGCGGCGCCGTCGGGGGCGGTCCCCGCGTACACCACGCCCTGCGCGCCCTCGCCCAGCCGTCCGACCAGGCGGTAGGCCCCCAGCGAGGTCGGATCTTCGGGACGGAGTGGTTGTGTGTACGCCACGTCGGGCTTCCCCCATCATCCCGAATCTCGAAATTTACCACCAAGATTGTAGTGAGAGAAGATCGCCTTCCTCATTCCAAAGTGATAATCATCGGATATACGGGGATTACCATGACTCATCCAACGGAGACTCCATGCGCCGCACTGCCGGCATGCTCGCAGGGCTCGCCTTCTTAGTTCCGCTCGCCGCGACGCCCGCCACCGCCAAGACGGCCGCCACCACGACTGCCACCACGACTGCCACCGCCGCCGTCACCGCCGCGAAGACGTCCGCGGCCGCCGCGGGGAAGCGCGAGCCCTACGCCAACTTCAAGATCCACCACGTGAGCTACCCGAAGAAGGCCAAGGCGGGTAGCAAGATCACATACAGCTTCCAGATCACCAATGTCGGCCCGCACAGCGCCGACTACTACTACATCGGCGGCATCCTGCCCAAGGGCATCGTGAGCAAGCTCAAATGGGGCGGCCCGAAGGGCACCGACTGCCTCTGGGAGGGCCGCGAGTTCTGGTGCTGGCCGCCGCCGATCCTCTACCCCAACCCGGCGGAGAACCAGACCGACACCACCTGGCTGACCATCCAGGTCACCCTGCTGAAGGGCACCCGGGGCACCGCCACGGCCAAGCTCGGCGCCATCACCTACGACGTCCCCACCGGCGCGGAGAACCTGGACAAGCGCCAGCTCAAGGAGCTCGGCATCGACGGCTGGATCACCACCAGAACCGTCAAGACCAAGATCGTCGCCCCCGGCTCCCGCGTCTACGTGCCCCCGCCCCCCAAGCCCACCCCCAGCCGCACCCCCGACCGCAACCGCAAGAAGGGCACCTGACCCCCAGCCCTGAACCGGGGAATCCAGCCCCTCCCACCCGGCCGTCCGCTCTCACGAGCACGGCTACCCGGACACGCCCACCCCGGCCACCGTCCTCGCGAACAGCGGATTAACGAGGTCGTATTAACGAGAAACCCGTCCCATAGACAGCCGCACGCCCCCTGACCAGGCGGTTCTCCGCGACGGCTGTCCGGATCACGACTTTCTCGTTAATAGCTCACACCCGCCGACAACGAGGCGCAATCAGGCCAGTCCATGGCGGACCGCGTAGAGGGCGGCCTGGGTTCGGTCCTGGACGCCCAGTTTCATGAGGACGTTGGAGACGTGGGTCTTGACGGTCTTCTCGGCGACGTGGAGTTCGCGGGCGATCTCCCGGTTGGACCGGCCGGCGGCGATGAGGCAGAGAACCTCGCGTTCGCGGTCGGTCAGCAGGACCGGGGTCGCGGGAGGGTCGGGCCGCGGGCCGTCGAGCATGGCGTCGGCGGCCTCGGGAGCCAGCAGGACCTGGCCGCCGTGGACCGTGCGGATGGCGCGGACCAGGGCGGCCGGGTCCACGTCCTTGTAGAGGAAGCCGGCGGCCCCGGCGCGCATGGCCGGAGCCACGTCCGCGCGGTCGCTGACCGAGGTGAGCACGATGGCGCGCACCTTCAGATCCCGGGAAGCCAGGTCCCGTAGCGCGCCGAGGCCGTCCAGCCGGGGCATCTTCAGGTCCAGCAGGAGCACGTCGGGATCGAGCGACGCCGCCAGGGCCACGGCCTCCTCGCCGTCCGCGGCCTCGCCTACCACCTCGATGTCGCCCTGGACCTCCAGGAACGTCCGCAGACCCTGACGCACGATCGGATGGTCGTCGGCGATCAGCACGCGGATGACGTCGCTCATACCGGCACCACCAGCCGCACCGCCGTCCAGCCCCACGGTTCAGGGGTCACATCGAAGGAGATGACGTCGCTCATACCGGCACCACCAGCCGCACCGCCGTGCCGCCCGACGGGTTCGGGGTGATGTCGAGGGAGCCGCACGCGGACTCGGCGCGGTCGCGCATGGAGGCCAGCCCGAGGCCGCGGGACTCGCTGTCGACCAGGTCGAAGCCCTTGCCGTCGTCGGAGATCTCCAAGGTGAGCCGGGAATCCGCGCGGGTGAGCGCGACGGTGATCACGCAGGAGCCGGCGTGCCGGAGCGCGTTGTGCAGGGCCTCCTGGGCGACCCGGAGCACGGCCACCTCCGCGGCCGGGGACAGGTCCTCCGGCAGCTCGCCCTCGGCGGCGAAGGAGATCTGGACCGGATGCAGCCGATCCAGCAGGGCCACGTGTTTGCGCAGGGTCTCCACCAGGCCGTGACGGTCCAGCTCGGCGGGCCGCAGCTCGACGATGACCGCGCGCAGTTCGGCGAGGGCCTCCCCGGCCAGCCGCTGGACCAGGTCCAGTTCGCGGGCCGCCCGCTTCGGATCGGACTCCAGCAGCGCCGCGGCCGCGCGGGCGGTCAGCCGGAGCGAGAACAGCTTCTGGGTGACGGCGTCGTGCAGCTCCTGCGCCATCCGGGTGCGTTCCTCGACGACGGTGAGCTCGCGGCTCCGCTCGTACAGCCGGGCGTTGATGAGGGCGATCGCGGCGTGCGCGGCGAACAGGGTGAGCAGTTCCTCGTCGGCGGCGGTGAAGCCGCCGGGAGTGCGCTTGTTGGCCAGGAAGATGATCCCGAGAACCTGGTCCCCGTCCAGGATCGGCACCCCGAGGAAGTCCTTCAGCACCGGATGCGCCTTCGGCCACCACTCGAAGCGCGGGTCGCGTCTCAGGTCGGGCAGCCGCACCGGCGCGCCCTCGCGCAGCATCGCGCCGAGCATGCCGTGCTGCCGCGGCGTCGGGCCGATGGCCTCCCACTGCTCGTCGGAGATCCCCTCGGCCACGAACTGCGCGAACGCCCCCTGGTCGTCGGGCACCCCCAGCGCCGCATACCGCGCGTCCAGCAGCCGGCTGGCCGAGCGGACGATCACCTGGAGCACCTCCCGGGCCGACAGATGCCGGGTCACCGCGAGCACGGCCGAGCTCACGGCGTGCAACACCGCGTCCCGCTCCCCCGAGTCCACTCCCGCCATGCCCTCACCCTAGGCCGCCGCACCGACATTCTCCTCGGCCATTCTCCTCGGCCGTACGGCCTAGGCCGATGAGCCCCCGGCCGCCGGACCTTCCGCCCGATGTGCGCGAATCCCCGGATTCCTAGCGTGAAAGCTCCCAGGAACTCCCAGGAGGGTGTGACATGAAGCACGCACTGATCACCGGCGCGTCGCGTGGGCTCGGCCTCGCTCTGGCCCGGGCGCTGGCCGCCGAGGGCTGGTCGCTCACGCTGACCGCGCGCGGCGCGGCGGACCTGCACGCCGCCGCCGCGGAACTGGGCGCGACCGCCATCCCCGGCGACGTCACCGACGCGGCGCACCGGGAGCGGCTGGCGCGAGCCGTACCGGAACTGGATCTGCTGGTGAACAACGCGAGCGGGCTGGGGCCCGTGCCGTTGCCGGTGCTGGCCGACTATCCCGTGGACGGGCTGCGGGAGGTGCTGGAGTCGAACGTGCTCGCGCCGCTGGGGTTGATCCAGGCGACCCTGCCCGCGCTGCGGGAACGGAAGGGCGCGATCATCAACATCTCCTCGGACGCGGCCGTGGAGGCGTACGAGGGCTGGGGCGGTTACGGCGCGAGCAAGGCGGCCCTGGAGCAGCTGTCGCACGTGCTGGCCGCCGAGGAGCCGGACGTGGCGGTCTGGTGGGTGGACCCGGGCGAGATGCGGACCGGGATGCTCGCCGACGCGATCGGCGCGGAGGAGGCCGCCACCGCCGACGAACCGGAGGCGGTCGCGCCCGCCCTGGTCACGCTGCTCGAACGCCGCCCGGCCAGCGGCCGGTTCACCCGGGACGGCCTGGCATGAGCATCGACTTCGCCCTCCCGCCGGTACGGGAGGCGCACGAGCCGCCGGAGGCGCGCGGCCTGGCCAGGGACGCCGTCCGGCTGATGGTCTCGCGCCGGGACACCGGCGAGATCACCCACCACACGTTCACCGACCTGCCCTCCATCCTCACGCCGGGCGACCTGCTGGTGGTCAACAACTCCGCGACGCTGCCGGCCGCCGTCCGGCTGGACCGGCTGGCCGTGCACTTCTCCACCGAACTCCCGTCCGGCGAGTGGCTGGTGGAACTGCGCCGCCGTACGCCTGCCGCCACCGAGCCCTACGCGGGTGGCGCCCCCGGCGAGTGGCTGCCGCTGCCCGGCCGGGCCACCCTGCGCCTGATCGCCGCCGAGACCTCCCGCCTGTGGCGCGCCCGCCTCGACCGCGACGTGCCCGCCTACCTGGCCAGGTACGGCACCCCGATCCGCTACTCCTACGTCGAGCAGGACTGGCCGCTGGAGCACTACCAGACCGTGTTCGCGGTCGAACCGGGCAGCGCGGAGATGCCCAGCGCGGGCCGCCCGTTCACCGCGGCGCTGGTCACGGGCCTGGTCTCCCGGGGCATCACGGTGGCCCCGATCACGCTGCACACCGGAGTCGCCTCCCCGGAGAAGGACGAACCCCCGTATCCCGAACGCTTCGCCATCCCCGAGCGGACCGCGCGCCTCGTCAACCTGACCCGCGCGTCCGGCGGCCGGGTGATCGCGGTCGGCACCACGGTGGTCCGCGCCCTGGAGACGGCGGCCCTGGACGGACCGGTCCGGGCGGTCTCCGGCTGGACCTCCCACATCGTCACGCCGGCCGAAGGCGTACGCGCGGTGGACGGGCTGGTCACCGGCCTGCACGAGCCGCGCAGCAGCCACCTGATGATGCTCTCGGCGGTCGCCGGGGCCGACCTGGTGGCGGCGTCGTACGCGGAGGCGCTGGCCGAGGGATACCTGTGGCACGAGTTCGGGGACGTCCACCTGCTGCTCTAGTCGGTGACAAGACCGCTCCAAGTGGGCTGAGGGACGATACGAATCGAAAGCAAAAGTTGTTTACGTTTTGCGTCAAAGACTGATAAAAAGCTTTCCGGTTGATTTTGGGGGCATTTCTGACCCCCCCTTCGTCCTCCCTGGAGACATCCTCATGCCTCACCCGATCGTCAAGATCGCAAGTTTCGTGCTCGCTCCCGTCGTGGGCGCGGCCCTGTTCGCGACCGCGCCGGCGGCGGCCAAGGCCGACGACCCGTTCTCGGTCTTCAAGATCTCCAACGTGAAGTACACCAAGAAGGCCAAGGCCGGCGGCTGGGTCAAGTACTCGTTCCGGGCCACCAACACCGGCCCGCACGCCGCGGACTACTACTGGATCGGCGGCACCCTGCCCAAGGGCGTCGACACCAAGAAGAAGCTGTACTGGAGCGGTCCCGAGGGCACCGAGTGCGACTGGGCCGGCCGTGAGTTCTGGTGCTGGACCCCGCACATCCTCGAGGTGGACGAGAGCGACACGCTCTCCGTGCGCTTCCGCCTCAAGAAGAACGTCCGCGGTTACCAGTACGGCGAGGTCGGCGCCATCGCGTACGACGTGCCGACCGGCGCCGGCGACTTGGACCGGCAGCGCCTGAAGGAGCTCGGCATCAAGGGCTGGGTCTTCACCAAGAAGGTCCGCACCCTCGCCGTGAAGTAAAGCCGTGAAGTGAACGAGTCGCTCGCCCAGG
Source organism: Acrocarpospora phusangensis (assembly GCF_016862995.1). Lineage (GTDB taxonomy): Bacteria > Actinomycetota > Actinomycetes > Streptosporangiales > Streptosporangiaceae > Acrocarpospora > Acrocarpospora phusangensis. The sequence continues at coordinate 156,155 of NZ_BOOA01000004.1, forward strand.
CACCGGGCGAGCGACTCGTTTCACTTTTGAAAGGGGATTCCTAAACGTCGTCCCAGCGGAACAGCAACACCGCGATAAGCCCGATGACCAGGCCGAACCCGAGAATGATGCCGAGTTCCGGCAGAATGCTCGCCGGTCCCTGCCCGCGCACCATGACGTCGAGCATGCCCTCGTTGAGATGCTTCATCGGGAAGATGTTGGACACCGTCCGTACCCACGCGGGGGCCGCGTCCAGCGGGAAGAACGTCCCCGACAGGAACGCCATCGGCAGCACGATCAGGTTGGCGATGCCCGCCGCCGCCTCGGACGTCTTGGCCACGCCGCCGGCCACCATGCCGATGGCCATGAACACCAGCGTCCCGGCGATGACCATCGGGATGCACATCCACCAGTAGTCGGACAGCCGCAGCCCGAACATCGGCAGGCTGGCCACCCCCAGGAAGATCGCCGTCTGCACCAGCGCGATGGCGACGCTCGCCCCCACCCTGGCCGACACCACCGTGGTCGTGCGCACCGGGGCCAGCCGCAGCCGGCGCAGGGTCTTCTTCTGCCGCCAGGTCACCAGCGTCATGGCCGCGCCGAAGGTGGCGCCCATGGAGATGGCCCAGCTGAGCAGTCCCGGCGTCACGTACTGGATGACCTTCAGGGACTTGTCCTCGACCTGCTCGGCCTCCAGGGTGAAGCGCTGCGGGACTCCGGCGGCGTTGGCCTGGCCGATGAGCTGGCCGAAGACGCCCCGGACCGTACCGGCCCTGACCTGGTCGGCGGCGGTGTAGAAGAGCTGGTAGCGGTCGCCCTCCTGGCGTACCACGGCCACGAAGTCGCCCTGGCGGACCTCCTCCTGGGCGGCGGCGAGATCGTTGCGCCTGGTGATGTCCAGGATCTCGCCGAGCCCCTGGGACTGGTCCAGGACCGCCACCGGGCCGACCTGGATGATCTTCGATTTGGAGACGCCCTGGTTGGTCAGGAGCGCGCCGAACAGCACCAGGAACATGAGGGGGAACAGGATCGTGAAGAAGACGCTGGTCTTGTCGCGGACGAAGCCGAGCAGCATGGCCCGGGAGAGCGACCTGAAGGGGCTCACGCGCGGTACTCCCGTCCGGTGAGGTGCAGGAAGACGTCTTCGAGGGTCGCGCCCCTGACCTGGATGCCGGTCAGCAGGTTCCGTTCGGCCAGCTCCGCCAGGACCGGCGCGGGCGTGCGGGTGGCGATGGTCAGCGAGACGCCGTCGTCGGTCACGGTCGCGTCGGGGCCGGCGAGTTCCTGGGCGGCGGCCACGGCGACGACGCCGGTGGCGAGGCTGATGTGGGTGGCGCTGTCCAGCCCGCGCACGAGCGCGGCCGGCGGGCCCAGCTCCAGGATCTTGCCGTGGTCCATGATGGCCACCCGGTCGCAGAGCGACTCGGCCTCGTCCAGATAGTGCGTGGTCAGCACGACGGTACGGCCGGTCGAGTTGATCGAACGCAGCAGATCCCACAGGTTGCGGCGGGCCTGCGGGTCGAGTGAGGCGCTCGGTTCGTCCAGGAACAGCACCTCGGGGTCGTGCACGAGGGCGCAGGCGATGGACAGGCGCTGGGCCTGCCCGCCGGACAGTTTCTCCGACTGCGTGCCGGCCTTGTCCTCCAGGCCGACGACGGTCAGCATCTCGTCGGCCTTCCTGGCCGGGATGCCGTACAGCGAGGCGAACGTGCGGATCTGCTCACGTGCCGTCAGGCGTTCGAAGAACGAGGACGCCTGGAGCTGCACCCCGATCTTGGGGAGCAGGCGGGGGTTGCGCGGCCACGGCGACATGCCGAGCACCTCGACGGTGCCGGCGTCCGCCTGCCGCAGTCCCTCGATGATCTCCAGCGTGGTTGTCTTTCCCGCGCCGTTGGGGCCGAGGATTCCGAAGAACTCGCCCTGCTCGACGGAGAAGGACACGCCGTCCACGGCATGGACGTCGCCATACCGTTTCCGGAGGTCCTGCACGATGATTGTTTGCCCCATATTTGCCTAGATTAGGCGATCATCTGACGCTCATGCGCTCCCGGTGGCGTTCCGTGCAATGCCGTACGGACCTGGGCTTCCGCGACCGACGCGAGGGCCTTCCTGGCCTCGTGGGGGCGGCCGGCGGGCGACAGCCGTACCGGGGGGAAGAGGGTGACGGTGACGGTGAGGTCCCTGGTGCCGGCCACCCGCAGGATCGAGCCGACCAAGGTGTCGCCGCCGACGTAGCAGGGCCTGGCCGAGGTGACCGCCCGCTCGCGGTAGTGGATGGTGGCCGGGCGTACGGCGGCGTCCGCGTTCAGCGCGGCCTGGAACACCGCGGGACGGAACGGGCCCATCTCGCCGCCGCACCAGGTGGTTCCCTCCGGAAAGGCGACCACGGTGTCGCCGGCGCGCAACGCCGAGGCCACGCCCTCGACCGCCTCCGGCAGCGCCAGCAGCCGGTCCCGGTGGATGAACAGCACCCCCGCGCCCCGCGCCAGGGTACGGATCAGCGGCCACTCCCCGACCTCGCTCTTGGCCAGCGGCCGGCACGGGAGGGTCGCCGCCATGACCAGGGGATCCAGCCACGAGATGTGGTTGGCCACCAGCAGCGTGCCGTCGCCGGACGGGACCGCGCTGACCGTGGGCGCGCCGCCCAGGACCGAGAAGCCCCGGCTGGCCAGCACTTTTATGCCGAGCGCCCAGAGCAGTAGCCGCGCCCAGACCTGGGTGACCCTGGCCCGCGTGACCGGGTCGAACCGCCGCGCCACCAGGGCGACGGGAACACCGCCGAGCAGCACCGCCGCGGCGCTCACGATCCGGCCCAGCAGGCGCAGCGGCGACGCCGCCGACCGGGCGGGGCTGACGCACGTGGACGGCTGGCACGGCGCCAGCGGCTGCCACGGCGTGACCGACGGAGGAATGGACGGGGGAATGAAGGTGACTGTCATGGCTCGCCCAGGAAGTGCCGGAGGTAACGGGTGTCGACGTTGGCCAGCGAGAGCAGCACGAAGAAGTCGGCCGTGCCGAACTCGGGGTCGTGCGCGGGCGGCCCGCACACCCAGCCGCCCAGCCGCAGGTAGCCGCGCAGCAGCGACGGCATCACGAAACGCTCCGGCGCGCCGCCGCCCGACCACGGCCGGTGCGGCGTCACCCGGTACTCCTCCGGGCCGAGTTCGATGCGCTCGACCACCCCGGCCGCGGCGACGCCCCCGTCGTCCAGCGGCACCGAGCAGCAGCCGGCCAGCCACGAGTACCCGCCGTTCACCATGTAGTGCGCGATGCCCGCCCACATGAGCGCCATCACCGCGCCGGCTCGGTGGTCCCGGTGCACGCAGGTCCTGCCGACCTCGACCAGGCCGCCGCGGATGGCCGCCAGCTTGCCCAGGTCGAACTCGCCGTCGGAGTAGAGCCGGTCCACGCGACCGGGCGGGAGCAGCCGGTACGTGCCGACCACCTCGGTGCCGCTGCGGACCAGCAGGTGGTCGCAGTAGGCGTCGAACCGGTCCACGTCCAGCCCCGAGACGGGCGAGTCCAGCGTGGCGCCCATCTCGCCGGCGAACACCTCGTGCCGGAGCCGCTGCGCGGCCTGCACGTCCGCGGCCGTACGGGCCAGGCTGACGGTGTAGCGGCCGCGCGCGTCCGCCAGGTTGATGGTCATCTCCTTGGACGACCGCGTCGCCATGACCACCGCCGGGCTCACCCGGGTCCCGTTCGACGAGGTCACGGGCATCTCGACCATGGTGCTACGCCGCGAATCGCCCGGACCGGCCGGTGTGGTAAGGGGAGTTTTGTTTTGCATGGAGACATGACGACATGCGGACATGACGGTCAGTTCTCCGGTTGGCGTTGCGGATGCGTCCGGATGGTGAACCTGGTGCGCAGGCACGGAACGGAGACCAGTAGCGTTGAGACGTCGTACGTTCCCCGCTCCTTTGCAGAGATCCGGATGAACCAGCGCACCCTTCTGATCACGCTCACCGGCCCCGACCGGCCCGGCGTCACCTCAAGACTTTTCACCGTACTCGCGGGCTTTCCCGTCACCGTCGCCGACGTCGAGCAGGTGGTGATCCGGAAACGGCTCACCCTCGGCGTCCTGGTGGCGTACTCGGGCGGGCCCTCGACCGGCACCGGCGGCACAATCGGCGGCCTGTGGACCGCCATCGAGCAGGTGGCCGCCGACCTTGACATGGATCTGGAGTTGACCACCGGCACCGCCTCCAAGGAGAAGCGCCCCCGCGGGCGGCTGCACATCACCGTGCTCGGCGAGCCGCTCCTGCCGTCCGCGATGGCCGGGATCGCCGGCCGGATCGCCGCCAGCGGGGCCAACATCGACCGCATAGAACGGCTCTCCAGCTACCCGGTGACCTGCATCGAGATGGCCGTCTCCGGCGCCGACCCGGCCTCGCTCCGGGCCGAACTGGCCGCCGAGGCGCACCTGCAGCAGGTGGACGTGGCCGTGCAGCGCTGGGGCATCCACCGGCGGGCCAAGCGCCTCATCGTCATGGACGTGGACTCCACCCTCATCCAGGGCGAGGTCATCGAACTGCTGGCCAAGCACGCGGGCAACCTGGACGAGGTGGCCCGGGTCACCGAGGAGGCCATGCGTGGCGAACTCGACTTCACCGAGTCGCTCACCCGCCGGGTGGCCCTGCTCGAAGGGCTCCCGCAGGAGGTGTTCGAGAAGGTCACCAAGGAGGTCGTGCTCACCCCGGGCGCGCGGACCCTGGTCCGTACGCTCAAGCGGCTGGACTACCACTTCGCCATCGTGAGCGGCGGCTTCACCCAGATCACCGACGGCCTGGTAGCCGACCTGGGCATCGACTACTCGGCCGCCAACACCCTGGAGGTCGTGGACGGCCGCCTGACCGGGCGCGTCACCGGTGAGATCATCGACCGGCCCGGCAAGGCCAGAGCCCTGGAGCGGTTCGCCCTCCAGTCCGGCATCCCGCTCAGCCAGACGGTGGCCATCGGCGACGGCGCCAACGATCTCGACATGCTGGCCGCGGCCGGCCTGGGCATCGCCTTCAACGCCAAACCCGTCGTCCGCAAGGCGGCCGACACCGCGGTGACCGTGCCGTACCTGGACTCGATCCTCTACCTGCTCGGCATCTCCCGCGAGGAGGTGGAGGCCGCCGACGCCGAGGACGGCCTCACCGAGCCCTAACGGGTCACGTGGTCGTGCTCGCCTGGGTGACCAGCTGGGCGGAGCCCTCGTTGAGGGCACGCAGGGCGTGATCCGTGGCGGCGGCGTGGAGGAGCGCGCGGCGCACCTCCGTACGGCTGTCGCCCGGGTCGCTCGCCAGCTCGCCCAGCCGGCGGTCGGCGAGCCCGCCCAGCCAGCGGCGGAGCTCGGCGAGCCGGCTGTCCACGTCCCCGCCCGACTGGTACGGCTCGCCCATCCTGACGGCCTCCGCCCCGCCGGCCAGCCGGTCCGCCACCGCGTCGAGCACGGCCGGCGCGGGCCCGACCTCGCCGGGATCCTCACGCAGGACCGTGGTCACCGCGATCAGGTCGTCCCTGATCCGGCGCGCGGCGTCCAGGACGTCGTCCAGGTGCGCCGGCGGCACCGCGCCCGGTTCGTGCGCGATGGAGTCGGCCGCCTGGGCGACGGTCTCCGCCTCCCGGGCGGCCAGGCCGATGCGTTCCTCGGCCGAGCCCTCCGGCCGGTTGCCCCGGCTCACCTCGGCCACCATGCGGGTGGCCTCCGCATGCGACTCCACCAGCCGGGCCACCCGCTCGGCCAGCCGGACCGCCTCGCCGCGCGGCCACAGCAGGCGTGTGCAGGCGAGCGCGATCGCCACGCCGCACACGGTCAGCGCCACCCGCTCGGCGGCGGCGCTCGGCCCCAGCGGCGTCTGGAAGTCGACCAGCAGCAGCACGCACATGGTCATGAACGTCGCCCAGTACGCGTAGTGCACCGCCACCAGCCCGAACGCGAGCACGGCCGACGCCGCGACCACCACGATCGTCACCCACTCGCCCGGCGCGAGCAGCAGCACCAGCGCGGCCACCGCACCGCCGATCACGCTCCCGAGCAGCCGCGCCCAGACCTTTGTGAGCGTCTCCCCGTACGTGGGCTGGATCGTCAGCAGCACCGTCAGGGCCAGCCACTGCGCGTGGAACGGGTTGAACAGCACGATCGCCACGCACGCGATCAGCGTGCCGAGCGCGGCCCGCAGCATGTGCCTGATGTCGGGCCTGTCCAGGCCCATCCGCACCAGCCGCAGCCCGGCCCCGGGTGACACCTTCCACCGCAGCACGGGCGGTTCGGTCCATTCGGGCAGTTGCGGAATCACGATCACCGCGTCCGTGAGCCTACGGGCGGGCGCCTGGATGCTCGCCACGGCCTCCCGGATCCGGTCCGCGGCGTGATCGATCTGGCGGAGCAGCACCAGGCCGAGCAGCTCCCGCTCGTCGCCGGGCCCCTCCCCGCGCAGCTCGTCCACCCGGCCCGCGAAATCCACCGCGGGAACCTTCTCCTCCGGATGGAAGACCGACCGTACGGAGGCCGCCAGGGACTCCAGCAGGTCCGGCAGGGCGACGTGCTCCGGCGGGATCTGACGTTTGACCGCCTGGGCGAGATCGTGCAGGGCGACGGCCTCGTAGAAGACCCGTCTGAGGGCGGCGGTGATCTGCTCGGCCTCGCGGGAGCGGCGTTCCCAGCGGTGGCGGGCGCAGGCCGTACGGGCGCTCTGGAGGACGGAGGCGGCGCGGACCCGCTGCACACCCCAGGAACCGGAGTCGGAGAGCGTCAGCTCGACCAGGACGGCGACCTCCTCGGCCGCCTCGCTCAGCGTGCCGGGCAGCGGCCGGGTCCGCCGCCACGACCACGGCAGCGTGATCAGCACGGCCGCCAGCAGCCCGCCCAGAAGCTGGAACCCCAGATGCGCCAGCGGGTCCACCGGCACCGGCGTGGCCGCCGTGATCAGCAACGCGATGGCCGCCGTGGAGCCGACCATCGGCACCATGATGCCCACTGCGGCGACCAGCGGCGCGATCGGGATCAGCAGCCACCCGTGGTCCACGACCGCCATGCCGAGCAGCGTGCCGAAAGCCAGCGACAGAACCCCGGCCAGCATCGACACGGCCCCCACACCCGGCGGATCGGCGTTGGCCCGCAACGCCACCAGCCAGGCCCCGACGGCCACCACCCCACCGCGTACGGCATGCCCGCTCGCCACCCCCACGACCAGCGGAACCACCAGCGCGGCGGCGACCACCAGGCCGTAGCCGACGGCCAGTCCACTGTCGTCGAATCTGGCCACGGTGCTACGGCCGGTGCGTGTCCACCAGCGTGCCCGTGCCGGAATCGACCTCCGCCCACGGCCCGGGCAGCTCGATCACCGCGTACGCCCCCGGCGGGAAGGTCTCCACCTGGTGCCCGGTCAAGCCGATCACCAGCTCGTGCACGCTCGGATTGTGGCCGACCAGCACCAGCGTCCCCACGTCCGGGCCGACCTGCCGCAGCAGCACGAGCAGCTCGTCCGCGTACGCCTCGTAGATGTCCCGCTCCAGCTCCAGCGGCGCGGGAAGCCCGAGCAGCTCCGCCGTCTGGCGGGTCCGCTTGGACGAGGAGGACAAGATGAGATCCGGTTCGAGCCGGCCGATCAGCTCACCCGCTTCGCGCGCGTTGCGCTGCCCCCGGTTGGTCAGCCCGCGTTCGAAGTCCAGCACTCCCGGGGTGTGCTCCGCCTTCGCGTGCCGCAGCACGATCAACGTCTTCATGGCGCGCAGCGCTCTTCCATGCCCAAGATTCTATGAAGGCCGCCCGCACACGCGAGAGGGTCCCCCGGCCGAGACCGGGGGACCCTCAGAGCGCTGGGAAGATCAGCCGGCGACCGGCTCCAGCTCTTCCTTGTTGTTGTCCGACGACTCCATGCCGCCACCGGAACGACGCTTGGACACCAGGATCGCGCCGATCACGATGACCACCGCGAGCACGGTCACGCCGATCCGCAGGCCGACGTTGTCCGCGTACACCACGACCGCGGGCGCGATCAGCAGCGCGACCAGGTTCATCACCTTGATCAGCGGGTTGATGGCCGGACCGGCCGTGTCCTTGAACGGGTCGCCCACGGTGTCGCCGATGATGGTCGCCTCGTGCGCCTCGGAGCCCTTGCCGCCGTGGTGCCCGTCCTCGACCAGCTTCTTGGCGTTGTCCCACGCGCCGCCCGAGTTGGACAGGAACACCGCCATCAGCGTGCCCGCCGCGATGGCGCCCGCCAGGTACGCCCCCAGCGGGGCGTAGCCGAGGCCGAAGCCGACCGCGATGGGCGTCAGCACCGCGAGCAGACCGGGCGTGGCCAGTTCCCGCAGCGAGTCCTTGGTGCAGATGTCCACGACACGGCCGTAGTCGGGCTGCTCGCTGAAGTCCATGATGCCGGGCTTGGTACGGAACTGCTCCCGCACCTCGAACACCACCCGCATCGCCGCCCGGCCGACCGCCATGATCGCCAGACCGGAGAACAGGAACACCACGGCCGCGCCGATGACCAGGCCGACCAGGGCGTTCGGCGAGTCCACGCTCAGGCTGAAGTTCTGGAAGACGCCCAGCGAGTCCTTGACGGCCTGGCTGGCCTTGGCCAGTTCGCCCTCGACCGCCGTACGGAACGAGCCGAACAGGGCGGTCGCCGCCAGCACGGCCGTCGCGATCGCGATGCCCTTGGTGATCGCCTTGGTGGTGTTGCCCACCGCGTCCAGCGAGGTGAGCACCCGCGCGCCCTCGCCCTCGACGTCGCCGGACATCTCCGCGATGCCCTGCGCGTTGTCGGAGACCGGGCCGAAGGTGTCCATCGACACGATGACGCCGACCGTGGTCAGCAGGCCGGTGCCGGCCAGGGCGACCGCGAACAGCGCCACGGTCACGTTGCCGAAGCCCAGCAGGAACGCGCCGTACACGGCCGCGCCGATGAGCAGCGCCGAGTACACGGCGGACTCCAGGCCGACCGAGATGCCCGCCAGGATGACGGTCGCCGGTCCGGTACGGGAGGACTCGCCGATGTCCTTCACCGGACGACGGTTGGTCTCGGTGAAGTAGCCCGTGAGGATCTGGATCGCGCTGGCCAGCACCAGGCCGATCAGCACCGCGCCGATCGCGATGATCCGCGGGTCGGCGGTGATCGCCTGCACCGCGGGCGAGGCGGAGGTCAGCTCGGCGAACGAGGCCGGCAGGTACGCGTACGCGGCGACCGCCACCAGCACGGCCGAGATCGCGGCCGAGATGAAGAAGCCGCGGTTGATCGCCGCCATCGCGTTCCTGTCGTTGGCGCGCGGCGAGGTCACGAAGATGCCGATGATCGCGGTGATCACACCGATCATGGGCACGATCAGCGGGAACACCAGACCCTCGGTGCCGAAGGCCGCCTTGCCCAGGATCAGCGAGGCGACCAGCATGACCGCGTACGACTCGAACAGGTCGGCCGCCATGCCGGCGCAGTCGCCGACGTTGTCGCCCACGTTGTCGGCGATGGTGGCCGCGTTGCGCGGGTCGTCCTCCGGGATGCCCTGCTCGACCTTGCCGACCAGGTCGGCGCCGACGTCGGCGGCCTTGGTGAAGATGCCGCCGCCGACCCGCATGAACATGGCCAGCAGGGCCGCGCCGAAGCCGAAGCCCTCCAGCACGCTCGGCGCGTCGCCCTTGTAGGCGAACACCACGATCGCCGCGCCCAGCAGGCCGAGCCCGACGGTGAACATGCCGGCCACGCCGCCGGTGCGGAACGCGATCCGCATCGCGGTCTTCTCGCCCGCATCCCGGGCGGCGGCCGCGACGCGCACGTTGCCGCGCACCGCCAGCCACATGCCGATGAATCCGGTCAGCGCGGAGAACACCGCGCCGACGACGAAGAAGACGCTGCGCCCGATGGCCACGCTGGTGGAGTCAGCCGGCAGCAGGAACAGCAGGAAGGGAATCAGAATGACAAAGACGGCCAGCGTCCGGAACTGCCGCGTCAGGTAAGCGGCAGCTCCAAGTTGTACGGCTTTCGCGATGTTCTGCATACGTTCTGTGCCCTGAGGCGCGGCCAGCACCTCGCGCACGAGACCGCCTGCGACGGCCAGCGCGATCATGGCCACGGCGGCCACCACGACCACGATCGTGAGATGCGAGCCGCTCAGGGATACCACTGCGTCATCGACAGCGGCGGGATAGGCAGACAATTCCGTCCTCCTCGGCCAGACGGGTAGGTCCTGCCCGGGAGGCGCAGCCTCACAGTTTCTTCAGGTGCCCCATCGCGAGCGGGGCCTCAGCGGCGCACTTCCGGGTGGTTGGCAGTGCCGCTTCCGGTTGCGTTCCGCAATACCTTGGCCGGTGCGGGGAGTCTACGCAGCCCGCCGACGGATACGAAAGGCCTGGGGCCCGCTAATTAGGGCCGCGTCCAGTAAGGCCCGGTTACACCCCCACCCAAACAGGCTGTTTGGCACATAAGTAAAAAGTTTCCATAAGGTTACGGACGGCCTCGTTTGGGAGTTAGCTACGCCCGAAACTTGGTGGAGGTTTGATTCGGCCGGACCCAAACCCGCAGGCCCGTTCGGGGTGTGCGGGGCACGAGACCGGAACGCACCTCGGCCTTGCACGCTTCGGATCACTGCGGAGTACACGCCGCAAGCCTTACGCGTTGGCCTTACACGTTTAGGGTCACGGGGGACGCGCCGCCAGACCTTACGCGTTTGGGACACACACCTGGGTCACACGGTCGGGTCGCGGTGTCGTCCTCAGTGGGCCGGGACGCCGTTGGGAGTCGCGGCCGGCCAGCTCATCCGGATCCGCACCCCGGTCGGACCGGGCGAGACCTCGACGTCGTCGGCCAGACCGGCGATGACCGCGATCCCCAGACCCGGCATCTCCGGAACGATCCCGAAGACCCCTTCGGCTGCGGCCGGAGTGGAGATGAAGCCGTTGGCCGTACCGGACGGAGACTGGAGGTCGTCGTTGGGTGCGGAATCGGTGACCGTCACCTCGAAACGCCCCGAATCATCCCGGAGCTCGATCCGGATCGGCTCCCCCGGGCAGTGGACGCGATGCGCCTCGACTGCCCGGGAGCACGCCTCTCCGACGGCGAGCCGCACCTCGTCCAGCAACGCCTCGGCCACCCCCGTGCGACGGGCGATGGCCGTGGCGACCAGCCGCGCCGTGCGCACGTGCGCCGGCAACGCGCTGAACGTCAGCTCGACGGTGGCCATGACTACTTGTCTCGGCCGTGGGCTTCCTTGGCCTCATCCACGGAGGCGTAGATCCCGAAGACCTTGGTCAGACCGGTGATCCGGAAGATCTTCAGGATGCGCTCCTGCGTGCAGACGAGTTCCAGGGAGCCGTCATGCGCCCGCACCCGCTTGAGCCCGCCGACCAGCACACCAAGGCCGGTCGAGTCGAGGAAGTCCACCTTCTCCATGTTCACGAGGAGGTGGAAGTTGCCCTTGTTCACCAAGTCGATGAGCAGCTCACGCAATCTGGGCGCGGTGTAGACGTCGATCTCACCCTCGACATCGACGACGGTGAGACGGTCCTCGGTACGGTGGTCCAACTTCAGATCCACAGATCCTCCAGCGCCTTGCCTGCGTAGGTCCGATGCAGATCGTGCATCCTAGGAAAACACGATCCTGACGCGCGGCATTCAACCACGCTACGCCTCAGTGTCTATACGAAATCCCGACTCCGGGCGACTCTCCCCGCAGATGCCATGGTGGAAACCAATGAATCGGTCCTCTTCACCCGCTCACCCCCACAGGCGTGCGTCAGGCCGGAGCGGACCACTCCTTGAGCGCTTGCTGACGACCTCGGCACGGCACGGGAGAGTCACTCACGTGGAGCATGTTCCAGCACGTCAGGCTGGTCAAGCCCAATGGCCGGATTGGGTCCCCCCGCAGCTGCGCGAGCGACTGGAGGGGCAGGGCGTGACCGGTCTCTGGCCGCACCAGCTGGCCGCCGCGGAGCACGCGCACCGTGGCCAAAACGTGATCATTTCCACAGGGACCGCCTCAGGAAAATCTCTCGCCTATCTGGTCCCCTCGGCCACATCCATCCTGTCCGGCGCCACCGTTCTCTACCTCACCCCCACCAAGGCCCTCGCCGCCGACCAGCTCCGCTCCGTCGAAGCCCTCCACCTCGATCAGGTACGCCCCGCGACCTTCGACGGCGACACCCCCATGGAAGACCGCGCCTGGGTCCGCCGCCACGCCAACTACGTCCTGACAAATCCGGACATGCTCCATCGGTCGATGTTGCCGCGCCACGCGGCCTGGGTCTCCTTCTGGCGCCGCCTGCGGATCGTGGTCGTCGACGAGTGCCACACCTACCGGGGCGTATTCGGCTCGCACGTCGCCCAGATCCTGCGCCGCCTGCGCCGCGTCGCCGCCAAGTACGGCGCCGACCCCGTCTTCTTCCTCGCCTCCGCGACCGCCAGCGAGCCCGGGATGACCGGGATGCGCCTGACGGGCCTTGAGATGGCCGAGGTGACGCGTGATGCCTCTCCCCGAGGGGCGACCACCATCGCGCTCTGGGAGCCGCCCCTGACGGATCTGCGGGGCGAGGGAGGCGCCCCCGTCCGCCGTACGGCCACCGCCGAGGCCGCCGACCTCCTCGCCGACCTGGTTCTCGACGGCGTACGGACCCTCGCGTTCGTCCGCTCACGGCGGGCCGCGGAGACCGTGGCTCTTTCGGCCCGTGGGCACCTGCACGACACCGAACTCGCGCTGGGGGTGCACGCGCGACCCGCCCGGGCCGCCGTCGCGACGCCGGTGCTGCCGGAGTTGCGGCTGGCCGACAAGGTGGCGGCGTATCGGGCCGGATACCTGGCCGAGGACCGGCGGCTGCTGGAGAAGCAGCTGAGGACGGGTGAGCTGCTCGGGGTGGCGACGACGAACGCGCTGGAGCTCGGGGTGGACGTGTCCGGGCTGGACGCGGTGCTGATCGCCGGGTGGCCGGGGACGCGGGCCTCCTTGTGGCAGCAGGCCGGGCGGGCGGGACGGGACGGGCAGGACGCGCTGGCGGTCCTGATCGCGCGCGACGATCCGCTGGACACGTACCTGGTGCACCATCCGGACGCGCTTTTCGGGCATCCGGTCGAGGCGACCGTGCTGGATCCGGACAATCCCTATGTGCTGGCGCCGCATCTGTGCGCGGCGGCGTCCGAAATACCGCTGACGGATGAGGATCACCTCATTTTCGGTCCTGCTGCTAGGGGGGTTCTGGACGAGCTGGTGGAGCGGGGGTTGTTGCGGCGGCGGACGACCGGATGGTTCTGGACCAGCCGGGATTGGGCTGTGGATCTGGCCGATATCCGGGGGTCGGGTGGGGCGCCGGTGCAGATCGTGGAATCGGGGACCGGGCGGCTGCTGGGGACCGTGGACGAGGCGTCGGCCCATGGGACCGTGCATACGGGCGCTGTGCACATCCATCGAGGCGAGACGTACGTGGTGGATGAGTTCGACCTCGACGCAGGGGTCGCGCTGGTTTCGGCCGCCACGCCGGACTATTCGACATTCGCGCGGGACATCACGGACATTCGCATCATCGAGTCATCGCGGTCGCGGGCGTTCGGACCTGGGGAACTTCATTTCGGGTCGGTCGAAGTGACTCGGCAGGTCATCTCGTACCTCAAACGCCGATCCCAGACCGGCGAACTCCTCGGCGACGACCCCCTCGACCTCCCACCCCGAACCCTCCGCACCCGCGCCGTCTGGTGGACCCTCCCCACCTCCTCCCTCACCGCCATGACCCCCACCATCGACCCCACCACCGACCTGAGCGGCGACCCGAGCAGCGACCCCGCCGCCGACCCGAGCGACGAGCTGAGCAGCGATCCCGCCGCCGACCCGAGCGGCGGCCTGAGCGTCCTCACCACCGACCCGAGCGGCATCCCAAGCAGCGTCCTCACCACCGACCCGAGCGGCATCCCGAGCAGCGTCCTCACCACCGACCCGAGCGGCGTCCTGAGCAGCGATCCGGCCATCGATCTGGGAGGCGACCCGGCCAACGACGTGCGCATCGATTCGGCTAACGACTCGGCCAATGATCGCCGCGGTTCGCGTGGAGCCTCCCGTGGCCGGGGTACTGCCCGGAGTGTCGCCCGGGGCATGGACCCAGGGATCGACCTGGGCGGGGCCGCGCACGCGGCCGAGCATGCCGCGATCGGCCTCCTGCCGCTGTTCGCCACCTGCGACCGCTGGGACATCGGCGGGGTATCCACCGAACTCCACCCCGACACTGGCATGCTCACCGTCTTCGTGTACGACGGCCACGACGGCGGAGCCGGCTTCGCCGAACGCGGTTACGCCCACGCCACCGACTGGCTCACCGCCACCCGCGACGCCATAGCCTCCTGCGAATGCGAACGAGGCTGCCCCTCCTGCATCCAATCCCCCAAGTGCGGCAACGGCAACGAGCCCTTGCACAAGGCAGGCGCCCTACGCCTTCTCGGCATCCTGCTCACACCTCAGGCAGATTCCCCAGAATCGCCGCACCCGCTGCCTGCCGCCGGCTCGGACTCAGATGTCGCGCTGCCTACTGCCGACTCATCGCCAGACACCCCGCTGTCTGATGCCGGCGTCAGCCCAGACGTCCTGCTTCCCTGTGCGCTGTCACCTGCGGACACGGTGTCGTCTGAAGAAACGATCGCCCGAGCCACATAGGGCCTCAATAACGGCACATCATCCACGACTTCATATTCATACGCATCTTCATCCGCTATGGGGCCCGCCGTGCCAGGATCCACCGATGCGAGATCAAGCCGGGGAAGATCCGCCGTCACGGAATCATCTAGTTCGATATCCGCAGTCCCGGAATCCTCCGTCCTGACGTCCGCAGTCACGGGATCTGCGATTTCGAGATCTCTCTGGGTGAGATCCGCTTCGAGATCTCTCTGGGTGAGATCCGCGCTGGAGCTACTCGCCCGGGTGAGATCCAGTTCAGGGAGACCGGCTCGTGTCAGGTCCCTCGTTCCAAGATCCGCCTGAGCGACCTGGGCCACCGGCATAACGATCAACGGCCGACGGACGGCACCAGGTGGGCTGGCGATTTCGTGCGACGGGGACCGGGAAAGCGATGGCGATCGGATATCTCGCTTCGTTGGGGAGATCGTCTCCCCGATCACCACGGCAGCCTCAGACCCACCACGTCTCCGGCCATTACGGCGCAGCCACGAACCCACATGCCCACAGATCAGCAACAACAGCAGACCGATAGCGACATAGATTCCATAAGCGAGTTCGTCCCGATAATCCGGCGACCTGAGCGCCCTCGTCGGCCCCACTGCCGCCTCCGGCTCAGATGCATGCCCATCGCCGATCACTTCAGGTAGATCAGAACCGGTCTTGGTCGGTTTGGGCGACCTAGGTAGTTCCGGGGCCACGACATGCGGCGGATCGGCCTCCCGCACCTTGGCCTTGTTCTCATTCGGGACAGGAAGGTCCCCGCCACCCACTCGACCCGATGATTCTGTTGAGGAGGGTCCTCCGGCCGGAAGAGTCACATAAGCAACCCTCGAACTCTCCGACCCAACACTTCCCCCGAACCCATCCCCTCGAAATGCCTCGACAGAAATCCCCAGCTTCTCCCCAACCACCGTCTCGGGAAGCTCAAGAATCGTCTGACAACGCTCCCCTGAGCAGACATCCCCCACAGGAAGCAGACCCAAGTCCTCACCTTGATCGCTGGACACGGCATAGGACTGCAGATCAGACTCCACCCCTTTATCCCAGCTCACCACCACCTTGTCGCCTTCAAGCTCCACGTCAACCTCCTGCGGCGCCGCCGGTGGTCTCCGTACCGCAAACGTGTGCTCGGCCCCCTCACCAACCCCTGTGACCGTCAACCTGGCCGAATAAAATCCATTAACCGCAGAATCTTCCAGCTTCACATCAAACCGAATAGAACCCCGCCCCAGGCAAAGCAGAGAAGTCCGCTCCGTTTTACTGCCAAGCACCTCTCCCGAAGGCCCAAGGATCGAGAGCGTCCCTTCACAGACATTCTCAATATGCGCGCTGGCAACAATCCACGCCTCTCCCACAACCGCCCCCGAAGCGGGACTGTCGATCCCACCATCAGCCCCACCAACACTCGCCTGCACCGGCCGGGCCAGCGTCCCCAAAACGACCGCAATCGCCCCAACTACCCAAAAGCCATGAATTACCCCACGAACCACCCCACGAAAATCCTGCGCACGCGCACGCCCCCAACCCGCCGACTGCATCATGACGCCGTATCCCTCCGCCGAGATCCAACCCCCGATCCCGAAACAGGACACATCCACCCAGGAGCACCCCGAACAGATATCCATAACCCAGGGCCTCCCACACGAGACCCCACAGACCACATCGAACCGAGGGCAACCGGCACCTTATTCGACAACCTTCACCCTTGGACCCACAGTCCAAAAAGTCACAATTGACACCAACACCCGTTTCCCGATTTTCGCAAGATCCATACCGGAGTAGGCGAACCCCAACGGCAGCACACCATTGATCAATCGGGACCTTTCGGCACGGAAACGCGTTCTCTCCCCAACCGAAAAGGCCAGGCTTCCAAGCTGCCGAGAATTCGATATCGGCCAACCCAAAGATCTACTCAGCCAGCCGGAACATTCACCCGCGCCCAGACCACAGCCTCACGCTCATGTTTGGCGACGACACCGGATCCCAGTTATCCGGCCACCTCATCGGTGTCGACTCTCCGGCCACGCCACGCCACCGACTCTGCGATCAAAGGAAATTGCCAACAATCCGCTGGCCATGCCGAGTTGCCGCCCTCCCACTGCACCAGGTAACCGTCTCCACTGCCACGTCAAGTAGCCCTGCTGCGGCTGGCCGGAGGCGTCCTGGTCGAAGCCCACAACGAATGGCAGGTCAGCGACCGCCGCTACCTATCGGAGGGCTCCATGGCCCAACTCGCCGACCTCGCCGACCTCGCCGACGAATGCTCGGATTCGGCTGAACCCCAGACACCCGCCGCATTGGTCGCGTCATAGTCACAACAGCCACTACTCGGCGACCTCACATGATCGGCTGGAGTTGCACCACTCAGTGGGACACGACCCCGCACGCGATGCCTGAACTACACCACTCAGCAGGACGTGACCGGATCACCAGCTCCGCTACCCCGCGCCAAGCTGCCGGCTACGCGACCACGCCACGTCGCCGGGCTACGAGGACACGACGTCGACTGGACCCGCTTTGGCGTTCACGGTGATCGTCCGAACCCCCAGACCAGGCAGTGACACCTCAAGAGCAACGGAGACATCGACAACGCCGTCAGAGGCGTCGCACGACCTGAGCGAGGCTCCATTGATTTCGACGACATGTTGAGCCCGACCGCAGGCACTGTCCGGATGCGCCAACGCCCATTTTGCCGCCGCGAGCGCCCCGAGATCGGCCGCCGACTGAGCCCGATGCCAAGCGACTCGTCCAACCCCAATCTGCACGCCCACCACCGCGACCACCCAAACCAGCGCCGTCGCGGCCACAACCCAAACCGTGCCGGCCCCCCGCTCCCGCAGCACCGCTCTCACACTGCCCCTTCCCCCTTCCTCGCTCTCCCCTCTCCGCAACACGCCACTCTCACCCCCGTCATCACTCCCTGACGGTCCCGCCCAGGCCGACCAACGTTGTCCGTCCGCTGGTCCGCGATCCCGAAGGCCAAACGGGTCAGCCCATCGGCAATCACCCCGCCGAATCATCCGCCGATCCAGCCGACGGCGATCAAGTACCAGCGATGCAGTCTTTCCAAGACGGTCTGCTTGGCGGATTCAGCCGGTCGATCCTGGTTCTGTCACCGATGAAGCCGTGGCCGAAACCGTGAATGGAGGAACCAGGAGGCCGGCGACCGGTCTGACTTTTGCCACTACGTGGACTTTTGCGAGTTCGGCGTCAACTGCGACAGAGGTCTGTGCGCCCTCAGGAGCCGACCGGAGCACGATTGCGCGAACGACCTCGGCGCTTTCGCCCCGGGCCGCGGCCCGAGCGCCCGCCCGAGCCGCGTCCACACACTCCAGCTGAGCGCAGACCACTGCCACCGCCCATAGCGCCGCCCCAAGGACGACCACCAGCGCCGGCAAAGCCACAGCGGTTTCCGCAGTGACCGATCCAGCCTCAGCCGAGCCAGTTCTAGCCGAGCCAGCTTCAGCCGAGCCAGCATCAGTCGAACCAGCTTCAGCTGAGCCAGCCTCAGCTGAGCCAGCTTCTGCGGAACCAACTCCAGCTGAGCCAGCTTCAACCGACCTGCTTGCAGAGGTGCTCCTGTCGTCCCGTCGACAGCCCCGGGGAACAGGGGTCCGGCGCCAGACGGCAGTGGTGGTTTTCGACACGGTTTATCCCGCTAGGTTGAGTGCCTTCTGGATGAGGGCGGAGAGCATTTCCTGGACCTCGCCGGAGGTGACCACCTTGAAGAGCAGGGCGGCGAATCCGCAGGCGGCGATGGTGCCGACTGCATACTCTGCGGTGGACATGCCTGCCTCTCTGCGCGTCCTGGCGGTGAGCGTCCACTGCACGCCCAGCTGACGGGCGCGGTCCACGACACCGACCAAGCGGAGTGGCCGAGTCGAGCAGGCCGAGGGGGTGCTCGTGACGGGGGCGAGCGGGGTTATCGAGGGGAGCGGGCGGATTGGGGTTCTGACGATGGCTGGCGTTGCGGCTGAGGGGGTGGGGGACTTCGGTTTGGGCCATCTGCTGGCCGTTGCCAGCCATGGGGAGCCGGTCGAGCCGACGATGATCAGGGATTCCGTCAGGGCCAGTGCGTTCGGTCGGGTGTGGATGGATGGGGCGCAAGCGCCGGTCGGATGAGTAGAAGCGCCGGCGGTGGGGCGGTCTTCAGGCGAGGCGGGGATGGAGGTCTGGCTGGCGTCGTGGGGAGGGGTGGGGCAGAGGCGAAGGTGGCGGGGTGAGCTGGTGGGCTCGGGGTGCTGGAGTCGCTGGGCGCCCTGGGTGCGCTCGCTGGTCCACACGCGCATCTGGTCCTCCTACAAGCCTGGGACGGACCCTCCGCCCGAAGCCACCCACAGATTGCCTGAGCACAGCCCTTCTCGCTGGGCCCGAACTCCGTTCTGTGGATAACCGAAAGGCTGTGGATAACTGCCGCGCAGAATCAAGCTGCCGCGACTCATGTCCGTAGGCCTGTGGGCATCCCGTTATCCACAGCTGTGGAAAAAGTCCTCCACAGGCCCCTCCCGGAAGTCCACCATGCGCTATGAGCCTGCCGTCCCAGGTGGGTGGACGCATTTGGGTGTGCCTGCGTTCCGGCGTGCTTCGGAAGGTGCGACTCGGCGACGTGAAGGACTACGGCTCAGAGGTCTACAGCTCAGAGGTGTGAATGGCTCAGAGGTGTGAATGGCTCAGAACGTGAGGTTTCTTAGGCGCGTGAGTCGGATTTGGGCTGGCGACCGTTGCGCGGGGAGGACCTGCGTCTTACGGGGTGAGGACCTGCGTTGCTAGGCCGGCGACCACGGGGATGATGCCGAGGAAGACGAAGGCGGGGAGGAAGCAGAGGCCGAGGGGGGCCACTGCCTGGACTCCGACCTTTCGGGCGGCTGCTGAGGAAGCTGATCGGGTGGCGTGGCGTGCGTCGTCCGCGAGGCGGGTGAGGACGTCCGCCACGGGGGCTCCGCTGTCCACTGCTCTGGACATTGTGCGCGCCAGAGAGGCTAGGGGGCGGTCTTCGGCTAGAGCTGACCAGGCCGTGGAGGGGTCGGCCCCGAGTCTCGTTTGAGCGCTCACCCAGGACAGGCGTGCGCCGAGTGGACCTCCCACAGCTGTGGCGGCTGTCTCTGCGGCGGCGGTGAGGGGTTGGCCGGCCCGAAGACAGGCGACCATGAGATCGGCCGCGAATGGGAGATCCGCGATCATGCGTTCGCGGCGGCGTCGGCTGGCAGGGGGTTCCCGGCGGCGGATGAGTGTGACTACGGCGACAGCAGCTGTCGCGGCCGCGATCACCCCCGGTAGGCCCCCAACGATGAGATACGCCAGAACAGCGGTCGGTCCAGCGATGAGAATGCCCACACGAAGCTGCGCAGCAGCCGCCACGGTTTCTGCGCCATGGTCGGCACCGCCAGCCCATCCACGGCCACTACGAACGCGACCGGCCCCCAAGGCACCTCCAGGGGCACTACTGGTCCAGGCCGCATCACCGTAGATGTCGCTGGTCCCGGCGCCGCCTGAGGAGTTGGTAGCCCATTCGCTACCGCCGCCCCAGGGACCGCCTCCAGGGACACCGTGCACCCATGCCGAGCCGCCGTAAGCGCCCCTGGCCCTTGTGGCGTAAACGGGATCATTGGTCCTTGCGACGGCACCGCCCGTTCCTGCGGCGGCACCAACTCTTTGAGCGCCATCCCGAGTGGCGTCAACTTTCCCGCTGTTGTCTCTTCGTCCGGCTGCACTGGCCCAACCAGCTGGACCGACCCATCTGGATTCGACGGGAGTTCGGGCTGGTGGGGTGCCGTCAGTCAGGTGATCGACGACGTCTCCGAGTGAGGATCGCCGCGCTCGAAGGAGGCGATCGAGGGGATCTCTGCGTGCGGGCCAGATCCAGACTGAGAGTGCTGCCAGCCCAGCGCCCAGAAGAACGAGCATCAGATTCTCCGTTGCGGGTGCGTTGATCGAATAGCGCTTGGCCGAGCGCTCGAAGTACTGCCGGTCGAAGGATGGCCGGTGATACCTGCGGCAGGGTCAGCTGCCTGCGGCTTCGGCCTTGAGGACCAGGCGGTTGGTCCACCAGAGTCCTGTGGCGTCGAGCGCCAGGCCCGTGAGCAGACAGGCGAATCCGGCGGGGGTGCCGAACAGGAACGGGAGTGGTTCCATGCCCAGGCCAGCGGCCATCAGGAGGCCGAGGGCGGGAAGGCCGGCAAGTAGGCGGGCCGTGGCACGGGGTCCGGCCAGTTGTGCGGAGACGTCCTGGCGGTGAGCCTCCATCTCGCGGAGGGAGGTGCCGACGCGTTCGACAAGGGAGGCCAGGCCGCCGCCTACGGTGACGCTGATCTGCCAGCAGGCGGCCAGCCGGGCCAGCCCTTCGCCACCGGCGGGGGGTGCTGCTCTGAGCAGCGCGGCGGCGACGTCTCCGCCGTCGTGTGCGACCACAGCGACGGGTTTCAGCGCGGCTGGATCGGGGGCATCGATCGACGAGATCGCGCGGGAGAGGGCGTCACCAGGGGTTCGCCCAGCTGTTAGCTCGGCCACGATCCCCTGGCAGAGTTCGATCGAAGCAGCTCGCCAGGCCGCCGCTTGCTTCGTTGGGCGGGCCTGCCGGTACCAGGAACGGCTTAGCCTCCACTTTGCAGTCGGGCTCGGTAAGAGGCCCAGCAATCGGGCTGAAGCAGGCGTTGGGCCGAACCACAACCATCCGGCAACCCCTGCCAAGACGACAGCGATCAGATGCACGCGAACTCCAGAGCGTTTGCTAACGAGTGATGGTCATCAACGGGGGAACCCGCAGGCTTGGAACCGCTCGGCTCGCGTTGTTCCCTTTCTGGGCCAAGTGGTTCCATGCCCAGGCCAGCGGGCTATCAGGAGGCCGAGAGCGGGAAGGCCGGCGAGTAGGCGGGCGTGGCGCAGGGTCCGGCCAGTTTGCGCGGAGACGTCCTGGCGGTGGGCCTCCATGAACACGTCCACTTCCAGCGGAGCGGTGATGTTCGACTCATGGGTGTGCTGGGACCGTGAGGTGGGATCGAAGCATTGAGCGCGATCGAGGAGGTCTCCGGAGAACAGGGGGTTGGGCGCGTGCGGCATCCCGGGCCGGGGCGTGGCTAGGGGAGGGATGGGCAGCGGGATTGGAGGGTGGGTAGAGCCGGGCCTGGGGTGGGGGTGAGGGTGTTGGTGAAGGTCAGGGCGGGGGTGGCGGTGACGAAGCCGGAGGGGGTTCGGTGGAGGAGGCAGATTTCTGAGACCTGGCGGGTGCCGGTTTTGGGGTCGCGGACCAGGTGGATGACGGCGTCGAGGGCTGCGGAGAGTTGGCTGTGGACGGCTTCTCGGGTGAGGCCTGCGGCGCAGGCCAGGGCTTCCAGGCGAGGTGGTACGTCGGCGGCGGTGTTGGCGTGGAGGGTGCCGCAGCCGCCCTCGTGACCGGTGTTCAAAGCTGCTAGAAGATCGCTGTATAGCGTCAAAACACCAATACACTCCCCAAGTCCGGGTAACGCCAGAGGCCCTTGAGGGCGATGTCAGGGCACACCTGAAGTTACCCCGGAGCCAACGATGTCGAACCCGTACGGGCAGCAAGGCGAGCCGCAGTACGGCCCGCCACACGGGCAGCCAACACAGCCGGTGGCATACCCCGGAGGCCAGCCACCCCAGTACGGCCCGCAGTACGGCCCTCAAGGAGGCCAGCCACCCGGCTACGGTCAACAGCCCTTCTACGGCCCGCCTCCCGGCTACGGGTACCCGCCTCCCCCGCCGCCTCCCAAGCGGATGACCACCCCAGCGATTCTTATGGTCACCGCTGTGGTCTTCGTGCTGGTTGTCGGAGGTTGCTTCGCGGTCGTCCTGAGCGTCGACAACGAGCCGGCGGGGCGCGAATCGGTGACGACGTCCCGCAGTCGCGCCCCTGTCGCCAGCGAGCCGACTGTCGGCGAGCCGGCCGCACCGACGGCCGAGGCCGCCACGCAGCCCGAAGCCGAGCCGACCCAGGAGGTCCCGGCTGAGGACGCGCCAGCCGACGCCCCGGCGGGCGTGGGCGACACGATCACGCTGCATGGGTCTGATTCCGGCCTGGAGGTGGCCGCAACTGTCGTCCAGATCTTCGATCCGGCGACCCCGGTGAGTGACTACATCAGGCCGGATTCCGGCGCGCGGTGGGTGGCGGTGGAACTCCTGCTGAAGAACACGGGCACGGCCGTCTACGACGACTCGCCCAGCAACGGTCTCAACCTCATCGACACCGAAGGCCAGCAGTACTCAGACACCTTCGGAGACGTGCGAGAGGGCGTCGATCTCTCGTCCATTACGGTCGGCCCTGGAGATTCACGCAAGGGTGTGGTGGTGTTCGAGGTGCCGAAGGGCGTGAAGCTGGCGAAGCTTCAGCTGGCCCTTAACAGCGGTTTCGCCCGGGAGAAGGGCGAATGGACAATCTCGTAGCCGCCCGCCCGCGGATCGACCCCTGATCGCATGCCTACTCGACCTGATCGTTCTCTGCTTCGGCGATTGAAACCACGTCAAATTGGTCGGACCGGATCCGGTTGTCGGTCGCCGCGCGAACAAGCACGAAGAGGCCTTTGCGGGGCTGGAAGACCGTGATGGCGGGATTCGCCGGGTGCTGCTCGTAGTAGAACCCGGTCTCAGCATTCTTTGCGGTTTCATCCTCGATCGCATCGAGGAGTCTCCCAACGAGTTCGCGATCCTCCGGGGTGGCTCGAACGTTCCAGGCTCCGACTATTTTCCGGCCTTGTGAGGTGATCCGGAGCCTGGCCACGGCTACTCCTGAAGCTCTTTGATCAGTTCCTGGACGTCGTGCAGGTCTGCGTCGGGGACCGGCAGGTCGGGGGCGTCGAGTATCGCCTGCCGGGTGGCCGGGTCCCCATCGAGCAGGATCATCGTTTCTATACTGTTCGCGAATCGGACCAAGTGGTCAATATCACCGGTCCGTTTGAATGCAGTCACCGCGCGGTAGGTACTGCGAAATATTTCCCTCTGTTCGGGTGTTTTGAGCACGTCGTAAACAACCATGGCTCGAATCACATGATTGTCATCTAGTGCCACTTCGCCGGGCCTGAGGAAAATGTCGGCCATATCGATCTCCTGGTGCGCCTGTAGCGTGTCCCGACACCGTATGCCTTGATCCTGGTCGATGGTGCGAATAGTAAGGAAGTGGCATGTGAGAGATCAGACCGGAACCCGTCCGTGGTCGGTCTAGAACTCATCAACGCCAGCAACCTGGCCTATCGGAAAGATGTGACGGCTGGCCGCGCCGATGGTCAGCCCCGCGATACAGACGCGATCAGCAGGTCGGTCCGGCCGTGCTCGATGAGGTATTCCACGAGACGGACGGCTATCGCGGGGTCCTCGACAAGGCGGGAGTTGAACAGAGGGTGCTCGGAGAGGATGGCTTCGTGCTCTGCATCCTCGGCTTCCTTACGATTTGGATAGCGGACGATCGTGGATCGGGCGGCGAAGTCCATCCACGAAGACAACCTGATGTGGTTTCGAGTGCGGATCATTAGATGATCCGTGATGCCCACGTACAGCAATCGGTCCTGGTCATCGAAGTAGCGGTAGAGAGCCGTAACCACAGGCGGTTCGATCGGCGTCCCAGCAGCCTCCTCAACCAGGTCCCGGAGGCGTTCCTCGTCTGGATTCGGCTCGGGCATGCCAATGTCAGCGCGGGGCTCTGGAATCTCGATCTCAACGACGGCTTCGGCGCCGTCCGGCAGTCGCTTCTTCGTGGGCGCTCTCCACATCTGATGAACCCGCCCAGGCGTAACCCCAAGCTGTGAACCGATCTGCTCTAACGTCAGCCCGCTGTCCCGCGCCTCGATGATCGCCTGTCGCCGGAGCGCGGACGCACGCTCGGTAAGCCGCTGGTTCCGGGTCAGGAACTGCGTGAGGATGGCGGCCCGATCTACGGGATCAGTCACCTGGAGCGCGTCGTCCGGAACGTGAAGTAGCACTCGAACCCTCCCTATTCCATCATCTGCCGGTACATCAATTCGTACTGGTGTCCGCGTCACGGTCCCGTACGTCTATGACAATCACGGTGACGTTGTCAGGTCCGCCCTGTTCGTTGGCCAGATCGATAAGGCGGTCGGCCGCTTCCCTAGGGTCGTCGAACGAGGCCAGAACATCTCGGATCAGCCCGCCGGGCACCACTGCCGTGAGCCCATCTGAACACAACAGGAGCCGGTCGCCATCGTGCAAGCCGCGCGATGTGATGTCAGGAGAGCGCCCATCGGCCCGGCCGTCGAGAAAGCGGGAGAGGCGCTCGGGCAGGTTAGGCACCTGACTGGCGTCAGCCACGAGGTTCCCATAGACGTGATCCTCGGTGATCTGGATAAGTTTCAGATCCTCGCCGCTGGTAGTGCGCAGGACGTAGGCGCGAGAGTCGCCGATGTTCGCCACAATCGCCGATGTTCCGGACCAGAGCAGTGCCACCAACGTGGAACCCATGCCCGCGAGCTCTGGTTCGGCTTCGATTCGCTCGCGTAGGGCGCTGTTGGCCGCGTGGATGGCCCGCCCGAATAGGGTCGGCAGCTCATCTGGGCGGGCCGCGTGGTCGAGTGAGCGGAGGATGTCGATTACGGTGGCGCTGGCGATGTCGCCGGCCACGTGCCCGCCGAGACCGTCAGCAACTGCAAACAGCCATTCACCTGCATAAAGTGCATCCTCGTTGCGACGGCGCACGAGCCCGACATGTGTACGGGCAGCGGCATCGAGACTCAGGGCCATGCTTGTCTACCCTTCGCGATCGTCGGGCCAAGGTTCCTTCGCAGAATCGTCGCGGTGAAGGACGTGCACGGTCTCCACCCGATCACTGGCCACCACGTACTCCGTGACCTCGATGGGCTTGCCGTCACCCCCAGACGTTCCCACGCGGACAATCTCCAGCACCGGTAGCGTCGTGGGGATTTCCAGGTATCCGGCTTCGTCCTTGGTCGGCATCCGCGCCCTGTGAATCTCCATCCAGCTGAGCGGCCAGTGTCCCGCCTTCTCCAGCCGATATAGCCAGTCGCCTGGACCAGGGGCCTGCTCACCGACCTCGGGAACGGCGGCTAGGCCACGAGGGTGAATCCACGAGGTATTGATCTGGAACGGCGGTTCGGATTCCGGTCCAGTCACGCGGAATCGCCGCATAATCTCGGTGCCTTCTGGCACCCCGAGGAGCTTCGCGATCCTTGCGTCCGTCAATGGTTCCAAGGCGGCGATCGGCGGGATGTGGTGCTTCCACACTTCCTGACCAGTGGCTGATGGGAACGAGTAGCCGGGGCCGTCGGTAGCTACGTTGCGCCGCACTAGATTCCCTCGGGGGCGACGCAGTCGCATCATGCCGTGCCGGACGATGATGCCCCGCCCTTGGACGGCCCAGACGAACCCTTCCGACTCCAGGGCTCCGATCGCGCGCCCGATCGTGTCGCGGTTCGCCTCGTATTCCTTCGCGAAGTCGTCCAAGCGCGGAAGCCTGGCTCCGGGTTCCCATTCGCCCGCCTCGATCCGGGCACGGATTTGCGCAGCGATGTCCTGGTAGCGCGAGTGGACGGCCACCGGGCGGCCCCCTTCATCATGATTGTCTTGGGACAATCGTTGACAGGCGCTCAATGGCGGTCAACGATTGTCCCAAGACTATACGGGTCATAGGCGCTGGATCTGGTGCCGCAGCTTGAGAACTTCACCGCAATAGAACCGGGCCTGGCCGGTGTGTCCGCACTGGCCAGGCCCTTGATCCCCGACTGCCAGAACAGAAGGAGATCCGAATGGATCGTACGCTCAACGAGGCCGTCTACCAGATCGGCCTCCGCGCTGGCTCCACGCTCGCGATTGAACTCGTTGCAGTCCACGGCTTCGACCACGCGCTCTTCGCCACGGACAGGGACGTAGTCAGTTCACTGTCCGCCGACGAGCGGGAGATCCTCTACGACGCGGTCCGGCGTATCGCCGCCCTACGGATCGCCCCGGATGACCCATCCGCTCTCCCCTTCCCCAAGATGCCCGCCGCCTGTCCTCGGCACGGCTGCGAGGTCTGTGCGAGGGCGGCCGAGTGAAGAGCTTCCCGCCCAGCACATGCCCGAAGTGGTGCACGGAAGCACACCACACACCCAACCTCGGGCACTCCCGGGATCTCGGCGTAGTCGCCGGCGAAGGGTTCGAGGTGACCCTGTCCCTGTTCGGCGACGACGAGCGGGACATGGTCCGCCTCAGCATCGACGCCGAGGAGTCCTACTGCGTGGAGCTGAGCGAGGACATGGCCCTCGGGTCGGAAACGCTCCGAATCGTCGCGTAGGAACGGGGCCCGCGCTTACTCGCCCACGATCACCACTTCGTCGCTGGGGATCAGGCGCGGCTCTTCGCCTTCGACCTCGACAACCGCCAGGCCGACGCCCTCGTCGAGCCCCATCTCAATGCGCTCCTCCGGCGTCGTCTGCCTGAACCAGACCCGCGTGCGGCGACCGACGGGCAGCTCGTTCCGCTCCGGTTGGACCCGGACGTACGAGGCTTCGCCCTTCTTCGTCGCGACGATTCCCTCCTGGCGAAGCACGGCCAGGGCTTTCCGGACTGCTTCCCGTCCTACCCCGTACTGCTTGGCCATCGCGAATTCGCCGGGGAACTCGTGCCCCTGGGGGAGTTCGCCCGCGCGGATCATCTCCCGCAGCCCTTGAGCGAGCTGGAGATAGATGGGGGTGTGGCTCCGCACATTGATCTCCACGCTCTGAGGGTAGATGCAGACAGCCATTATGAGATCTTGTCCGTCTCTGCGTATAGCCATCTTAGACACATTGTTTGCCTGTACGTACATGTGTTACCGTCACGCTCATGACTGACCGGCCAGCGGCCGACTCGCCCGCCGACCTGATACCGAAAGACCTCCTGAGGAGCCACCCCGAGTGGACGTTCTGGGTGTCCGACGCGAAACGCCTGTGGGCCACGTGGAAGCACCAGCCCACCCCGGAGCAGGTCAAGAACGGGTGGCACCGCACCCTGGACGCCGACGACGCCGAGGGGATGCGTACGGAGCTCGCGGCCGAGATCGAGCGGAGGAGGCGGCGGGAGTCTCCGCCGTGAACCCGCTCGACGGCCACCCGGTCACCATCCGGATCCCTACCGACCCCGACAAGGTCGTCTGGGGAATCGGCAGGCTCCACCCGAACGGGTGGGACCACTGCGTACGACTCGCCAAGGAGTCCAAACCGGGCGAGAAGCACGAATGCTGCTGCGGCCTCAAGGTCACCTTGCAGCCGTGGGGCCGGGGTGTCATGCCCTGGTCGGTGGCCAGTCACCCGGATCCGGACTGCAAGCCCGGACCACCCTGATCTCCCGCCCGCCGCGACAGCCCCCGCACGCGGCGGGCGGGCCGCAACACAGAAACCCGGGCCGGTGATTCCAGCCACCGACCCGGGCCCCACCATCCGCGACCTGCCTGAACAGGACCGAGGACGATGACACTCTTACAACTCCCGCGCACCATCGCGCCACCGAACACACTTTCGGACCTCAACGAACTCCGCCTCACCGTGATGGCGTACGGCACCTGCCGAGGCACTACCAACCCCGACGCCTGGTTCCCCGACGAGCCGGACTGGGAGGACGACTCCCAGGAGGCCACCGAGGCGCGGGGCACTCACAAGCAGACCGCCCGCATGCTGTGCGGTGGTTGCCCCGTCCGAGCAGAGTGCCTGGAAGCCGCCCTCGCAGAGGAGCAGCTGCTGCCCCGCTCCGCGATTCACGGCATCCGCGGCGCCCGATCCGCCTGGGAGCGGCTGAAGCTCCGGCGTTCCCGCCAGCGCTCCGCCACCCGCCAGACCCGAAAGGCGGCATGATGACCACCACCTCCCACCGTCGCCTGTGGCGGTCCCGCGTCGAACGCGCCGCCGACAAGGCCGACGCCCGCGCCCGAGCCGCACAGGCCAAGCTCGACGCCCAGCGGATCCGCGCCCAGGCCGACGCCGAGAAGCGGCAGGCCGCCGTACGGCGGCCTGCGCGCCCGCTGGAGGACAAGCTCACCCTCGCCGCGGCCACCATCGCCACGGTGGTCGCAGGGCAGGGCATGTGGACCTTCCTGGAGCGGGTGCTCGGCCCCCAGTACGCGAACGGACAGGTCGTCGACCCCGGCATCCCGGTGTGGCTGAGGGCGCTGATGTTCGCATTCGTCGAGGTCGCCGTTGTCACCTCCGCCGTCCGGGCACGCCGAAACATGAGGGAGAAGCTGTCCGCCGGCATCGACGGCCTCGCCGTCTGGGCGCTGACCGGCGTCTCCGCGGTGCTCGCGGCGACAGAGGCGCGCAGCCTGCCGGAGGTGCTGTTCCGGCTCGCCGCCCCGCTGATCGCCGCCTGGCTGTGGGAGCGGGGCATGGCGATCGAGCGCCACCGGCTCACCGGCCGGGGCCGCATCCACTGGCGGTGGACGCCGGAGCGCATCCTGGTACGGCTGGGGGTGGCGGAGCCGACCGAGCGCACGGCCGGCGAGGTGGACGCCCAGCGGCGCCTCACCAAGGCAGCGCTCGCGGCCGACCGGGTGGCCGACCTTTCGGACGGTTGGCGTAAGCAGCGTGCACTGAAGTCGCTGAAGCGCCGGGGGCGCGCGATGGTCACCCACACATCGGTGGCCACCGACGCCGGACAGCAGGCGTACCTGATGGCCCAGATCTCTACGGCCCGCGCAATCGGGCGTCTTGCCGAGGCGGGCGGAAGTGCGTTCTGGGAGGTGCCGACCGTGCCCCTTCCCGTGCCCTCCACCGACGACGACCCGACGTCCATCCGTGCCCTCGAAGGGCACACCGGGTCGTCGATCGAGGGCACACGAGAGGGCAGAGCGGGAATCGACAACGAGATCGCCACCGAGGCCACCGGCGAGCCTGTCGCCGACGTAGACGGCGACGGTCGTGATCGCCCGAACGAACAGGACAATCGCGTCGCCGAGAAGTGGCTGAGGGAACGCATCCGCGCCGGGCGCATGCCCACCCTCTCCGACATCGAGACCAAGTACGGGTTCGGCCGGAAGTGGGCCCGGCTGAGGGCACAGTCCGCCCGCGATCAGATGGCCGCTCAGGGTTACCGGTTCCTGCCCGGGAACGCCGTCCTGCCGCCGTCGGACGAGTCGCCGTCCGAGGTCGCGTCCGCAAACGGCACCGAGGTGTCCTCGTCCATCCCGATGGCGGGAGTGGGCTGAATGTCCGGCCGCTGATGGGCCACCACGCGAAGACAACCAAGAGAAGGGCCACGACATGCCAGGCAAGGGAAGCTTCAGGAAACAGCAAGCCGAGGCGGCAAAGATCCTGACGAAACGCGACAGGTTCTCGGCAACCAGGAGCCGCATCGATGAGGTCGCGCGCTCTCTCCGGCATGAGGGGCGCGACGCCGCCGAGGCGCGGGCGGCGGAGATCTACAACGACCCCTATTACGGAATCTGAGCGCCGCATGACTATCGACGACCGCTACGCCTTGCTCGCCGCCGAGCACGCCGAACTGGTGGCAGCCGCCCGCGCGGCTGTCGCCGGCGCACGGCTCGGCGAGGGCGACCCGCTGATCCACGTACGCCACGTGCTGGACCGGCACGGCCAGCTCCCTCCGGAGGGGAGCCACCCGGCGACGATCCTGTCCTGGCCGTCCGGCTACCGGGGGTCACCGGACGGGGCTGGGTCGCTCCCCTCCCCCGAGGAGGGGAGCCCGACTCCCGGGAGGGGTCTCAAGGCGGGGGTGTAACCCGTAACGCGCGCCTGCCTGTTACGCGCGCGCGATGTTAGCAGACCACACCGACCGTCACATTCCGTAGCCAATCTGGAGGGGACCTTGGCCCGGCGTCAGACCGGCCCGGAGCGCCGCAAAGCGTTCCATCAGGGCCGCATCGCATCCGCGCAGACCGGAGTGAAGCGCCTGTGGTGGACCGCGTGGTGGCTCGTCGCCGAACTCACGGAACTGGACAAACGAGACAAGCGCCGGGCCCACGACCAGAGCCTGGCCCTGGCCAATCAGCTGGGGCAGTTCGCCGACCGGCTCAACAACGAACACCACGACAACCTGAGGGGAGCAAGGCGTGGATGACCTCTTCGTTCTAGATCTTCCAGGGGACGGGGGCGGACCGCAGGCGAAGCGCGAGGCAGCGCCGCCCGCTGAACCCCCAGCCCGGGAGCTCCCGGCCGACGGCCGCGGGCTGGACAGGCTGCGCGGCCCGATCGCCTCTGCGTGGGCGGACGCCCGCGCCGACTCCGCCGCCCGCAAGCATCGCGGCGGGAATCGCCGATGGCCGGCGAGGTGGATGCGAGAGCAGCCCACCTCCGTGGCCGACCTGGTCGACTACGCGCTCAACCAGCGCGAGGAGCGCCCCGACGGGCGACCCGGCTGGGGCTGGCGTACGGCGATCCCCATCCTGAACACCGTCCACGACACCGTCTACGTCGCCTGGCTCCTGACCTGGGGCCTGGCCTGCACATTCGCCCTCTACGCGCTCGCCTGGATGCAGCAGCGGCCGGGCCGGTCGTTCCTGTTCCTGGCCGGCGTGTGGATCGTCTCCTCCAACCTCTCAACCTGGAGTAACGCATGACCACCACGGCTGTCTCCGTGATCCTGCTGACCATCTACTGGGTGCTGAACCGGCACGCCAGCCCTCGCCTGTTCAAGGCCAAGGCCGCCGCCAATTCCAATGGCAACAGCAAGGGCAAGGCCCCGCAGACGGGGCAAGCGGGGCAGTCGGCCAGAGGCCGCCTCAAGGCGATCCTGCCGCGACTGAACCTCGTCATCCTGGCCGCCGCCGGGTTCGGCCTCTCCCAGGCGTGGGTGGCCGACCTGATCGGCTGGCTCAACCTGGAGATCTTCGGACTGGGCATCAAGCTGTTCACGGTCCTGATGATCGCGGGCGTTGCCCTGTTCGTGATCGACATGTTGGACGGGGGCGGCATCAAGCCCTCCAGCAACGTCATCGCGTTCGCGATGCCAATCGTCGCCGCCTCCAGCGGAGGCGCCATCGCCGCCCTCATCACCGGCTTCTCCGGGGGGATCAACGAGTACGCCGGCCAGCTGATGGCCAGCTGGGTCTAAGGCGGCGTCGTGGACACCGCCCAGGATCTCGTCGCCCAGACGATCGGCATCCTCCTGCTGGCCTGGGTACTCGGCTACACGCTGATCCGCGCCCACGAGGCGGGATTCATCGAGCGGCGGAACGAGGCATCGCCCTCCGATGTGGAGGACGCGCCGCGGAGGAGGACGCTCGCGGATGCGGCTTCCCGGTGGCGGGAGGGCAGCCTGACGGCACCCCTGTGGGGCGCTGTGGCGGGCGTGGCCTCCGGCTTCAACTGGGGCCGGCGCAAGGTGAACGACTTCCGCCACCGCGAGAGAGGCAACGATCCGGACCCGTCGCGTGAACGCGAGCCCGACGAGCCGCACCGTGACGAGCCCGACCACGGCGGGGAAGGCGACCGCGAGAACCGCCGCCGCGAACGCCGCCGGTGGGGCTGGGACGGCCGTCGCCACAACCGGGACGGTCAGGACACCGACGACGGTGAGCGCCGGGAGCACGGCGAAGGCGACGACCGCCACGACCACGGCGAAGGAGAGCGCGAGACCTGGCACGGCGACGACCCGGAGCCCGACCCGGGGCCATGGGACGACTACCGGTACCAGGGCGACGAAGGCCGCCGCGACCCGTTCCGCCACGACATCGAGGTTGAGGTGGTGGGCACCCGGCCAACCACGCCAGGCCCCACCGCGCTGGACAGGCCGATCCACATCCTGACCGCACGCCCCGAGCACGCCGCGGACGTACCGGCGGCCGGCACCCTCCCCCACCCGGGCGAGGACAGCCCTGACGAAAGGATTCCCATGGGCCAGCACATCGCCATCCCGGGCGCGACGGCCCCGGCCGCCCGTATTGTCGGCGCCCTCGCGTCCACAGGCGACACCCACCAGGACGCGATGGCGTTCAGCCGCAAGATCGAGCAAGCGGTCGACATGACCGCCGACACGATCACCCGCGCCGAAGCGCAGATCGTCGTCAGCCTGAGGGCGGCGTGGGTCGCCGTCGACGCGCTCGCCAACGCCGGCATCTCCGGTCCGGTGATGGACAACTGGGCGAACGCCGTCCTCGCCCTGGAGGCGGCGCGCGGTACGGCTGCGCAGCTCGTCCGGGATGCGGCCGAGGCCAACGCGGCTGTCGCTACGGCGAAGCGGACCCAGGGCCGGATGGGCGACCCGATCCACGACGCCGTGGCCGCCGCCGGTAATTCGGTCGCGAGCTCCACGCGCTACTACGGCAACCGCCGGTAACCCGACGGCACCACTGCACCTCGAAGGAGGGACACCATGACCACGACGACCGAAAACGCGGCCGACATCGCAGCCCCTCCGCAGCAGGCGCAGGAAACGCTGACGATTCCCGTCGCCGGCGAACTCGCCCGCGCGACCTCGTCAATGCTGCGCGACTCCCGCCAGGCCATCTACCCGACCATCATCATGGGCGGCCTGTATGTGGTCGCGACCGCGATGCACAATGCCGGAACGGCTCCGATACTGGCCGTCGGCGGGGCCAGCGCGCTCGGGCTCGGCGCGCTCGCGGTCGGCCAGGTGCGAACCTGGCTGGGGAGGGCCCGCTGGCGGGCGCGCTGGGCGGGCGGCTGCCTGGCCGCCGCCGCCGCGTGGACATCTGCCGCCGCGGCGGTCGGTACCGGCATGGACGCTTCTCCCCTGCCGTCGGTCCTGATTGTCGGCGGTGGCCTGCTGGCCGCGCCGTGGTGGTGGCTGAACCGCCCCCGCCCGCGCGGCCGTCGCGCCCCGGCCAAGCCGAACCTCGAACTGCCTGCCCCGCCCCCGCTCCCCGCGATCGAGGCTGGCCCGCACGAGCACCAGCTGGCCTGGCGCGAGCATGTCGGGGCCCGCCACCACGCCCTGGAGGGCAGCGAGCTGGTCGCCCCCGAACAGATCCGCGACCATCAGGGCCAGCCGAACGGCACGGCCTGGATCATCGACGGCGGCCCCGGGCGGCACACCTACGGGGCGATGAGGCAGGCGCTGGAGGAGATCAAGGCGACGCTGGACCGGCCGAACGTCGACTCGCTGATCTACCTCGACCAGGATCCCGAACAGCGGAAGACGCGCGCCAAACTGGTGGTTCTGGAGCGCAACCCGCTGATCGAGGCGGTGCGGTGGGCGCGGCCGACTCTGGACCGGGCGACCGGCCTCATCCCCATCTCGGTCTACCCGGACGGGTCGGGCTGGGCGCATTACGTGCTGTACAAGTGGGGCTGGGGCGTCCCGCACGACCTGATCGTGGGCGTCCCCGGGTCCGGCAAATCGGCCGTGCTGCGCCTGATCATGGGCGAGTCGCTGAACGCCGGAAACTCGGTCATGTGGTTTAACCCGCACCTGAGCAGGTCCGGCGACGACACCGCCTCGCGCGTGACGGGCGCGTTCCGCACCCCGGCCGAGATCTACGCGGGGATGCGCGCCCTGGAAGCCGCCATCGAGGAGCGGCTGGAGATCCTGAGCGAGGTGGGCGAGCACCGGATGGGGCCCGAGTACGGTCACCCGATCCTGCACGTGGTGGTCGACGAGGCGTCCCACGAATCCATCCTGGGCAATCGGATCATCGGTGAGATCCTCACCGCCGCGAGCCAGCAGGGCCGCAAACTCTGGATCAAGCTGTCGGTGGCCACCCAGGACCCCTCGTCGGACGAGGGCTTCCACGACTTCGCGACGTTGCGGGAGATGCTCATCGGCGGCAACGTGATCGCGCTCCGCGTCGCCTCCTCCTCCACCGCCAGGTCGATCCGGAAGGGGAACCTCGAAGTCCACCCCGAAGAGATCCCGGAGTTCTTCGACCGCGCGCAGGCCCTGCCCACGACCGGCTTCGGCTACGTCCTGACGGGCAACGGCTCGGAGTTGCCCAGCCGCGCCCGCTTCATGAGTTCGGAAGCTTTCTCCGCCGGCGTCCCGATCGGCGCTCTCCTGGACGAGCGCACCGCCGCGGCATGGGAGCGCGGCTATCTGGCGGCGCTACGGGAACTGGAGCAGCTGGCCGGAGGCCCGGTCGCAAGCGTCACCCCGCTCCACCCGGTCGGCGACGACGGCGCGCACAGGACCGCCCTGGTTGCCCTATGCGACGAGCGCGGCCGGATCACCCTGGGCGACATCACCACGGCCCGGATCTGCAGCCCGTCCCAGGCATTCCACCTCCTGACCGCGCTGGAGGACGACGGAACTCTCGCGCGTGACGGCGACGGCTACGTGAGGGCGTCATGACCACCAACGACACCCGCGAGGGAGAGGCGATGACCGAGCGCCACCGGCCGCACCGACAGCGGGACACCCACCCGCACGTGCGCCAATCGAACACCACCGAGCAGACCTTCAGCCAGCCGTCCCCGGTGGCGGTGGCCGCGGGCAAGGCGTGGCGGGCCGCCTCCGCGAAGGCTGGCCGGGCGGTCCGCCGGGGCAGACCCGCCGCGCACACCTGCGACCGGGCCGGCCTGGCGACAGCGCTCACCGCGGTCCTGATCGCGGCCTCCACCTGGACCGGCTCCGCGTGGCCGGCGCTGGCGGCCATGCGAATGTCCGCGCGTGGTCTTACCGGTGTGCTCGCGTACGCGGCGCCGGTAGCGCTGGCGGTGCTGGCCTGGCAGCTGCTGCGCGGCTCCGAATCGAAGGGTGCCCTGCGTTCGACCGTCGCCGGGTGGGTGCTGGCCCTCGCCGCCGTGGCGGGGATCGCGCACATCGTGGCCGGCCGTCCGGCCGACGTGATCCGCGCCGGCGGACGCATCGGAGCGACCGTGGCAGCCCCTTTCGCGGTCGTGCCCGGATTCTTCGCGGTGCTCCTGCTGGTGCTACTGGCCGCGGTCGGCGCGGCGTTGGCTGCGCGCACCTCCCCGCAGCAGATCCGCGAGCGGTTCACCCGGACCCGGGCCGAGTCCGCGCCCACCCCGGACGTCGCACCGGAGGCTCCGCAATCTGCCCCAACGAGCAATATCGGGGACTCGCCGACCACCACCGAACAGGAGCCGGCCAGATCGACGACACCGCCAGCGGCCCCTCCGCCACCTCCGCCCTCGCCTGAAGATGCCCCCCGGTCGTCCTTCACCGCGCCGCCCACGTCCGCCGGCCCGGCCCCGCACCGCCCCCTGGTGCTGCCATCCCTGTCGCTGCTGAGTCCGGGCAGCGCGCCGCGCCCCGCCACCGAGGCGAACAAGGCGATCGTGGACGCCCTGACCGGGGTGCTGGCCCAGTTCGGGGTGGACGCCGAGGTGACCGGTTTCACCCGGGGCCCGACCGTCACCCGGTATGAGATCGAGCTGGGCCCGGCGGTGAAGGTGGAGAAGGTCACCGGGCTGGCCAAGAACATCGCCTACGCCGTCAAGACCTCGGATGTGCGCATCCTGTCCCCGATCCCCGGCCAGTCGGCGATCGGCGTCGAGATCCCCAACGCGGACAAGGACTTGGTCTCCCTCGGGGACGTCCTCCGCTCGGCTCCCGCGCAGAAC
>NZ_BOOA01000005.1 GCF_016862995.1 Acrocarpospora phusangensis
CTGATCGAAGTAGAACGCGAACGACGCGCGCGTGATGCGGTCGCGGATCTGCGGGTCTGGGACGGTGGTCGTGAAGGAGTCCACGGCGTCCCGGTAGGTGACCGGCTGTCGCGCGCCGATGAAAGGAGCGTCGCTGCCCCAGAACAGATGCTCCGGGCCTGCGGCGTCCAGGAGTGTTTCCGCGTACCCGGCCAGAGAGGCGGAGGAGACGCGGAACCGGTAGCCGGCTGACAGCTTTGTCCAGACGCGGCCGGTGGCCAGGGCGCGCAGGAGCGCGGTGCCGCCGGGGTTGGCGTAGCCGGTCTCGGGGTGAGGGTCGCCGAAATGGTCGACGACCACGTTCACGCGGGAGGCCAGGAGCGCGTCCAGGACCGGCGGGAGGCGCGCCGACTCGATGTTCAATTCGACGTGCCAGCCCAGTTCGGCGACCTGGCGCAGCAGCGAGCGATAGCCGGGGCCGGTCAGGTCGGGGAGGTCGGTGCGCCGGCGCCACTGGAACCGTAGGCCGACGACGCCAGCGGCTCGGAGCGCGGTCAGGTCGGGGTCCAGCCGCGGGTTTGAGCATTCGATGGGGTCAGTGCCGTGGATGGCGTCGCCAAGACGCGGCTTTGAGCGGCCGGTCAGGTCGGGGGGCGGTTCGAGGTCGATGGTGGCGCGTAGGCGGGGGTCGGAGCGGAGGGCCGTGAGGGTGTAGGTGTTTTGGTCGGCCAGGAGGCTCATGGCCGAGATGACCGCGTGGCCTACGCCGTGGGCGGTCATCATCGGGAGGAATGTCTCGGTGGTGAGGTCGTGGTCCGGGTGGGTCCAGGCGCCGGGGGACAGGGGGAGGGTGCGGTCGAAGAGGTGGACGTGGGTGTCGACCAAGGGGGTCGTCATGCGGGGGCCAGGCCGTACAGGCGGGCGGCGGTGCCGCCGAGGACGAGGGCGGCGTCCTGGGGGGTGAGGGTGGACACCGATTCGTGGGCGATTCTGATCATGTCGGGGTAGCTGACCGGGGTTTGGGTGACGTCTGAGCCCCAGAGGACTCGTGCGGCTCCGAAGCGGGAGACCAGCCAGGTGACCACGTCGGCCGGGTTCACGCCGGCGGCCGGCATGCGGGCGTAGTTGAGGGTGGTGACCTTGATGTAGACGTCGGCCAGGTCGGTCAGGGGGAGCAGTTCGGAGGCTCCCGGGTAGGGTTCCGGGCGGTCGGCTTCCACGCTGGCGACGTGGTCGAGGACGACGGGCGTGCCGGGGAAGGCGCGTACGACGCCGGGCAGGGCGCGGAGGCACTCGTCGCGGTTCCAGCGGTAGAGGTGCAGGCACATCGACAGGCCGAGGTCGGCGGCCAGGCGCCAGATGCGACGGGAAGAAGGGGACGCGAACCAGTCGGCGCCGCCGGGGCCGCCGTGCTGGTTGCCGCCGGGAGCGGTGAGGCGCATCGCGACCGCGCCGCGTCCGGCCCAGCGGCGTACCGTCGCCTCGGCGTCGGGGGCCTGGGCGTCGACGACGCACATGGCGGCCAGCCGGTCCGGATGGCGGGCGGCCGAGTCCACGACGTAGCTGTTGTCGTAGCCGAACACGTGCGCCCGCTGCACCGCGACCGCGGCGGCGAGGCCGTGCTCGTCCAGCGCGGCCAGCAGTCGTTCCGCGGTCATCGGGTCGCGGACCTCGCGGAACGGCGGGGAGACGGGGTAGGCGGGGTCGTTGACGGTCAGGTGGGCGTGGGCGTCGATCAGCATGGGGGGTTTCACCGGAGACGTTCCCAGACGAGGACGGGTGTGGGGGGATCGCCCAGACGGCGTTCCGCGCGCAGGACCAGCCAGGATTCCGTGAGGACGGCCTTGCGGACCAGGGTGACGCCGATCCAGTTGGGGTAGAGGCAGGCTTCGATGTGGTGCAGGACCAGGTCGCCGTGCCATTCGTACCGGCCGCTGTAGGCGCCGTAGCCGCGGACCGCGCCGAGGCGTTCCGCGTCGGTCGCCCAGCGCCAGTTGGGGGAGTCCAGCGGCGGCCGGTCGCCCGGCATGTACTGGACGGCCATGTAGCCGTCGGGGCCGTACAGGAGGCGGCCGAGCGGGACGTCGCCGAGGGGGCGGGCGCCGTTGCCGCCGTCGGGGCCCTCGGTTCCGTCGCTCTCCAGGTAGTAGTCGTCCAGGCGCCAGGTTCCGGTGATCGGGGTCACCGTTTCTCCTCGCGGAAGGCGTAGACCATCGTCCGGGCCGTACGGGCCAGCATGGTGGCGTCGTTGCCCATGATCACGAACTGGTGGCCGAGGGCGACCGCGCGCGCGGCGGAGGGCCCGTCCACGCAGGCCGCGCCGCAGGGTTTGCCCGCCCGCGCGGCCGCCGCCCTGGCCCGCCCGAGCAGGGCCAGCAGGTCGGGGTCGTTCGTCTCCACGCCGAGCGCGACCGACAGGTCGCCCGCGCCCAGGAAGACCGCGTCCACGCCGGGCACGGCGAGGATCTCGTCCGCCGCCGCCACCGCGGCCGGGCTCTCCAGCTGCAGGACGCAGATCGCGTCCTCGTTGCCGGTGCGCAGGTATTCGGCCCGGGGCGTGAGCCCCCACCGCCCGGCCCGGCTGGTGCTCCCGGCGCCCCGGCTCCCGAACGGCGGGAAACGCACGGCCGAGACCACCCGCCTGGCCTCCTCGGCCGAGTCCACATGGGGCGCGAGGATGCCCTTGGCCCCCGCGTCCAGCACCCGCTGGATGGTGGACGGCTGGTGGTCGGGCACCCGGACCAGGGGATCCACCCCGGACGCGGCGGCCATGGCGATCATCTGGGCGGTCAGGCCCAGGTCCAGCGGCGAGTGCTCCAGGTCGATGACCACGAAGTCGAACCCCGCGTACGCCATGATCTCGACGCTCTCGACGGTGGCCAGCTTGATCCAGGTGCCCACCCGGGGGGAGGTCATGAAGAACGTCACGCGGGCTCCCCGGGCGCCGGGTACTCGGCGGCGTTCAGCACCCACCCGGCCTTGGCCGAGAAGTCCGCGCGCGGCGGGCTGAACACGTCGATGAGCAGGTGCCGTCCCGGTCCCATGGCCTGACTGGTGTGCACGGCCGGCGGCGGGATGATCGCGGCCGACGGGCTCCCGACCCGCGCGTGGTCGTCGTCGCGCCACTGGGACAGCCGGGACGTCCACGGCGTGCGCACGTGGTGGATGTAGTCGCCGTCCACGGTCAGCGAGCACTGCTCGAAGTCGTCGTGGTGGTGCGGGGAGAGCCGGTCGGGGTCGCGCGGCCCGTCGGCGGGGTCGCCGAAGTTGACCATGAACGAGCTGGTACGGAAGATCCGGCCGAACCGGCCCGGCTCCCGGGGGTGGTCGGCGTTGCGGTACACGCGCAGCCGGTGCCCGGCGGGCGGGTCCGGCCACGGCTCCAGCAGCGCCACCCGGGGGTGCGGCTCGGCGTACGACGCGGCGTTGACGCAGCGCGCCAGCACGTCCGTGGCGCGGGCGTCGAACAGCCGGAACAGCTGCCCCTCGCCGCGCGCGGTGATCGTGCTGTCGCCCGGAGGCACGACGACCAGGCCGCTGCCGGACAACGTGACTGTCTCCACGGCATCCGTGACCTCGATGGTGGTCGTGTCGTCGGGCACGATCACGACGTACTCCTCGCGCTGCTCGGCGGCGGCGCGGCCGAGCACGTCGCCGTCGGCCAGGCGGCTGTAGACGATCGCCAGGTTCTGGCCGCGCGCGTACCAGGTGCTGCCGCCGTTCGCGGTGGTCTCCTGGGGCGGCAGGGTCAGGAACTCGAAGGTGGCCAGCTCGGCGATCGGCGCGTTCGGGTCGCCGGCCGGGCTTCCCGTGTTGAGCGCCGAGCGCGGGTCGGTCGCACTGTACATGCCGGGTCCTTTCGTCAGTCGTCGAGACCGAGGAGATAGGAGGGATTGGTCCGTACGATCCGCCGCAGGTCCTTCTCCGGCAGCCCGAGGTCCAGCAGCGCGGAGCCGACCCGGAGGAAGGAGTCCACGGGCATCGGCCGCCCCTCCTGGCCGAGGTCGGAGGCGAGCACCGTGCGCTCGGGCCCGACCTGCTCGATCCAGTCGAGCAGCTGCTCGGGCGTCCACCTCGCGTTCTTCACCTCGGGGTCGTACATGCTGGTCTCGTGCTCGATGTACGCGCCGAGCGCCAGGAACTCGCGGCACTGCGCCGGATCCGAGCCGATCACGAAGTTCGGGTGGCTCACGATGAGCCGGCGGATGCCCCGGTCCCGCGCGGCGGCGAAGACCTCCAGGATGTCGGCGGGGGCCATGTGCCCGGCGGAGAGCAGCGCCCCCGCCTCGGCGACCACGTCCAGCACCCGGCCGACCTCGGGGATCAGCGCTCCACTGGAATCGCGCACGTCCACCTGCCGCACCGAGAGCGGGATGGTCGGCTTGGGGAAGCCGCCGCCCGAGTTGTGGTGGTCGATGTGCGCGCTGGAGGAGATGGTGGGGAACCAGACGCAGCGGCCGCCCATCCGCAGGCACATCTCCACCGCGTACGGGTTGATGCCGCCGACCTGGTTGTTGAGGGCGATGCCGCCGTACACCCGGGTGCTGAGCGGGGCCAGCTGGTCCCGCATGGCCAGCAGGTCCATCACCGTGTTGTGGTGGTGGGACTTGGCCAGCAGCGCCCGCATGCCCAGCCGCTCGCCGTCCCGGGCGGCGGCCACGTGGTCGAACCGGCGCGGGAGGGGGTTGGGCCCGGAGTGGCAGTGCAGATCGACGAGCCCGTGCAGGGCGCGCTCGATCGCGGTGGGTCGGGTCATCTCGTTCCTCTTGACAGCGGCACCCGACACTTTGCAGGGTGTGTAACACATTGCGGACTTGATGTACGATAAATGCGAAATTTCATCATGGCAAGCTTCTGTGGGGGTCACGTGCCGGACACGACTTACACCTGGGCCGAGATGATGGCGATCTCCATCGCGCACGAGATGGCCGACGGCGACTTCGGTTCCGTGGGCGCCGCCTCGCACATCCCCGTCGCCGGGCTGCGGCTCGCGCAGCTCACCCACGCGCCGAACCTGTCCTTCTTCTGTGGCGGCAGCGGCGCGATGAACCCGAAGATGCGGCGGCTCACCGAGTCCTCCGCCGACTACCGCAACCTGGTGACCAGCGAGTACCAGTTCAGCCTCGACGACGTGGTGGACTTCGAGACCGCGATCAAGTTCGACTTCGCGTTCCTGGGCGGCATGCAGATCGACAAACACGGCAATCTCAACATGGCAGTGATCGGCCCGTGGGAGAAGCCCAAAGTGCGCGGACCTGGCACGATCGGGCTCATCTTCCTGGGCGGCTTCAAGACCAGCTACATCTACACCGAGCACCACTCGCCGAGGATCTTCGTCGACAAGGTGGACTTCGTCAGCGGCGCGGGCTGGCTGGACGGCGGCGACTCCCGCGGCAAGGTCTTCCGCCCCGAGTCCGACGGGCCCCGCCGGGTGTTCACCCCGCTGGGGGTGTTCGACTTCGAGCCGGAGAGCCGCCGGATGCGCCTCATCAAGGTGCACCCGTGGAGCAGCATCGAGCAGATCAAGGCGGCCACCGGATTCGAGCTGCTCATCGCCGACGACGTGACGACCGTCGAGCCGCCGACCGACGAGGAGCTGCGCCTGCTGCGCACCGAGGTCGACACCGACGGCGTGCTGCGCCGCTACCCCGCCACCGCATGAGCCACCGCATGAACGGCGTGCGGAGCCGCCGCGTCGTGGTGGACGGCTGCACCACCCACTATTTGGAGGCAGGAGACGGCCCCCCGCTCATCCTGCTCCACGGCGGCGAGTACGGCGCCGCCGCCGAGATCACCTGGGAACACTGCCTCCCGGCCCTGGCCGCGCGCCACCGGGTGCTCGCCCTGGACTTCGTCGGCTACGGCCACAGCGCCAAGCTCCGCGACTTCGGCGGCCAGCGGCGCCTGATGCTCCGCCAGGTCACCGGCGTGCTGCGCACCCTCGGCATCGACTCCGCGTCCTTCGTCGGCACCTCGCTCAGTGGCCGCATGCTGCTCGACGTGGCCAACGGCCCCGCGCCGGTCTGGCCGATCCGGCGCATGGTCGTGGCCGGGATCGGCCTGGCCGCCCCCGCCGCCGAGGCCCGCAAGGCGCTGGAGGACTTCGACGGCACCCTGGAAGGGCTGCGCCCGTCCATGGAGGTGCTCTTCCACGACCCGAGCCGGCGCGACAGCGAGGACTACCTGCGCCGCCGGTACGGCTTCGCCGCCATCCCCGGCGCGTGGGAGACCGCCGCCGCGGCGAACCTGCGCTCCCCGATCCGGCGCGGCGACAACCGCACGCACGTGCGCCCGCCCGCCCGGGACTACGGCGGCATCGCCGTACCCACCTGCCTGATCCGGGGGGAGCACGACCGGCTGGTGCCCGACGGCACCTGGCGGGAGCTGGCCGCGCAGATCCCCGGCGCGCGCACGGTCACCGTCGCCGGCAGCGGACACTACCCGCAGATCGAGCGCCCCGACGCGTTCACCGCCGCGGTGCTGGACTTCCTCGACTCGCCCGATTCGGAGGGATCATGACAGTGGCGCGTTCTCCCCGCCCGGCGCAGGCCGGATCGGGCGTGCACCTGGAGTGCGGCGGCGGCCAGGGCCCGGCGGTGGTGTTCCTGCACGGTTCCGCCGCCTCGGGCGCGGTCTGGAAACCGGTCACCCGCGCGCTCGCCCGGCGGCGTCCCGACGCCGGCTGGCTCCTCGCCGACCTGCCCGGTCACGGCCGCTCCCGCTGGCAGCTGGACTACTCCCCGGACGGCTACGCCGACGCGGTGGCCGCCGCCATCCGCGAGCACGCCGACGGACGTCCGGTGCATCTCGTCGGCCACTCCCTCGGCGCGATGGTCGCGCTCGCCCTCGCGGACGGCACCCGGGGGGTCGTCCCGGCGTCCGTCCTGGTCCTGGCCATGAAGGTGAGCTGGACCGAGACGGAGCTGACCCGCCGCGCCGCGGCCGCGACCCGGCCGATCCGCGTCCTCCCCGCCCCGGAGCAGGCCCGCGAGCTGTTCGGGCGCATCTCCGGGATGGGCGCGGGCTTCACCGAGGACGACCTGGACAGCGGGATCGCCGTCACCGAGGGCGGATACCGGCTCTCCGGCGACCCCCGGATCACCGCCGCGCCCCCGGCCACCGCCGCGGAACTGGCCGCCCTGGCCGCCCGCGCCATCTGCCCCGTACGGCTGGCCTGCGGCGACCGCGACCCCGGCATCCGGTACGGAGACCTGGCCGACACCCTCGGCCGCCCCGTCACCGTCCTGCCCGACACCGCGCACAACGCGCACATCGAGCACCCCGACCTGGTCGCCGAGCTGGTGGAACAGGCGCTCCGCTGACGCGAGCCGACGAGAACGGAAATCCTCATGCGAATCGAGACCCTGCTGCGGCAGAACGCGGTCAGGCGCGGCGACCGGCTCGCCGTCATCTGCGACGAGCGGCGGCTGACCTGGGCCGAACTCGACCACGAGAGCGACCGCCTGGCCAACGCGCTGACCGCGCTGGGGTACCGCCCCCAGGAGCGGGTGGCGCTCGTGCTGGGCAACAGCCATC
Organism: Acrocarpospora phusangensis; assembly: GCF_016862995.1. Lineage (GTDB taxonomy): Bacteria > Actinomycetota > Actinomycetes > Streptosporangiales > Streptosporangiaceae > Acrocarpospora > Acrocarpospora phusangensis. The sequence goes on from NZ_BOOA01000005.1 coordinate 7,516, forward strand.
CCATCGTGACCGCCTGCTACGGCCTGTGGAAGATCAACCTGGTCGTGGTCGGCATCAACCCCAAGATGACCGCGCCGGAGATCACCCGCATCCTGGCCCACTCGGGCGCGTCCGCGGTCATCTGCGACACCCCCGCCGCCGTCGAGGCGGCCGCCGCGCTGCCCGCCGTACGCGAGGTGTTCACCGTCGGCCTGGACGGCCCCGAGGGCGGCGGTCACCCGACGCTGGACCAGCTGATCGCCTCCGGCGATCCCACGCCCACCCCGGAGACCGGCAGTGGCGGCGACCTGCGCTCGCTGCGCTACACCAGCGGCACCACCGGCTCGCCGAAGGGCTGCATGGCCACCCACGACCAGCAGCTCGCCCACACCGCCAACTACCTGGCCGAGATCGACGTGCCGCGCGGCGGCCCGACCTGGCTCTCGGTGCCGCTCACCCTGGGCGTCGGCGCGTCCTACGTGACCACCACCGCCTACCTGGGCGTCCCGCTGCTGCTGCGGCGGCGCTTCGACCCCGCGGCGTTCGTCCAGGACATCGCCACGTACGGCGTCGAGCACGCCTTCCTGGTCCCGACCATGCTGGTGGACCTGGTCCGGGCGCTCCCCGGCCTGGACCTGCCCGCCGCCCGGAGCCTCAAGATGATCGGGTACGGCGGCGCGTCCATCTCCTGGAGCCTCATCCGATCCCTCACCGAGGCGCTCGGCCTGGACTTCTACCACGCCTTCGGCGCCACCGAGGCGGGCGGCTTCACGGCGCTGCTCACCCCCGACGACCACCGCAACTTCCTGGACGCCGGGGCCACCTCCATCGTCCCGGTCGGCCGCCCGGCCGCGTACGCCGACGTCAAGATCTTCGACCAGGACGACCGCGAGGTGCCCGTCCGGGAGACGGGGGAGATGCGGATCAGGGCGGCCAGCGTCTTCTCCGGCTACTGGAGCCAGCCCGAGCTGACCGGCCAGGTGCTCAAGGACGGCTGGCTGCGCCTGGGCGACATCGCCTGGCGGGACGAGCGCGGCTACATCTACCTGGCCGACCGGGCCCAGGGCGTGATCAGGTCCGGCGCCCAGAACGTGTACGCCGGCGAGGTGGAGGCGGTGCTCCAGGCCTGCCCCGGCGTCGCCAGGGCGGCGGTGGTCGGCGTGCCGCACGAACGGTTCGGCGAGTCGGTCCGGGCGCTGGTGCAGCGCGTGCCGGGCGGCGACCTGACCGAGGAGCAGGTGCTCGCCTACTGCGCCGACCGGCTGGCCGGCTACAAACGCCCCCGCGACGTGGAGTTCGTCGCCGACCTGCCGGTGGACGAGGGCGGAAAGATCAGACGATCCGAGCTGAAGCGCCTGACCGGCGCGCTGCTCGGCGAGGCGACCGAGGAGGCGCGATGACCGCGAACAAGGTGACGACCCCGGAGGAGGCGGTCGCCGGCATCCCCGACGGCGCCGTGCTCGCGCTCGGCGGGGTGCACTCGCACAACAGCCCGATGGCCCTGGTCAACGCGCTGATCCGGCGCGGCGTGCGGGACCTGGAGCTGATCCCGACCCCGAGCGCGGGCGCGCCGGTGGACATGCTCATCGCGGCCGGCTGCGTACGGCGGCTGCACGTGTCCTACGTCGGCCTGGAGTTCCTCGGCCTGGCCCCCAACTACCGCAGGGCCGCCGAGAACCAGACCATCGAGATCGTCGAAGGCGACGAGGCCTACATCGTGTACGGCTTCCGCGCCGGCGCCAGCCGCCTGCCCTTCCTGCCCCTGCCCCCGCTGTACGAGGGCACCGACCTGCCCAAGGTCAACCCGGACATCCGTACCGTGACCGACCCCTACACCGGCCGTACGGTCACCACGGTGCCCGCGCTGCGCGCGGACTACGGCCTGTTCCACGCCCAGGTCACCGACCGGAAGGGCAACGCGCAGATCTTCGGCCAGCGCCGCTTCGAGGACGTCATGGCCAAGGCCTGCGACCACGTCATCATCAGCTCGGACGAGATCCTGGACGAGTACGCCCCCGCGCCCGACCCCCGCCTGGTCTCCATCCCCGGAGCGATCGTGGACCAGGTCGCGCACGCCCCCTTCGGCGCGTACCCGCTCTCCTCCCCGGGCCACTACGGCTACGACCGGGACCGCCTGGTGGAGTACCGCGACCTGGCCGCCCAGGACCGCACCAAGGAGTATCTGGAGACGTACGTGCACTCCGTCGCCGACCATCAGGAGTTCCTGGAGAAGGTCGGCGTGAGGCGGCTGCTCGCCCTGCGCCAGACCTTCCGGTGAGTCACCAGGCGTAGGCCTCCGGCGCCGGGCCGGGCCCGGGGAAGATCTCGTCGAGCCTGGCCAGCGTCGCGTCGTCCAGCGTCACCTTGAAGGCCCGCACGGCGGCGTCGAGCTGCGCCGTCGTGCGGGGGCCGATGATGGGCGCGGTCACGCCCGGCCGTCCCAGCAGCCAGGCCATGGCCACGTCCGCGGGGTCCTCGCCCAGCTCCGCGCACAGGTCCTCGTACGCCTGGATCTCGGCGCGGTGCCGGTCCAGCTTGACCATGCGGCGGCTCCGGTGGGGCGCCATGCCGGCTCCGGGCAGTGGCGCGCCCAGCCGGTTCTCGCGTTCCTTGCGCAGGATGCCGCCGAGCAGGCCGGCGTCCAGCGGGGACCACGGCATCATGCCCACGCCGTAGTGCCGGCAGGCGGGCAGCACCTCCAGTTCGGCGGTGCGTTCCAGCAGGTTGTAGACGGTCTGCTCGCTGACCAGGCCGAGGTGGCCGCGCCGGGCCGCGATCTCCTGGCCGCCGGCGATGTGCCAGGCGGGATGGTTGGAGGAGCCCACGTAGACGATCTTGCCCTGGGCCTTAAGGATCTCCATCGCCTCCCAGATCTCCTCCCAGGGCACGCTCCGGTCGATGTGGTGCGGCTGGTAGAGGTCGATGTGGTCGGTGCCGAGCCGGCGGAGCGAGTCCTCGCAGGCGCGCCGGATGTGCAGCGCGGACAGGCCGGAGTTGTTGGGCCACTCGGCCATCCGGCCGTACAGCTTGGTGGCGAGCACGGTCTTGTCCCTGCGGCCGCCGCCGGTGGCCAGCCAGCGGCCGATGATCTGCTCGGTCAGGCCCTCGCCGAACCGCCAGCCGTACACGTTGGACGTGTCGATCACGTTGATGCCCAGCTCGTGGGCCCGATCCATGATCGCGAAGGCCTCCTCCTCGGTGGTCTGGGTGCCGAAGTTGTCGGTGCCGAGGACCAGCCGGCTGATCGTCAGACCGCTGCGGCCGAGGTTCGCGTACTCCACGGAGGCTCCCTGATCAGTTTCATTTATCGGACGATAAGTCCTATATGTAAGAGTCCGATGGTAACGTTGGCGGGGAGCCGAGGCAAAGCACGCTGCGCTCCTTTCGTAGCGGAACAGGCAGCGGACGCTCTTGGGCCCTGGCACAGAATCCGCCTGAGGAGAGCAGTCGTTGAGCACAAACCTCGCCGCGCACATCGCCACCGCCGCCCTCCCGGCGGCCCACAGTTTCGTCTCGGGCACGCTCCGCCACGGCGGCGGACGCGAGTTCACCACCGGCCATCCCGGCGACGGCTCCCCGCTGGCCGTCGTCCAGGAGGCCACCCCCGAACTGGTGGACCTGGCGGTGCGCGAGGCCGCCGCCGCCCAGCCGGCCTGGGCCGCCACCTCGCCGCACCAGCGGGCCCGCGTCCTGCGCGCCGCCGCCGACCTCGTCGAGGCCCAGTCCGTACGGCTGGCGCACCTGGTCACCCTGGACAACGGCAAGACCCTGGCCGAGGCCCACGGCGAGGTGGCGGTGGCCGCGGCCCACCTGCGCGCCGCGGCCGGCTGGGCAGCCACCCTGGAGGGGAGCACGCTGCCCATGGACGGCGGCACGCTCCGGATGGTCTTCCGGGAGCCGGTCGGCGTGGTCGCCGCCATCATCCCGTTCAACACCACACTCGTGTTCGCCGCGCAGAAGGCCGGGCCCGCGCTGGCCGCCGGCAACGCCGTCCTGCTCAAGGCGCCCGAGCTGAGCCCGCTGGCCGCCCCCGTGTTCGCCGGGCTGCTCACCGAGGCGGGCTTACCGGCAGGGCTGCTCCAGGTGCTCCAGGGCACCGGCGACACCGGCCGGCGGCTGGCCGGGCATCCCGCGGTCACCATGGTCTCCTTCACCGGCAGCACCGCCGTCGGCCGCCAGGTCATGCGCTCGGCCGCCGACGGCATGAAACGGGTCCTGCTCGAACTGGGCGGCAAGTCCGCCAACATCGTGTACGCCGACGCCGACCTGGACGCCGCCCTGCACGCCACGGTCGGCGGCATCTTCCGCAACGCCGGGCAGCGCTGCTTCTCCGGCTCCCGGCTGCTGGTCGAGGAGCCGATCGCGGAGGAGTTCACCGCCCGGGTGGTGGAGCTGGCCCGCTCGATCAGGGTGGGCCCGCCGTTCGACCCCGGCAGCCAGCTCGGCACGCTCATCTCGGCCGCCGAGGCCGAACGCGTGCACGTGATGGTCGAGGAGGCCGTCGGCCAGGGCGCCAAGGTGCTGACCGGCGGCGACCGCCCGCCGGGGCTGCACCCGGACGGCGCGTTCTACGCCCCCACCGTGCTGGAGATCCCGGGGAGCCCGCCCGACATCGTCTACCAGGAGGTGTTCGGCCCGGTCCTGACGGTCCAGCGGTTCGGCGGCGCGGAACAGGCGGTCGCGCTGGCCAACGACTCGCCGTTCGGCCTGGTCGGGGGCTGCTGGACGCGCGACCTGGACCGGGCGCTGACCACCGCCCGGCAGGTCAGGTCCGGATATTTCTGGATCAACTCCTACGGCGCGCTGGCGCTGGACGCGCCCATCGGCGGCGTCGGCCTGTCCGGCGTCGGCCGGGAGCTGGGCCGCGTCGGCCACGAGGCCTACACCGAGACCAAGTCCGTGATCATCGACACCGCCTCGGCCGCCGCGCCGCGCTGGTTCTGACCCATGAACAGGAGACGCCATGCCCGCCTACTACCGAGGCGCCGTCGCCAGGACCGCGCACGGGCCCCTGCGCATCGAGGACATCCCGGCCCGCGATCCGGCGGGCGACGAGGTGCTGATCGAGGTGACCGCCTGCGGCCTGTGCCACAGCGACGTGCACTTCATGCACGGCACGTCGGGCACCGACTTTCCGTACCTGGTGGGGCACGAGGTGGCCGGGCGGGTGGCGGGGCTCGGGCCGGACGCCACGGGCCTGCGCGTCGGCGACAGCGTGGTGGTCGCGCCGATGGTGGCGTGCGGGCGGTGCCGGCAGTGCGCGGCGGGCCGCCCCCAGGGATGCCCCGACCGGCTGCCGAGACGGCCGAAGGTGCCCCTGGGCGACGGCGTGGAGGCGACCGCCGTGCTGGGGGTGGGCGGGCTCGCCGAGCGGGTCGTCGTGCCGGCCCGGCAGGCCGTGGCGATCGACCCCCGGGTTCCCTCGCGGGTCGCGGCGCTGCTCGGGTGCGGCGTGCCGAGCGGGTTCGGGGCCGCCGTGAACACCGCGGCGGTCGGCCCGGCCGACGACGTGGTGGTGATCGGCTGCGGCGGGGTGGGCGTCGCGGCCGTCGCCGGGGCGGCCTACGCGGGCGCGCGGCGCATCATCGGCGTGGACGTCAACCCGGCCAAGCTCGAAGCGGCCCTGCGGTTCGGCGCCACCCACGTGGTGGACGCCTCCCGGGAGGAGACCGTGGCCCGGGTGAAGGAGCTGACCGACGGCCGGGGCGCCGACGTGGTGCTCGACGCGGTCGGCGGCCCCGGCTCCTTCGGCACCGCCGACGAGCTGCGCGGACCCGGCTCCCGGCTGGTGGTGGTGGGCGCGCCCCGGCAGGGCGACTCCGTCGAACTGCCCCTGCGCCGCCTCTTCCTGACCGGCGGCTCCATCCGCGTCTCGATCTGGGGCGACTGCGTGGCCGCCCGCGACCTGCCCCTGCTGGCCGAGCTGTTCCTGGCCGGGAAGCTCCCGCTGGAGGAGTACGTGAGCGGCGCCTACCCGCTCGACGACGCCCAGGCGGGCTACGACCGGCTGATCGCCGGGGACGCCCTGCGCGGCGTCGTGGTGCTGTGACGCGGTTGACAGATCGGTACGAACCACCACACAATCAAAAACATATTTCGGACGACTTGTCCGATAAATGAACAAGATCGAGGAGTGATGATGGCGACAGCCGCTCTGCGCGCCCCGCGCTCGCTCAACCACATCGCCTACCCGACCTGGAACTCGCAGGTCACGCACGACTTCTACACCGAGGTGCTGAAGTGCGAGTTCCTGACCGCGATCCAGCTGGACGTGGTGCCGTCCAGCGGTGCGCGCACGCCGTACCTGCACACGTTCTTCGGCCTGAGCGACGGGAGCGCCATCGCCTTCTTCGAGGTGGAGGGGCTGCCGAACCCGGGGCCGGACGCGGTGCCGTCGTGGATCCGGCACATCGCGCTCAACGTGGACTCGATGGAGGAGCTCCACGCCTGGCAGGCGCACTTCACCGCCAAGGGCGTGGAGAGCGTCGGCGTCGTCGACCACGACGGGGTGTGGGAGTCGCTCTACATCTTCGACCCCAACGGCGTGCGGATCGAGCTGACCTTCCAGGCCCGCCCGCTCACCGAGGACGACGCCCGCGAGGGCGTGGAAACCCTGCGGAAGTGGAACGCGCGCGAGTAGCGCCCGGACCCCGTCCCGTTCGTGTACCGACCTTCAGGAGCCGCCCGTGCTGACCCGCGAACTACTTCCCGTACCGATGACGCCGGGCGGGCGCCTCGACATCAACTCGGGCGTCGCCCGGCTGAGCGGGAAGATCTGGGCCACCCTCTGGAAGGACGACCGGCGCCCGGCCGGCACCGCGGTGCTGATCGTGCACCCGTCCTCCAACTTCATCGGCCACTACGCGCTGGAGGAGCTGGCGTCCCGGGGGGTGGCCGCCGTCGGCCTGGCCACCCGGTACGTCGGCAACGACTCCGCGCTGATCATGGAGAACTGCGTCCTGGACGTGGGCGCGACAATCCGCCACCTGCGTGAACTGGGATACGACCGGATCGTCCTGGTGGGCAACTCCGGCGGCGGCGGCCTGGCCGCGCTGTACCAGGCGCAGGCCGAGACGCCCACCATCACCCACACGCCCGCCGGCGATCCGCTGGACCTGACCGCCGCCGGCCTGATCCCCGCCGACCGGGTCGTCATGGCCATGGCCCACCCGGGCCGCGCGGTGGTCTACACCGAAGGGCTCGACCCGGCCGTCAAGGACGAGCACCGGCCGTTCGACCGGGACCCGGAACTCGACATGTTCGACCCCGCCAACGGGCCGGCGTACAGCCCCGAGTTCGTGGCCCGCTACCGGCACGGCCAGCTCGACCGCAACCGCCGCATCACCGACTGGGCCCTGACGACGATCGGGGAGCTGCGCGACCGCGCGGCCGGGGGAGCGGGCCCCGACGACCTGCCCTTCGTCGTGCACGGCACCGCCGCCGACCCGCGCTTCCTGGACCTGGCCCTGGACCCCTCCGACCGGGTCGCCGGCACCCTGTGGGGCAGCCCGTGGGTGGCCAACTTCCAGCCCGCCTCGCTCGGCCACCTGACCAGCCTGCGCTCCTGGCTCAGCCAGTGGAGCTACGACCACAGCCGGGCCAACGCCTACCGGGAGCTGCCCGGCGTGAAGGCCCCCGTCATGGTCGTGTACGGCTCCGCCGACTGCGCCGCCTTCCCCAGCCACGCCCGCGGCATGTACGACGCCGTCACCCACGACCAGCGCGAACTGGTCGAGATCAAGGGCGCGGACCACTACTTCCAGGGCCGCCCCGACCTGGCCGCCGCCATGTGCGACCACATCGTCGAATGGGCCGGGTGATGGGCGTGCTCGACGTCGCCGTGGTGGGCGCCGGGCCGGTCGGGCTCACCGCCGCGCTGGCGCTGGCCGGGCGGGGGATCGCGGTCACCGTCTTCGAGGAGGACGCGCTGCTCAGCACCGAGTGGCGGGCCTCCACCTTCCACCCGCCGACCCTGGAGATCGCCTGCGACCTCGGCATCGCCGACGCCATGCTGGCCGAGGGGCTGATCGCGCGGACGTACCAGATCAGGGACCGGCGGGACGGGCTGATCGCCGAGTTCGACTTCGGCCTGCTGGCCGACGAGACCGACTACCCGTTCCGGCTCCAGCTGGAGCAGTACAAGTACACCCAGATCATCAGCGACATGCTGGGCGGCAGGCACCCGGAGGTCGGGGTGCGGATGGGCGAGGGCATCACGGGCGTCGCCCAGCACGCCGACGCCGCGGTGCTCACCACCGCCTCCGGGGAGCGGGTCGAGGCCCGCTGGGTGCTGGCCGCCGACGGCGCGCGCAGCACCGTCAGGAAGGCCCTGGGCACCAGCTTCGACGGCCTCACCTACGACCACCGCTACCTGGTGCTGAGCATCGACTACCCGGTTGAGACCCTGCTGCCGGGCATCTGCGCCGTCAATTACATCGCCGACCCCGACGAGCACCTGCTCATCCTGCGGACCCCGGACGTCTGGCGGGTCGTCGTCGCCGTACGGCCCGAGCTGCGCGCGGACGAGGTGCTCACCGACGCGTACGTGGCCGGGCGGCTGCGCGGCCTGTTCGGCGACCACCCGGAGCTGCCACTGCGGGAACGGAAGATCTACTCCGTGCACCAGCGGGTGGCCGGCAACTTCCGGCAGGACCGGGTGCTGTTGCTCGGCGACGCCGCGCACGTCAACAGCCCGATGGGCGGCATGGGCCTCAACGGCGGCATCCACGACGCGTTCGACCTGTCCGTCCAGCTCGGCAAGGTGCTGCTGGACGGGGCGGGGCCGGAGGTGCTGGACGCCTGGGCGCACCGCCGCCGCAAGGCCGCGATCGAGGCGGTGCAGGAGCTCACCCACCGCACCACCACCGAGATGGCCGAGCAGGACGAGGCCGAGCGGCTCGGCTACCGGCGGCGCATGTCGGAGATCGCGGGCGACCCGGCGCTGGCCAAGGCGTGGATGCTGGACGCCGCGATGATCTCCAACGTGCGCGCCCACGGCCTGCCGCCCCGCCCGGCCGGGCGCGGGCCCGGAGCCGGAGCGAACTGATGGACTTCCAGCTCACCGACGAGCAGCGCGACATCCGCGACACCGCCCGCGCTTTCGTCACCAAGGAACTGATGCCGCTGGAGGAGGCGTTCCTGCGGTCCGGGGCGGCCCGGCTGCCCCGCGCCCAGGAACGCGCCCTCCAGGACAAGGCCCGCTCGTTCGGCTTCTGGGGGATGAGCACCCCGGAGGAGTACGGCGGCATGGCGCTGCCCGCCCTCACCCAGTCCCTCATCCACATCGAACTGGCCAGGACCTGCCTGCCCTTCCGCTTCGGCGGCGAGGCCGACAACATCCTGTACGGCGCGGACGCCGCCCAGCAGGACGAATACCTGAAACCGACCATCGAGGGCCGCCGGCTCGGCTGCTTCGCGCTGACCGAACCCGGCGCGGGCTCCGACGTCTCGGCGATCCGCACCACCGCCCGGCGGGACGGCGCCGAGTGGGTGATCAACGGCCAGAAGACCTTCATCAGCAACGGCGACGAGGCCGACTACGCGATCGTCATCGCGGTCACCGACCCAGGAAACGACGCCCGCAAGGGCTCGACCGCGTTCCTGGTGGACCGCGACGCCGGGTGGACGTCCGCCCCGATCAGGACCATGGGCAGCTGGCACCAGCCGGCCACGCTCTTCTTCGACCAGGTCAGGGTGCCGGCCGCCAAGGTGCTCGGCGACGTGGGCGCCGGGTTCGACCTGGCCAAGCGCTGGATCGGCAGGGGCCGGCACGTGATCTCCGCGAACTGCGTCGGCATCGCGGAACGCTGCCTGCGGCTGGCGGTCGACTACGCCAACCTGCGCGAGACCTTCGGCCGCAGGATCGGCGAGAACCAGGCCGTGCAGTGGATGATCGCCGACTCGGAGACCGAGCTGGAGGCGGCCCGCTGGCTCGCCCTGCGCGCTGCGTGGGACGTCGACCGCGGCGCCGACGCGCGGCACTCCGTCGCGATGGCCAAACTCTTCTGCTGCCAGATGGTAGGCCGGGTTGTCGACCGGGCCCTCCAGATCCACGGTGGCATGGGTTACACGAAGGAACTCCCGCTGGAGGGGTGGTATCGCGCCGTCCGCGCGATGCGGATCTACGAGGGGACGGATGAGGTCCAGAGGCTCATCCTCTCGCGAGACCTGTTGCGTGGGTTCACCCGGATAGGAGCTCACCTTGCCTGAGAACGTGGAGCCACTGATGACCGAACCACAGATGAGCGTGGCCGCCGCGTTGCGCGCGGCGGCGCTGGCGGCCAGCGACCGCCCCGCCATGATCCAGGGCGACCTGCGGCGGGGGTACCGCGAGCTGGAGGCCCGCGCCGAGCGGCTCGCCGCGGCGCTCGCCGCGCGGGGCGTAGGCCCCGGCTCGACCGTGGCCATCGCCCTCTTCAACTCCTTCGAGTACGTGGAGACCGTCTACGCCGCGTTCAAGCTCGGCGCCCAGCCGGTCAACGTCAACTACCGCTACCGCGAGCGGGAACTGCGGTACGTGCTGGAGTACACGGACGCGGCGGCGCTCGTCTACGACGTGAGCCTGGCCGACCGGATCCGCGGCGTCCTGCCCGACCTGGCCGCGCCGGTCGCCCTGTTCGAGGTGGGCGGCGACGCGGAGGCGTCGTTACCGGAGGCGCTGCCCTTCGAGCCGGCCGCCACCGAGACCGGCGCCGGGGTTCCCCGGGACGGCGAGGACTCCCCGCACGGGATCATCCTGCTCACCGGCGGCACGACCGGCACGCCCAAGGGAGTGATCTGGGACCGTGACGGGCTGCTCGGGATCTTCACGTCGATCTTCCGCCAGCACGACCTGCCCACTCCCCGCACTCCGGCGGAGGTCGACAAGGCCGTCCGCGCGCTGCAGGAGAACGACCAGGTCCCCGTGGTGCTGCCGATGTCGCCCCTGATGCACGGGACGGGCTTCTTCAACTCGATGCGCACCCTGATGGGCGGGGGCACGCTCTGCTTCTGCGCCTCCCGCTCGCTGGACGCCGACGAGGTGTGGCAGACCGTGGAACGCCACGCGGTGACCGAGATGGTCATCGTCGGCGACGCCTTCGGCCGCCCGCTGGTGGCGGCGCTGGAGGCGGCCGAGCGCGCGGAACGCCCGTACGACCTGCGGAGCCTGCGGCGGATGACCAGCTCAGGGGTGCTGTGGAGCGCGGAGGTGAAACGGGAGCTCCTGCGCCGGGGCCGGGAGCTGACGCTGGTCGACAACATCTCCGCGTCGGAGGGCGGGCCGTTCGGCCTGGCGGAGGTGCGTTCCGTGGCCGACGTGGCCGACGGGCGCTTCTCGCTGGCCTCGGTGGCCCGGGTGCTGGACGAGCACGACCAGGACATCGAGCCGGGCACCGGCCAGGTGGGCGTGCTGGCCAGCGCGGGACCGCAGCCGGTCGGCTACCTGCACGACCCGGAGCGCACGGCCAGGATCTGGCGGACCATCGACGGCGTGCGCTACGCCGTGCCGGGCGACCTGGCCTCGCTGGACGCGGACGGGCGGCTCATCCTGCTGGGGCGCGGCGACGGCGTCGTCAACACCGGCGGGGAGAAGGTCTTCCCCGAGGAGGTCGAGCAGGCGCTGATCACGCACCCGGCCGTGGACGACGCGATCGTGGTCGGCATCCCCGACCCGCGCTGGGGCCAGATCGTGACCGCCGTGGTCTCCCCGGAGGGCGCGCTGGACGAGGTGCCGGACGACGAGCTGATCCAGCACGTACGGGATCGGCTGGCCGCGTACAAGAGCCCGCGCCGGATCATCCGGGTGGACGTGGTCCCCCGTACGCCGGCGGGCAAGGCCAACCGCGCGCTCGCCCGGCAGTTGGTCACCGACCACACCCCGACAGAGGAGACAGCGTGACACCGTTCCCGATCGAGCGAGGCCACGTGCTGGCGTTCGCCCGGGCGCTGGGCGAGGACACGGACGCCGTGCCGCCCACCTTCCCCATCGCGTTCGCCCAGTTCGACCCGGACTGGCCGCTGCGCATGGAGCCGGGGCGGCCGTGGCACGGCTCCGGCGCGGAACCGGGCGCGGCCGGGCAGGGCTCGGGCGGGCTCCACGCGGAGCAGGAGTTCGAGTACTTCCGGCCCATCCGGGTGGGGGAGACGCTGTCCGCGCGGCGCAGCGACGGCCGTACGTGGGAGAAGGCGGGCAGCCGGGGTGTGCTGCACTTCGCCGAACGGCACATCGAGTTCTACGACGAGGACGGGAAGCTGGTCGCCCGCTCGACGACCGTGTCGGTGCGGGTGGAGGCGGCGTCATGACCCAGGTGGGAACCGAGATCACCCGGGTCATGGTCACCGACCTGAAGCGCACCCAGATCGTCATGTACGCCGGCGCCTCCGGCGACTACAACCCCCTGCACACCGACGAGCCGTACGCGACGAAGATCGCCGGCAACCCCACGGTGATGGCGCACGGCATGATCACCATGGGCCTGGCCGGGCGGGTGCTGACCGACTGGTTCGGGCACGAGAACATCCTCCGCTACCGGGCCAGGTTCAAGGCCCCGGTCTGGCCGGGCGACACCATCACGGTGACCGCCAAGGTGACCGGCCTGGCCGAGGTGGACGGCGCGCGGCACGCCGAGCTGACCCTGTCGGCGGTCAACGCGGTCGGCGCCGAGGTGCTCAGCGGCACCGCCACCGCCCGCGTCCCGGACGGAGCGGCCGGATGAGCGGCGAGGCTGTGGGCGTGCCCATGGACGTGGCCGCGCTGGAGGCGATCGACGTGCACACCCACGTGCACGCGTCGGTCCTGGACGAGCCGGGCGGCGACGGCGACGGCTTCGCCGCCATGGCCGACTACTTCAAGGCGGGCCAGGTCACCCGGTTCACGATCCCGATGATGGCCGACTACTACCGGCAGCGGCGCATGGCCGCGGTGGTCTTCACCGTGGACACCATGCACGTCAGCGGGCGCGAGCAGAAGCCGTCCAACGAGGAGATCGCCGAGCAGGCGGCCCTCCATGCCGACGTGCTGATCCCGTTCGCCAGCATCGACCCCCACCGGGGCGCGGCCGGCGCCAGGGCCGCCCGCCGCCTGATCGAGCGGTACGGCGTGCGCGGCTTCAAGTTCCACCCCACGTCGCAGGCGTTCTACCCGAACGACCGCATGGCGTACCCGCTGTACGAGGTGATCGCCGAGCACGGCCTGACGGCGCTGTTCCACACCGGCCAGACCGGCGCGGGCGCGGGCACCCCGGGCGGCGGCGGGCTGCGCCTGAAGTACTCCAACCCGATGCACGTGGACGACGTGGCGGCCGACTTCCCCGACCTGCAGATCATCCTGGCCCACCCGTCCTTCCCCTGGCAGGACGAGGCGCTGGCGGTCGCCCTGCACAAGCCGAAGGTGCACATCGACCTGTCCGGCTGGTCGCCCAAGTACTTCCCGCCGCTGCTGGTGCAGTACGCCAACACGCTGCTGAAGGACAAGGTGCTGTTCGGCTCCGACTTCCCGATGATCACGCCGGAGCGGTGGCTGGCCGACTTCGGCAAGCTGGAGATCCGCGACGAGGTCCGCCCGAAGATCCTCAAAGAGAACGCGGCCCGCCTGCTCGGCCTCTGATTCCCAGGAGTTCACATGTACCACGCGGGGCCGTACGACCGGATCGTCGACGTCGTCGTGCTCGGGTTCGGCGACGCCGGCGCGGTCGCCGCCGTCACCGCGCACGACGAGGGCGCCGAGGTCCTCGTCATCGAGAAGCAGCAGGCCCGCGGCCACCGGCCCAACAGCAGGTACGCCGCGGGCTTCTTCCTGGTGCCCACGGACGTCGAGCGCGCCATCGAGTACCTGACCGCGCTCTACGCCGTCAACGGCGAGACCGTCGACCCCGGCCTGATCCGCGCGTGGGCCGCCGAGACCGCCGCCAACCCGGCCTGGCTGGACCGCCACGGCTGCGGCTACACCGACACGGGCATCCTCGGCGAACACCACACCGTGCCCGCCCACGACGCCATCACCGTCTACAAGGCCAAACCGGGCCCCCATCCGGACGGCTACACCGGCTGCCCCATGCACGGCTTCCTGCGCACCCTCGTCGACGACCGCGGCCTCGAGGTCCAGTACGGCACCGCCGCCCGCTGGCTCCTCACCGACGAACGCGGCGCGGTCACGGGCGTCCGCGTCGAACGCGACGGCCGCACCGAAGACGTCGGCGTGCGGCGGGGCGTGGTGCTCGCCGTGGGCGGCTTCGAGGCGAGCGCACGCCTGAAGACGCAGCACCTGCCGCTCACCCCCGTGCACTTCTACGGCACCCGGCACAACACCGGCGACGGCGTCGCCATGGCCGTGGAGGCGGGCGCCGAACTCTGGCACATGAACGTCTGGCCGGGCCACTTCGTGGCCCACTTCCCCGGCAGCGGGTACGACGGGGGCGTCGCCATCGACCTGTGGGGCTCCGGCAGGTTCGCCCCGCCGGCCGACCGGCGCCCACCGGGTTCGATCTTCGTGGACGGCTCCGCGCGCCGGTTCCTCGCCGAGCCGGGCCCGCAGCACGCGGCCCACCTGGAACTGCTCGGCATGGACGCGGCCCGGCTGACCCGTCCCCGCGTACCCACCTGGTGGATCTTCGACCAGGAGAGGTTCGACGCGGCCACGCTCGTCCCGACCTACTCCGGTCCCGCGGGACCGGTCGGCGACCTCGCCTGGAGCGCGGACAACACCGAGGAGCTGAGCCGCGGCTGGATCCTGTTCGCGGACTCGGCGGGCGAGCTGGCGAAGCTCTGCGGCCTGGACCCGGAGACCCTGGAGAGCACGATCGCCGGGTACAACGCCTGCTGCGCGGCCGGGACGGACGCCGAGTTCGGCCGCGACCCGGCCACCCTGACCCCGATCGACGGGCCGCGCTACTACGCGCTGCCCCTGTGGCCGGGCGGCTCCCACACGGTGGGCGGCCCGCGCCGGGACGCCCGGAGCCGGGTGATCTCCGTGCGCGGGGGTTTCGTGGAAAACCTCTACTCCGCCGGTGAGCTAGGATCTTTGCACGGATTGCTCTATCCGGCCGGTGGAGGAAGCATCGCGGAATGCCTCGCGTTCGGCCGGATCGCGGGGCGCAACGCCGCGGCCGGCAGGATCATCGGGGGATGATCCGGATGCGGCGAATCGGGGCGCGCAGGTGGACACCGACAGCGGTTGGGGTGACTTCGTTTGGGCGCAGGTGATCACGCCACCGAGGGCGCGGCGCCGGTCAGCGGTTCGCAGACTCTGGACCGGGGTCTGAAACTGCTCGAACTGCTCGCCTCCGAGGACCGGGACATGACGGTGGCCGAACTGGCCGCCTCCCTGGGCATGCACCGGCAGGCCGTCTACCGGCTGCTGACCACCCTGCGCTCCCACCGCCTGGCCGCCGAGGGCAGCTCGGGCCGCTACCGGCTGGGCCTGGGCGTGATCCAGCTGGCCCGCCAGGCCAATCCCCACCTGCGCCGCGCGGTCCTGCCCCACCTGCGCACCCTGGCGGAGGAGCTCGGCGTCACCGCCCAGTGCGTGGTCGCCGAGGGCGACGACGCGGTGGTGCTCGCCGTGGTCGAGCCCTCCGACGCGGTCTTCCACCTCTCCCAGCGCAGCGGCGCCCGCCACGCGCTGGCCCAGGGCGCGAGCGGCATCGCCATCATGATGTCCCGCGATCCACAGCCGAGGGACTCCGAGGCCGTGATCGAGGCCAGGTCCCGCGGCTACGCCGTCTCCCGCGGCACCCTGACCCCGGGCGCGGTCGGCATCGCCGTCCCGCTCTACGCCTCCGAGGGCGACGCGATGGACGCCAGCCTGGGCATCGTCTCCATGATCGACCTCGACGTGGAGCGTACGGCCAGCCGCCTGATCGCCGCCGCCGACGAGATCACCGCCACCGAGCTCTGACGCCCGGACGGCGTCCCGGACCCCGTCCGGGACGCCGTCCGCGCCGTCACGGCATCAGGTGAAGTTGCGCAGGCGGATCGACAGCACGCAGTTGTTGGAGTTCGCCTCCAGCCGGTGGTTGTGGCCGATCGCGAGGTCGTACACCTTGAACGTGGTGGAGCTGCTCAGGAGGTACTTGGTGCCGCCGCCCTCCCAGGACCAGTTGTTGTTGAGGTCGTACAGGTCCCAGCGCACGTGACAGACCGCCGAGCCGGTGGGGTTGAGCCTGACTTCGAGCCACCCCTCCGAGCTGTGCGGCTCCAGACCTCCCGTGCCGCACGAAATCACCGGGGGCGTGCTGCAGGTGCGGGTGCCGTACGGCTCCGCCGCGGCCGGGCCGGCCGCCAGGGACACCCCCAGGAGTGCCGTCAGCATGGCGCCCGCCAGCTTCAGCCCACGTGTTCTCATCTTGCCTCCTCGTCGTTGGAGCAACGGGCTGATCGTGGGATTCGCCGGTATAGAAACGGTATAGACGCCCCTGAAACGACCCTGACAGGGCATTTGACAGGGCGGCCGGAGATCCAAGATCCTTCCAGTCCTGGAATCCGATGGGGGCGGAGTGGAATTCCACGTTCTCGGGACGCTCGGGGTCACCCGCGACGGCCGGCTCGTCCCTGCCGGCGGGGCACCCAAACTCCAGCTCACCCTGGCCGCGCTGCTGTCCCGGGCGGGCAGCCCGGTGTCCACCGACTGGCTGGTCGCCGCCGTGTGGGGCGACCAGCCGCCCGCGTCCGCGCGGCGCAACATCCACCTCTACATCCACCAGCTGCGGCGGGCCTACGGGACGCATGTCGTGCCCGGCACGCCCGGCGGGTACACGATCGTCACCGGCGGGCTCGACGCGACCCGGTTCCGCGACCTCGCCGCGCGGGGAAGCGAAGCCCTGGACCGCGGAGACCTCGAAGCCGCCCGGGAACGGCTGCGCGCGGCGCTGGACCTGTGGCGGGGACCGGCGTTCGCGGAGTTCGGCGACTGCCCGCCCATCGCCGAGGAGGCCAGGCGGCTGGAGGAGGCGCGGCTCATCGCCCACGAGCGGCTGGCGGAGGCCGAACTCGGCCTCGGCCGGCACGCGGAGGTGGCCGCCGAACTGGCCGAGCTGACCCGGGAGCATCCCTACCGCGAGAGCCTGCGCGGCCACCTCATGCTCGCGCTGTACCGGTCCGGCCGCCAGGCCGAGGCGCTGGAGGTCTTCCGCCTCACCCGTGACCTGCTCAGCGCCCAGCTCGGCATCGAACCGGGCCCGACGCTCCAGCGGCTGCACGAGTCGATGCTCCGCGGCGAAGGCGACCTCGTCCCCGATCCGGCTCCGCCGCCCGACGAGTCGCCGTACCGGGGGCTGATGGCGTTCCAGCCGGAGGACGAAGGGTGGTTCTTCGGGCGGTCCGCGCTGATCGAGCGGCTCCGCGAACTCGCCGGCCGGCTGCCCGTGGTCGGCGTGCTGGGCGCCTCGGGCAGCGGGAAGTCCTCCCTCCTGCGGGCCGGCCTGCTGGGCGGCGCCTCCCGGGACCCCGGCACGGCGGCCATGATCATGACGCCGGGCGAGCATCCGCTGGACACGCTGGCCGACCTGGTGGCGAAGGCGTCCGGCGGGGACGTGCCCGGGGAGCCCGCCACGCTCACCGCCGACGCCGTCAACCTCGGCCTGGAGGCCGTCCCGCAGGAACGCGTGCTCCTGGTGGTGGACCAGTTCGAGGAGATCTTCACGCTGTGCGCCGACGACGCGGAGCGCCGCCGGTTCGTCGAGATCCTGCTGAGCCTCGACCGCCGCGCCGTCCTGGTCCTCGGCGTACGGGCCGACTTCCTCGCCCACATCACCCGCTACCCCGCCCTGGTCGAAGCCCTCAGCGGCGAGGCGCAGCTGCTCGTCGGCCCGGTCTCGCCCGCCGGGCTGAAGGAGATCGTCGTCAGGCCGGCCGCCCAGGCGGGCGTCACCGTGGAACCCGACCTGCTGGCCACCGTGCTCGCCGACGCCGAGGAGGAGCCGGGCAGCCTGCCGCTGGTGTCGCACGCGCTGCTGGAGACCTGGCGCAACCGCGCGGGCCCGAGCCTCACGCTGGCCGCCTACCAGCGGGCCGGAGGGGTACGGGGAGCCATCGCGCAGAGCGCGGAACGCGTCTACGGCGAACTCGCCCCCGCCGAGCGGCGGATCGCGCGCAGGATCTTCCTGAGGCTCACCGCGTTGGGCGACGGCACCGAGGACACCCGGCGGCCCATCTCCCGGGCGGAACTCGCCGGGCTGGCCGGCCCCGAGGTCACCGACGGCGTGCTGGACCGGCTGGCGGACGCGCGGCTGGTCGTGCTCGCGGCGGAGACCGTGGACGTGGCGCACGAGGCGCTGATCCGGGCCTGGCCCCGGCTGCACGAGTGGCTCAGCGACGACCGCGAGGGCCTGTTCGCGCACCGGCGGCTCACCGAGGCCGCGCAGACCTGGCGGGAACTGGACCGGGACCCCGGAGCCCTGTACCGGGGCGCGCGGCTGCTCGCGGCGCGGACCTGGGCGGAGGACCACCCGCAGGAGCTGAACCAGGCCGAGGAGGCGTTCCTGCGGGCCAGCCGGCAGCAGGAGGAGAGCGAACGCGCCGCCGGCCGGCGCCGTACCCGGCTGCTGCAACGGCTCCTGGCCGGGATGGTCGTGCTGTTCCTGCTCGCCCTGGCCGGTGGGGGAGTGGCCGTACGGGAAGGCAGGGAGGCCGGTCACCAGGAGTCGATCGCCGTCTCCCGGCAGCTGTCCCTGCAGGCGCGGTCGCTGCTCGCCACCGATCCCGACCTGGCGGGGCTGCTGGCGATCGCCGCGTACCGGCTCGATCCGGCGGCCGAGACGCGGGGGGCGCTGGTGAGCGTGTCGGCCGCGGCGCGCCGCCGGATCGAGCTCAACGCCGAAGGGCCCGAGATCTTCGGGGTGGCGTTCAGCCCGGACGGTTCGCGGCTGGCCTCGGCGGGCGGCGACGGGACGGTCGGGGTGTGGGATCTGCGCGGCCGTACGCGCGTGGCGGGGTTCGCCGAACCGGGGGCGGCCAGGGGTGTGGCGTTCAGCCGGGACGGCAGGCTGCTCGCGGCCGTCGTCAGGAAACCCGCGCTGGAGGCCAGCGAGGGCGTCGCCGTCGTGTGGGACCTGGAGTCGCGGCTGCCGGTGTTCCGGCGGCCGGGGGAGAGGTTCACCGACGCGATGGCGCTGAGCCCGGACGGGACGAAGGTCGCGGTCGGCGGCGGGAACGACATCCAGGTGTGGGATGTGCGCGGCGGGAGCGGCCGGACCCTGAAGGGACATCGGGAGCAGATCGCGGCGCTGGCGTTCGACCCCGGCGGCAGATTCCTGGTGTCGGCCACCGGCGGCTCCGAGAGGCCCCGCGTCTGGGACGCCGCCGCCGGGACCCAGGTCGCCGAGGTGCCCGCCGACCACGTCCACCGGCTCGGCTTCGACGCCGCGGAAGGCGTGCTCGCCACGGGCTCCGCCTACTACGGCGTACGGCTCTGGCGGATCGCCGCCGGCGGGGTGAAGCCGGTGGTCACGTTGCCGGAGCGTTCGCCGTACACGTGGGACATGTCCGCGCCCGCCGCCGGGCGGATCGCCGCCGCCGACGAGGACGGCCTGATCACCGTCTGGGACACCGAGCGGCGGCAGTCGCTGGTGAGCTACCAGGACAGAAGCCGCACGGAGACGCTGTCGCTGGCGTTCAGCGCCGACGGGTCGAAACTCGCCTCGGCCGGGTTCGGCCGCACCATCGTGGTCCGGGAGCACGCCGTCCCCCCGTTCAGCGGTCACAGCCTGGCCGTGAACGACGTCGAGATCAGCCCGGACGGCCGTCTCGTCGCCTCCGCGAGCAGCGACCGTACCGTCCGGTTGTGGGACGAGAGCGGCAATCTGGTCGCGACGCTCGGCGACCATCCGGACCACGTCCGCGCCGTCGCCTTCAGCCCGGACGGCCGCCATCTCGCGACCATCACGCGCAGCCACACGCTGACCATCTGGGACGTGGCCACCCGGCGGAAGCTCGCGACGGCCGCCTACCAGGGGCTCGGCGCCTCCACCGACCTCGCCTTCGACCCGCGGGGGAGGTTCCTCACCGCGACCGCGCTCGGCCAGTTCCGCTGGGACGTCCGCGACATGGCGCACCCGGCCGGCGCGCGCGGTCCCGGGTACCTCGCCTCGGCGCTGGCGTACAGCCCCCGCGATCCGCTCATGGCGGCCACCACCCCGTCCGGCGAACTCGTCATCTGGGACCTGGCGCTGGAGCGTGAGGTCCGCGTCCTCAGGGCCGGGCAGGGGTCGATCCTCGACGTCGCCTTCAGCCCGGACGGCGGCCTGATCGCCACCGCGGGAGCCGACCGGACCGTCAGGCTCTGGCACGCCGGGACCGGCGAGCCGTACGAGACGCTGACCGGGCACACCGCCGCCGTGCAGGTGCTCGCCTTCTCCCGCGACGGCCGCATGCTCGCCTCCGCGGGCGACGACCGCACCATCACGGTCTGGGACCTTCCGTCCGGACGGCCCGCTGCGACCCTCACCGGCCACACCGCCCCGATCAGAGGTCTCGCCTTCACCGTCGGCGGTGAACTGATCTCCGGGGGAGAGGACGGCAGGATCATCCACTGGCTCCTGAAGCCCGACCCGGTGATCCGCACGCTCTGCCAGGAGATCGGCCGCGACCTCACCCAGGAGGAGCGGGCCGCCTACCTCCCGGCCGCCGCCGACCAGCGGATCTGCTGAGGACCGCGAGCCGGCGCCCGGAAGCGGCGGCAAGGCCGCGTGACCCCGATCGGTCACGCGGCCTTGCCGCGTACTTCCGGGGTCGGCTCGGGACTCGCCCGATCAGCGCCCGGCCGCGGTCAGTTCGGCACTCGTCTGACGGCCGGGAGCCGTCCCCGCGTTCTCTGCGCTCCCGAGGAGTCCACGGCCCGCCAGCCGGCACGCGAGGCAGCGCCCGTGGCCGGTCATGGGGTCCTTCACCCGCCAGTCCCACTGCGCCGGGGGGCGCGGCCCGCTCGGCTTGCCCCAGCCTCTCAGGTGCAGCCACCAGGTGAGCAGCCCGGCGGCGGGGATCAAGCCGAGCCCGGCCCAGATCCCGGCGGGCCGGCCCGTGCACATGCTCACCCCCACCAGGGCGAACCCGGCCAGGGCGACGACGCAGCCGGCCCATCCGGCGACGGTGTGCCCCAGATCGACGTCGTCGTGCAACCCGCTCATCGTCTCTCCTCGTGAGATACTTAGCTCGCGTACTAATTATCTTAGAGACTAAGAGGATTTCGCATGGCAGGCAAGTCGCGTCCGGCCGCCTCCGCCGCCGAGGCGATCGCGGGCATGGACCAGCTCATCGCGCTCAGCCTCGTCGGCCAGCACGACGTCGCCCAGCGCCTCGGGCTGAACGTCACCGACCTGACCTGCCTCGGCCACATCCTGGGCGCGGGAGACGACCCGATCAGCGCCGGGCAGCTCGCCGAGCGGGCCGACCTCACCACCGGCGCGGTGACCGGCGTGCTCAACCGCCTGGAGCAGGCCGGGTACGCCTTCCGGCAGGCCGACCCGTCCGACCGGCGGCGGGTGCGCGTCGTCGCCGACCCCACAGCGGCCGCCCGCGTCGCCGCCGTCTACGAACCCCTCTACCGGCGGCTCGCGGAGCTGATGGCCGACTACACGCCGGACGAGATCGGCGTCCTGACCGACTGGTTCACCCGGGCGACCGCGCTCATGCGGACGACCCTGCGGGAGATCCGGACATCCTGAACCGTCACAAAGTGGACGCCTGCTCGGTAGGTTAAATCTCGCCAAGCGGGCACTTGTCGTCCATCTCCTGACAGATCGGATGTTTCCCAATGAAGTTGGCAGTCGTCCTAGCAGGCTTCTTATCCGTGCTCCTCGCCGGTCCGGCCGTCGCGGCCGAGACGACCCCCGCGAGCACGTTCCCCACCGAGTTCTCCCTTCCGGACGGGTTCCAGCCGGAGGGCATCGCCATCGGGCGCGGCCCGGTCGCGTACTTCGGCTCCCGCGCGAGCGGCGCGATCTACCAGGCCGACCTGCGCATCGGCGAAGGCAAGATCATCAACCCGGGCCCGGGAACCCCGTCGCTCGGCCTCAAGATCGACGGGCGCGGGCGTCTCTTCGTCTCCGGCGGCACCGCCGGCAACGCCCGCGTGCTCGACGCGCGCAGCGGCGAGGTCCTGAAGAGCTACCAGCTCGCCTCCGGCGCCGCGTTCGTCAACGACGTCGCGCTCAGCCGCCACGCGGCGTACTTCACCGACTCGACCAACCCGGTGCTCTACAAGCTGCCGCTGGGACGGCACGGGACGCTGCCGGCCGAAGCGGTGAAGATCCCGCTGACCGGGGACATCGCCTACACGACCGGCATCAACGTCAACGGCATCGCCCCGGCGCCCGACGGCAGGTCCCTGCTCGTGATCCAGTCGAACACCGGCAAGCTGTTCCGCGTCAACCCCAGGACCGGCGCAACCACCCTGGTGGACATCGGCACCGAGTCCCTGGCCAACGGCGACGGCCTGCTCCTCGAGGGCCGCACCCTGTACGTCGTGCAGAACCGGCTGAACACCGTGACCGTGCTGCACCTGGACCGCCACGCCCGGACCGGCAAGGTGGTACGCAAGCTGACCGACCCCCGCTTCGACGTGCCCACCACCATCGCGCCCTTCCGCGGCCGCCTCTACCTGCCCAACGCGCGCTTCACCACGACCCCGACGCCGACCACTCCGTACACCGTGGTCGCGATCAAGCGCCGCTGATTCCCGGGACGCCGTGAACGGCACCGCCCACCGGGGCGGTGCCGTTCGGCGTTCATTGACAGGGCCTGTCGGTTGTGCAATGTCACACAGTAAAACCAAGGTGATGTCGAACCCATAAAGGGATCTTGCCGACTATACGGACGGTGCCGGAGATTGCGGATGTTCTCCCAAGTCTCTGGAGGCTTCTGTGCCACCGTTACGAGCAGCCGTCATCGCCATGGGCCTGGTTCTGATCGGAGCCACCCCGGTGCAGGCGCTCAGCACGCCCACCATCACCGTCGTACAAGGGCGGACCCAGCCGGTCTTCTCCTACGCCGACGCCATCCGCGAACACGTCTACGTCGAGTCGACGGTCGACAGCGACTCCGACGGCCGGCTGGACCGGGTGCGGGTCGACATCATCAGGCCGGCCGGGTCGGGTCCCGGGCTCCGGGTGCCGTCGATCATCGACGAGAGCCCGTACTACGACAACTCCGGCCGGGGCAACGAGGCCGAGCGGAAGGTCTACGACTCCGCCGGGAACCTCGCCAAGTTCCCGCTGTACTACGACAACTACTTCGTGCCCCGCGGGTACGCGGTGCTCAACGTCGACATGATCGGAACCACCCGCTCCGACGGCTGCCCCGACGTCGGCGGCAAGGCGGACGTGCTGGGCGGCAAGGCCGTCATCGACTGGCTGAACGGCCGCGCCAACGCCTACCGCGCCGACGGCACCCCGGTCTCCGCCGACTGGAGCACCGGCAAGGCCGGCATGATCGGCAAGTCGTACGACGGCACGCTGGCCAACGCGGTCGCGGCCACCGGCGTCGACGGCCTGACGACCATCGTCCCGATCTCCGCGATCAGCTCCTGGTACAAGTACCAGCGCTCCAACGGCGTGATCTACAACTACGACTACATGTCGTTCCTAGCCAGGGCGGTCGACACCGACCCCATCGCCAAGTGCGCCGCCGTACGGGCCGGGCTGGACGCCCAGGACGGCGACGCCACCGGCAACTACAACGACTTCTGGGCCGAGCGCGACTACATCGACGGCACCCTGGGCGACGCCTCCCAGGTGCGGGCCAGCGTGTTCGCCGTGCACACGGTCAACGACCTGAACGTCAAGCCCGACCACTTCTCCACCTGGTGGGACGCGCTGGCCAAGAACGGCGTGCCCCGCAAGATCTGGGTCGGCCAGTACCAGCACGTGGATCCCTTCGACTTCGAGGGACGCCGGGACCAGTGGGTGGACACGCTGCACGCCTGGTTCGACTACTGGCTGCTGGGCGTCATGAACGACGTCATGAAGGAGCCCCGCGCCGACGTGCAGGTCGGCCCCACCCAGTGGATCACCCAGCGGGACTGGCCCGAGCCGGCCGCCTCGCCCCACCTCTTCCGCCCGGCCGCCGACGGCACGCTCGGCCTCGTCCAGGCGCAGAAGGGCGAGAAGGTGACCTTCACCGACATCCGCCAGTCGGAGAACACGATGGTCGCCAACGTCGGCACGCCGCAGGCGGGCCGGGTGGCCTTCACCACCGGCGAGCTGTCCCGGGACATCCGCCTGTCGGGCACGCCCGTGATCAACCTGCGCGTGGCGCTCGACAAGCCGACCGCCAACCTGACCGCGCTCCTCGTGGACTTCGGGGACGACAACCGGATCGACTGGCGGCGCGGGCAGGGCATCACCAACCTGACCGAGGAGAGCTGCCACGGCGACGCCACCGCCGCCGACGACGGCTGCTACCGCAAGGTCGTGACGAACATGATCACCCGGCCGCTGGAGATCGTGGCCCGCGGCTGGATCGACGTGCAGAACCGCGACTCGCTGAGCGCGCCCTCCCCGCTGGCCGCCGGCACGTACGGCGAGGTCGAGTGGGACACCCTGCCCCAGGACTACGTCTTCAAGCAGGGCCACCGGATCGGCCTGGTGATCGCCGGGACCGACTCGACGTACAGCGGCGAGACGGCCACCGGGACGAACGTCACCATCGACCTGCAGCGGAGCCGGGTGCGCATCCCGCTCGTGCTCGGCGCGGGCGAGGTGCTGAGCGACAGCGACGTCGCGGCGCGGCGCGGCCAGTGGGTCGGCCCCGGCGAGATCGAACTGCCGGTGCCGGACAACCGCCTCTTCTAGTACCGCTACCCGAGGGCCCGGCGGCATCCCCGCCGGGCCCTCCCGCATTGTGCTCCGACCGCGTTTGTGCTCCCATCTAGCCGCATGAAGGGCATCTCGCCGGCGCTCGCCATCGCCTGCACCCTCGCGCTGGCCGCCGCGTGCACGTCCGGCGGCGACAGGACGGCCGAGGGCGGCGGAACGGAGCCGGGCGAGGTCCGGGTCATCGCCACCGGGCTGCGCGACCCGTACGAGATCGTCTGGGGCCCCGACGGGTACATCTGGGCCACGGAGAAGAGCGGCGGACGCGTCACGCGCGTCGACCCGGCGAACGGGCGGAAGACCGTCGCGCTCACCGTCGAGGACGCCGTGCACACGCCGGGCGGCCAGGACGGCGTGCTCGGCCTGGCCCTCCACCCCGACCTGCTCACCGGGAAGGGCCGCGACTGGGTCTACGTGGCCCACACCTACGCGGACGGCCGGGACCACCGCACGAAGATCGTCCGATACACATACGACCAGGCCGGACAGGTCCTGAAGAACCCGCGCGACATCCTCGCCGGCCTGGTCGCGGGCGTCGACCACCAGTCCGGCAAGCTCAGATTCGGCCCCGACGGCAAGCTCTACTACACGATCGGCGACCAGGGGGCCAACCAGTTCGCGCTCTACTGCGAGACCATCCGGGCCCAGACGCTCCCCACCGCCGCGCAGGTGGACGCCGGCGACTGGAGCGCCTACCAGGGCAAAGTCCTGCGCCTCGACCTCGACGGCTCCGTCCCGGCCGACAACCCGGAGTTCGGCGGCGTACGCAGCCACGTCTACGCGGTGGGCTTCCGCAACGCCCAGGGCCTGGCCTTCACCCCTTCCGGCCTCCTGTACGGCACCGACCAGGGCCCCAAATCCGACGACGAGGTCAACCTCCTCCGCCCCGGCAAGAACTACGGCTGGCCGCACGTGGCCGGCTACCGCGACGACAAGGCGTACGTGTACGCCCAGTGGGCCGAGGCGAAGAACGGCTGCGCGTCTGAAACGTTCAACGACTACGCCATTCCTTCGGACGTTCCGTACGCGGAGGAGAGCGACTGGAACGACCCGGATTTCACGCCGCCGCTCGTCACCTTCGAGACCGTGGCGGACGACTTCGACTTCCAGGCCGACACCGACTGCGTCAACCCGGCGACGCAGTTCGTCTGCTGGCCCACGCTGGCCCTGTCGAGCCTGGAGGCCGGCCCGTCCGGGACGCTCCTGGCGACCTCCCTCAAGGACGGCGCCGTCTACCGCATCCCGCTGACGTCCGGCGGCGAGAAGGCCGGGACCGCCGCCAGGATCGCCGACACCGTCAACCGCTACCGCGACACGGCCCTGGACCCCGGCGGCGGGACCCTCTTCATCGCCACCGACAGCGCGGGCCTCACCCGCGACGAGAATGACTCGCCCACACCCGTGCTGAAGAACCCGGGCGCGATCCTCGCCTACGAGCTCTGATCAGCTAGCCGGGCGCAGAAGGCCCGTCCCGGCGGAGGTCTGTCCACCCGCCTGGAGTTCAGGTGAAGATCTCGTCGGCCGTGTCGACGATCGCGGCGCGGCGGACCCAGGTCTTGAGCAGTGTCGGGTCCTGGCACTGGCTGATCCGGTCGCGTACGCCGGAAGAGATCTCCAGGCCGCGGGCGTCGAGGACAGCCAGGATGGAATCCGCCTCGCCCTTTGCGAGTCCTTCCGCGAGTCCTTCCGCGAGTCCTTCTTTGCGGCCTTGTTCGACCCAGTGGTCCAGGTATTGCCGGGCAGCGCGCTCGTGGTGCTCGCTCGCTGTCGTCACAATCTCCTCCAGGTGCTTGCGTGCCACGCTTGGTAGTGCGTTGAACACGTAGTTCAAATATAGCTTGACCCGGTCTTCGTCCACGGAGTCCAGCGCCGTGAGCATGGTCGTCAGCGCGTGCCGGCCTTCGGGGCGTTCGGCGTGGGCCAGGGCGGAGAGTACGGCCAGTTCCGGGCTGGCGCGTGCCCGGTCGGGGTCGGTGATGAGGGGGACGCGGCCGGGGTGGACTGCCAGCGGGGTGACAGTTCCGCTGGGGCCCAGGGTGATGGCGCGTTCGCACCAGCGGGCCACGGTCGCGTCCGGGCAGATGACCATGAGTGCGGTGGGGCATTTGAGTCGTGCGCGCAGGGTGGTGGCGTAGACGGGCCAGCTGAATCGTTTGTGTGTGTCGTGGTTGTTCTGCACTTCGACGATGAGGGCGAACTGGGCGCCGCCGTTGGTGTCGCGCAGCACGACCACGGAGTCGGCGCGGAATTCCACCGGGGCCAGTTGGGAGCAGTCCGCGGCCTCGACGGTGGCGGTGGCGAACGGGGGTGGGTCGACGCCGACGGCGTCGCGGAGTAGTTCGACCGCGATGGTGGGGCGGTTGTTGATGAACTCGATGGTCATTTCGTGATCGATTCCTGGCACGTGATTGAGGATACGATAACCATCTGAGTGTGTACGTATTGCTGTCGTCTCGTGGTGGAGAAGTTTTCTACTCGGGGTGAGGTCTGGGTTTACCGCCTACCTCATGGGCGTCACTGGCATAGGAACTGCAGTTTGAACAGGTTTGAGGTCGAGTTCGAGGTCCGTTCGCCGTCGGTCAGGTCAGGACGCCGTGAGCCGTCGAGGTTGAGCAGGCGGGATATGGAGCCGGTTTCCATCGATCCCGGTGCGGGCCATGTGCGCTCGCCCGTGCCGAAGTCCGCGGGCGGGCCCTGACTATCTCGCCCTGCTCATCCTCGGCAAGGAGATCGGCAAGGAGAAGCGTCAGGCTCTGCCGGAGGCGACGCGCACGCCGTGGCTCCCGCTGTCGGAGAGGAATGACGCCAGTTCTCGCCCTTCCTCGGCGACGGCGTCGCGCTCGGCGGGGGAGAAGCCTCGCAGCGGGCGGACGACCACGGTGTCCGCCTCGACGTTCCAGGTCGCGGAGACCCGGCCGTCGACCAGGACGACGCGCTCACCGGCGACCGACAGGCCGCGGTGCTCGTCGTCGATGATCCGGCCGCGGTTCTGGTAGCCGAGGATCGCGTTGTCGAACGCCGGCAGGAACCGTACGGGAGCGGGCGTGTCGGGGTCGGGGAGCGGCGCGCCGGGCAGGTCGAGCAGCTCGCGGCCCTGCTCGTCGCGGAAGGACACCAGCTCCTCCCGGATCGCGGCCACCGCCGCCGGCAGTCCGGCCAATCCGGACCAGGCGCGCAGGTCGGCCACGCTCGCGGGCCCGAACGCGGCCAGGTAGCGCCGCGCCAGCGCCTGCCCGACCGGATCGGAGCCCTCCGAAGGGGGCGGGTCGACCTCGCGGCCGAGCCACGAGGAGAGCAGCACGTTCCGCACCCCTGACTTCGTCCGCCACACCCCGCGCGGCGGCGCCTGCGCCACCGGAACCAGCGCGGAGATCAGCATCTCGCCCAGGGCTCGCGGCGAAGGATCCGGCCAGCGCTCCGCCAGCGCCCGCGTGATCTCCGCCATCGAGCGGCCCTCGCCGTCGGCCAGCAACGCCCGGCCCGCCGCCGCGAGCTCGTCGAGATCCACCCCGTCCAGGTCGCGGCGGTAGACCCCGAGCACCCGCTGGCGCAGCATGGCGCCGTGCCGCTCCCGCCAGGCCAGCATGTCCCCGGCCGTGACCAGGTGGACGGTACGGCGCATGAGATGGACCCGCACCACGCTCCGCCCGGTCAGCAGGCCCGAAAGCACCGCCGGGTCGAACGCGCGCAGCCGCGACCAGAGCCCGATGAAGGGCTCCTGCGGCTCCTGCGCCTGGAAGCCGCCCACGTGCGCGACGGCGTCGAGGACCGGCACGCTCGCGCGGTCGAGCAGCAGCTGCCGGGCCAGTGTCGCGCGGTTGAGCGCCCGGGCGTCCAGCACGGTCGTGCGGGCGGCCGCCACCCGGCGCGTGGCGCCGGGCCGGGGCGGCGTCCCGATCTGGTCGAGGTCGGTCATCAGGTGGACGTCTGCCCGTCGAGGGTCTCCCGCAGGATGTCCGCGTGCCCGGCGTGCTGGGCGGTCTCGGCGATCACGTGCAGCACCACCCGGCGTACGCTGCGCACCTGGCCGGGCTCCTGCCAGGGCGCGTCCGGCATGCGGTGCGTGGCCGACAGGTCGGGGACGGCGGCGAGGACCTCCGCGCTCCGGGCGGCAACCTCCTCGTAGCGTTCGAGGATCCCGGCCAGCGTCTCGCCGGGCAGCATCTGGAAGCCCATCTGGTGATCGATCGCCCACTGCGGGATCTCCCGTGCGGTTCCGGCCTCCAGGTCGGCCCAGCTGACCCCCTCGGGCAGGTCGAAGTTCATCGAGGACGGGCCCTCTACCACGAAGCGCATCCACCCCTCCTCCACGGACGTGACGTGCTTGATCAGCCCGCCCAGGCAGAGCGCGCTGACCGTGGGCCGCTCGCCGGCCTGCCCGTCGGTGAGCCCGCGGACGGTGTTGATCAGGGCCGCCCGGGCGATCGCGAGTTCGGCGAGCAGCTCGGTCCGCTCGACGTCGAGCGTGGGGATGGTCGTGACAGTCACCGTGGTCGCGCCCTTCTGGTCGTTCTCGTTGTCCTTGTCTGGCACACGACTACCGTCTCAGGAGAAGCGGCCAGGAAGTGTCCTCTTCTCCGGGCATGATGGGAATCATGCCGAAGACCTCCGCGCGACTGCTGTCGCTGCTCTCGCTCCTCCAGGCGCGCCGCGACTGGCCGGGGGCGCTGCTGGCCGAACGGCTGGACGTCAGCCCCCGCACCGTACGGCGCGACGTCGACCGCCTGCGCGAGCTCGGCTATCCCATCACGGCCATGAAAGGCCCCGACGGGGGTTACCGGCTCGCCGCCGGGACGGAACTGCCCCCGCTGCTGTTCGACGACGACCAGGCCGTCGCGCTCGCCGTCGCCCTCCAGATCGCCACCACCAGCGGCGTCGGGATCGAGGAGGCGGCGGCGCGGGCGCTGAACACCGTCCGGCAGGTCATGCCCGCGCGGCTGCGCCGCCGCATCGACACCTTCCGGGTGACCGCCGTCGAGCGGACCACGAGCAGGCCGAAACCCCAGGTCGGCAGCGGTGTGCTCATGGCGCTCGGCGCCGCCGTGCACGCCCGCGAGGTGCTGCGCTTCGACTACACCCGCCCCGGCGGGGACGACCCGGACGCGCCACCGCGCCGGGTGCAGCCCCACCACCTCGTCACGTGGGGCGGACGCTGGTACCTCGTCGCGTGGGACCTCGACCGCGCCGACTGGCGCACCTTCCGCGCCGACCGCATCGTCCCGCGCACCCCCACCGGACCCCGTTTCACCCCGCGCGCCCTGCCCGGCGGCGACGTGGCCGCCTTCGTGACCAGCAAGTTCCAGGGCGCCGACGGCTGGCCCTGCCGCGGCGAGGTGATCCTCGACCTCCCCGCCGCCACCGTCTCCCGCTTCATCAACGAGGGCATCGCCGAGGAACTGGGACCCGACCGCTGCCGACTCGTCCTCAGCTCGTGGTCGTGGCTAGGCATCGCCGCCACGCTCGGCCGGTTCGACGCCGCCATCGAGGTCGTCGGCCCGCCCGAGCTGAGGGACGCCTTCGCGCACCTGGCCCGACGCTACGCCGACGCGGCCGGCCCAACAGGCTAGAAGCGCCTGAACAGGATGACCCGAGGAACGGGCCTCTCGCCGATATCCGGCACCGTTGACGCAGGTGACGCTACTCGCCGCACCGGCGCCAGGAGTGACCGGCTCCGGGCGCCGGACTTCAGGCGCCGATGGCCGCGCGGGCGCCGAACGTCGCGCCGCGGCACGCTCCCTCCTTGACCACGGCCGCCGTGCGCCCGGCGATGTAGGCCCGCCGGAGGGTGTCGTCGAGGTGGGTGAACTGGGCTACCGCGTCCTTCCGCCCGAGGCTGACGCCCAGGGCGAGATACCGCGGCGTGAACGGCCTGGGCTTGTGTCCCTCGACGAGGCGGGCCAGGTTGTCGGCCGCGTGGGCGGCCTGCGGTTCGGCGCTCTGGCAGGCCATCCGCGCCCCGGGCACCGCCGCGCAGTCGCCCACCGCGAAGATCCGGTCGTCGGTGACGCTGCGCAGGTACTCGTCCACGATCGCGCGGCCTTCCGAGTTCACTTCCAGGCCGCTGCGGGCCGCGAGGTCGGGGACGCCGGAGATGATCGCCCAGAGGGTCAGGTCGGAGGCGAGAGCCGTACCGGAGCGGAGGTGGACGCCGCCGCCGGTGACCGAGGTGACGCCGTCGTCCACGATGTCGACCGCCAGGCGGGCCAGTCCGGCGCGGACGCG
Organism: Acrocarpospora phusangensis; assembly: GCF_016862995.1. Taxonomy (GTDB): domain Bacteria; phylum Actinomycetota; class Actinomycetes; order Streptosporangiales; family Streptosporangiaceae; genus Acrocarpospora; species Acrocarpospora phusangensis. Next base: position 38,499 of record NZ_BOOA01000005.1, read on the forward strand.
GCGCAGAGCCTCGTGGGAGAAGCAGTCGGCGACCGAGGGGCCGACGAGCCGGACCCGGACGTCGGGTCGCGCGGCGGCCACCTCCGACGCGGTCTCGATGCCCGTCGGGCCGCCTCCGATCACGGTCACCGTGCTTCCGGCGGGGAGGGCGGCCAACGCCGCGCGGCCCTGTTCCGCGCCCTCCCAGGTGCCGACCGGGACGGTTTCCGGCAGGGGCGTGACCGTGCTGCCCACGGCGAGGAAGGCGTAGTCGAAGTCGGCGCTCGTGCCGTCGCCGAGGGTGAGGACGCCGTCGCCGATCTTGTCGACGGTGGCGACCCGCGAAGTGATCCCGTCCCGCAGCATCGAGGTGAGGGGCTTGGCGGCGGCCGCGGTGCCCGCGACCCGCTGGTGCAGTCGGATGCGCTCCACGAAGTCGGGCCGCGGATTGATGACGGTGATCTCGGCGGCTTTCACCTTCTTGGCGAGCCGGTTCGCCGCGTACGTGCCCGCATAGCCGGCTCCCACCACTATGACCTTCATGTCGGCCTCCTGTCTGGATGACTGGTCGCTCATGAGATGCCGGAGGCACGATCCTTGTGACACGAAACGTGCGGTGACGTACGTCATAGTCGCGACGTGTCACAGAACGGCCGGGCCTGGCATCTATTGGGGACACCCGTCCGCGAAGACAGGAGTGAGGGCATGAGCGAGGACCTCGCCACCGAGACGTTCACGGCCCACCGCAATCTGCTCTTCACGGTCGCCTACGAACTCCTCGGCTCGGCGGCCGACGCGGAGGACGTGCTCCAGGAGACCTGGCTGCGGTGGGCGGGCGTCGACCTGGACACGGTGCACGACCGGCGCGCGTACCTGGTGCGGATCGCCACCCGGCAGGCGCTCGCCCGCCTGCGCGCGCTCGGCCGGCGCAGGGAGTCGTACGTCGGGCCCTGGCTGCCCGAGCCGCTGCTGACCGCGCCCGACGTGGCCGAGGACGTCGAACTGGCGGAGAGCCTGTCGATGGCCATGATGCTCGTGCTGGAGACGCTCACTCCGACCGAGCGCGCGGTCTTCGTCCTGCGCGAGGTGTTCACCCTCGGCTACGACGAACTCGCGGACGCCGTCGGGAAGAGCCCGGCCGCCGTCCGCCAGATCGCCCACCGCGCCCGGGCCCACGTCGCCGCGCGCCGCCCGCGCGGGGTCGTCTCCCCGGCCGAGACCCGGGACGCGCTGGAGGCGTTCCAGCGGGCCGTCGAGACGGGGGATCTGCGGGGTCTGCTCGACATCCTGGCGCCGGACGTCGTCCTCGTCGGCGACGGCGGAGGGGTCAAACAGGCCATCCTGCGGCCCATCGTGGGGGCCGGCAAGGTGGTCCGCCTGTTCACCGCCGGCCTGGCCGCCGCCTGGGCCCAGCTGTCGCTCGAATCGACGCGGGTCAACGCCTGCCCGGCCCTGCTCGTCCGGCTCGACGGGGAGATCGACGGCGTCATGACCCTCCGGGTGGCGGACGGGTTGATCACCGGCATCTACTACGTGCGCAATCCCGAGAAGCTGTCACGCGTGGCCCGGGAGACCGCCGTGACCCGCTGACAGATCCGCCCAGCGCAACAGGTCGGCCCGTACGCGTGCCGCATCCGCCTCCGCCGCGTCCTGGACGATCAGCGGCACGGGCGCGAGGCGGGCCAGCTGCCTGAACACGGCCGGGTAGTCCATCAGGCCGGCCCCGGCCGCCGAGTAGCCCTCGGTGACGACGTCCTTGGCCTGCACGCCGACGACACGGTCGCCGAGCAGGTCGATCGCCTCGCCGATGATCTCGTCCTGCCGGGCGACGGTCGCCGGCGTGAGCAGGTTGGCCGGGTCGAGCACGATGCCGATCGGCGCGTCCGTACCCAGGCCGGCGAGGAGCCGCGCGGCGGCCGGCGAGTCGAGGACGACGTTGCCGGGTTCGGGCTCCACGCCCAGGCGTACGCCAGCCGCGCGGGCCGCGTCGAGCAGTGGGTCCAGGGTCCGGCGCAGGTCGTCCCACGCGCCCGGAGCGGTGTTGCCGGGGTGGGCGCGCCACATGTCGTCGGGGTCGCGTGTGCCCGTGCACAGCGTGACCACGCCGGCGCCCAGGGCGGGGGCCAGCCTGATCAGGCGTGCCGCCCGCGCGGTCTGGTTCGCGCGGAGAGCGGCGTCCGGGTGGATCGTGTTGTAGGTGGCCGACACGCTCGGGACGGCGAGACCGGCCGCGTCGAAGGCGTCGCGCACCTTGGCGAAAAGGTCGTCGTCGGCGCTGAGGGTGGGCACGCCGATCGCGGCGGAGTTCCAGTGCGCCAGCGCGTAGCCCGCCGCCGCCACGGCCTCGGCCACCTCGGCGGGGGTCTCCCGGACGAAGGTGCGGGCGAAGATGCCGAGGCGGCCGGACAAGCTCACAGGGCGATCTCCTGGCCGCTCTCGGCGGCCGCCGCGGTGGCCTCGATGAGCCGGACGGCCTGCAGCCCGTCGTGGACGCCGGGATCCGGCTCGCCGCCCGTCCGGACCGTTCGCGCGAAGGCTTCGGCCTGGCGCTCGTACGCGTCGCCGTCGGTCAGCGCCGGGGTGACGGTCTCCCCGCCCGCGTACGCCCGGACGATCGACGCCTGCCGGTAGAACGGGAACGGCGTGTCCACCCGGACCGAGCCGGAGGCCCCGAAGACCTCGACGCCCTCCGACGGCACGCCCGGCGTGTCCACGATGATGTTGACGGTGCCGATCGCGCCCGACGCCATGGTCAGCAGCACCTGCCACACCTGGTCCCAGCTGTCCCGGCTGTCCCGGCCGTGCCGCCGGTGCCGCGCGACCACGGACTCCACCTCGCCGAGCAGGAACCGGACCGTGTCGAAGACGTGCGCGCCGTGGGTGACCAGGAGATACCGCTGCCGGTCCGCCTTGAACGACGCCTCGCTCTCGCGGGCCGCGCGGTCGGCGTACACACGGGGGAAGAGGGTGGCCTCGATGCCGGGGCGCAGATCGCCGATGCGGTACCAGGCGTTGAAGGACCGGATCTCGCCGAGCCGCTCCGCGACGAACCGCCGCGCGTACCGCAGGCCCTCGTCGTGCCGTTTCATCGCGCCGACCTGAAGGACCAGCCCGGTCCTGCCGACCAGCTCTGCCAGGGCTTCGGCCTCGGCGGACGTGGCGGCCAGCGGCTTCTCGACCAGGACGTGCCGGCCGGCGGTCAGCGCCTCCGCCGTGATCGGATAGTGGAACCGGTCCGGCGCGGCGACCAGGACCGCCTCGACGGCCGGATCCGCGAGCACCTGGGCATGGGTCGTGTACGCGGCCGTAACGCCGTAACGCCGCGCGACGGCTTCGGCGACCTCCGGGCTCGGATCGCTGACGGCGGCCAGCTCGACCCCGTCCGCCTTCTCCAGGGCCGGCAGGTGCGCGACCTGGGCGATCCGGCCGCAGCCGATCAGTGCCAGTCGCAGCGGCTCAAATGCCATCAAGCCACCATATTGGGCAGGGCGGGGAAGGGCCGCGGTGGCCCCTCCCCGCCCGTGTGTCAGAGCTGCAGCCGGGCGATCAGCGCCTGGGCGTCTCTGTCCAGGGCCGCGCGAACTTCCGCACTCTTGACGTTGTCCCGCTTGTACAGATCCTCGATGAAGCGCACCAGCTCGTCCCTGGCCGCTCTCGGCTTGTTCAGGCTCAAGCTGTACTGGGCGTCCTCAAGGTGACGCACCAGCTTCTTGGCGCCGTTCACGGTGATCACTCCGCTGTCCCTGAAGGCATTGACCAGCGTGGTGAGGTCCGCGTACGACGTGGTGGTGCTGAACGCCACCGACTGGGTGGTCGTCCTGCCCGCCTTGTCCTTGGCCGTGGCCGTGAGCGTGTGCGCGCCGAGCGGGAGCTTCCACAGCGGCACCGCCTCGCCGGAGGTGACGGGCTGGCCGTCGATGGCGAGCGTGACCGTGTCCACGCCCGACGTCGCGTCGGTCGCCGTCGCCACCGGGGTGATGGAGCCGGAGTTGCCGTATTCGGTCTCGGCCACCCCGCTGACCGTCAGGACCGGGTTGGTCTTGTCGATCTTCACGGTGAGGGTGCCGACCGGCGAGACGTTGCCCGCGGTGTCGGTGGCCCGGTAGCTGACCGTGTGGGTGCCCTCCGTGTTGAGCGTCACCGGGTTGTTGGCGTTCAACCAGGTGGTGCCGCCGTTGAGGGAGTACTGACGGCTGGCGACCGCGCCGTTGTCGGTCGCGTTCACCGTCACGGTGACGTTGTCGGTGAACCAGCCGTTGGCGCCGGTCGGCGCCGCCGGGTTGGTGGTGGCGGTCACGGTGGGCGGCGTCTTGTCGCCCACCCCGTCACCGGAGAAGGTGAAGGAGTCCACCTCGACGCCGCCGCTGGAGGTGACGAACAGCTTGCCGCTGCCCGTCGGGGCGCCGGCCAGCGAGGTGTCGACCGTCTGCCAGCCCGATCCGGCGGGGATCGCGACGGTGGCGAACGGCTCCGCGGTGGCCGAGTTCCAGCGCAGCGAGAGCGTGCCCGCGCCGGAGGCCCTGGTCTGGACCGAGTTCACGCCGATGAAGTTGACCGGGTCGTACACGATCGAGTCGCCCGGGTCGAACGAGGTGATCTTGCCCCGGCCGGAGGCGTTGTCGTCGTCGGTGTCGGTCACGCCGTTGAGCTGGTCGGCGTGCTCGGCCTGCTGGAGCTTGGGGTTGAGGATGAGGCTGGCCTCGCCCAGGGCGGGCGGGATGCCGTTGGCGCCGTTGTCGCGGTACTGCACCACGACGACGCCGAAGATGTTCTCGGTCTCGCCGTGCTCGGGCGCGTTGGCCGGGGTCGGCCAGGTGCCCGCGCAGCCGCTGCCCAGCGTCTCCGGGTGGGCGTGGGTGTCGTGCCCGAGCCCGAAGGTCCACTGCACCCGCGAGCAGACCGGCGAGTTGCCGTCCTCCGCGTCCGTGACCGTGATCTGGTACGGGATCGCGTTGCCCCAGTCGAAGAACGCGCCGTTCGGCGGCGTCGTCACGGTCACCACGGGCGCGGTGTTGCCCACGGTGATCTCGATCGAGGTCAGGCCGGTACGGCCGCCGGCGTCGGTGACCCGGAGACGCGCGATGTACTGGCCCTGCGCGGCGTAGGTGTGGCTGGTGGTCACGCCGCTCGCGTCGAAGTCGCCGTCACCGTCGACGTCCCAGTCGTAGGTGAGGGCGCCCGGCTCGGCGTCCGTCGACGCGGAACCGTCGAACTGCACGGTCAGCGGCGGCGCGCTGGCCGACGCCTTGTCGACTGTGATCTTCGCCTGCGGCGACTTGTTGTCGGGCGCGTAGTCGATCCGGTAGAGACCGGCGTCGGGGTTGGCGCGGAAGAAGCCGTCGCCGTAGTCGAGCACGTACAGCGAGCCGTCCGGGCCGAACTCGATGTCCATCGGGCTGTCGGTGAACGGCATGGCCGCGGTGCGCAGCGCGCTGTTGGGCAGGAAGTGCTCGATCGCGGTGACCGGCCCGTCCGCCCCGGTGAACGTGAAGGCCGCCAGGTAGTCCTGCGAGAACTCGGCGAAGAACGCCTTGCCGTCCCAGTACTGGGGGAACTTCGACGTCGAGGGGTTGGCCGCGTCGTAGTGGTAGATCGGGCCGCCCATCGGACCCTGGCCGGTCTGCGGGTCGAAGTTCACCAGACCCGCCCACTCCGCGGGCTGGTGGGTGGCGTTGTCGCCGTAGTACAGGTCGGCGGGTACCGCCGGGGGCAGCTGCGCGATGCCGGTGTTGTACCGGGAGGTGTTCGCCGGTCCCGCCGCGCAGTCGAACCACTCACGCGGCTGGTTGGTGGCGAAGTCCCAGTTGTTGTAGTTGAAGTTGTCGCCCGTGCAGTACGGCCAGCCGCTGTTCATGGGCTTGGTGAGCGGGGTGATGTTCCACTCGACGTAGCCCATCGGCCCGCGGGTGGCGCTCGGCGCGCCGGCGTCGGGACCGTAGTCGGCCCACGAGAGGGTGCCGGTCTCGGCGTCCACGTCCATCCGGAACGGGTTGCGCACGCCGGTCACGAAGACCTCGGGCCGGGTCTTCTCCGTGCCCGGCGCCCACAGGTTGCCAGCCGGGATGGTGTACGACCCGTCCGCCTGCACCTTGATCCGGAGGATCTTGCCGCGCAGGTCGTTGCTGTTGCCCGCGCCGCGGCGGTCGTCGAACCCGGGGTTCATGCCGGGCGCGTCGTTGTTGGGCGCGAAGCCGTTCGCGCCCGGCGTGCTGGCGGGCGTGTTGTCGCCGGTGGCGAGGTAGAGGTTGCCGTCGGCGTCCCAGTCCAGGTCGCCGGCGACGTGGCAGCACTGGCCGCGCTGGACCTCGACCTTGATGATGACCTGCTCGGTGGACAGGTCGATCGCGTCACCGGTCCACTTGAAGCGGGAGAGCTGGTTGTAGCCCTTCCACTGGTCCCAGTAGCTGTCGGTCTGACCGGCCGGGAGCGAGTTGGGCGCCGAGCCGGTCGGGGTGGTCGCCGGGTACGGCGCGGTCATCGTCCGCGGCGCGTAGTACAGGTAGACCCACTTGTTCTCGGCGAAGTCCGGGTCGATCGCGACCGTCTGCAGGCCGTCCTCGGAGTTGGCGTAGACGGGGATGGTGTTGATGACCTTGGTGACGCCGGTGGCGGGATCGGTCAGGCGGATGTCGCCGTTCCGGGCCGTGTGCAGGACCCGGCGGTCCGGCAGCACGGCCAGGTCGATCGGCTCGCCGACGTTCTTGGTGAGGGTGATCTTCTCGTAGTTCGACCAGGTGGTCGCGGGCTCCGCGGCGGCGGCCGGCGCCGGCACCGCGAGCAGGCTCAACGGCAGCGCCAGAGTCGTCACCAGGACGCCCAGCGCCTTTCGGGTACGCTGCATGAAGGTACTTCTCCTAGGGCGAGGAGTATCAGGACCGGACCGCCACGCCCGCCGGGGCAACGGCGGAAGCGCATGGCGGTCCGGCATCAGTCGTGACCGGCTACGCGGTTACTCGTAGTAGCGGTCTTCCTTGAGAGCGGCCCAGTTCTCGTAGCTCAGGCGCGCGAAGTCCAGGGACTGGCTCGGAACGGCGCCCGAGGGAGCATTGTCCTGCTCGTACATCGGGTGGTGCTTGTCCCGGATCTTGACCCGGTTGAAGAACTCCTTGTAGCCGATGTCACCCGTGCCGAACGGCACCATGTCGTACCCGTTGGAGTTGGCCGGGTTGAGCTTGCCGTCCTTGATGTGGAAGAGCGGGTAGCGCTTCTGGTTGTCGCGGACGAGGGAGAACGGGTCGAAGATGTCGGTCTGGACCGATCCGTCCGCCGCGGTGAAGAGGGTGTGCCTGTACTGCGCGACGTGCGCCCAGTACAGGTCCATCTCCAGGAAGATGAGGTGCTTGTCGGTCTCGTTGAGGAAGTACTCCAGCTTCCGGATGCCGGAGGAGCGGGTCGGCCGGCCCAGCCCGTCCAGCGGGCCGCTGTCCAGCAGGAAGTTGTAGGCGGCGTCGTGGTTGTGCGTGTACAGCTTGAGCCCGGCCGCCTGGGCCAGCTGGCCGAGGGTGTGCCACTTCTCGATCGCGACGTCCCAGTCGGCCTTGAAGTTGCTGTTGGTCGGGTCGTTGCCGGTCCCGACGTGCTGCATGCCGATGATGTTGGCGATCTCCAGGGTCCGCTGGAAGCGGTCCAGGTCGGCTTGGCTGAGCGGCCACGAGCCCGGGATGAAGCCGTGGTTGCCCTGCGCCTTCAGGCCGTACTCGTCCAGCCAGGACCGGAGTAACGTGGCGCCCTGGACGGTTTCCAGGTTGGCGCCGCCCTCGGAGTTGGCGTTCTGGGTGTAGCCGGCGAACTCGACCTGGGCGTACCCGATGGCGGAGAGCGCCTCGAACACCCGGCGGAAGCCGGACGGGAGCGGGCTGGTCAGCGGGTTGCGGCTGATGGCGTCACGGACGGTGTAGAGGATGATGCCCCGCTGGGACGCGGGCACCAGGGCGTGCCGCTCGTCACGTACGGGAGCGGGTTCGTCGGCCTGAGCAGCGCCGGGGAGGGCGAGCGGAATGGCGGCCGCGGCGGCCATTCCGGTGGTGGCGGCCATGAATTGCCGTCGGTTGAGACCGAGGCTACGGCGGAGCGAGTCTTCTCGGGCATGCGTGTCGCTCACGCTTACTCCCTTTCCATCGAGGGACGCGTGCGCCGATCACGTCACTGTGATTCGTGTCAAGCCCGCGAGCATGCCACCGCTGTTGAGCCGAGCGATCACATTGTTACTACGCGATCAGAACGGGGTCAATGGGTCTGTCACAATGCTTGATCGGCACACAGGGAAAGATTCATGTCACTTTGGGTTACATGTGCAGTACAACGTCACATGAGACCAATTCTGATCACAAATCGGCAGACTTCTGTTGACAAAAATCAAAAGTTCTACCTATTGTCACGAAATGTGTAGGACATGTGCGGTTACGCCTACAAAACATCCGATGTATCCGCGTTGAAGGAACGCGACTCGCGGGCCTGAAACAGCAAATGACCACGTCCCCTACCTTCTGGAAGATTCGGTTCGGTCTCTTCCGCCGTCGCGCCGAGACGGCGGGCTCCAGGGAATGCCACCCCGGCCCGGATCGTCCAGAAGACCTGGCTCTGTTCCTCGCGCGCCCGGGCGCGGCGGGTCACTCCGCCGCGCCCGGACACGCAACCCTCGTCAGGCGCCCACGTAGGCCGCCAGATGCTCACCGGTGAGGGTGGAACGGGCGGCGACGAGGTCCGCGGGTGTGCCCTCGAAGACGATCCGGCCGCCGTCGTGGCCGGCGCCGGGGCCGAGGTCGATGATCCAGTCGGCGTGTGCCATGACCGCCTGGTGATGCTCGATGACGATGACCGACTTGCCCGACTCCACCAGCCGGTCCAGCAGGCCCAGCAGATGCTCGACATCCGCCAGATGGAGGCCGGTGGTCGGCTCGTCCAGGACGTAGACGCCGCCCTTCTCCGCCATGTGCGTGGCCAGCTTGAGCCGCTGCCGCTCCCCGCCGGAGAGCGTCGTGAGCGGCTGGCCGAGGCTCAGGTAGCCCAGCCCGACGTCCGCGAGCCTGCCGAGGATGGCGTGCGCGGCCGGCGTGCGGGCCTCACCCGCTCCGAAGAACTCCTCCGCCTCCGTCACCGACATCGCGAGCACCTCGCTGATGTCCCGGCCGCCTAGGTGGTGGTCCAGCACGGACGCCTGGAACCGCTTCCCCTCGCACTCCTCGCAGACGGTGGCGACGCCCGCCATCATCGCCAGGTCGGTGTAGATGACGCCGGCGCCGTTGCAGCTCGGGCAGGCGCCCTCCGAGTTGGCGCTGAACAGCGCCGGCTTCACGCCGTTGGCCTTCGCGAACGCCTTGCGGATGGGCTCCAGCAGCCCGGTGTACGTCGCCGGATTGCTCCGGCGCGAACCGCGGATCGCGCCCTGGTCCACCGACACCACGCCCGCGCCCGCGGGGATCGACCCGTGCACGAGCGAGCTCTTGCCGGAGCCGGCCACGCCGGTGATGACCGTCAGCACCCCGAGCGGGATGTCGACGTCCACGCCCTGCAGGTTGTTCGCGGTCGCGCCGCGGATCTCCAGCGCGCCGGTGGGTTTGCGCACCGACCCCTTGAGGCCGGCGCGGTCGTCGAAGTGGCGGCCGGTGATCGTGCCGCTGGCCCGCAGCCCCTCGACGGTGCCCTCGAAGCAGACGGCGCCGCCCGCCGTACCGGCGCCGGGACCGAGGTCCACGACGTGGTCGGCGATCGCGATCGTCTCCGGCTTGTGCTCCACGACGAGCACCGTGTTGCCCTTGTCCCGCAGCCGCAGCAGCAGCTCGTTCATCCGCTGGATGTCGTGGGGGTGCAGGCCCGCGGTGGGCTCGTCGAAGACGTAGGTGGTGTCGGTGAGGGACGAGCCGAGGTGGCGGATCATCTTGACCCGCTGCGCCTCGCCGCCCGACAGCGTGCCGGACGGCCGTTCGAGCGAGAGGTAGCCCAGCCCGATCTCCACGAACGAGTCCAGGGTGCGCCGCAGCGTGTCGAGCAGCGGCGCCACCGTCGGCTCGTCCAGGTCGCGGACCCAGTCGGCCAGGTCGCTGATCTGCATCGCGCAGGCGTCGGCGATGCTGATCCCCTTGATCTTCGAGGACCTGGCGCCCTCGCTGAGCCGGGTGCCGCCGCACTCGGGACACGCGGTGAAGGTCACCGCCCGCTCCACGAACGCCCGGATGTGCGGCTGCATCGCCTCCTTGTCCTTGGACAGGAAGGACTTCTGGATCTTGGGGATCAGGCCCTCGTAGGTGAGGTTGACGCCCTCGACCTTGACCTTGGTCGGCTCCCGGTAGAGGAAGTCGTGCATCTCCTGCTTGGTGAAGTCCCGGATGGGCTTGTCCGGGTCGAAGAAGCCCGACTCGGCGAAGATCCGTACGGTCCAGAAGTTGTCGGCCTTGTAGCCCGGGACGGTGATCGCGCCCTCGGTGATCGACTTGGAGTCGTCGAAGAGCTGGGTGAGGTCGATGTCGGAGACCTTGCCCCGGCCCTCGCAGTTCGTGCACATGCCGCCGGTGCGGGTGAAGGTCGCCTTCACGGTCTTGGCGGAGCCCTTCTCGACCGTGATCGCGCCGCTCGCCCGGACCGAGGGCACGTTGAAGGAGAAGGCGTTCGGCGACCCGATGTACGGCTGCCCGAGCCGGCTGAACAGGATGCGCAGCATCGCGTTGGCGTCCGTGGCGGTGCCGACCGTGGAGCGCGGGTCGGCGCCCAGCCGCTGCTGGTCCACGATGATCGCGGTCGTCAGCCCGTCGAGGACGTCCACCTCCGGCCGCGACAGCGTCGGCATGAAGCCCTGCACGAACGCGCTGTACGTCTCGTTGATCAGCCGCTGCGACTCCGCGGCGATCGTGTCGAACACCAGGGAGCTCTTGCCTGAGCCGGAGACGCCGGTGAACACGGTCAGCCTGCGCTTGGGTAGCTCGACGTTCACGTCCTTGAGGTTGTTCTCGCGCGCGCCGTGCACGCGGATCAGGTCGTGGCTGTCGGCCGCGTGCGGCGCGGGCGAGTCCGTCCGGGGGGCCTTGCTCATCCTGTCTCCATCTGTCGGGCGGGCCGCCTGGGCGGTCTCCGTCTGCGGCGCGTCGCTCGATTCAACCAGCTTCGAGCAGCTAGTGCGTTCGAATAGATCTCTGCGGGTCAGGCTAGCCACGGGCACGCGCCCCCGCTTCTCGATTCCTGACCGATCCTGCCTTTTCCCTGTTTCCGCAGGTGAACGGCCTGCCCATCGGGCGGGGTGGTAGCGTCGGGGCATGACGCCCGAAGAGCTCGCCAACCTCGCGCACCTGCGCCGGGCCCGGGACCTGATCGACCGGGAATACGCGCAGCCGCTCGACGTGCCGACGATGGCCCGCCACGCGCTCATGTCGCCCGCCCACTTCTCCCGGCGCTTCCGGGCGGCGTACGGCGAGACGCCGTACAGCTATCTCATGACGCGCCGGATCGAGCGGGCGATGGCGCTGCTGCGCGGGGGCATGAGCGTGACCGACGCCTGCATGGAGGTCGGCTGTACCTCGCTGGGCTCGTTCAGCTCGCGGTTCACCGAGATCGTGGGGGAGACGCCGAGCGCGTACCGCGGCCGGGAGCACCCCGCCGAGACCGCCATGCCCGCGTGTGTGGCGAAGGTCACCACGCGCCCGGCCAGGAACAATCCGGCGAGCAGGATTCGAGAAGCGGGCTCCGTGACCGCCGCCTAACGTTGGCGGCATGACGATCGCACTCCGATACAGCCACATCACCGTCAACGACGTGGACGAATCGCTCGCCTTCTATCGCGACGCCCTCGGCCTCGAAGCCCGCAACGACGTCAGTTCCGGCGGGTTCCGCTGGGTCACGCTCGGCAGCCCGGCCCAGCCGGACCTCGAGATCGTGCTCTCGGAGCCGCACGCCGGCCGTTCCGAGGCCGACGGCGACGCCCTCCAGGAACTGCTCACCAAGGGCGTGCTCTCGAACATCGTCTTCAGCACCGACGACGTCGACGCCACCTTCGAGCAGGTCCGCGCCTCCGGCGCCGAGGTGCTCCAGGAGCCCATCGACCAGCCGTGGGGCCCGCGCGACTGCGCGTTCCGCGACCCCTCGGGCAACATGGTCCGCATCCAGGGCGCCAAGTCGTAACAGGTAGGACCTGGCCGGCGTCCCGCGCCGGGACCCGTGATCGCTGTGGAATCGGCGCTGTTGACCGGGTCGCGGCGCGGGCATAGCGTCCCGGGTATGCGCCTCAGCAGGGTATTCGTGCGAAAGCGCCACCGATTCTGATGTTCAAGGGGCGCGGGAAGACCCGAACGACGAATAAGAACAAGACGGATTCCGAAGAGCGGCGTTCTTCGCGTGCGTCTTCGGCCGGCAGGCCCAGGCGTCTGGAGAAGAAGAAGCGCACGAGCGGGACGTTTGAGTCGGCGGCCACGGCGGAGCGCACGGAGCTCGGCTCGGGCGGGGGGACCGGCCGGCAGCCGGGCTCCGGCAGGCGGACCGGCGTCACCACGAGGGTCGCGGGGGAGGGCAGGGCGCCCGCCGCGCGTACCCCACGGCAGGCGATGGCGCTGTTCAAGGGGTCCACGCGGGTGGCCCAGGGGGCGCGCCGCAAGGACCCGGTCGCTCAGGCGTTCGAGCATGTCCTCGGCAGCCAGGTCTTCGACGGGCTGCTTCGGGACATCGCCGCGCAGGCGAATCCGTCCGACGAGGTGAACACCGTCGTCCGGGCCGAGATGGACGAACCGGAGCTCACGTTCGGGCGCGTCACGGAGCTCGGCGCGGTGCAGGATGCGGTCGAGGCCGGCATCCCCCTCGTGGTGCTCGACCGGACCGACGACGCCGAGGCGCTGACCAGCCACGACCCGGTGCTGAACATCGTCGTCGTCGGCCAGGTGAAAGAGGGCGAACCCGGCTATGACCCGGCGACGAGGCACTACTGGGGCTGCTTCTACAACCTGCTGTACGAGCTGTGCAACGCCTCGCAGGCCGCCAGGAGCCGAGCCGTCTTCGACGAGGCGGAGGGGGGCAGGCTCGACTGCGTCAGTTTCGCTCTCGCGATGGAGTCGATAGAAGACGACACGGACGTGATGTTCGACAGGTTATGGACGGAGATGTCCAAGGACCCTCCCTGGGTGTGGACGGACGGTGTTCTGCGACGTGAGACTCCTCCCGACGATCTGCTCATCACCCAGGGCTCCGTGGTCGAGGGCCGGTCTCCCCGCGAGGCCAGATGGCACACCCAGGTCAACAGCGGGCACGTCGCCGCCTACGTCCGCATGTGGGGCGGCGGCTACGCGAGCGCGTACAGCAGTAACAACGCGCAGGAGTGGGACACGTTCCGGAAGGTCCTCGCCCAGAAGGGGGAACTGGACGAAGGGTCCGTCGTCGACGCCGTCCGAAGGCTGACCGGAGCAGACGTCACCAGCGCCCAGATCAAGGATGTCGTGACGACCTGCGTCGCCGTGTGGAAGGACGCGGCGAAGCCCGGCAGATCACGACGAGGCCGGGCATAGCGCAACGTGCGGGGACACTCATTCTGATCTTTCTGGTCGATATCCTGCGGGCATTTCTCGACCGAGGACCCGTCACAGCTGATCTTCCCGGCGTCGTCCTGGGAGTGATCGTCCTCGGCATCGGCGCTCGACCCAGACGGGAGCAGAGATGATGCGTGGCGAGTCGTCGGTACTCGATCACATCGAACACTGGCTGCGGTACCGGCAGTGGGCGGAGAACCTTCCCGGCATGCAGGTGGCCGTCTGGCGTGACGGCGAACTGCGCAGGTCGCTGGCGATCGGGCACGCCGACCTGGCCGCCCAGACTCCGCTCACCACGAAGCACCGGTTCCGCGTCGCCTCGCATTCGAAGACGATGACGGCGGTCGCCGTCCTCCAGCTCTGGGAGCGGGACCGGCTCGGCCTCGACGACACGGTCACCCGGTGGATCCCCGAACTCGGCCACGTCGCGTCGGCGCACGAGGTGAACGTGCGCCACCTCCTGACGCACCGGGGCGGTCTGCTCCGCGACGGCCGGGACGCCGACTACTGGCAGTTCATGAAGTCCTTCCCCGACGACGCGCAGCTCATCGACATGGCCGCCGAGGCCTTCGGCGTCACCGAGGTCGACTCCCAGTACAAGTACAGCAACATCGGTTACGGCCTGCTCGGCCTGATCGTCGCGCGCGCCGCCGGGCAGCCCTACCCCGACTACGTCCGTACGCACATCGCCGACCGGCTCGGCCTGCACGACACCGGAGCGGACGTCGGACCCGGCCACGTCGTCGGCAACCTCGCGACCGGGTACGGCGGAGCCCACCTCACCCGCCGGCGCCACCGCGTCGCCCAGGACGTGCACACCCAGGCGCTCGCCGCGGCGACGGGCTTCTACAGCACGGCCGAAGACCTGGTCCGCATCGCCGCCGCCCTCTTCTCCGACGACAGCCGCCTCCTCGGCCCCGAGGCCCGCGCCCTCCTGGTCACGAGCCAGCTCCCGATGCGCGACCCCCTCTCCGACATCGTCTCGTACGGCTACGGCGTCCGGACCCTCGAAGTGCACGGCCGCGTCCTGTACGGCCACGGCGGCAACTACCCCGGCCACACCAGCCAGACCCTCTGGGACCCGGCCGAGGGTCTCGCCGTCTCGGTCCTGGTCAACGCGATCGACGTCGCCGCGGTCCAGATCTGCAAGGGCGTGATGGCGCTGTTGTCCGGCCAGGACGCCGAGGGCCCGGAAAACGGCGACCTCCACCGTTTCGGCGGCCACTTCGCCAGCATCTGGAACGTCCTCGACCTCGCCGTCCTGGACGGAGTCCTCACCATGATCTGGCCCGGACAGTCGAACCCGCTGGACGGCGCGATCAAACTCACCCAGATCGGCCCGGAGACGTTCGCGTTCCCCCGCACCGGCGGCTCGTTCGGCACCGGCGAACTCGTCGAGTTCGTATTCGACGAGCACGAGAACGTCCGGCACATTCGTGTGGCGGGAACGACCTACCAGCCGGTCGCGGCCACCACCCACGACTTCCGGCCACCCGTTCCGGCGTGGGGATGAACGTCACGGAGCCTCAGTTCCGGGTCTCGTACGCCTCCCGGCTGGCCTCGATGTGCGGGATGTGCTCGATCGCCCAGCCGGCGAGGGCGAGGGCGGGAGGAATGAGGCTCTTGCCGGTCGGGGTCAGCGCGTACTCCACCCGGGGCGGGACCTCGGCGTGGACCGTACGGGAGACCAGGCCGTCGCGTTCGAGGTTCCGCAGGGTCAGGGTCAGCATGCGCTGGGAGATCCCGGAAACCTGCTGGTGCAGGTCGGTGAAGCGCAGGCTGCCCTGGTCGAGGGTGGCCACGACCAGCAACGTCCACTTGTTGCAGATGCGGTCGAGGATGGCGCGGATCGTCCGGCCGCCGTCGCCGCGGATCATGCAGGTGTGCTCGTACTCCGACATGACAGTCCCTTGTGCGTAAGGCACACGCGTGTGCCTTTTGTAAGGGTTTCAATAGTGACGCATGATGGGGCTGCTTACGACCGGTAACCATCGTGGCCAGCGCCACGTCATCTGCTTCCGAGGTGTCCGTCATGGAGATCGCGTACTGGATCGTCGGGGCGCTTCTGGCTCTCTTCTACCTCTACGCGGGAGGGAAGAAGGTCGTGCAGAGCCAGGAGCGGCTCCGGCCGATGATGGGCTGGGTCGACACCGTGCCGATGCCGCTCGTCCGGGTGATCGGAGTGCTGGAGGTCCTCGGCGCGGCCGGCCTGGTCCTGCCGCCGCTGACCGGGATCGCGCCCTGGCTCGCCGTCGCCGCCGCGGTCGGCCTCGCCCTCATCCAGGTCGGCGGCATCGCCGTCCACCTGCGCCGCGGCGAGGCCCGGCTGATCGGGCTCAACATCGCCCTTCTGGTGACCCTCGCGGTCACCGCCTGGCTCGGCACGACCTGGCTCTGAATCCGTCCCCGTGGTGGCGACGCGGGCGGCGATCAGTAGATTCTCGTCAGCGTCAGTTCAGTGGATCCGTGCCGGGAAGGTGCCGAATGCTCGTCGTCGCTGGTTCGGCTTCGCATAGCCGTGCGCGCGTCCGGCCGGTCCCGTGACCCGGAGCCCGGCACCCGGACAGCGCTCCCTGCTCGTGCGGCTCGCGCCGGCCCTGCTCGGAGCGCTGCTCGGCATGCTCGCGCTGGGCCCCGCCCTCGGCCCGGGCTTCACCCTCCGGTACGACATGGTCTTCGTCCCCGATCCACCGATATTTCGGGATATAAGCGGATTTCCCAGGGCTGTTCCCAGTGACCTCGTCGTGGCGCTGTTGTCGTATCCGATTCCGGCCATGGTGGTGCAGAAGCTGATCCTGCTGGGGATCTTCCTGCTGGCCGCGGCGGGAGCGGCGGCGCTGGTCCCCTCCGGCAGGACACCCGCCCGCCTGGTCGCCGCCGCCTTCTACGCCTGGAACCTGTACCTGGCCCAGCGGTTGCTGCTCGGGCAGTGGGCGCTCCTCCTGGGATACGCGGGACTGCCGTGGGCCGTCCGCGCCGCAGCTCAAGGCGGGGTGCGCCGATTCACGATCTCCCTGATCCCCGCAGCCGTGGGCGGCTTCCAGGCGATGCTGGTCACTCTGCTCGCCGTCATTCCGGTCGCCGCCCGGCGCGCCGAACGGTGGCGCGCGGTGGCCACAACCGGTGCGGTCGCCGCTGTCCTCAGCCTGCCGTGGCTGGTCCCGGCCCTGCTCTCGGACGCGGCCACCGATCCGGCCGGCGTGGACGCCTTCGCCCCGCGTGCGGACGGACCCTTCGGCACCGTCGGCAGCCTGCTCTCACTGGGCGGCATCTGGAATGCCGAAGCGGGCGTGCCCGGCCAGGGCTTCTGGGCGTCGGCGACCGTCCGCCTCCTCGTCTCGGCCGTCGCCATCTGGGGATTCGCCCGGCTGCTCCGCCACGACCGCCACGACCGCCACGGCCGCGACCGCCACGACCGCGACCGCGACCGCGACGGCCACGACGGCCACGACGGCCACGACGGCCACGACCATGGCGGCCGGTGCGACCGCCAGGAGCGGCGCGAAAGGCGTGACCCCGCGCTGGCCGGGCTCGCCGTGGCCGCCGTGCTCGGGCTGGCGATCGCCTGCCTGGGAGCCTTCGCGCCGGAGGTGCTGAAAAGCCTGATCGGCTGGTGGCCGGGATTCGGGCCGCTCCGGGACGGACAGGTGTATCTCGCGCCGCTGGCGCTGGCGCAAGCGCTCGGCCTCGCGTCGTTCGCGCGCGGCAGGATCGGCCTCGCGGCCGTCGCGGTGCCCGTGCTGGTGCTGCCGACGCTGGCGATCGGGGCGCTGGGACGGCTGGCGACAGCCGACTATCCGGCCGAATGGCGGCAGGTGCAGCGGATCGTCAACGCCGATCCCGCACCGGGCGCGCTGGTTTCGTTGCCGTGGCGGGCGCACCGGGTGTTCCGGTGGACGGGCGGCCGGGTCATCCTCGACCCGGCGACCAAACTCTTCGCCCGCCGCGTCGTCTGGGACGACACGCTGGTCGTCGAATCGCGGGAGCGCGGGCCGATCAGGGTCACCGCCGAGGACCCGCTGGCGCGCCGGGTGGGCGCGCTGCTCGCCGGACCCGGACCGGCCGGCGCCGGACTGGCCGGCGCAGGCGTACGGTACGTGCTCATCGGCGACGGCAACGAGAACGAGTTCCTGCGGAAGCTCCCGGACGCCACCCCGATTTTCCGGGGTGAGAGGCTCCTCCTGCTGCGTCTGTGACCAGTGAAGAGCCGAAATCCCCGGGCGTACCGAGCGGTAGCTTTCTTTGTCACGGTTTGGGAAGATCTCTGGCTAATTCCTGTATCACGTTCTACTCTCGGCACACTGCGCTGGTACCTGCAGAAGGGAGAAGCCGGTGTTGAAGGTGCTCGTGGCTGTGGCGCTTGGGGCTGTACTCGCCGGCGTCGCCTCAGTGGCCGTCATCAATGTCGCCTCGCCGAGCCTGGCCCCGCCGGACAAGCCCCTCTACAACTACGGCACCCGCTGACCCTTCCCGTCCGCGCCGGAGATTCCACTTCAGGTCTGACCTTGGCGTGAGCCATGCCCGAACGCCCCTGGAGGGGACGCCGTGGGAGCAGATAACATGAGCAAGCCTCATTTTAGATCCGGGTTATCGGGCGCTCGGGTCGCCATCCTGAACTTCCGCGAACCCCTCCAGTCCGTCGCCGGCGGCGCGGAGAAGTACGCCTGGCGGGTCGCCACCCACCTGGTCAGCAGGGGCGCCCACGTCTCGTTCGTCACCGCCCGCGAACCCGACCAGCCCAGATCCGAGGTACGGCGCGGCGTCACCCTCCACCGCATGGGCAACCGCTTCACCCTCTACCCGCTCGCCGCGCTCTGGCTCCTGCTCCACCGCCGCCGCCTCGACCTGGTCGTGGACTGCATGAACGGCATCCCGTTCTTCGCCCCCGCCCTGCTGCCCCGCCGTACGCCGGTGATCTCGCTCATCCACCATGTGCACGACCGGCAGTTCTGGGCGTTCTTCCCGCCGTGGCTGGCGCGGATCGGGTGCTTCGTGGAAGGGCCGGTGGCGCGGCGGCTCTACCGGCGGTGCCGTACGGTCACCGTGTCGGAGTCGTCGATGCTCGACCTGCGGGAGCGGCTCGGCTGGACGGCCCCGATCCAGGTCATCCCGAACGGGGGAGCGACCTGCGCCGAAGGGGTGCCGCCCGATCCGGCGCTGGGCGAACCCGCGCTGGTCTTCCTCGGGCGGCTGGTCGGGCACAAGCGGGTGGCGCGCGTGGTCGAACTGGCCGACCTGCTCGCCGACCGCTGGCCGGGGCTGCGGGTGCACGTCATCGGCCGGGGACCGGAGTTCGAACCGCTCGCCCAGATGGTGGAAGAAAACCACTTATCCGGAAAAGTCACCTTGCACGGTTACCTGCCGGAAGACGCGAAGATCCGCCTGCTCGGCGCCGCGACCCTCCACGTCACCGCCTCCGAGTTCGAGGGCTGGGGCCTCACCGTCATCGAGGCCGCCGCCCTCGGCGTCCCCACCGTCGCGTACGGCGTCGCGGGCCTACGCGACTCCGTCAAGGACGGCGTGACCGGCTGGCTCGCCTCAGAAGGAGAGCACCTCGCCGACGTCGTGGACCGCGCGCTCAAAGAACTCTCCGACCCCCCGGCCCGGGCCGGGATCGCCGCCGCCTGCCGGTCCTGGGCGGGCGAGTTCACCTGGGAGCGCACGGTCACCCTCATGGCCGCCCTGGTCGAATCGGAACTGGCCACACGCTACGCGCCCGCGATCGTCCCCGAACCCCGCATGTCCCCCGAAACCACCTGACCTACCGGCGGCGGAGCACGAGCACCAGGTTCCACGTCACGAACTCGCGGACCACCGGAACCCTGGTCACCCACCACGCCCAGGCCGGCAGATACCGGGGCAGCACGGCGACCACGTCCGCCAGCGTCTGCCGCCGCGCCCAGCGGATCGCGGACGCGATCGACACCCCGAACATGCTCTCGCCGTACACGTTCTTGGGGGGACGGCCATGACGGCGCAGGTAGCGGCGGGCGGCGCGGTGCCCGCCCAGGTAGTGCCACGGCGAGGTCTCGTGCCCGCCCCACGGCGACAGCCAGTTGGTGAACGACAGGTACACCAGCCCGCCCGGCCGCGTCACCCGCACCATCTCATCCGCCATCAGGTACGGATCGGGAACGTGTTCCAGCACGTTGGACGAGAAGCAGACGTCCACCGTCCCGCTCCGCAGCGGCAGCCGCAGCGCGCTGCCGAGGACGGCTCCCTCCGGCATGACGCCGTCCCGCGCGGTCATCTCCCCGGCGTCCACGTCCACGCAGACGATCCGCGCCCCCGCGCCCCGCAACGCCTCGGCGAAATATCCGGCGCCGCCCCCGACGTCCACCACGAGCTGCCCGTCCAGCGGGACGAACGCGCTCAACTGGGCGACGGTGTCCCGCGCGAGCAGGCCGTAGAAGAACTCCGGGTCGGTCTGCTCCCTGCGGAACGCGGCGAACAGCCGTACCGATCGGGCGAGGTCGGCGCGGAAAGGCGGGATGTCCACGGCGGGCAGCTTACTGGTACCTGTTTCAGGTGTTCCGTCACAATTCGGGGAACGGCCTGGCTCTTGCCTGGAACGAGTTCTAGCCTCAGGGCTACTCGCGCGTGACTCGGAGGAGATTCTTGATCGTTCCGGAGCAGGCCGATTCCCGGTTCCGCCGCCGGTCCCGCCTGCTCGCCTCCTGCCTGGCGCTCTTCGTGATCGCCTTCTCGGTCGCCCCCGAGAGGATCATCTCGGAGACCAAGCTGGACATGCCGATCAACGCGTGGGGGTTCCTGACCCGGGCCCTCACCCTCTGGGACAGCACCCATTTCGGATATATCCAGAACCAGGCCTACGGTTACCTCTTCCCGATGGGCCCGTTCTACGTGGCCGGCACCGAACTGGGCCTGCCGCCCTGGGTGCTGCAACGCCTCTGGATGGCCCTGGTCCTCTGCGCCGCCTTCCTCGGCATCGTGCTCCTGGCCGACGCGCTCGGCATCGGCACCGCCAACACCCGCCTCATCGCCGGATTCGCGTACGCGCTCGCCCCCCACGCGCAGGCCCTGATCGGCGTCAACTCCTCCGAGTTCCTGCCCAGCGCGCTCGTCCCCTGGATGCTGATCCCGCTGGTCAGGGGAGCGCGGGAGGGAACGAGCCCGCGCCGGGCCGCGGCGCTCTCCGCGCTCGCGTTCGTCTGCTGCGGCGGCGTCAACGCCACCGCCGAACTGGCCGTCCTGCTCATCCCGTTCCTCTATCTGGTCACCCGCCGCCGGGGGCCGCGCCGCAACCGGCTGCTGCTGTGGTGGCTCGGCTGCACGGCCGCCGCCTCCTTCTGGTGGCTGGTGCCGCTGGCCATCATGGGCCGCCACGCCTTCTCGTTCATGCCGTACACCGAGAACGCCGCCGCCACCACCGGCGTGACCTCGCTCACCAACACGCTGCGCGGGGCCGCCAACTGGATCGGCTACCTGCCCATCGACGGCCTGCCCTGGTGGCCGGCCGCCTACGAGCACTCGGTCCGCCCGTGGCTGGTGGTGCTCACCGCGCTCGTCGCCGGCCTCGGCCTGGTCGGCCTGGTACGGCGCGGCCTCCCGGAACGTACCTTCCTCATCCTGCTCGTCCTGGCCGGTACGGCGATCATGGTCACCGGCCACGTCAGCGTGGTCGCCAACCCGCTGGCCGGGAATTTGCGCGACCTCTTCGACGGCACGCTCGCGGTGTTCAGGAACATCCACAAGTTCGACGCCCTGGTCCGGCTGCCGGTGGCGCTGGGCCTGGCGTACCTGCCGGTCTCGGCCGTGCCCCGGTTCAGGACGCCGGTCGCGGCGGCCTCGTCCGTGCTGCTGGGCGTCACCTTCCTGCCGGTCGCGACGGTGGGGCTGGCCGCGCGCGGGTCGTACCAGGAGATCCCCGGGTACTGGCGGGAGGCGGCGACCTGGCTGAACCAGAACGCGGGCGACTCGATGGTGCTGGCGCAGCCGGGCGCGCGGTGGGGGGAGTACCTGTGGGGACGCCCGATGGACGAACCCCTGCAACCCCTGCTGAAGGTGCGCTGGGCCAGCCGGATGATCGTGCCGTGGGGGTCGGCGGGCCTGACCCGGCTGCTGGACGGGATCGACCAGCGTTTCGCCACCGGGCAGGGCTCGGCGGGTCTGGCCGAGGTGCTGCGG
This sequence comes from Acrocarpospora phusangensis, assembly GCF_016862995.1. Classification (GTDB taxonomy): domain Bacteria; phylum Actinomycetota; class Actinomycetes; order Streptosporangiales; family Streptosporangiaceae; genus Acrocarpospora; species Acrocarpospora phusangensis. The sequence continues at coordinate 60,125 of NZ_BOOA01000005.1, forward strand.
CGGATGGGGGTCGGCTACGTCCTGGTCCGCAATGACCTGGACAAGTTCTCCATCCGGGGGGCGTGGCCGCCGCGGGTGCACGAGGCCGTCGCGGAGAGCGGGCTCACGCTGGTCAAGGGCTTCGGCCCGGTGGTCGGCGACCCGAAGACCGCGAACGCGACCACCTGGTTCAACCAGCCGTACCAGGCGCTGGAGGTCTACCGGGTGGACCGGCCGGCGCCGCTCGCCGCGACCCTGACCGGGGAGCCGCTCCGGGTCACCGGCGGTCCCGAGGCGCTGCTCACCCTGGCCGACCTGGGCTTACTCGCGGACGGGCGGCCGGTGCTGGTCGGGGACGACCCCGGTGCCGCGTCGGTGCCCGGGAGCCGGACGATCGTCACCGACACGCTGCGCCGCCGCGAGACGGCCTTCAGCGAGCTGCGGTTCGCGAGTTCCCCGACGCTCACCGCCGCCGAGGCGTTCCGGCGGCCGGCCGCCGAGCACGACCTGCTCGATCCCGGCTGGGACTCCTTCACTTCCACGGCCCGCCTGTCCGGGGTCAAGGCGGTCACCGCCTCCTCCTCGGCCTCCGACGTGACCGCGCTGCCGGACATCCGGGACACCGGCAACCAGCCGTTCTCGGCCGTGGACGGCGACGCCCGTACGTCGTGGCGGTCCGACGGGTGGGAGGGCGCGGTCGGCGAGTGGCTTCAGGTGGACCTGCTGAAGAAGACGTCCATTCCGCAGCTGGCGGTGGCGTTCACCCAGTTCGTCGGGCCCGCCGTGACCGAGGTCGAGGTGGAGACCTCGGCCGGGAAGCTCCGGCAGACGGTGAAGAACACCGGGGCCGCGCAGCTCGTGCACGTTCCGCCGGGAGCGACCGACCGGGTGCGGCTCACCGTGACCCGGGTGGCCTGGCGGCCGAAGTCGGACCTCGGCAGCCGGGTGGGCATCACCGAACTGGTCATTCCCGGCGTGGCCGCCGGTCGTACGGTACGGGTGCCGGGAGTGACCGGCGACCGGGTGATCCCGACGTACGCGCTGGGGGGAAGCACCGGCGCGGCCCCCGGATGCATGCAGGGGTCGTTCATCTGGACCTGCTCCGGTCAGCTGCAGCTGCGCGGCGAGGACGGGTTCGGTTTCGACCGCACGATCACCTCGCCCGCCTCCGCGCCCCGGGAGGCCGTCGGGCAGACCGTGCTCACCGACCCGCACGCGATCGAGACCGCGACCACGTTCCCCGACATCTACCCGCACGTCTCCGCCTCCTCGGCCCTCGTCGACCACCCGGCCTCGGTCGGCCTGTCCGCCTTCGACGGCAACCCCAAGACCATCTGGTACGCGGGAGCGTTCGACGCCAAGCCCACCCTCACCATCGACTTCGGCCGGCGACGCAAGATCGACCAGATCGAGATCACGTACCCGGAGACGCTCACCGGGAACGCGCCCATGCAGCTGCTCGTCTGGGCCGACAAGGCGCTGCGCGGCGGGTACGTGCCGGCGACCGGCGTCTTCCGCTTCGAACCGGTCACCACCCGGAAGGTGGTGCTCCAGTTCCTGCCGCGCCGCAGCCAGGCCGTGCACATCGCCGACATCCGCATCCCGGGAGTGAGTCCGGCGGGCGTGCTGGGGTCGTTCCCGGTCCGGACGATGTGCGGGGTCGGGCCGGCGCTGTCGGTCAACGGGTATCCCGTGCCGACCCGGATCGTCGGCGGCACGGTCTCCGACCTGGTCAACGGCCGGCCGCTGACCTTCACGACCTGCCAGAAGTGGACGCTGGCGGCGGGGGAGAACCGCATCCGGGTGGCCGCGCGGGACCCGTACCGCATCCTGTCGATGGCCGTCGAGGATCCGCTGGACCGGGCCCCGCCGTCCGTCACACCCGTTCCCGTCACCGTCGAGAAGTGGACCGGCGGCGAGCGCACGTTCTGGCCGCGGACCGACCAGCCCGGCTACCTGGTCGTCAACGAGAACTTCAACGGCGCGTGGCGGGCCCGGCTCGGCGGCACCGAGCTGACCGCCGTCCGCCTCGACGGGTGGCGGCAGGCGTGGATCCTCCCTGCGGGGGCCTCCGCCCATCGGGTCACGCTGGAGTACCCGCCCGAGACGGCCTACCACGCCGCGCTGGCGACCGGGTTCCTGCTGGTGATGCTGCTGGTCGCGCTGGCCAGGTGGCGGCGTCCCGGGGCGGCGATCCCGGCGGCCCTCCCCGCCGGGGTGCCCGCCCGCGCGGCGGGCGTCCTGGCCGCCGCGGCCGGGGTCTGGACGGGCGGGCTGTTCGGGTTGCTGCTGGTGCTCGGCACGTACGCGCTGGTGGTGGGCCTGCGGCGGGCTCCGGCGCTGCGCGCGGCCAGGGTCGCGGACGCGCCCGTCCTGGTGGCGGTCTTCCTCGGGCTGGCCGGTCTGTCGGCCGGGCTCGGTCACTACCTCGCCGGGCTCGGCCAGGACGCGGTGGCAGGGGTGTTCCGGGACGTCCTGGCCCAGCTGCTCTGCCTGCCGGTGCTGGGACGGCTGGCGGCGGGGCTACCGGAACCGGAGGAACCCCCCGTCCCGGAACCCGGGGAGGTCCACGTCATGGCGGGAGCGAGCGCATGACCCAGACCGAGATCCGGCCCGCCGTCCTCGCGCCGGCGGGTTCCCGGCTGCCCGTGCTCGCGGGCGTCGTGCTGATCGTCGCGCAGCTGGCGTGGCGGGCGCCCGGGGTGCTGCGGTCGTTCTTCCGCGAGGACGACTTCGTCCTGATCGTCCGGGCGCACGAGCAGGACCTCGGATGGAGTTACCTGTTCACGCCGCTGGGCGGGCGGCTGACGCCGGGCGGGCTGCTGCTGGGGTGGTTCCCCGCGCGCGCCGACGCCTACGACTGGACGCTCGTCGCGGTCACCATGCTGGTGGTGCAGGCGCTGGTGTCGCTGGCAGTGCTGCGCATGCTGGTCGTGGTCTTCGGGAAGCGCCCGGCGATCCTGGGACCTTTCCTCGTCTTCCTGGTGACGCCGCTGACGCTGCCCGTGCTGACCTGGTGGTCGGCGTCGCTGTCCGGGCTGGTCCCGCAGCTCGCGGTGGCCATGGCCATCACCTCGCACGTGCTCTGGGAGCGGACCGGCAGGCGGCTGCACGCGGTGGCCGCCGTGTCCTGGGTGGTCGCGGGCGCGCTGTTCTCGCTGTCCGTCGCGGCGGTGCCCCTCCTGCTGTACGCGCTGTCCCGCGTCTGGCTGGGCCGGCGGCGCGCGCCCGTCCTGTGGACCGTGTACGGATTCGTGGTGGCCGTCAGCGTCGTCGTACGCCTGGCGGCGTCCGGATGGAACACGCCGGACCCGGCCACCGGGGTCAGGTTCCTGTGGCGGCTGGTCGGCCAGACCTTCGCGACCGGTCTCATCGGCGGGCCCGGCCGGTGGTACTTCGGCAGGCCCGACCACGGGATCGCGCTGCCCGCTCCCGCGCTCGTCGTGGCCGCGTGGATCGTCATCCTCGCCGTCGTCGCGGTCACCGTACGGACCCGCGCGAACGCGGGCGCCGCCTGGCTGACGCTGCTCGGGTACGTCCTGGCCGCCAGTGCGCTCCCCGCGCTGCTCGGACCGGTCGCCTCGGTCGGGGAGATCCTCGGCGGCCAGACCGAACTCCTGGCGGGGACCGCCCCCGTCGTGGCGCTCTGCCTCGGCCTGGCGACACTCGGGCCGGACGCCTGGCCGCGCCTGCCCAGGCTGGGAGCCGTGGCCGCGCTCGCCGGCGTGGTCGCCCTGTCCGTGTGGTCGACGTCCGCGTACGCCGGGAACATCCGTACCCAACCCGCCCGCGACTACCTGGACACCGCCGCCGCCGAACTCGCGCGCACGCCGTCGAGCGTGCAGATCTACGACACGCCGGTGCCCCGGCAGCTGATGTCGAGCTGGTTCGGGGACTACCGCCTGACCTCCCGGGTGCTCGCCCCGCTGGCCGGTCCCGACCTGCGGGACGCGATGCGCCGCCCGGCCCCCGCCGCCGACCCGATGGTCTTCGACCGGACCGGACGGCTCCGCCCGATGACGCTCACCCCCGTGGTCGCCGCCGCGCCCACCTCCACGCCCGCCTGCTACCGGCTGGCCGCGGGCCGGATCGACATCCCGCTCGCCCACGACCTGCCGACCATGAAGTACACGGTGGCCTTCTCCTACACCGCCACCCGCGCCGCCCTCGCCACCTTCTCCCTCGGCGGCGCCCGCGTGCCGATCACCCTCGACCGGGGCAGCGGCGTGCGCTACCTCCAGGCGGTCGGCGGCGGCCCGGCGGTGCGCATCTCCGGGATCAGCGCCGGGGCCGGGGTGTGCGTCAGCGGGATACGGATCGGGTCACCGGCGCCGCGCCCGTCGTGACCGCCCGCCCGAGCTGGTGGAAGGGCCGCTCGACCAGGTGGTACGTGAGCGCCGCCAGGGCCAGCGTGCCCGCCGCCGCCACGGCCAGCACCGTCGCGAAGCCACCGCCGAAGTACACCTCGTTGCCGGTCAGCTCGTAGTAGCCGTAGATGACCACGAACTGCCACAGGAAGATCCCGTACGAGATGCGTCCCAGGTAGCCGACGACGGCGTTGCCGAAGACGAGCGTGCTCAACCCCCGGCGGCCGGTGGTGAACGCCGAGGGCGCGACCAGGAAGAGCCCGGCCACTCCCCACAGGACGGCCTTCGTGGTGCCTTCGGTGGCGGGGAGCGCGCCCAGGTGCAGGGGGCCGGTCAGGGGGGTGCTGCCGACGGCGAAGGCGATCGCCGCGATGGCCCAGGACAGCAGGGGACGCCTTGCCACCGCCGCGCAGAAGGCCCGCGCCCGGTCGTCCGCCGCCGCCCAGGCCGAGCCGACGGCCAGGGCCATCCCGGTCCCGAACCACAGGAAGTACCGGGGGAGCAGCATGTTGAACTCGGGCGGCATGCCGGGCTGGTGCGCGACCACCGTCCAGACGATCGAGATCACGCCGAGCGCGCCGATCCCGGCCAGCAGCGCCCGCGCGCGCGTCGCGGTGGCCGCGCTTCTGCCGGCGAGGACGGCGAGCGCGGCGGCGATGAGCGGCAGGGCCAGGTAGAAGGCCACCTCGACGGAGAGCGACCACATCTGCTCCAGGCCGCGTCCCTCGTCGCCGCCCCACCACGAGCCGACGTCGTAGATCTGGAGCAGCAGCAGCCATTTCGCCCAGACCCACTGGGAGGCGTTGTGGCCGGAGTTGAAGAAGACCATCGCGACGACGGCCACCAGCCAGTAGGCGGGGAGGATGCGGAACGCGCGCCGCCACAGGTAGGCGGTGGTCTCCGGGCCGTTCCCGGCGTCCAGGACGGCGCGGGCCCACGGGCGGTACAACAACAATCCGGACAGCGTGAAGAAGATCGCCACCCCGACGTCGCCGCGCGACACCGCCCAGGCGCCCCAGCCTTCGGTCAGGCCGGTCTTGCCGCCGACGTGGTACACGAGCACCGCCAGCGCGGCCAGCGCCCGGATCCCGTCCAGCGCGTCCTGATGCCCACTGTCCTGCGTGCCGTTCTGAGGGGCGCTGTTCTGAGCGGTCCTGTCCTGACGGGTGCCGTTTTGACGGGCGCTGTTCTGACGGGCGCTGTCCCGCTGCCGTGACTGCTTCGGCGGCTCAACCGAAATTTCCCGCTTTATCGTGACCGGTTCCGGAGCCGCGACCGCCGGCACGGGTTCCCGTGGTTCCGGACGCCCGAGCAGCGGCCGCTCCACCAGGTAGTACGTGACCGCCGCCAGCGCAACCGTCCCCAGCAGCGACAACCCCAACACAGTCAGGAAATTTCCCCCGAAGTACGGCAATCCGGTGACCCGGAACACCGCCTCCATCACCACGAACTGCCACAAGAAGATCCCGTACGACACCTGCCCGAGAAACCGCATCACCCCACTGCCCAGCACCCGGTTGACCCAGGTCGCCCCGGACGGCTGGCACGCCACCGGCAGCACCACCAGCAGCGTGATGAGCGTGTGCAGCAGCAGCCGGATCTCCTCGTCCCGCAACCCCGTGAACGGATCCCCGAACCGCCCCGCCACCGGCGTCATCAGCAGCCAGTACGCCAGCGCGGCCGTCACCAGCAGCGTCCCCGCCGACGAGGCCGCCGTGTCCCGCGCCCGCCGCGCCAGCAGCCCGCCGGGCGAATCCGCCTCCGCCCAGGCCAGCAGCGTGGCGATCGCCATGCCCACGGCGAAGAAGACCAGGTAGTGCGGTAACAGGAACTGGATCCAGAACACCCGCTCCGGCACGTGCATGAAGATCGCGAACACGAACGAGACGGCGCCGAGACCGCCCAGCGCGGCGAGTAGCCGTACCGCCCGGGAATCGATGCCTTCCGAGCGGATGAAGCGGCGGGCCGCCCACGCGAGCAGGGGGAGCACCAGGTAGAAGGCGGCCTCGACGGCCAGGCTCCACATCTGGCCCAGCGCGGTCGGGCCCAGCCCGCCGTTCGGCCAGCCGGGGGCGGGGTCGTAGACGTGGACCAGCAGCAGCATCTGGATCCACTGGCGCGCCGTGTACCCGGTCGACTCGGCGAGCACGGTCATCGCCACCACGACGGTGATCCAGTACGCGGGCAGGATGCGCAGCGCCCGCCGCCACAGGTACCGCCGCACGGAGGGCGCCGGCTCCGCCAGCAGGATCTCCCGCGCCCACGGCCGGAACAGCAGCAGGCCGGACAGCGCGAAGAAGATGGACACGGCCACGTCCAGCCGCGCGGCCAGCGCGCCGGCCACCCCACCGGTCATCGTGAAGTTGCTCATCGCCGCCGCGTGGAACACCAGGATGCCGAGCGCGGCCAGCGCCCGCAGCCCGCCGATCGCGTCGATCCGCCGCGTCACGCGCGCTTCCCGAACCACCGCGCCGGCCTCTCCACCAGCTGGTACGTCACCCACGCGAGCACCGAACTCACCGCCAGCACAACGAAGAACACCGGAAGGAACCGCTGATCGAGGAATGGCCGCCCGCTGATGTCGTAGTACGCCCAGATCACGATGATCTGCCAGGCGAACACCCCGTACGACAGGTTGGCCAGCCACCGCATCGCCCGGTTGCCGAGCAGCACGTTCACCCAGGTCCGCTCGGGTGGCTGCAGGGCCACCGGCGCGACGATGAGGAACGCCATCACCGCGTACGCGACGAGCCGGAACGCGTCGGGGAGCAGGTCGGGGGCGAGTGACTGCGGGGTCTTCGGCCCGCCGAGCGGGGTCGCGGCCAGGCCGAACACCATGGCGGCGAGCACGAAGCAGGTGCCCGCGTTGGCGGCGATCTCGGCGCCCCAGCGGCGGACCCGCTCCGCGCCGGGGGAGTCGGCCCTGGCCCAGACGGTGAGCACGCAGACCGCCATGCCCACGGCGAACCACGGGAAGAAGCGCGGGAGCCACCATTCCATGCGCATGGTGTAGACGGGGTGGTGCACGGCGTACATGTAGGCGAAGGACGTCGTGGACAAGACGGCGAGCAGGATGAGCAGGCGTTTCGCGCGGGTGTCGACGGACGCGCCGCCCGCGCGCGCGGCCCGGCCGAGGGCGGCGGCCAGCAGCGGCAGGAGCAGGTAGAAGCTGACGTCGATGGAGAGCGTCCACATCTGCTGGAGGCCGATGGGGGCCAGTTGGACGACCGGCCACCACGGGGTGGGGTCGAAGACGTACACGAGGAGGAGCACTTCGGCCCAGTCCCAGACGGTCTTCGCGGCGTCGAGGTTGAAGACGGCCAGCGCGGTGACGGCGACCACCCAGTAGAGCGGGAAGATGCGCAGGATGCGGCGGGTCAGGTAGACGCGGGTGCCGGGGGGTTCCGCGGCGGTCAGGAGGTGTTTGACCCAGGGGCGGTAGAGGAGCAGGCCGGAGATGGCGAAGAAGACCGCCACCCGGGCCTCGCCCCGGGAGAGCAGCCAGGCCAGGGGTCCCTCGCCGTACTGGAGGCCGGTGATGCCGGCGACGTGGAAGACGAGGACCGCCAGGGCCGCGAGCACGCGGAGGCCGTCGACCGCGTTCAGCCGGGTGGTGGCCGGGGTGGTCGCGGCGGGCTGGTCGACGTGCATGGGGCGCCTGGCCAGGGGTGCGGCGGAAGGTGACAAGTCGCATTACCCTACCTCTTGCCTAGAATCTGTTCTACTGCGGACGGAGAGTCGGATGCGGCGGTCGGTGGGTCTGCTCCTGCTCGCCGTGGCGGGATTCCTCGGGGTGCTCGCGGCGGTCGTGCCCACCTTCGTGCTGGGCGCGCTGACGGTCGCGCCGGAGGACTATTACGGGGTGTTCCGGTTACGCGCCGAAGGGGCGGAAGGGCTCGATCAGGCGAGCGGGAGGGTGCTGACCGGGCTCACGGTGGAGTCCGTCTCGACCGTCCGCGGCGACGTGAACGCGGCCACCGCCGACCTCGTCGTCTGGGACGGGACGACGACCGTGCAGACGTCCACCGGGATCGTGCTCTCCTACAGCGACCGCCGGGTGGCGTTCGACAAGACGTCGGGGCTGGTCGTGACGTGTTGCGGGGCGTACGTGGGGGAGAGCGACGTCGAGCAGTCGGGCCTGGCCTACAAGTGGCCGTATTTCGCCGGCCGCCGCTCGTATCCGTTCTTCGATCCGGTCACGTTGCAGACCCAGCCCATGCGGTACGAGGGCGAGGAGCGCCTTTCGGGTCTGACCGTTTACCGCTATCGCCAGACGATCCCCGACCGCCGCGTCGGCCCGGTCCCCGGCGGCGTCCTGCCCGCCGCCACACCCGACCGCGACGTGCCCGCCTCCCTGTACGCCTCCGTCGACCGCACCTACTGGGTGGAACCCGTTACAGGTACGCCGCTCCGCGTCCACGAGACCCAGAACCAGACCATCAGGACCGCCGACGGCGCCACCCGCCTGACCGCCCTCGCCGCCGACTTCCACACCCCACCCGAGGAGACGGCCGCCCACGCGAACGACCTGCGCCCGACGGTCGCCATCCTCGGTTTCGCCCGGGGCCCCGCGCTCTGGATGTGCGGAGGAACGGCGGCGATCGCCCTCGTGGCGGGCCTGCTGCTCTACCGGCCAGAGCGCCCGCGCAGCGTAGAGAGCGACGGCGTAGAGAATGACGACGCGGACGGCGACGACGCGGACGGCGACGACGCGGACGGCGGCGGTGTGGACGGCGGCGGCGGAAGCGACGAGGCGGTTGACGGAAGCCTCGCCCAGGGCGAGCGGCGGGCGCCTCCAGACGACGCGCACGGCATTTCCGAAGGTTCCGATATGGCCCGCACCACCGACACCGGATGAGTCAGATGGCTGAGTTGCGTGACTTCTATGAGAATCCGGAGACGCCGGTGTCGGCGGCCGAGGACCGGACCGCGCGGATCGTGGCGTTCCTCCGGGAGATCGTGGGGGCGGCGCGGGAGCCGCTGACGATTCTGGACGTGGGCTGCGGCGACGGCGGGATCACCCGGATGGCGGCCGAGGCCGCGCCCGGACACCGGGTGGTCGGCATGGACTGGGCGGCGGCACCGCTGCGGACGGCCAGCGGGAAAGGCTTGACGGTGGTGCGCGGGGGAGCGGCCCATCCCGGCCTGCCGGTGGCCTCCGGCCGGGTGGACGTGGTCATCTTCTCGGAGGTGATCGAGCACCTGGTCGACCCGGACGCGGCCATCGTGGAGCTGCGCCGGGTGCTCCGGCCCGGCGGGCACCTGCTGCTCTCGACGCCCAACCTGGCGGCCTGGTTCAACCGCGGCATGCTGCTCCTCGGCATGCAACCGGTGTTCTCCGAGGTCAGCATGGCCCACGTCTTCGGCCGCCCGGGAAACTCGGTGGCCGGACACCTGCGCCTGTTCACGCTCCCCGCCCTCCGCCAGTTCCTCCTCGCGTACGGCTTCGCGGACCTGACCGTGCGCGGTGCCGGCTACCACGACGTCCCAAAACCCCTCAAACCGGTCGATCGGCTCCTCCGGCACTGGCCCTCGGCGGCCGCCATCCTCACCGTGCACGCCCGCAAATCGCCCTAGAACATGTTTCGGTTACTTTTCGGTATCCCCAGTGACGCAGGTCACATCAGGCTCTACCATGACGCGAAACAGGAACCTGTTTCATGGTTCGGTCATGGAGGAGCGATGCGCCGCAGGCTCGGAATCCCCCTCATCGCACTCGGGGCCTTTCTCGTCGTCCTCGCGCCACTGGTCCGCTATCCCGTCGCCGACCGCCTGGTCCAGGCGCCCGGCGACCAGTACGGCATCACCAAACTGGCCGCCGAGAACGCCACCTACTTCAGCGTCGGCGACCTGAAGGTCCTCACCGGGAACCTGGACATCACCGTCACCACGCGCGGCGACGTCTCGCAGGCGACCGGCGACCGCGTCGTCTGGGACCAGTTCACCGCCGTCGACGACATCACCAACAACAAGCAGGGCATCTCCCTCTCCGAGTTCCGCAGCGCCTTCAACAAGTACAACGGCGTCGGCGTGAACTGCTGCAACGCCAACATCGACAAGGTGCCGGTGACCCTGGAGGGGCAGATCTACCTGTTCCCGTTCGGGGTGGAGAAGAAGACGTACAAGGTCTTCAACTCCAGCACCAAGAAGGCGTACGACGCGGTGTTCGTCGGCGAGGACACGATCGGCGGGCTCCCGGTCTACAAGTTCGAGCAGAAGGTCCCCCCGACCGTCGTCGACACGCTGGACGCGCCCGCCTCCCTGTTCGGCATGCCGGAGACCGGCAACGTCAAGGTCGACCGGGTGTACGACGGTGTCGTGACGTACTGGGTGGAGCCCACCACCGGCGCCCCCGTGAACCAGCAGCAGCAGCGGCACGAGGTCCTGAAGACGGCCGACGGCGTGGAGCGCATGCCGGCCTTCATCGCCACCGCGAAGTTCACCCCGGCCACCGTGGACGCGCAGGTCGCCACCGTACGGGCGAGCGCCGACCAGGTCCGGCTGATCAGGACCACCATCCCGCTGGCGTCGCTCGTCCTCGGCGTGGTGGTGCTCGCCTTCGGTGTGCTGCTGACCCGCGCACGCCGTCCCGAGGTGGAACAGGTTCCCGACGAGGCCGCACCGGAGGAATCGGAGTAGAACGCGTTTCATCGGAGCAGGGCCTGGCCGAACCGGCAGTGACCGGTTCGGCAGCCCTCCAGGCTCTCCACGGCCGCCCGCCGGGCTTCGGCCAGCTCGGCGAGCTTGGCATCGATGCGCTCCACCACCGCTTCCAGCCGCCAGCGTTCGCTCTCGCAGGTCGCCCCGCCCGCGTCGTGCGCGGCCAGCGCGTCCACCACCTCGTCCAGGGTGAAGCCCAGCTCCTGGAGACCTTTGGCGAAGCGGATGCGCTCCACCGCCGCGGCGTCGAAGACGCGGTACCCCGACGGCCTGCGCTCGGCGGCGGGCAGAACCCCGCGCCGCTCGTAGAAGCGCACCGTGTCCACGCTGACGCCCGCCTCCGCGGCGACCTGCCCGATCTTCACGCGACTTCACCTCTTGACTCTGGAGTATGGTCCAGACTCTAGGGTCGGGACGACGGCCTCACAAGACGCCGCCGCCCCGACGAGAGAGAGTCCCGGCATGGACATCCCGCCCGCCTCCACCCCGATCGTCTGCGACATGACCACCGCCCCCGACACCCCCCAGGAGCGCCTGGACGAGTACGGCCACCTCTTCGGCCGCCACCTCGTCAGCCGGGAGAGGACCCCCCAGGGCATCCGCTTCCGCCTGCGCGCCGAACCCGGCGTCGAGGACCAGGTCCGGGACCTGGCCGCCCGCGAGAAGGCCTGCTGCGCCTTCTTCGCCTTCGACGTCACCACCGAGGGCGACCAGGTGATCTGGGACTGCGCGGTCAGCGACAACGACGCGGCCCGAGCCCTCCTCGAGGAGTACTACCTCCTCCCCGACACCGCCTCCCAAACCCCCGCCGAACTCGAAGCACGCCTGGCCACCAAGGGCCTCCACTTCCGCACCGAACCCGGCGGAACCATCCACCAGGTGGTACACCAGCCGTCCTGACCGTCAGGCGGCGGTCATGCCGCCGTCGATGGCCAGTGCGGCTCCGGTGATGAATTTGGCCTCGTCGCTCAGCAGGAACGCGGCCAAAGCGGCGACCTCCTCCGGCTGGGCGATCCGCCCGACCGGGTGCATCGCCTCGGCCGCGCGCAGGGACTCCTCCGGCGTCGGCCCCATGTTGGCCCGCAGCAGCGGGGTGTCCACACCGCCGGTGATCAGGGCGTTGACCCGTACGCCGGCCGCGGCCGTTTCGAGCGCGGCCGAGCGGGTGAGCCCGACCACGCCGTGTTTGGCGGCGCTGTAGGCGGCCATCGTCGCCTGCCCGGTGACGGCGGCGACGGACGCGTTGTTCACGATCGCGCCGCCGCCGCTCGCCCGGAGGGCGGGAATCTGGTGCTTGAGGCCGTAGAAGACGCTGCTGAGGTTGAGCGCCAGCTCGGCATTCCAGGCGTCGCCGTCCACGCCGGTCACCGCGCCGACCGCGGTGGCGGCGCCGACGTTGTTGAACACGCCGTCGAGCCGGCCGTACCGGCTCACCGCCTGCCGGACCAGTTCGGCCACCTCGGCTTCCACGGTCACATCGGCGGGAACGAACGTGGCCTCGCCTCCGGCGGCGCGCAGCCGGGCCACCAGCGCGTCGCCGGCCTCCTTGCCCCGGGCGGCCAGGACGACCTTCGCGCCCTCGGCCGCGACCCTCTCGGCGGCGGCCCGGCCCATGCCGGAGGTGGCGCCGGTGATCAGGATGACCTTCTCTGCGAAACGTGCGGACATGACTACTCCTTAATCAGACGAGCGCCGCATCCACGGCAACTCCTAGATGGTTCCTGTTGGATACCTGCTACGAGAACCAAACTTCGCACCGATGCGGCGGGCGCGGAAGAGAGCACTTCAACGTGCTCAGGTATCACCGGGGGAACCGTTACGGCAGGTAGAGACTGGTATCCCTCGTATACTGCGGGGCATGGCGCACCCCATCGCAGACGTCGAGGACACCGCATTCGAGGCGTGCGACGAGGGGCGCGCTCTGGTCCGGGACGTGCTCGAACGGGTCGGCGACAAGTGGTCGGTGGTCGTCATCTGCCAGCTGGCCGACACCACCCGGCGCTTCAACGAGCTGCGCCGGATGAGCGAGCCCATCACCCAGCGCATGCTCAGCGCGACCCTGCGCGGGCTGGAACGGGACGGCCTGGTGACCAGGACGGTGCACGACACCAAGCCCCCGCGGGTCGACTACGCGCTGACCCCGCGCGGGTTCAGCCTCCTTGAGGTCGTCCGCGCCCTGGCCGGATGGGCGGAGGCCAACGCCGCTGGAATCGTGCACGCGCGGACCGCCTTCGACGCCCGCGGCCTGGGGGCAAGCGATCTTCGCCGGGGTCCGGCCGCGTAGTCGTACCAGCCGGAGCTGCGGCTGCTTTGACCGTTTGACGGACAGTGGTCCGCTTGGCGGAATTGTTTCCGGCTTGAGTCTTGACATTACTCATGCGTGAGCGCAGATTGTGATCTGCGCAACGTCCGTCTAACGGACGATTGTCCGCCGCAAGAGGCCTCGGCTTCCGGAGGCTGCCCTGCCGACGACCGCCGGCGCCTGGACCGGGCCGTCCCGAGCCGTCCCGAGGTCCGCACCCCCCAACGAAAGGTCATATCGAGATGCGCAGGCGCTCCTTATCTGTCATCGGCGCCGTCCTGGCGCTCGGCGTCGCGGCCGCGGGATGCGGCAGCGGCTCGGGCTCCGGCGAGAGCGGCGACAAGCCCATCGTGGTCGGCTCCACTCTCTCCCTGACCGGCGCGTTCGCCGCGACCGGCCAGATCCACAAGATCGCCGGTGAGACGTTCGTGGACCGGCTCAACGCGAACGGCGGCCTGCTGGGCCGCAAGGTCGAGTGGAAGGTCGTCGACGACCAGTCCGACCAGGCCAAGGTCAGCCAGCTCTACGAGCGCCTGATCAGCCAGGACCGGGTCGACCTCATCATCGGCCCGTACGCGACGCCGAACATCCTGTCGGCGATGGCCGTCGCCCAGCGGCACTCGTACGTGATGCCCCAGCACACCGCCGTGCTCGCCCCGCAGCTGACCTACGAGTGCCAGTTCCCGGCCTGGTCGATCAGCCCCACCCCGAACAGCTTCATCCCCAACCAGCTGTTCGACGCGATGGCCTCGCTGCCCACCCCGCCCAAGCGCATCGCGGTGCTGACCAGCCAGAGCGGATCGGCCGCCTTCGTCTCCGACGGCTTCGCCGACGACAAGGCCGGCGTGCTGAGCATCGCCAAGGAGCGCGGCCTGGAGGTCGTGGCCGACGTGCACTACCCGCCGACCACCACCGACTGGGCGCCCATCGCCACCCAGGTCCGCGACGCCGACCCCGACCTGGTCATCAACAACGGGCTCGGCGTGGACGCGGCCAACATCCTGCAGGCGATGGCCCAGCTCAACTACCGGCCGAAGCAGATGTTCGGGCTGTTCCCCGCCCCCGGGCCGCTGCTGGCGCTCGGCGACGCGTCCGAGGGCATGCTGTCGGTCTCGATGTTCGAGCCGAACAAGCCGACGCTCGACAAGCTCGGCCCCGAGGCCACCGAGATCACCGCCGAGTTCACCAAGCGCGCGACGGCGGCGAAGCTGCCGTACACGGTCTTCGAGACGCAGGCCGCGGCCTCCTGGAACGCCTGGGAGATCCTCACCGGCGCGGTCACGGCCAGCGGCGGGACGGACCAGCGGAAGATGTGCGACACGCTCCACCAGAAGGGCGCCGACACGACCTTCAGCGGGCACCTGACCTTCGACCCGAAGGTGCACAACTTCTGGCCCACCACGCAGACCCTCAAGCAGATCCAGGACGGCGACTGGGTCACGGTGTGGCCGGCCGACCGGGCCGCCGCGCCGCTGCGGGGCCCCAGCAGCTCCTGACCACCACCCCGCAGACTGCCGCCGGGTACGCGGTCCCCACCACCGCGTACCCGGCGGCCACGGCATTCACGGCATTCACGGCATTCACGGCATTCACGGCATTCACGGCTTTCCACGAAAGGCCGCGCACCCGCGGCGACGATCCGACCCGAGGCGACCCCCCGTATGAACGTAATCCAGGCCATTCTCACCGGAGCGCTGATCGGTGGCCTGTACGCCCTCATGGCCACCGGCCTCTCGGTGATCTGGGGCGTACTGCGCATCATCAACCTGGCCCATTTCGGGCTGATCCTGATCGGCGCGTACCTGACCTTCCAGGTGGCCACCTCCTGGCATCTCGACCCGATCCTGACGCTGGTGATCAGCGTGCCGGCCATGTTCGTCGCCGGCGCCGCGATCCAGTGGCTGTTCGACCGGCTGCGGCTCACCGAGTTCAACTCGCTGCTGGTCAGCTTCGGGCTGCTGATCATCATCATCCAGGTGACGAGCAACATCTGGACCGCTGACTTCCAGCGCATGTCCGCCGACGTCAACCCGTACGCCACGCTGTCGGTGGCGGTCGGCAGGCTGGTCTTCCCGGTCACCACGCTGGTCGCCTTCGGGCTGGCCGCGCTGGTGGTGCTGGGGGCCCATCTGGTGCTGCGCCGTACGTTCGCGGGGCGGGCGATGCGGGCGATCGCGCAGGACCGGGCGGTGGCCGGAGCGTTCGGGGTCGACCATCGGCGGCTCAGCGTGCTGCTCGGCGGGGTGGTCGGGGCCACGGCCGCCCTGGCCGGCATGGTCTTCGCCCTCTCGAACGCGCTGACCCCCGAGACCGCGTTCGAGTGGTTCGGCACCGTCTTCGCGGTGGTCATCCTCGGCGGGATCGGCGAGGTGGTGGGCACGTTCGCGGCCGGGGTCCTGGTCGGCGTGCTGTCCGGCGTGGTCTCCGCGGTGTGGTCGCCGGCGACCGCGCCGTTCGTGCTGTTCTCGGCGATCATCCTGGCGCTGCTGGTACGCCCGCAGGGCCTGTTCGCGGTGGGAGGAGCCCGATGATCCGCCGAGGTGGCGCCGGGCTGCTGGCGGCGTTCCTGGTGCTGGCCGCGGTCGGCGCGTTCAGCGACCAGCTCGGCCTGCCGTCCTTCTATCTCATCCTGCTCGGCTCGATCTGCTTCTGGATCGCGCAGGCGACCAGCTGGAACATCCTGTCCGGCTACAGCGGCTACTTCAGCTTCGGCCAGGCCGCGTACGTCGGCGTCGGCGCGTACACGACGGCCGTGCTGACCGGGCGGCACGGCGTCGACTTCTTCCTGACCGTCCCGCTCGCCGCCCTCCTGTGCGGACTGCTGGCGCTCGGCGTGGGCGCGGTCGCGTTCCGGCTGGGCTCGCTGCGCGGCGAGATCTTCGCCCTGCTGACCCTGGCCGTGCCGTTCATCCTCGCCGCGTTCGCCCGCATCAACGCGTCGATCGACGGCGGGCAGGGCAACACCGTCCCGATCCCGGAGGCGGCGGACTCCTTCGGCTCGCCGCAGCAGTTCCAGTACCTGCTCGCCCTGGCCGTCGCGGCCGTCGCGGTCGCCGTCGCGTACGGCATCCAGCACGGCCGGACCGGCTCCGCGCTCGCGGCCATCCGTGACGCGGAGGACGTGGCCGAGGTGCTGGGCGTGGCAACCTTCCGCTACAAGATGCTGGCGATGCTGATCAGCGGCGTGCTCGGCGGGGTGGCCGGCAGCGTGTTCGCGCTGCAGATCGGCTTCGTCACCGTGGAGAGCGTCTTCAACCTGACCATCCCGCTGTTCGTCATCGTGATGGCGGTGCTGGGCGGCCGTACCCACTGGCTCGGCCCGGTGATCGGCGCGGTGCTCATCGTCACCCTCCAGGACCGGCTCTCCACCTACGGCCTGGACGCCTGGAACTCGATCATCCTCGGCGCCGTGCTCGCGGTGCTGGTCGCGTTCTCCCCGGACGGCCTGTACGCCCGGCTGCGGGCCCGCCCGCTGATCGCCCTGGGAACTCTGGTCGTGGTCACCGGAGTGCTCGGCGTGCTCAACGTCTGGGGCGAGACGCTCGACTGGCTGGTCGCCGGGATGCTCGCGGCCAGCCTGCTGGCGATCGTCCTGGGTTCGCGGCGGACCACCGCGGCCCCTCGGGCCGAAGCGGACGAACCCGCCGTCGAGGACGAACCGGAGGTCGTGGTCTCCGAGCCCGGGGAGCGCGTCGCCGTCGAACCCGGCAAGGTGCTCATCGAGTGCCGCCAGGTGGCCCGCTACTTCGGCGGCGTGCACGCGCTGGAGGACGTCACGCTGGACATCCGCGAGGGCGAGCTGGTGGGCCTGGTCGGCCCGAACGGATCGGGCAAGACGACCCTGGTCAACCTGCTCTCCGGCGCGTTCCGCCCCACCCGCGGGGAGCTCCGTGTCGACGGGCGGGACATCACCCGGCTGGCCCCGCACCAGATCGCCCACGTCGGAATGGCCCGCACCTACCAGATCCCCCGGCCGTTCGACTCGATGACGGTACGCGACAACGTGGCCATGGCCATCATGTTCGGCCGGGAGCCGCTGCCGCTCAGGCAGGCCAGGCCCATCGCCGAACGGCATCTCGCCACGGTCGCGCTGGACCACCTGGCGGACGCGTACCCGGCGAGCCTCAACCTGCATCAGCGGCAGCTGCTGGAGATGGCCCGCGCGATCGCCTCCAGCCCGAAGGTGCTGCTGCTGGACGAGGCGCTGGCCGGGCTCAACCCGGCCGAGGTCGACAACGCGGTCCGGGTGGTCCGCCGGATCCACGAGAGCGGCATCACCATCGTCATCGTCGAACACCTGCTCCGGGTCCTCAACCAGCTGGCCACCCGGCTGGTCGTGCTCGACCGCGGCAGCTGCCTGGCCGACGGCGACCCGCGGACCGTGCTCAACGACCCCGACGTCATCCGTGTCTACCTGGGGAGACAAGCCCATGTCTGAGCCGCTGCTGCAGGTCAGGGATCTCGACGTGCGCTACGGCGACGCGCAGGCGCTGTGGGACGTGGCGATCGAGGTCCACGAGGGAGAGACGGTCTGCGTGGTCGGCCCCAACGGAGCCGGCAAGTCCACCCTGGTCAACGCCATCGCCGGGATCCACCCGGCGCACCGGGGCCGGATCGGCGTGGGCGGCGCCGACATCACCCGGCTGCGCGGCCACCGGATCTGCGAGCACGGCGTGGCGGTGGTGCCCGAGGGGCGGCGGATCTTCCCCAAGATGACGGTGCTGGACAACCTGGTGCTGGGCGCGTACCGCAAGAGCGCCCGGCGGCAGCACCGGGCGACCCTGGCCGACGTCTACGAGATCTTCCCCCGGCTGTCCGAACGCGCCGGGCAGCTGGCCGGCAGCCTCAGCGGCGGCGAGCAGCAGATGGTGGCGATCGGCCGGGCCCTGATGGCCCAGCCCCGGCTGCTGCTGCTCGACGAGCCCTCGCTCGGGCTGGCCCCCGTCCGGGTGGACGAGGTGTACGACGCGATCGAGCGGATCAACGAGCGCGGGGTGAGCGTGGTCGTGGTGGAGCAGGACGTGCAGCGGGCGCTCGCCGTCGCCGGCCGGGCGTACCTGCTGGGGGAGGGGCGGGTGGTGCTCTCCGGCCCGGCCGCCACGCTCCGCGACAGCGAGGAGGTCCGCCGCAGCGTCCTCGGCCTGTGAGAAAAGCTATTCCAGGTAGGTGTCGAGCGCTGCCGCGCCCGCGAGCAGCGCCCGGCCCCGCGCCGTCAGCCGGTCCCGCCACTCCCGCAGCGTCGCCTGCAGCGGCTCCGGCCCGCCCGCCGCCCGCACCTGGTCCAGCACCCGCGCGATCTGCTCCAGCCCGTGCCCGCCCCGCCGCAGCTGGTGGGCGAGCAGTACGTCGCGGACGTCGGCGGGGGTGTAGACGCGGTAGCCGGTCTGCGGGTCGCGCTGGGGCTCGATCAGTTTGGCCTGCTCCCATTTGCGCAGCGTGGCGGGCCGGATGCCGAGCCTGCGCGCCAGCGGCCCGATGAACGTCACGCCGCGCTCCAGCTCACGCGGCGGGGCCAGGTCGCCCAGCGCCCGCGTCACGGCCTCCAGCGTGCTCCGGTCGCCGGCCAGCTGCGTGTGGCTCTCGTCGACCAGCCGCAGCGCCTCCTCCACCGCGCCGCCGTTCACGGCCCGCATGATCGCTCCCGCGGTGGCGTGGCCGTGGGCGGGGATCAACGTCAGGAACGTCCGCAACGCCGCCGCGTGGCGTGGGGCGTAGACGCGGTAGCCGTGCGGCGTACGCTCGGCCGGTGGCAGGATGCCCGCCTCCTCGTAGTTGCGCACCGCCTGCGTGGACAGGCCGTGCTCACGCGCCAGATCGACAGGCCGCATGTTGAAGGTACGCCCCCATAAGTCATGACAAACGACGCCAAAGTTTACACAGAAGGTTCAACGATACAGTTGAAGGAATGACGGACTCGAACCAGAGTGTCCCCTTCACCGGCGACGCCCTCACCGCGCTCCTGCCCCCGGGCATCCGCCTGCTCGGCCTCGGCGAGCCCACCCACGGCGTCGAAGCCTTCCTCGACCTGCGCAACGAACTCTTCCGCCACCTCGCCGAACACGAGGGCTACCGCTCGATCGCCATCGAGAGCGACTGCCTCGCGGCCGTGCACGCGGACGCGTACGTCACCGGCGGCGCCGGAACCCTCGACGACGCGATGAGCCGGGGCTTCAGCCACGGCCTCGGCGAGTCCGACGCCAACCGCGAACTCCTGCGCTGGATGCGCGCCCACAACGAGGAGCGCCCGCCGCACGAGCGGCTCCGCTTCTACGGCGCGGACGGCCCTCTGGAGATCACCGGCCCCGCCGCTCCCCGCCCGGCCCTGACCGCGCCGCACGACTATCTCGCCGCCCACCTCGACCTGCCCTGGAGCCGCGAGACCCTCGACGACCTGCTCGGCCCCGACGAGCGCTGGACCAGCCCGGCCGCCCTCATGGATCCCAGCCAGTCCATCGGCCGCGGCCCCGAAGCCCGGGAACTACGCCTGATCGCCGACGACCTGCGCGCGCTCCTAGCCGGGCACGCCCCCCACCTGACGGCCGCCACCTCCGCCGACGCCTGGTGGCACGCCGACCTGCACGCCCGTACGGCAGCGGAGCTGCTGCGCTACCACGCCGGCATGGCCGACCCCACGCCCGCCCGCCTCGGTGCGCTCATGTGCCTGCGCGACGTCATGATGGCGGGCAACCTCGACGCCATCGTCCGCCGCGAGGCCCGGCGCGGCCCCACCCTCGTCTTCGCCCACAACCGCCACCTGCAGCGCGACGAGAGCCGCTGGCAGTTCGCCGGCCAGTCCCTCCGGTGGTGGAGCGCGGGCGCCATCGCCGGCACCCACCTCGGCGACCGGTACGCCTTCGCCGCCATGACGTTCGGCTCCCGCGGCTCCGACGTCCCCCGCCCCGGCACCCTCGAAGGCTTCCTGTCGGCCTCGCCCCATGACCGCGCCGTCATCGACCCCGGCCGCCTCGCCGCCGGCCTCGACCGCGAGCTGACGCTCCGCGTCCCGGCCGACCACACGTACTTCTCCCTCGACCCGGAGACCATCGGCCAGGTCGACGCGATCGTCTTCGTCAGGGACATCTGAGCATGACGGAACCCCCGCCGCTCCTCTCGGGCGCGGCGGGGGTTCCGGGGTTCACTTGATCTCGTACGCCCTGATCACGGTCTCGGTGAAGGCGTTACCGCCGGTGTCGGCGACCTTGACGCGCAACGAGGCGAACCGTCCCCGCGCACCGGCCGGGTGCTTGGTCTCGGCGGACCAGGCGTTCTTGCCCGAGGGGTGCACCTGCGCGTGCGTCCAGGTGCGGCCGTCGTCGTAGGAGATCTCCACGGTGAGCGTGCTCACCCTCAGGTCGGGGACGCCGTCCTGGCGCTGGAGCCGCAGCGGGATGCGCATCCGGCCGACGGAGGCGCGGTTGCGGTCGTCCAGCTCCGGGTCGATCTTGACGGCCAGCAGGGGCAGCACCTGCCGCTTGCCCGCCTCGGGCGTCTTGGACCGGAACTTCCACTCGGCGCTGACCCGGGTGGAGAACCTGGTCATGGCCGGGGCCCGGTCGGCGGTCATGGTGATCCGGTAGTCGCTCTCCCTCTTCTCCGCGGGCACCTCGATGGTGCCGGGCAGGTAGTAGTCGGCCGTGAAGAGCTCCTTGCCGTCACGGTAGAGCGTGGCCCGCGGGTTCTGGTAGTCGCCGTAGGAGTAGCGCTCGGGCACGGCGTCCTCGAAGAGGGCGGTGTTGAACTGCAGCGTGTTCTCCTCACGCCAGGAGTTGTTCCCGGGGACCAGCGCGGCCGAGAAGACGCCGCTGTTCCAGCGGTCGGAGGTCTTCTGGCCGGCGCGGTGCACGGTGGTCTCGCCGAAGAAGAACTGGTCGATGTTGTCCCAGGCGTCGAGCGCCTTGTACTGGATGAACGACGGGTACCAGCCGGTGTCGCCGGGCGTGTAGTACTCGGTCCGGTGGAAGGGCAGCGGGAACATGGCCACCGAGCCGTACGGCATCCACGCCAGGTGCTTGCCGTACAGGGCGGGCAGGGCGAAACGCTCGCCGTGCTTGCCGTCCTGCTGGGCGGCGTACGTGGCGGCGACCTCGGCCAGGTCGCGGTTGCGCGGGCGGTAACCGGGGTCGGCGGGGATGCCCGGCTCGGCCTTCATCAGGTGGTAGAAGTACGGACTGGCGTCGTAGCCGCCGTCGCCCTTCGGCTTGGCCCACTGGGTCCACCGGTAGTAGGCGAACTGCTTGCTCGCCGTGCGGTTCGACGGGATGGCCTTGACGTCGTCGATGCGCGCGATGTCCGAGGGCAGGTCGACGTCCACGCCGAGCGGCTGCCTGCCGTCGATGAGCTGGAGCATGCCGAGCATGCCGAAGGCCAGCCGGGCCGTCGGCTCCGCCGCACGCACGTCCACGGGCTTGGCCGCGCGCGCGTCGGCGGTGATGACGCGGTCGGCGTTGAGCGTGAACTCGGGGTCGGCGGCCATCACCAGGGTGCCGTCGTGGTCGAGCATGAGGGTGACGACCGTGTAGCGGTGGCCCTTCAGCAGCCTGAGATCCAGGGCGCCGCTGAAGATGTCGTAGTTGGTCTGCTCGTAGGCGTCGCGGTCGATCACTCCGGCGAACGCGGCCTGGGCGGGCTTGCCGTCCGAGCCGGTGAAGCGCAGCTTGACCGCGTGCTTCTCCGGCTCGACCCGCATGCCGACGCCGGTGCGCACGGAGACGTCCCCGCCGGTGGCGATGACCGTGCCGCTGTACATGCCGATCGGGGCGGACTCCGCGGTCACCTCGACCTGGGCGGTGCCGTGCGCGGGCACCTCCACCGTGGTGGCGCTGAGCTTGAACGGCGCGACCGTCTCGCCCTTGCCGTCCCTGGCCGTCACGCGCAGGTCCAGGCGGACGGCGGCGTCCCCGGCGTTGCGGTAGGTGAGGGTGCGCTTGCCGGGCGTCGCGGGCGGCTCGATCTCGCCCAGGGTCAGCGCCGTCGGCTCGGCCGTGACCTGCTGGGTGACGGCGCGGGCGACGTCCACGCGGCCGGAGCCCTGGACGTAGGCGCCCAGCTCGTCGCCCGGCGCGGTGGAGGCCATCAGCGCGGCCTTGATCTGGTCCGCCTTCCAGTCGGGGTGCAGCCCGGCGACGATCGCCGCGGCTCCCGTGACGTGCGGGGTGGCCATGGACGTGCCGCTCATCGCCGTGTACGAGTCGTTCACGGGGAACCCGGCGGACGTCCCGGCGGCCCTGGCGGCGACGACGTCCACGCCGGGCGCGATCAGGTCGGGCTTGACAGCGGCGTCGCCGGCGCGCGGGCCGGTGCTGCTGAAGTCGGCGACCGTGTCGGCGTTGCGGAAGCTCGCGCCGACCGAGAGCGCGCGGTCGGCGCTGCTGGGCGAGCCGAGCGTCTGGGGGCCGTCGTTGCCTGACGCGACGACGAACAGCGTGCCGTACCGCTCGGAGAGGGAGTTGACGGCCTGTTCCATCGGGTCGTCGCCGGGCACGTCGGGGCTGCCGAGGCTGAGGTTGGCGACCCGGGCGCCGTTCTCCGCCGCCCAGGTCATGGCCTCGATGACGGCCGAGTCCGGGCAGTTGCCGCTCTGCTCGCACACCTTGCCGATCAGCAGCTTCGCGCCCGGCGCGACGCCCTTGTGGGTGCCGCCCGAGGCCGCGCCGGATCCGGCGATCGTGGCGGCGACGTGGGTGCCGTGGCCGTGCAGGTCGCGGACGTCGGGCTCGGAGGTGAAGTTCGCGGTCTTGACGACCAGGCCCCGCAGGTCGGGGTGGTCGGCGTCGTAGCCGGTGTCGAGCACCGCGACGGGGACGTCCTTGCCGGTGTGGCCGGCCGCCCAGGCGGCGGGCGCGCCGATGTGCGGGACGCTGACGTCGAGGGAGAGCCTGGCCTTGCCGTCCAGCCAGATCTTCTCGGGCGCGGCGGCGGCTCGGGCCTGCGCGGTCAGGGACTTCCAGAGCGTGCCCGCGGCGGTTCGCGGTTCGCTCTGCGCCATACCGTTGATCGCGGTCAGCGGGCGCCCGCCCGCGACGCGCAGCGTCGCCGTACCGGCCGGGTACGTGACGATCAGCGGCAGCGCGGGGCTGGCGGCGTCGTCGTAGCCGAGTTCGGCGAGCCGGGTGACGTTGAACAGCCGGGGGTCGAGGCGGCCCTCGGCCAGGAGGGGCATCGCGTCCACGGGGACGACGCTGATCCCGTCCTCGGACCGGCGGTGCAGGAAGGTGATCTTCTCCCGGCCGGGGGCCGGCTTGACGTCGAACTGGGTCTGCCCGCTGGGGAGCCGGCGAAGGCTGACCTTGTCCCCGGTGAGGAGGGTGATCGTCTGAGGCGGTACGGCCTGCCCGGTGGGGGAGGTCGAGGCCGTGGGGGTGGGGGTGGGGTTCGCTTGGGCGGGCGCGGCGGCCGCTAGCAGCGCCGATACCACAACGCCGGCCAGGGCGGTTCTCTGTAGCACGACGATTTCTAACTGCGTGTGAACTTTGGGGACAAGGGTGCGTATGTGGCCTATTGCGGCAGCCGCCCTAAATGGCCAAGATCGTGGGCATGCTTGATGACGGCCCGGCGCTGGAAGTCCTGGGCATCAGCGCGTTCGACGAGCGTGTCTACCGCGCGGTGCTGGCCTCGCCCGGCATCACGGTGCAGGAGCTCGTGATGCGGAGCGGGGAGAGCTCGGGCCGCATCCAGTCCTCGCTGAGCAGGCTCCGCGCCAAGGGCATGGTCAACCGCCTGTGGGGCAGGTCGCCCCGCTGGACCGCGACAAGCCCGGGGACCGCGATCCGCTCCCTGGTCCGCGGCCTGCAGAGCGAACTGGACCGGATCACCGAGACGGCCGACGCGATGGAGGCCGCGTTCCGCACGGTCGGCCAGGATCCCGATGAGGTCGGCCAGTTCGAGGTCCTGGCGGGGCCCGAGGAACTCGCCCGCTGGTATCTCCGGGTGCAGCAGGAGGCCAGGGACGAGGTGCTCACCTTCGACCGGCCGCCGTACGTGCTGGACTACCGGAACCCGCTGCAGAGCGACCGGCTGCGCGACGGGGTGCGCTACCGGACCATCTACGCGCCGGAGGCGTTCCAGCACGAGGGCGCGCTGGACGAGCTGGACAACATGCTCAAGGTGGGCGAGGAGGCGCGGGTCCTGCCCGGGCTGCCGTTCAAGATGGTGCTGGTCGACCAGCGGGTGGCGATCATGCCGCTGCACCTGCATCCGCCGCTGAGCCGCAGCGTGCTGATCCGGGGGTCCACCATGGTGGTGGCCCTGGTCGAGCTGTTCGAGCGCATGTGGCGGGAGGCGGTGCCGATGTATCCGCGGGCCCCGTCCCTCGACCGGGCGCCCGAGCCGGCCGGCGTACGGGGCGAGGAACCGGAGTGGGCGGACCTCGACCTGGACGATCGGCGGCTGCTGGCGCTGCTCGCGGCCGGGCTCAAGGACGACGCCATCGCCCGCCAGTTCGGCACCAGCCCGCGCAGCCTCCGCCGCCGGCTGCGCCACCTCTTCGACGAGCTGAACGCCGAGACCCGCTTCCAGGCGGGCGTCCAGGCCAACCGGCGGGGCCTGGTGTGAGGGTCAGCGGCCCGGCAGGCGGGTGGTGACCTCCTGGAGGAACCAGGCGTTGCCGTCCGGGTCGCCGAAGGTCGCGAACGAGCCGTAGCTGGCACGGTCCGGAGCCGGGCCGGGGACGCGCGCCTCGTCGCCGGCGTGGTGGAAGATCCCGCCCGCGTCGTGGAAGACCTCGCTGACCGCCGCGCCCCGGCTCACCAGTTCGGCACGGGCCGCCTCGATGTCGTTCACCACCAGGTACAGGCCCTGCGCCGAGCCCGGTTCGGCCGCGGTGACGCCCTTGCCGAAGATGACGGAACACCCCGAACCGGGCGGCGTCACCTGGATCACGCGGAAGTCCCCGGAGCCGAAGTCGGCGTCCTCGCGCCAGCCCAGCGCCGTGTAGAAGTCCTTGGCGCGGTCCACGTCGGTGACCGGCAGCACGACCACCTCAAGCCTCATGTCCACCGTTTCGGCCCCTTTCCCCCTGAGACCGATCTTGACATCCGGGCTGGTCCCGGCCGCCGTCGAAGCGCACAAAGAAGCGCCATTCTTTGCCCAAGCCGGGTCAGGTTGTCACGAACTGGACCAGCCGCCAGAGCTGGTTGGTCTGCCCGGACCCCAGGCAGAGCCAGATCTGCGCCTTCGTCCCGTCCTGCAGTCCGCCGCCGGTGTTGTCCACGTCCAGGCAGGTGCGGTCGTACGCGTGGCTGTGGTCCTCCCACACCTGGAAGACCATGCTGGCCCCGTTCAGGTCGATCGGATTCAGGTACCACCCGCCCGTGTAGTAGTCGCAGGGGCGCTGGCGGACGCGGGCGCCGTTCCGGAAGTTCTGGGCGTGGTCGAGGCACAGGCCGCTGTGCCGCGCCCGCAGGCCGTACCGCGCGGGCAGGTCGTAGTCCAGGCGGGGCAGGGAGTCCAGTTCCAGGGTGAACTGCTGGTTGTCCTGGTCCGGGCCCAGGCAGGTCCACTGCTGCGCCGGCGCTCCGGACACGTCGTCGCCGCCGGAGTCGTCGACGTCGAGGCACTTGCCGGAGTGCCCGGCGCGGAACGTGGTCCTGCCGCCGATCGGGGAGACGGCCCAGTCGTCGGCGTAGGAACAGGGCTCCTGGACCGCGTACGTCCGCGT
This sequence comes from Acrocarpospora phusangensis, assembly GCF_016862995.1. Classification (GTDB taxonomy): domain Bacteria; phylum Actinomycetota; class Actinomycetes; order Streptosporangiales; family Streptosporangiaceae; genus Acrocarpospora; species Acrocarpospora phusangensis. The sequence continues at coordinate 86,088 of NZ_BOOA01000005.1, forward strand.
GCCGTTCAGCGACAGGCACAGGCCGCTGTGACCGTTGCGGAGCTTGTACGTGACGTCGTCCCACCGGTCGAAGTACCAGTACATGCGGGCGGCGTTGGCACAGCTCTCCTGGGCGATGCGGGTCCCGACGGCCGTCGAGGAGCCGGGCACCGACAGGCACCGGTTGTCGCCTATGGTGAGCTTCACCGAGTTCGTGACCGGAGCGGGCCGGAACTGCATCGTGGACGGCACCACGGGCGGCACCTGGCCGCAGTGCTCGACCGTGACCGTCGTGCCGTCCGACGCGGCCCTGACGCAGAGCGGATCGCTCAGGTACGCGCTGATCACGATCTTCGCCGGGAGGGCCTGGGTGGCCGCCTGGGCGCCGGGCCCGAGCCCGACCACCAGGCCGCAGGTCAGGGACAGCAGGGACAGCCTGGCGACGAGCCGACGCCATCGGCGCAGGTGACTCCTGTGACGCATGGGCACTCCCTAGTCGGACGGGTCGACGATGACCGCCTCCATGGCGTAGGCGGGCTTGCCGCCGCGCTGGATGATCGGGATGAACACCGGCCGGCTGGTGTCGGCGCCGTCCGGCCGGGTGAGGGTGATCGTCTGGGGGGTGTTCCAGAGCACCGGGTGGTTCGTGAAGGTGAGCGTGCGCGGCGTGAGGACGACCTCGGGATCGGTGTCGCCGCCGCCCACCTCGACGGTGATGGCCGAGACGGGCCGCTGGGTGAGCCTGACGTTGAAGGACATCGTGCCGCCTTCGGGGAGCCGCCCCCGGGACATGCTCGCCAGCAGGTACGGCTGGGGCGTGTACGTGACCGGCTGGCCGTTGAAGACGATCACGCCTGGGGGCACGTTGATCAGGCCCGGGTCGTCGACCTGGACGGCGACGCCGAGCGTGGCGCCCGCGGGGACCGCGCCGTTGAACGGCCGGTTCGACAGCACCACGTGCCGGCCGGTCTGGGTGTAGTCGGCGTGGAAGGCGGCGGCGACCTCCTGCCCTTCGGCGAGGTCGAACTCGATCGTCCAGCCGCTCACGGCTTCGCCGGGGGTGACCGCGAGCTGCGCCTGGAAGCCCTCCCCCCAGCTGGTGGTCAGGCCGTACGCGGCGGTGGTCGCGGCGGCGTCGGCCGGGCCGGGCACCGTGAGCATCACGCTCGCGCCCAGGATCGTCGCGACCAGCGTCCTTCTGATCTTCATCGAGGGGGCTCCCCGGGAAGTGGCCTGCCGGAAGCATGCCATCGGTGCTCACCCGGGGACAGAGCGTCGCCGTCAGGGCGGACACGACCTGGAACGGCCGCGCGGCCCGCGTGAAAGGTTCACCCGGCCTCCGCCGGCGTGTCGGCCAGAGTGTCCTCCCAGGCGTGCAGATAGGTCTTGATCGCCTGCCGGTTGCGCTGGAGCACCTCGATGCGTCGTTCGATGCTGCTGAGCTGACGCCGCAGTCCGTCCAGATCCTTCGCCACCGGGCACTGCTTGGGCGTGCCCTCCTTCGCGGCCTCGAGGCAGGGCAGGACCTCGCGGATCATCTCCGTCGTCAGGCCGGCTTCGAGGAGTTCGCGAATCTGCAGCACACGGTCGATGGCGGGTTCGCCGTAGGTGCGGTATCCGTTGGCGCTCCGGAACGGGTGCAGGATGCCGACCTCTTCGTAGTAGCGGAGCAGGCGCGGCGCGACACCGGTCTTCTCGGCCAGGTCCCCGATCTTCACATGACCCTCCTCAACTGGGCAGACGTGCGGCCGGCACGCATTCGCCGCCGACCGCTCGACCTTCACATTAATGGAAACGTTTAGCTTCTTCACGTCCAAGTCCTGCCGGCGAACGTGAGATCAAGAGATGACGGGTTCCAGAACGAAAGCGTGGACCGCGGACCGGATGGCCGGGCTGACCGGGATCCGCTGGCCCGAGGTCAGTCGGTGATGACGACGACGCCCGACGGCTCGTCCAGGAGCTCCACCGTGCGTGCGGCGGCACGGTCGATCTGGACGCGGGGCTCGGACGGGATCCGGTCCTCGTAGAAGGTGCCGGGCCCGTAGAACTGCCCGTAGCTCAGCACGACGCCGCCCTCCGCGAGGACGGAGCGTTCCAGCTCGGCGACGGCCGCCGCGCCGGTCCCCGTGGGCAGCTGCCAGGCGACCGTCTGGGCCAGGATCTTCGGCGATCCGCTCCGCCGGGCCGCGTCGATCAGATTCCGGTTGCCCTCGGTCCGGATGCGGGCGTTCGACTCCGTGTACTCACCGAGCTCCGCCGCGTCGTCGGGCAGGTCGGTCAGCTCGTTCAGGATGACGTCCGGCCGGAAGTCGCACACTGCCCGGATCACGGCTTCCCGGTCGAAGACGTCACACAGGATCGGCTCGGCGCCGAGCCGGGCCAGCGACTCCGTCTTGCCGGGCGAGCGCGTCATGCCCCCGACGACGTGCCCCGCCCGGACCAGCAGGGGAATCAGCCGCTGTCCGATCACGCCGGACGCGCCGGCGAGGAATACCCTCATGATCACTCCAAGTCTCAGGTACGACGCGGCGGGACTCGCTCGCCAGTGCGGCCGACACGCTGCGAGGACAGCGAGCTGAGCAGGATCTTGAGTGATCCGCAACCCACCGAGATGATACGGCCGGCCGCTCGGATCACCCGAGAGGCGGCCGTCACGCCGGAGGACGTGCTCGCGGCCCCTCGCCGGCCGGGCGCGGCCGGCGTTCGAAGAGGGCGATCGCGAAGGGGCGGCGCTCGTCCATCAGCACGTGCTCGCTCTCGGACGTCAGCAGGGAGTCGGCGGCGAAATGACGGTGCAGGCGGCCTGATTCCGGCCACGGGTGGGCGACCGCGAGCAGGCCGCCCGGCGTGAGCAGGCCGCGGATGCGGCTCGACACCTCCCGCAGCTGGGCCGAGTCGCCCAGGTAGTAGAGCATCTCGGTGCAGATCACGAGATCGAACGAGCCGCTGGGAAGCTGGCGGCGGATGTCCAACCGGGCGAACCGGGCCGGGGACGCCTTGCGGGCCGAGGCCGCGCGGATGGCGTGGGCGGAGATGTCCACGCCGGTCGTCTCGGCACGGGGAAAGCTGGTGGCCACCAGGTCGGTGAACGTCCCCTCGCTGCACCCCACGTCGAGGATTCGCCGGTAGTCCCGTTCCGGCAGTCGGCCGAGGGTCGCGACGTGCCGCTCCCGCTCGTACGGATCGGTGGTGTAACGCCAGGGGTCGGGGCGGCGGTGCCGCCAGTCGAAGTATCCGCCCAGCATGCCCGGCAGCGGAACACGGGACATCAGACCGAAAAACGCGCGATGGAGGGTGTCGCCCGTCCTGCTCATCCGACTCCTTGGCTACAGGATGGTCTGAAGGGGTCGCCGGAGGGCAGCCAGGCCGTGGCGGAATTCAGGCCGAGGTCGCCGACGTCGCGGGTGAGGGCTTCGACGGTGGCGCGGACGGCCTCGCAGGTTTCGTCGTGGCGGGAGACGAGAGCCCAGGTCCAGTACGGGGCCCGGTCGGACACCGGGCGCTGGCGGAGGTCGGGGGGCACCGGGGTGGTGAGGCCCTTGGGGGAGTTGATCACGGGGCGGCGGAGGCGGCGCACGTGGTCGAAGAAGGCGCGGCCGGTGATGCCGCCGTCGTCGATGCGTACGGCGCGGGCGCCGGTGTCGCGGGCGTACGACTCGGCGTAACAGTTCCACGAGTGCCAGCTGGCGGTGTCGGAGTCGACCAGGATGACGGTCTCCCCGGCCCGTACGGCGGAGGTGTCGGCGCCCGTGGAGACGGTGCAGAGCTGCTGCGCGCCGAGCAGGCGGGCGTCGAGGCCCCGGCTTTTCAGATCGCCGGCCTGCACCCAGCAGACGGCCAGGTCGAGGCTGCCGTCGGCGACCCGGGCGGCCTGGTTGTGCGACGGCATCACCCACTCGTCGACGTGGACCTGCGCGACCCCGGACACGCGGGCGTCCAGGTCGGGCGGCAGCCAATGCACGTAGCCGAGCCGGACCGGCTCCGCGGCGGACAGGCCGGCCGCGGACCTGCGCAGCTCCTCGGCCTGCGCCAGCAGCGCCCGGGCCGGGTCGAGCAGGGCCCGCCCGGAGGGGGTCAGCGCCACCGAGCGGCGGTCCCGATCGAACAGACGCACGCCAAGCGTGCGTTCCAGCGCCTTGATCTGCTGGGAGAGCGAGGGGCCCGCGATGCGCAGTCGAGCCGCGGCGCGACCGAAGTGCAGCTCCTCGGCCACCGCCACGAAATAACGCAGCTGGCGCAGCTCCACCCTCCCAGCGTAGCCCTGTGGGAGCCTGCGCCTACCAGCAGGGAGGTAACCGGTCGTGGCGGGACGGAGCCGCGCTGACGCACGATGGGTCCATGAGAACGCGACCCACTCTCCGTACGGGATCGGCACGTCATCGGGCCTCTCCGATCGCATGACGGTGGATCCTGCTCGTCCGGACCGGTCCGCCGAGAGGGATCTGGCCGAACGCCGGTTCGCCGCCGCCGCGGCCCACGAACTGCGTACGCCCCTCGCCGGGCTCAGGGCCGAACTGGAGGAGGCCCGGATGCACCCGGGGGAGACGGACCTGCCGCTGCTCCTGGACGCGGCGCTCCGCAACGTCGCCCGTCTCGAAGCCCTCGCCGCCGACCTGCTCCTGCTCACCGAGCTCACCGAACGCACCTGCGTACGGCACCGCCCGGTCGACCTGGCCGCGGTGGCCCGCGCGCACACCGACGGCGAACCGGGGCCGGGCCCGGACATCCGGCTGAGCGCCGGGGCCCCGATCGTGGTGCACGCGGTGCCCACGCTCCTGGACCGGCTGGTGGCCAACCTGCTGGACAACGCCCGCCGGTACGCCCTGCGGTCGATCCAGGTCGAGGTCGTCAGGAACGGAACCACGGCCGAACTGATCGTCACCGACGACGGGCCCGGCATTCCCGCCCTGGACCGTGAACGGATCTTCGAGCGCTTCTTCCGGCTCGACGACGCCCGCTGCCGCCGCCGCGGCGGCACCGGCCTCGGCCTGTCCGTCGCCCGCGACATCGCCCACGCGCACAACGGCACCCTGCACGTGGAGGACACGGCGTCCGGCGCGGGAGCGCGTTTCGTGCTCCGCCTGCCCGCCGCCGCTCCCCGGTCATAAGCCGCGCGAGGACCACGCGGGCAAACCCTGCGGCAACTCACATCAAAGCCACGCTGGCCGCGCCCTGACCGCCGCGCCGATGACCAGAAAGTAAGTGGCGAGCGTTCGCTTGCCGCCGTACGTCCCGAACAGCAAGGAAAGAGAAATAATCCATGAGTAACCCGAAAGTCGCCGTGATCACGGGCGCCTCCCAGGGCATCGGCGCGGGGCTGGTGACGGCTTACCGCGAGCTCGGCTACGCGGTCGTCGGGACCGCCCGGTCGATCGCCCCTTCCGACGACCCCATGGTGCGGACGATCGCGGGCGACATCGCCGCCCCCGGCGTCGGCGCGCGGGTCATCGCCGAGGCGATGGAGGCGTTCGGCCGCGTCGACACGTTGATCAACAACGCCGGCGTCTTCGTGGCCAAGCCGTTCACCGAGTACACCGTCGCGGACTACGACCTGGTGACGGGGGTCAACCTGAACGGATTCTTCGAGATCTCGCAGCGCGCCGCCGAGATCATGCTCACCCAGGGCGGCGGGCACATCGTCTCTGTCACGACAGCCCTGGTCGACCACGCCAACTCCAGCGTGCCGTCCGCGCTCGCGGCCCTGACCAAGGGCGGCCTCAACGCGGCCACCAAGTCCCTGGCCATCGAGTACGCCTCCCGCGGCATCCGGGTCAACGCCGTCGCGCCCGGCATCATCCGCACCCCGATGCACGCCCCGGAGACCCACGAGTTCCTCGCCGGCCTGCACCCCGTCGGCCGCCTGGGCGAGATCTCCGACATCGTCGGCGCGATCGTCTACCTGGAGACGGCCCCGTTCGTCACCGGCGAGATCCTGCACGTCGACGGCGGCCAGTCCGCGGGCCACTGAGCCCATGGTGAGCTCCGTACGGGCACGCGACGCGCACCGGGGCGGGCGGGTCCGGGGTGACCGGCCCTGGCGGATCGTGGGACAGGGCGCGGCGGCCCTCGCCGCCGGCATGTTCGTCGCGCTGCTGGTCTCTTACACCCTCGAAGGCGCCGGATACATCATCGCCGGCACGTTCCTGGTCGCCGCGGTCGGTCAGAGCACGCCCGGCTGGGCCGGCAGCGGCGCCTGGATCCTGGCGGGGCTCGCCGCTCTGCCTTCGACCGCCCTGTGGGCCCGGCTCAGCCGCACCCGGTCCCGGCCGGCTCTGCTGCGAGCCGCGCTCGCCGTGCAGGCCGTCGGCATCGCGCTGCCGGCCCTGACCGGCGGGGTCTGGGCCGCCCTGGTCTCGGCCGCCCTCTTCGGCGCGACGTTCCTCGGCGTCGCCACCCTCACCCTGGGCATCGGTGCCGGCCTCCGCGTCCCGCGTTCGGTGGCGATCCTCACCACCGGCTACAGCGCCGGCCAGATCATCGGCCCGGTCATCGTGACCCCGCTCCTGCCCCACGGGTACGCTCCGGCGCTGCTCGTCGGTGCCGCCTTGGTCGTCCTGGCAGCCGCCGTGGCTTCCACCACAAACGAGAGAAACACCAATGACCAGCACAGAAACCCATATTCTCCGGACCGTTCTGAACCGGTGGAAAGCTGGGGTGGGCGCCCATGAGCCGGACCGGGTCGCGTCGTACTTCACGGACGACGCGATCTTCCAGGGCCTGCACCCGTACGGCGTCGGCCCCGGCGGCGTCGCCGAGTACTACGCGGCGCAGCCGATCGGCCTGACCGCCGCCTACACGATCCTGGAAACCAGGAGACTGGCCGGCGACCTCGTCCTCGGCTACTCGCGGGTGGAGTTCACCTTCCCCGACCGGCCGGGCGTCACCGTCTACCTCTGCGTCATCCTGCGGCGGACCGGCGAGGACTGGCTGATCGCCCACTACCAGGTGTCGCGGCTCACCTGAGCCCCGGCCGCCGGTCAGGGTTCCTCCATGACCTCCGCTTTCAGCCGGGCGTACTCCTCCTGGCTGATCTCGCCGGAGGCGAGGGCGGCTTCCAGCCGGGCCAGGAACTCGCCGAGCGGATCGATCGCCGGGGGGAGGCCCAGGCGTTCCGCGACCGCCTGCACGTCGAGGACGATCGGGTCGCCGCGCGAGCCCGGGTCGCGGGCGACCGTCACGGTGGCGCCCTCGGGCAGCCGGGTCAGGGTGTGGTGGCGGAACTCCAGGCCCGGCACGGCGGGCACCTGGATGACGAGCCGGTGCACCGGCCGGCCGTTCTGGTACGTCGAGGTGACCTGGACGGAGGTCACGACACCCTGCTCCCGGACGCCGTGCTCCCGCAGGCGCCGTTCCCGGCGGTCCCGCAGGAGCAGGCGCACGACCAGCCACAATCCGGCGACCAGCGCGACGAGCCCGAGGGTCAGGAACAGGATCGCGGCGACCCTGTCGGCGGGCTCGCCGTCCGGGCAGACGTGCGGGCCCTCGTCGGTCCCGCAGTCGAACGTCCCGTCCGGGTTGTCGGGGACCAGCCAGAGGTAGGCGAAGAAGACGCCGAGCGGGAGGATCCACACCGCTTGCACGAGCACGCCGAGCGCGATCGAGAGACGCTCTTTCCTGGGCATGCGCGAAGGCTAACCAGCGGGCTCCCGAAACCGGTACCGGGTTTCCGCCCTGCCTAAGAGCCGGTCAGATCTCCCAGGGCGTTGAGCAGGCGGTCCACGTCCGACCGGTCGTTGTAGTGCACCAACCCGGCCCGTACGGCGGATCCGCTGTCGCGGATCCCGAACGCGCCCGTCAGCTCCCAGGCGTAGCAGTGCCCGTCCCACACGTTGACCTTGCGGGCGGCCAGGTGCTCGGCCACCTGGCGGGGCTTGTGCCCGGCGACGTCGAAGAACGCGGTCGCCGTACGGCGGCGGGGCGAGCCGATCAGCCCGACCCCGGGCAGGGAGGCCAGCCCGTCGAGCAGACGGGCGAACTCGGCCTGCTCGTGCGCTTCGACCGCCGTCATGGAGGCCAGCAGCCGCTCCCGCCGGGTGCCCGTCGCGTCCGGGTCCAGCCCGGCGAGATGGTCGACCGCGGCGGTCACCCCGGCCAGGTCGGCGAAGGGCAGGGTGCCCGTTTCGAACCGGTCCGGCACCTCCTCCGGGGACGAGGCGAGCTTGTCGGGGGAGAGTCGTTCGAGCAGGTCAGGGCGGGCGATGACGGTGCCGGTGTGCGGTCCCGACCACTTGTAGGAGCTGGTCGCGTAGAAGTCCGCGCCGAGGGCCGCCATGTCGATCGGGGTGTGCGGGGTCGCGTGCACGCCGTCCACGTAGGCCAGCGCTCCGACGGCGTGGGCCCGCGCGGTGATGCGCCGGACGTCGGGCATGGTGCCCAGGATGTTGCTGGCCGCGGTGACGGCGACGAGCCTCGTGCGGTCGGTCACCAGTTCGTCGTACTGCTCGGCGGGCAGTTCCCCGCTGGGCACGTCGACGGCCGCCCATCTGATCCGGGCTCCCGCCCTGGTGGCGGCCTGCACCCAGGGGCGTACGTTCGCGTCGTGGTCCAGCCGGGACACCACGATCTCGTCGTCGGGCCCCCAGTCCTTGGCCAGCGCGTACGCGAAACGGTAGGTCAACGTGGTCATGTTGGGGCCGAACACGACGCCGCCCGGGTCGCCGCCGACGAGGTCCGCGACGGCCTGCCGCGCCTGCGAGACGATCTCGTCGGAGCGTGCGCTGCCCGGGAAGGCGCCGTGGGTGTTGCCGATGCCCTCGGTGTAGGCGGCGGCGATGGCGTCGATGACGGGCTGGGGCACCTGGGTGCCCGCGGCCGCGTCCAACCAGGCAAATCCATCAGAAAGGGCGGGGTAGAGCGCGCGGATCCGCGCGATGTCGAGGCTCATGGCACCTCAGTCTCGTGGGTCGCCCGATCGGAGGTAAGGGGGCCCCGCCGGGGTCTTCTTCGCCCACCCGATCACCGAGGTCTCGTACGAGGAGTGGCAGACCGCCTGGCACCGGACGCTGGCCGTCAACCTGCTCGGCGCGGCCAACGCGACCTGGTGCGCGGTCCGGCACATGCCCCACGGCGGCAGGATCGTCAACGTCTCCTCGCGCGGCGCCTTCCGCGGCGAACCCGACAGTCCCGCCTACGGCGCGAGCAAGGCCGGCATGAACGCGCTGGGCCAGTCGCTCGCCATCGCCCTGGCCCCGCACGGCATCGCCGTGGGCACCGTCGCGCCCGGCTTCGTCGAGACCGACATGACCAACGAGCACCTCAAGGCGCCGCGGGGCGACGCGATCCGCGCCCAGAGCCCGTTCGGGCGGGTGGCCGAGGCCGACGAGATCGCCGCCGCCGTGCTGTACCTGGCCTCCCCGGCGGCCGAATGGGCGAGCGGCGCCATCATCGACCTCAACGGCGCCTCCTACCTGCGCAGCTGACCCCCCTCACCCGGTGCGGGGAACCACCAGGCCCGATTCGTACGCGAGGACGACCAGCTGAGCCCGGTCGCGGGCGTGGAGTTTGGCCATGGCCCGGTTGACGTGGGTTTTGGCGGTCAGCGGGCTGATCACCATGCGTTCGGCGATCTGGTCGTTGGACAGGCCCCGCGCGACCAGGGCGACCGCCTCGCGTTCGCGGTTGGTGAGTCCGTCCAGTCCGGCGCCGGTGGTGAGCGGCTGGGTGACGTACCGGTGGATCAGCCGGCGGGTGATGGAGGGGGCGAGGAGGGCGTCGCCGCGCGCGGCGACCCGTACGGCATGGAGGAGGTCTTCGGGGAGGATGTCCTTGACGAGGAAGCCGGCCGCGCCGGCGCGGAGCGCGTCGAAGACGTACTCGTCGAGGCCGTAGTTGGTCAGGATGACGACGTGCACCCCGGCCAGGGCGGGGTCGGCGGCGATGCGCCGGGTCGTCTCGATGCCGTCGGCTACCGGCATCTGGATGTCGACGAGCGCGATGTCGGGCAGATGTTCCCTGGCCAGCGCCAGGCCCTCGTCTCCGTCGGCGGCTTCGGCCACCACCTCGATGTCGTCCTCGATGTCGAGGAGCGCGCGGAATCCGCTGCGGATGAGCGGCTGGTCGTCGACCAGCAGGACCCGGATCATGACGTCCGGTCTACGGGGAGTTCGGCCTGCACGGTGAAGCCGCCCCCGCCGCGCGGGGCCGCCCGCAACCGGCCGCCGAGGGCGGTGACACGTTCCCGCATGCCGAGGAGCCCGACACCGGGGACGGGCGCGGTGTCCGGCGTTGCCTTGCCGTCGTCGTCGACTCGGATGACCAGGGCGTCGGGCCGGTAGTCGATCCGAACCGACGCGGTCGTGGCGGCGGCGTGGCGGGCGATGTTGGTCAGCGACTCCTGGACGATCCGGTACGCGGTCCGGTCCACCGCGGCGGGTACGTCGTCACGGTTGCCCTCGATCGTCAGCTTCGCGTCCAGGCCGGTCGTCCGGGCGCGTTCCACGAGTTCGGGGACGTGGTCGAGCCCGTGCGGCGGGTTCTTGCCGTCGTCGCGCAGCACCTCCAGGGTCGCCCGCAGCTCTCTGGCCGCCTCACGACCGGCCTCCCGGATCGCCAGCAGAGCCTCCGGCACCGGTTCGCCCCGTTTGCTGGCCACGTGGACGGCGGCCTCGGCCTGCACCTTGATCACCGAGATCTGGTGGGTGAGCGAGTCGTGCAGTTCTCGCGCGATGTGCAGCCGCTCTTCGTCGGCGCGGCGTCGCGCGGTCTCCTCCCGGGTGCGTTCCGCCTCGTCCGCCCGCCGTTCGGCCTGCCGCAGCGCCTCGCCCGCGGCACCGGCGGCGATCAGCCAGGCGATTTCGAGAGCGCCCCGGGCCTGCGCGAGCGCCTCGCCCATGTCGTGCAGGGAGACCAGCGCCGCGAGCGGGAGAGCGGCCAGCATGGCCACACTCGCGGCCACGGCGACCACGCGGTGTCCCGCGCGGACGGCGGCGTACACGCCGAACAGGAACGCGACGGCGGGCACGTCGAAACCGGCCGCCTGGTAACCCACCGCGCACAGCCCGGTGACGGCCAGCACGGGAATCGGAGCACGGCGTCGGGCGGCCAGCGCCAGTCCGCTGCCGGTCAGCAGCGCGTAACCGAGCCAGTCGAGGCCGCTGGACGAGCTGTCCGCGGACAGTCCGGTGACAAGGAGGACCGCCGCCACACAGATGGCGATCGCCCAGTCTCCGACACTGATCCGACCCATGCGTGCACCATAACCGGACGTCCGCGCGGACGAATCCTGCGTACGGACGAGCAGCCGGCTACCGCATCCGCGGTACTTCCACGGTTCCTGCGGCATCCGCCGCAGCGCTAAGTGTCCGCGCGGGCAGGACGACCGGCGCCGGGTCCGGCGGACATCATCAGGCGACATCCAGTCGTAGGGGAGAGGAGCACCTCATGTCCGTCCGTCACCTGCTCGAAGCGCACGTCATAGCCCAGCCGTCCGACGTCACTGCGTACGCCCTGACCGCCGGGCGTCTCTGGTCCATGGTGGCCGGGCTGCTGGGCCTGGCCGGCGCGGCGGTGGGAGGGCTGACCCTGGCCCGGCCCAACGGTCGTATCGGCAGAAGCGGAAGGGGAGGAGCCGTGGCCCTGCTCGCAGGGCTGGCCGGCGTGGTGATCGGGGGAGTGGTCGTGGCCGTCGCCGATGGGGGACCGGGCTCGGGCAGCGGAATCGTCGGGGGAGTCCTGGCCCTGGTGGTGGGGCTGGTCGCCATGATCCTCGGCTGGCGGGCCCGCTCCTCCGTCGGGTCGGCGTGAAACCCGAGTACCAACCTTACTTTGTCAAGGGCGTCGCGTGGTGCAAAATCCGCGCAACCAAAACCACAACAACCAGCACCAACGACCAACGGCGCTACGCGGTCAGGGCGATGTACTTCTCCTCCAGGAACTCCAGGATGCCCTCAGAGCCGCCCTCCCGGCCCAGCCCGCTCTGCTTGACCCCTCCGAAGGGGGCGGCCGGGTCGCTGACGACGCCCCGGTTCACCGCGACCATGCCGGCTTCGAGCCGCCGGGCGACGCCGATGGCTTCGCGTTCCTCGCCGAAGACGTACGCCATGAGGCCGTAGACGGTGTCGTTGGCCATGCGGACGGCCTCGTCCACGTCGTCGTACCGCACGACCGCCGTGACGGGGCCGAAGATCTCGGTGGTGTTGATGGTGGAGCCGTGTCTCACGCCGGTGAGGAGGGTCGCGTCGTAGAACGCGCCGGTGGGGGAGGCTTTCCCGCCGCGGACGATCGTGGCCCCTTCGGCTACGGCGCTCTCGACGAGGGCGGCGACCTTGTCGCGCTCCAGGACGGAGACGAGCGCGCCGAGGTCGTTCGTGCGGTCGAGGCCGGGCCCGGCGGACACGTTGCCGAGGGCGAGGTTCATGCGGGCGACGAATTCGTCGTGGACGGAGCTGTGCACGTAGAAGCGGTTGGCGGCGGTGCAGGCGGAGCCGCCGTTGCGCATCTTCGCGAGGAGGGCGCCCGCGACGGCGGCGTCCAGGTTCGCGCCGGGGAGGACGATCAGCGGGGCGTTGCCGCCGAGTTCCATTGAGGTGCTGACGACGCTGTCGGCGCACGCGTGGAGGAGTTCGCGGCCGACTTCGGTGGAGCCGGTGAAGGACAGTTTCCTGACTTCCGGCCGGTCGATCATGCGTTTGACCAGGGGCCCGGTCGGTACGGGGGTGACGAGGTTGACGACGCCGCGGGGGAGTCCGGCGCGGTGGAGGACGTCGACGACGTAGGCGGCGGTGAGGGGGGTTTCGCGGGCGGGTTTGAGGATGGTGGTGCAGCCGGCGGCCAGGGCGGGGCCGAGTTTGCGGGTGGCCATGGCGGCGGGGAAGTTCCAGGGGGTGATGAGGAGTGATACGCCGATGGGCTGCCGGTCGACGATGATCCTTTTGTCGCCGGAGGGGGAGAGTCGGTAGTCGCCGGGGACGCGTACGGCTTCTTCGGCGAACCAGCGGAAGAACTCTTTGGCGTAGCCGGCTTCGGCGACGGCGTCGGCCCAGGATTTGCCGTTCTCGCGCACCATGAGCTCGGCGAGGTCCTCGGTCTCGTCGGTGAGGATCTCGTACGCGGCGCGGAGGAGTTCGCTGCGTTCGCGGGGGGCGGTGGCGGCCCATGCGGGTTGGGCGGCGGCGGCCGCGTCGACGGCGTCCATGCAGTCCTGTTCGCCGGCGGCGGCGAAGCGGGCGATGGTGGACAGGTCGGCGGGGTCGGTGACGTCGAAGCGCTGGTCGTCGGAACCGGGCCGCCACTGTCCGTCGATGAACAGGTCGGTGTGCGGTTTCACGCGGTTCTCTCTTCCGTGAGTTGTCCGGTGTGTGCTCGTTGGAGGATGTCGAGGAGGAGGTCTCGGGTGGGTGTGACGGGGGAGATGGCGAGGAGCCGGGCCGATCCGAGCGCGAGGTCGGCGATCTGTGGTAGTTGCTCGCGTCCGACGCCGATTTCGGCGAGTGTCGCGGGTATGCCGATTTCGCGGTTGATCTCGGCTGCTCTGGTGACCACTGGGATGCCTTCCAGGGCCGTACTCAGAGCGGTCAGTCGTTCGGCTACGTCGTTGTCCTGCCGGAGTACGTCCATCACGTAGGGGAGCATCAGCCCGGTGCCGAGGCCGTGGGGTGTCTTGGTCAGGGCTCCGATCGGGTACTGCAGGGCGTGGCACAGGTGGGTTCCTGTCGATCCGAAGGCCATCCCGCCCAGAAGTGCCCCCATGGCGACTTCCGCGCGTGCCTGCCGGTCGTCCGGTTGGCGTACGGCGACCGGCAGCCACGGCCCGAGATGCCGGGCGGCTTGGAGCGCGATGGATTCGATGAGCGCGTTGCGCCCGGTGAAGACGGGCAGGGTGCCGGGCCAGGTGATGTCGAGTGGCCTGGCGGTGTAGGACTCGATCGCGTGCACGAGCGCGTCGATGCCCGCGTACGCGGTGACGGTGGCCGGTGATCCGAGCGTGTACTCGGGGTCGACGATGGCGGCGGCCGGGACGAGGAACGGGCTGGAGATGCCCACTTTGAGTTCGCGTGCCGGGTCGGTGACGACGGCGACGGGTGTCACTTCCGACCCGGTCCCCGCGGTCGTGGGTACGGCCACGATGGGGAGGACGGGTCCGGGGACGAGGTTCTCGCCGTAGTAGCGGCTGAGCGGGCCGTCGTGCGTGGCGAGCAGGGCGATGAGTTTGGCCGCGTCGAGCGTGCTGCCTCCGCCGATGGCGAGGATGACGTCCGCGCCGTACTCTCTGGCGGTCGCCCCGGCCGCGTCGAGGGTGTCGACGGGCAGTTCCGGGGTGATGTCGGAGTAGACCCGCAGCTCCAGTCCGGCGGCGGTGAGCGCGTCGGTCGTCTCGCCGTAGAGCGGGGAGCGCAGGAGGAAGGGGTCGAGGACGGCGAGCACCCGGCGGCCGTGGATGTGGATGGCCTCGGGCAGTTGGGCGCGGGCTCCGTAGCCGAAGTGCATCCGCGGTGGGAGCCGCAGGGTGGCGACGGCGTCAGGCAACGAATCCTCCGTCCACCGGTAGCACGACTCCGCTGAGGTGGCTGGCCCGGTCGCTGAGCAGGAACGACGCCACCGAGCCGACTTCTGCTCCGGTGCCGGGTTTGCGGAGCGGGGTGGCGGCGATTCTGGCTTCCACGCCGCCGGGGATGGCCAGCCGGGTCTGGTCGAGCATGGGTGTCTCGGTGGGTCCGGGCGCGAGTACGTTGACCCGGATGCCGTGGGGGCCGAAGTCGTGGGCGGCGGTGCGGGTGAGGCCGATGACGGCGTGTTTGCTGGCCTGGTAGGCGCCCATGCCCGAGCTGCCTCTGACGCCGCCGATGCTGCTCATGTTGACGATGGAGCCGTGGCCCTGTTCCAGCATGACGCGTGCCTCTTCCCGGATGCACAGCCAGGTGCCTTTGACGTTCACGGCCATGATCTGGTCGAAGTCGGTTTCGGGGACCTGGTCCAGGCGGCCGGCCTGGGTGATCGCCGCGTTGTTGAAGGCTCCGTCGAGGTGTCCGAAGGTTTCGACGGTGGCGTTGACGAAGTGGGTGACGTCGTCCGGGTGTGAGACGTCTCCGGTCGTGTACGCGACGTGGTGGCCGGCGTTGTCGAGTTCCTTGGCGATGGCGGCGAGGGGGCCTTCGGTGCGGGCGACGAGCATGAGGCTGGCCCCGTCGGCGGCGAAGACGCGTGCGGCGTCGGCTCCGATGCCCGCGCTGGCTCCGACGACGAGGATGACTTTGCCGGCGAGTGGCGGGTGGGTGGGGTCAGGCATGGGGTCTCCGGTGTGTCACGGTTCTGGCTGTTTCGACGGCTGTTCTGGCGGCGGCGCCGAACAGGCTGGCGTCGTTGCTGAGCAGGGTGAAGGTGTAGCCGGTGGCGATGGCCGCGCGTATGGCGTCGGTGGTGGCGGCGCCCGCGTTGCCGACGGGGGTGCCCGCGTCCTGGGCTTGGCGGACGGCGTGGGTGATGAGTTGGGTGATGGCGGGGTCGGTTTCGGTGGTGCCTTCGCTGACGGACAGGTCGGCGGCGCCGATGAGGAGGGCGTCGATTCCTTCGGTTTTCGCGATGGCGCCGGTGTTCCGTACGGCGGTGGCGCTTTCGATCTGGGCGATGAGGGCGACCTCGTGCCGGCCGTACTGGAGGTAGTCGGCGCGGGGGAGGGCGCCCCAGGCGCCGGCGCGGCTGGTGGAGCCGACTCCGCGGGTGCCGAGTGGGGGGAAGCGGGCGGCGGATACGGCTGTTCGGGCCTGGTCGGGGGTGTCGACGTGGGGGACCATGATGCCTTCGGCTCCGGCGTCGAGGATGCGTTGGATGAGTCCGGCGTCGAGTCCGGGGACGCGGACGATGGGGGAGACGCCGGTGTGGAGGGCTGTGCCGATGAGCCGGTAGGCGGTTTCGAGGTTGATCGGCGCGTGTTCGAGGTCGATCACGGCGAAGTCGAATCCGGCGAGTGCGACCAGTTCCATGATCTCCATTGCTGGGATCTTGATCCAGGTCCCGAAGGCGGGCGGGCTGGCCAGGGCTGTGCGGAAGAGGCTCATCTGGAGGGGTAGTCGGCGGCGTTGAGCACCCAGCCGGAGGCGGAGAAGTCCGCGCGCGGCGGGGAGAAGATGTCGATCAGCTGCTGGTGGGGGCCGACGCCCTGGGTGGTGTGCACGGTGGGCGGGGGGATGACGCAGATGGAGGGTGTGGCGATCTCGCGGCGTTCGTCGGGCCGCCACAGGGTG
Source organism: Acrocarpospora phusangensis (assembly GCF_016862995.1). Lineage (GTDB taxonomy): Bacteria > Actinomycetota > Actinomycetes > Streptosporangiales > Streptosporangiaceae > Acrocarpospora > Acrocarpospora phusangensis. The sequence goes on from NZ_BOOA01000005.1 coordinate 102,245, forward strand.
GAGTCGGGGCCCCACGGGTAGCGGATGTGGTGCATGAAGCGTCCTTTGACGGCGAGTGAGATCTGCTCGAAGTCGTCGTGGTGGTGGGGTGAGAGTCGGTGCGCGTCGCGGGGGTGCGGTTCCTCCGCGAGGAAGTTGACCATGAGGGTGGTGGTGCGGAAGATCCGGCCGAACCGTCCTTCGGCGATGGGGGTGTCCGCGAGGCGGTAGACGCGCAGGGTGAAGCCGCCGACGGGGTCGGGCCACGGGTCGAGGGGTGTCACGCGCGGGTCGGGTTCGGTGTACGCGTCGGCGTTGGCGGCGCTCTCCCACAGGTCGCGGGTGTTGACGGAGAAGACGCGGATGAGGACGCCGTCGCCGTCGGCGCGGATCTCGCTGTCGCCCGGCGGGATGACCACGAAGGCTTCTTCGGCGACGGACTCGGTACGGCTGCCGCCGGTCACGGTGACGGGGGCGCTGTCGGAGTACATGAGCAGGGCGTACTCGTCCGGCTGGCCGGTGCGGGGGAAGACGTCGCCGGCTTTGGCGTCGGTGTAGGCGATCACCAGGTTGGCCGCGCAGGCGATCCAGGTCGTGCTTCCGTTCGCGCCGGCCTCGTACGGGGGCTGTTCGTGGAATTCGATCCATTGGGCGGGCCTGATGGGGGTGGCGGCGTCCACGGTCCGGGTGGGGGTGGCGGGGGTCAGCCGTGAGCGGATGTCGTCCGCCGCGTACATGGTCATGCGGGTGTGCTCCCGTCTGTGTTGCCCCGCAGCGCGAGCATGGCGCGGGCGTCCGCCGGGGTGGCGATCTGTTTGCCGAGGTCTTCGATGACGTCGCGGATCTTGCGGACCTGCTGGGCGCTGTTTTCGGCCAGCCGGCCTTTGCCGATCCAGAGGCTGTCCTCCAGTCCGACGCGTACGTGGCCGCCGAGCCGGGCGCTGTGGGTGCAGAACGCCATCTGGTCGCGTCCGGCGGCGAAGGCGGAGAAGGTGTAGTCGTCGCCGAAGAGTTTGTCGGCGATGCGGACCATGTGGTCGAGGTTCTCGTGGTCGGCGCCGATGCCGCCGAGGATGCCGAAGACGCCCTGGATGAGCAGTGGGGGTGGGGCCAGGCCTTTGTCGGCGAAGTGGGCGAGGGTGTAGAGGTGGCCGATGTCGTAGCACTCGTATTCGAAGCGGGTGCCGTTGGCGCCGAGGGTTGTGAGGGTGTGCTCGATCCGGTCGAAGGTGTTGACGAACGGCTGCGCGTAGGTGTTGAGGACGTACGGTTTCTCCCACGCGTGTTTCCAGTCGGTGATCCGGTCGGCGATGCCGGAGTAGACGAAGTTCATCGAGCCCATGTTCATGCTGGCGAGTTCGGGCTGGAAGCGGGTGGCGGCGGCCAGCCGCTGGTCCATGGTCATGGCCGAGGAGCCGCCGGTGGTGATGTTGACGACGGCGTCGGTGCGTTCGGTGATGCGGGGGATGATCTGTTGGAAGATCTCGGGTTCGAAGGCGGGCCGGCCGTCCGGGTGGCGGGCGTGCAGGTGGACGACGGCGGATCCGGCCTCGATGGCGGCGAGGGCGTCGGCGACGATTTCGCCGGGGGTCAGGGGCAGGTGGGGGCTCTGCGAGGGGATGTTGACGGAGCCGGTGACGGCCGTGGTGATGATGACCTTCTCCGCCGTGCGCATCAGTTCGTCTCTTCCAGGCCGAGCAGGTAGGCGGTGTTGCGGCAGATCATCTGGCGGATGTCGGCCTCGGGGACGCCGTGGTCGAGGAGCTGCTGGACGATCAGGAGGTAGGCGTCGACGGGGAGCGGGTTGCCCTGCTGGCCGAGGTCGGAGTTGATGACGGTCCGTTCGGGGCCGATCTTCTCGATCCAGTCCACGAGGCGTTCGATGGGCCAGGCGGGGGCGGGCACCTTGGGGTGGTACATGGACAGTTCGTGTTCGACGAACGCGCCGTAGGTGAGCATCTCCTCGATGTCGGTCTCGGAGGCGTTGACGATGAAGTCGGGGTGGTGCAGGAGCATGCGCCGTACGCCGTTGTCGCGGGCGGTCCTGAAGAAGGCCTTCATGGATTCGCCGTCGAGGTGGCCGCCGGTGAGGAGGATTCCGGCTTCGGCGACGAGGCGGGTGACGAGGTGGGTGTCGGCGGAGATGTCGCCGGTCTCGTCGAAGATCGAGACTTCTTTTTCGTGGAGGTCGCCGGTCGCGCTGGGGAAGCCGTCGTCGTGGCTGTGGGCGCGCCTGTGCTGGGCGGCGGAGACGGTGGGTCCCCAGACGCAGCGGCCGCCCATGGTGATGGCGACGGCGACGGCGGAGGGGTTGACGCCGCCGACTTCGGAGTTGAGGGCGACGCCGCCGTACATGGGGGTGGGGGCGTCGGCCAGCGGGGTGCGCATGGCGAGCAGGTCCATGACGGTGTTGTGGTGGTGGGATTTGCAGAGGATGGCCCGCATGTTGATGCGGGCGCCGTCGTATGAGGCTTCGACGTGGTCGAAGCGGCGGGGGAAGGGGCTCGGGCCGGAGTGGCAGTGGAGGTCTACGGTCCCGTCCAGGACCTTGAGCAGTCCGGGGGTGGGGGTGCGGGCCTCCTCGGCGATCGACATCCGAGAACCTCCTTATGTTCAGAATGCGGTTTCGCCGTTCACCATACGGACGAAGATTGAAGGTGTCTAGCCGCTGTTCTGCGGGGAAACACGGTGACAGGAGGCTCACTGTTCACATTGCGAATCGATGGGTTGCAATATGAACATTCGACTGCTCTACTGACAGCACTCAGCGGGCCCCGGTGAGCCCCCGGTGAGCCCCCGGTGAGGAGGTGGAGATGAGCGTCGAGTCCAACGGCCGTCACCCGGCCGCCGTCGCCGCCGACCTGGCCCCCATCCAGTCCATCGATCGCGCCGCCAACGTGCTCGCGCTGCTGAACCAGGACACGCCCGTGCTCACGGCGGCGTTCGTGGCCGAGCGGCTCGGCCTCAACCGCACCACCGCCCGGCGGTACCTGCAGTCGTTGCAGCGTGCCGGCTTCCTGAGCCCGTCGTTCGGGCCGGGGCCGCTGCTGGACCAGCTGTCGTCGCTGGTGTCGGTGCGCCAGCAGATCCTCACCTTCGCGCCCGCGATCATGCGGCAGCTGTCCGACAGCACGGGCCTGACCACGGTGCTGAGCTTCCTGGGGCGTACGGGGGCGGTGGTGACGCTGGTCGAGGAGGCCGGCCAGGGCACCATCATCCTGACCGTGCGCGTCGGCACGGTGCTCGAACTGAAGGCGGCCCAGACGCGGGTGCTGCTGGCGTTCGCCTCCGACCCGGCCGCGGTGACCCGCGCGCACGCGGCGCTGTCCCCGGCGGAGGCCGCCAGGGAGCGGGACACGCTGGCCGGGGTGCGGCGGCACCGGCTCGCCTGGGCCGACCTCGGCCGGGAGGGGCTGGCGTCGGCCGCGGTGCCGGTCTTCGCGACGCACGAGGTGCAGGCGGCGATGGCCATGCTCGGCACGACCGCGATGCTCGGCCCGGACCGTTCGGCCGAGCGGGTGGCGGCGCTCGAACAGGCGGCCCAGACGCTCAGTTCCATGATCGCGAGATGAGCTGCGAGGACAGATGTGAACACGCCAGATCCCGCGCGGTGGCGCGGTCCCAGCCCGCGGTGGCTGCTGCTGGTGCCGGCGCTCGCGCTGCTCGCCGCGATCCTGCTGCTGCCGCTGGGGCAGAGCCTGTTCCGCAGCGTCGGGCAGGGCGACTGGACGCTGGACCACTACGCGCGGCTGTTCACCGACGGGGTGACGTTACGCGTGCTCGCCCGTACGGCCGTGACGGCGGCCGTCGTGACCGTGATCGCCTTCGCCTTGGGGTACCCGTACGCGTACGTGATGACCAGGGTGGGGCCGCGCATGCGCGGCGTGCTGCTGGTGATCGTGCTGATCCCGTTCTGGACCTCGGTCATGGCCCGCAACTTCGCCTGGATCGTCATCCTCCAGCGTGAGGGTCCCGTGCACTCGTTCTTCCGGCTGTTCGGCCTGGACGTCGTGCTGTACGGGTCGGTGGCCGGCGTGACCGTCGCGATGAGCCAGGTGCTGCTGCCGTTCATGGTGCTGCCGCTGTTCAGCGCGCTCAGCGGCATCGACCGCCGCCTGCTCCTGGCCGCCCGCGGGCTGGGCTCGCACCCGCTGGTGGCCTTCTGGAAGATCTACTGGCCGCTGTCGCGCGGCGGCGTCGTGGCCGGGCTGATCCTCGTCTTCACGCTGAGCCTGGGCTTCTACGTCACGCCGGCACTGCTCGGCTCGCCGAAGGAGTCGCTGGTCGCCCAGCTGCTCGGCCAGCGGACGACGCAGCTGCTGGACTTCGCCGGGGCCGGCGCCCTGGGCATGCTCGTGCTCGTGGTCACCCTCGTGCTGGTGGCCTGGGCGAACCGTTTCGGGGGAACGATCTCGGCGATCGGCGTGGTCGCCGCCGCTCCGGTGAAGGACCGCACATGAGAGCCCCGCGCCGCTCCCTGCGCCGCGACCGCGGGGTGGACCCCGTCCCCTGGTGGCAGAAGATCTTCGTCGCCGTGGTCGGCCTGTACTTCATCCTGCCCACCCTGTTCGTCATCCCGATGAGCTTCAGCACCGCCTCCACGTTCCAGTTCCCGCCGCGGGGTTTCTCGCTGAAGCTGTACGAGAACTTCTTCACCAACCAGGTCTGGCTCACCTCGCTGCGCAACTCGGTGCTGGTGGCCTTGCTGGCGGCGCTGCTGGCGACCGTGGCAGGGACGGCCGCCGCCCTCGGCCTCCACCGGCTGACCGGGCGGATGGCGCGGTTCGCGCGGACGCTGCTGATGGTGTCGATCGTGACGCCGGCGATCGTTCTCGCGGTCGCGGTCTACATCTCCTTCCTCAAGTGGCACCTGGTCGGGACGGTCACCGGCTACGTGCTGGCGCACGCCGCGATCGGCGTGCCGTTCGTGCTGGTGTCGGTGACGAGCGCGCTGGGCGGGTTCGACCCGAGGCTGCTGCGCGCCTCCGCGTCGCTGGGCGCGCCCCCGTTCCGTACGTTCCTGCGGGTGACGATGCCGCTGATCAGCCGGGGCATCCTCACCGGAGCGATCTTCGCCTTCGTGACCTCGTTCGACGAGGTGGTGATCGCGCTGTTCCTGCGGGCGCCGGGTTTCCAGACGCTGCCGGTGCAGATGTACAACAGCGTCACCGTCGAGATCGACCCCACCATCGCCGCGTCGTCCAGCCTCGTGGTCACCGCGGTCACGGCCGTGTGCCTGGTCCTGCAGTTCGTGGGCCGCCGGAGAAAGTCCTGATGGGAGCTCACATGTCCGCCACCAAGTTCCCCACCGCGTCCCCCACAGCGTCCCCCGCAGCGTCCGCCACCGCGCCTGGGCCTGTGGCCGTGCCCCGGCGAGCCGGGACGCAGATCCGCCTCACCGGCGTCACGAAGGACTACGGGCTGGCCAGCCCGGCCGTGGCCGGGGTGTCGCTCACGATCGAGCCGGGCGAGTTCATGACGCTGCTCGGGCCGAGCGGTTCGGGCAAGACCACGACGCTCAACCTCATCGCGGGCTTCGAGACGCTGACGGCCGGGTCGATCGCGTTCAACGGGGCCGACGTGAGCCGCCTGCCGCCGCACAAGCGGAACCTGGGCATGCTCTTCCAGAACTACGCGCTCTTCCCCCACCTGACGGTCGCGCAGAACGTCGCCTACCCCCTGCGGGAGCGGAGGCTGCCCAAGCCCGAGATCGCGCGCAGGGTCTCCGAGGTGCTCGAACTGGTGCAGCTGACGGGACGGGACGGCACCTATCCCGCCCAGCTGTCGGGCGGGCAGCAGCAGCGGGTGGCGCTGGCGCGCGCCATCGTCTTCGACCCCAGCGCGCTGCTCCTGGACGAGCCGCTCGGGGCGCTGGACCGCAACCTGCGGTCCACGTTGCAGCTGGAGATCCGCCGGATCCACCGCGAGGTGGGGTCGACGTTCGTGTTCGTCACCCACGACCAGGAGGAGGCGATGAACCTGTCCGACCGGATCGCGCTCTTCAACGACGGGCGCATCGAGCAGGTCGGGACGCCGGAGGCGCTCTACCAGACCCCCGAGACGCTCTTCACCGCCCGGTTCCTGGGGGATTCCACCGTTTTCGAGCTGCCGTACGGGGACGGCGCGGGCGCCGCCTGGGAGGACGAGGTGTGGGCGGTCGATCCGGCCACGGTCTCGGCCCGGGTGGTCGCCGGTTCGCGGGCCGCGCTGGTGGTGCGGCCGGAGGACGTGCGCATCGCGGCCGACCGGAGCGCGGTGCCGTCCGGGGCGAACGCGGTGAGCGCGACCATCCGCGACGTCGAGTACATGGGCGCCTACCGCACGGCCGTACTCGCCCTCGGGCGGGGCGGGGTGGCGGGGCGCGCCCGGCTGGACGCCCTGGAGAGCGACCTCGGCGCCGGCCAGTCCGTGACCGCCTGGTGGCGCGTCGACCGGCAACGCCTCGTCGCGGCCTGACCCGGTCCGCCGCCGGTCCGCCGCCGGTCCGTGGCCTCGCACGGCCTCACGAGTGTTCGGGGGATGAAGTACAACTCCATATTTTGAACAATCACGATCGAAGGAAGTGACGAATGGTCTCCCGAACCGTTCGCGTCGGCGCGACTCTCAGTACGCTCGCCCTCCTCGCCACGCTGGCCGCCTGCGGCGGCGAAACCACCCCCGCCGACCCCGACGGGAACGTCGCGCTGACGTTCGTCGGGTACGGCGGCGTCGGCCAGCAAGCCATGATCGACAACTACCAGAAGCCCTACACCGCCGCGCACCCCAACATCACGTTCGTCAACACCTCCCCGCCCGACGTCGCCCAGGTGAAGGCCCAGGTCGAGAGCGGTTCCGTGGTCTGGGACGTGGTCGCGGTGGCGCCCGCCGCCGCCACCCAGAACTGCGGGACGCTCTTCGAACCGCTCGACTTCTCGGGCGTGGACCCCAAGGACCTGGTCAAGGGCACGATCGGCAAGTGCTACATCGGCAACTTCATCAACGCCTCGCCGTTCGCGTACCGCACGGAGGCGTTCCCCGACCCGGCAAAGGCGCCCAAGACGGTCGCGGACTTCTTCGACGTGCAGAAGTTCCCCGGCCAGCGGGGCATCCTCACCAACCTGCAGAACGGCATCCTGGAGTACCCGCTGCTCGCCGACGGCGTCGCGCCGGACGCCCTCTACCCGCTCGACGCCGACCGGGCGCTGAAGAAGCTCGACACGATCCGCGACGTGACCACGTTCGCCCCCAACGTCGGCGCGCTCCAGCAGGCCGTCGGCGCCAAGCAGGTCGACATGTTCTTCCTCGCCGACTCCCGCCTGGTGCCCCTGATGAACGACGGCACCGCCATCACGGTCGTCTGGGACACGACGGTCGCCTCCATCAACGCCTTCGCCGTCCCGAAGGGGTCGCCGAAGGTGAAGGCCGCCCAGCAGTTCATGGCCACCGTGGTCGCCCCGCAGGCGGTCGCCGGCATCTCCGAGGTGCTCGGCACCGCGCCCGTGAACCTGGCCGCCAAGCCGAACCTGTCGGAGAACGCGACGAAGGTCCAGGTCTACGGCCCGGCCAACACCGGCAAGACCGTCCTTCAGGACGTCGACTGGTACGCCGCCAACTTCAACGAGGTCACCACCAAGCTCACCAACTGGCTCGCCGGCTGACCACGCTGTTCAAACTACGATCCTGGGATGGCGAACTTTGACCCGCACGAAGCCTTGAACGCCGACATCAGGGCGGTCGCCCGCGTCGGACAGATCTGTGCGCTCTTCGAGCCCAGGGTCCTGGAGCTCACGGCGGCGGACGTCGCCGAGCGCACCGGTCTGAACCGCACCACGGCCTACCGCTACTGCGCGTCGATGGTCGCCGCGGGCATCCTCGAACGGGGTGCCCGCCGGGGGACGTTCACGCTCGGCGGGCTCATGGTGGAGCTCGGGACGCTCGCCCTGGGGCGCCGGCGGGTCGTCGACATCGCCGGGCCCCACCTGCGGAAGCTGAGCGCCGAAGCCCGGATGACGGCGGTGCTCAGCATCCGCGGCCTCCAGGGTCCCGTGGTCGCCCTCGTCGAGGAGGACCGGAGCCGGGCGGTCGTGGTGACCGTGCACCCCGGCACCCGGCTGGACACGACCGCGGCCCAGACCCACGTGCTCCTCGCCTACGCCGACGCGGCGACGCTGGAGCTCATGGCGGCCGGGCTGTCGCCCGCCGAGCGGGCCCGCCTGGAGTCGGAGGTGGCCTCCGCGCGGCGGCGGGGGTTCAGCCTGGTCCGGCACGAGGGCGGGGCGTGCGCGGTCGCCGCGCCGGTCTTCGACGAGAAGGGGCTGTGCGCGACCGTGGCCATCCTCGGCGCCGACCTCACCGACCTGCCGCCCGCGCTCGAACAGCTCTCGGCCACCGCCGCCGCGCTGAGCGAGGAGCTCGGCGGCCCCACAGAAGGGCCACCCGATGCCGACGTATGACGAGCTCGCCTCCGCCCATCCGCCCCGGTCGAGCTGGGAGTTCTTCGGCCGCGGCGACGAGCTGGGAACGATCAACCTGCTGACGCCGGAACGGGTCGCGAACGCCGCGAGGCTCGTCCGCGGCGGCCGCCGCTTCACCCTCGACTACCCGGTCAACGCATTCGACCCCTACCCGACCGGTACGCGTCCCGCCACCGAGCACCACGTGTTCGCCAACAACGAGTTCCACCGCGACGACTGGCTCGACTCGTTCTACCTCCAGTCGACGTCCCAGCTGGACGCGCTCCGCCACATCGGCCACCCCGTACACGGCTTCTACAACGGGCTCTCGTCGGCCGACAACACCGGGGAGTCGGCGCGGCTGGGCATCCACAACTGGGCGGAGTCCGGGATCGCGGGCCGGGGCGTGCTGCTGGACGTGCCGCGTTTCTTCGCGGCGGAAGGGCGCGCGTACGACTGCGAGACGACCGTGGTGCTGGACGTGGCCACGCTGGAGGCGGTCGTCGCGTACCAGGGGGTGCGGTGGAAGGGCGGGGACATGCTGCTCCTGCGTACCGGGTGGGCGGAGAACTACGTGGCCAAGTCGCGGGAGGAGCGGGTGGAGTTCAACCGGCGCAACAGGTCGCCGGGGCTGGCGCAGCGGGAGGAGATCCTGCGCTGGCTCTGGGACCGGGAGATCGCGCTGGTCGCGAGCGACACGCCCGCCGTCGAGGCCGACCCCGTGATCGAGTCGGACTTCCGGGTGCCGGGGGAGCGTCCGCCCGAGCGGGGGGTGGACCACAGCGGCATGCTGCACCGGCCGTTGATCGCGCTGCTCGGCATGGCCATGGGCGAGCTGTGGCGGCTCGGTGAGCTCGCCGCCGACTGCGCGGACGACGGCCGTTACGACTTCTTCCTGACGTGCAAGCCGCTGAACATCGTGGGCGGGGTCGGCTCCCCGCCCAACGCCATGGCCATCAAATAGATGGAGGTCCGTTTGGACGGCATGTCCCCGTCCGTGGCCGGGACGGCGTACGTCGCCGCCGGCGCGGTGCTGGTCGGCGAGGTGCGGGTGGAGGAGGAGGCGAGCGTCTGGTTCAACGCCGTGCTCCGCGGCGACACCGGCGCGATCGTTCTCGGGGCGCGCAGCAACATCCAGGACCTGGCGGTCGTGCACGAGGAGACCCGCATCGGCACGGGTGTCAGCGTCGGCCACCGGGCCACGGTGCACCGGGCGGTCGTGGGCGACGACGTGCTCGTCGGCATGGGTGCCATCCTGCTGAACGACTCCCGCGTCGGATCCGGGGCGATCGTCGCCGCCGGCGCGGTCGTCCGCGAAGGGTTCGAGGTGCCGCCGGGATGCCTGGTCGCGGGCGTGCCCGCCCGAATCGTCCGCGAGGTCACCGAGAAGGAACGGGAATCCATCCGGGAAAACGCCGCCGCCTATGTCAGACTCGCTGCGAGATATCGGACGATGTGAGGTCCGGCTTGTCCGTCCATCCGCGGACTATCCGCCGCGGGCGCAATGCGAAATGTCGGACGGTGTGGGTGGGCCGATTGTCCGTCCAGCGCGGACTATTCGCCAGGAAGCTGAAGGGAGAGGGGGCGAACCCGCTCCTCTCCACTTCTAACCTATAGCGCACCCCGGGGCTTGCGGCAAGACCCCCCTCGTGCCGCAGAATCAGCGGCCGAAGCCAGAAGCTGCGGAAACGGGGGGTTCGACGTGCGTGTGTCGTCGTCGGCGTATGGCCATCAAGTTCAACATCAAGTTCAACAAGGTGTGGTTGCCGTGAGCGCGTTCGACCTTCCCGGCAATCTCGCCGCCAAGGCCGACCCGAAACTGATCGCCGCTGATGAGCGGCATTTCGCGGCCATCGCGGAAACCCTGGAGCAGTCGATCGCCGAGCTGTCCGAACGCCTGGACGCCGAGCGCAGGGCGCCCGGCGGCGCGGGCCGCAGGGCGCTGGACCGGGACCTGGAGATCCACCGGCTGACCGCCCGCCTGCGCGCCCTGCGCCGTTTCGGCCTGGACCTGTGCCTCGGGCACATGGTCGGCGCGGACGGCTCCGGGCCCGTGTACGTCGGACGGCTCGGCCTCACCGACAGCGCGGGACGCCGGCTGCTGCTCGACTGGCGTTCCCCGGCGGCCGAGCCGTTCTTCGGCGCCACCCACGCCAACCCGATGGGCCTGGCCAGCCGCCGCAGGTACCGCTGGACCCGGGGCAGCATCAGCGACTACTGGGACGAGGTGTTCACCCCGGACGGGTTCGACGGTCACGCCGCGCTGGACGACCAGTCCGCGTTCATCGCCAGCCTGGGCGGCAACCGGTCGGGCAGGATGCGGGACGTGCTCGGCACCATCCAGGCCGACCAGGACGCGATCATCCGCGCGGGTTCGCGCGGCGCTCTCGTCGTCGACGGCGGGCCGGGCACCGGGAAGACCGTCGTGGCGCTGCACCGCTCCGCCTACCTGCTCTACTCCGACCCGCGGCTCGGTCACCGCCGGGGCGGTGTGCTGTTCGTCGGGCCGCACCAGCCGTACCTGGCGTACGTCGCGGACGTGTTGCCGAGCCTCGGCGAGGAGGGGGTGCGGACGTGCACGCTGCGGGACCTCGTCGCCGAGGGAGCGGCGGCGACGGTCGAGGCGGACCCGCGGGTGGCCGGGCTGAAGTCGTCCGCGGATCTGGTGAAGGGGATCGAGAAGGCGGTCCGGTTCTACGAGAACCCGCCGGCCACGGGGATGAAGGTGACGACCCCGTGGGCGGACGTCTGGCTGAGCGCCGAGGACTGGGCGCAGGCGTTCGAGGCGCCGGAGCCCGGCACCCCGCACAACGAGGCGCGGGACCAGATCCTGGAGGAACTGCTCACGATCCTGGCGGACAAGCACGACGAGGACGTGCCGCCGGCTCTGCTGCGCAGGGCGCTGCTGCGGGACCGGGAGCTGCTGACGGCCCTCAACCGGGCGTGGCCGCTGATCGAGGCGGCCGACCTGGTCGGCGATCTGTGGTCGGTGCCCGCCTACCTGCGGTTGTGCGCGCCCTGGCTCGGCCGCGAGGAGGTTCGGGCGTTGCAGCGCGAGGACGCCCAGGCGTGGACGGTGTCGGATCTGCCGCTTCTGGACGCGGCCCGGCAGCGGCTCGGAGACCCGGAGGCCTCCCGCCGCAGGCGCCGGGAGGAGGCCGCCGTGACCGCCGAGCGGGAGCGCATGGCGCGGGTGGTCGACGATCTGCTCGCGGCCGACGACGACGGTGAGGGCCTGGTGACGATGCTGCACGGGCAGGACCTGCGGGACGCCCTGGTCGACGAGACCGCCCTGCCCGGCGTCGCCCCGGACCTGCTGGCCGGCCCGTTCGCGCACATCGTCGTGGACGAGGCCCAGGAGCTCACCGACGCGGAGTGGCAGATGCTGCTGCTGCGCTGCCCGTCCCGGAGCTTCACCATCGTCGGGGACCGGGCCCAGGCCAGGCACGGGTTCACCGAGTCGTGGCGGGAGCGGCTGGAGCGGATCGGCCTCGACCGGATCACCCTGGCCTCCCTCAGCATCAACTACCGGACGCCGGAGGAGGTCATGGCGGCGGCCGAGCCCGTCATCCGCGCCGTGCTCCCCGACGCGAACGTGCCGACCTCGATCCGGACCGGCGGCGTCCCCGTCGCGTACGGCTCGGCCTCGGAGCTGGGCTCGATCCTGGACGGGTGGCTGGCCGGGCACGCCGACGGGGTCGCCTGCGTCATCGGCGATCCGGCGTTCCCGGCGACGTCCCGTGTGCAGTCGCTGACCCCGGAGCTGTCGAAGGGTCTGGAGTTCGACCTGGTCGTGCTCGTGGACCCGGAGGCGTACGGGGAGGGGGTCGAGGGGGCGGTCGATCGTTATGTCGCGATGACCCGGGCGACCCAGCGGCTGGTGATCCTCACGACCCCCTGAAACCGGTCGCCCGGTTTGTCCTGTTTGATCCATTTGCCCTGTAGTGCGCTACAGGTGGCACAGTCGTAGGCATGCGCAAGGTACTTCTTCCCGACGTCGGCGTGGAGGTCCCGGACGCCGGCCTGTCGATCAGTGAGGCGGCCAGGGCGACCGGAGTCGGCGTCGAAGCCCTTCGCTACTACGAGCGCGAAGGGCTGCTGCTGGACCCGGCTCCGCGGGACGGAGGCGGGCACCGGCGCTACGGCAAGGGCGATCTGGCCTGGATCGCCGGGCTGGTCATGCTGCGGGAGACGGGGATGTCGATCGCCGACATGCGCGTCATGGCCGACCTGTGCCGGCGTACCGGTACGGAGGCCGAGCGCCTGGAGGTGCTGACCCGGCATCGGGACCGGGTGGTCGAAGAGGTCCTGCGCACGCAGCGGCATCTCCAGGCCATCGACAAGAAGATCGCCGCGTACCGGGCGGTCGCCGGCGAGCCCGACGACCGTCGGGGATAAACCACCCGGCACGTCACCACTCCGGCTTGCCGACGCCCGGCATGACTACTTTGCGCATTCAATCAAGCACTTAGAGAGAGATTTCTGGATATGAAGGACATCAGTCTCGGAGGCCAAGGGCTCCGGGTGTCCCCGCAGGGCTTCGGCGCCATGGGCATGAGCGCCTTCTACGGAGCCCGCGACGAGACCGAGGCCGTCGCCACCCTCAACCGGGCCGTCGACCTCGGCATCACCCACATCGACACCGCCGAGGCCTACGGCCCGTACGAGAACGAGAAGCTGATCGCCCGGGCGCTGGGCAGGCGGCGGGACGAGATCACCATCGCCACGAAGTTCGCGCTCGACTTCGACAACGGCGCGGTGATGGACGGCAGCCCCGCCCACGTGCGCCGGGCCGTGGAGCGGTCGCTGCGCCACCTAGGGGTGGACACGATCGACCTCTACTACCTGCACCGGGTGGATCCGGCCGTGCCGATCGAGGAGACCGTCGGCGCCATGGCCGAGCAGGTCGCGGCGGGCAAGGTCCGCTACCTCGGCCTCTCCGAGGCGGGTCCCGAGACCATCCGCCGCGCCCACACGGTCCACCCGATCACGGCGGTCCAGTCGGAGCTGTCGCTCTTCGCGCAGGATCACCTGTTCAACGGGGTCAAGCGGACGCTCGACGAGCTCGGGATCGGCCTGGTCGCCTTCTCGCCCATCGGCCGCGGCCTCCTCACCGGCGCCATCCGCAGCCTCGACGACCTGGACCGGGACGACGCCCGCAGGACGCTGCCCTGGTTCACGCCGGAGAACATCGAGGCCAACGCGCCGCTGGTGGACGGCGTCCGCGAGATCGCGGAGACCCGCGGCGCGACCCCGTCCCAGATCTCCCTGGCGTGGGTGGCCGCGCAGGGCGCGGTGCCCATCCCCGGCACCAAGCGCCGCCGGTACCTGGAGGAGAACGCGGCGGCCGTGGAGATCGAGCTCACCGAGGCGGAGTTGCGGGCGCTGCGCGAGGCCGTACCGGACGGGGCCGTGAGCGGCGCCCGCGACACACCCGCGGGCCTTGCCAGGAACAACCTGTGACCGGTCAGCCGATGCGCTCGGGCACGCGTTCCGCGGACGCGGCCAGGTGGTGGCTGAGCCGCTCGCCCTCCACGTCGAGGTCGGGCAGCACCCGGTCCAGGACCTTCGGCAACCACCAGGCCGCCCTGCCGAGCATCGCCATCACGGCCGGGACCAGCGTCATGCGCACCACGAACGCGTCGATCAGCACGCCGAGCGCCAGCGCGAAGCCCATCGACTTGATGATCGGGTCGTCCATGAAGACGAAGCCGCCGAACACCGAGGTCATGATGAGCGCGGCGGCGGTGACCACGCGGGCGTTGTGGCCCATGCCGTTGATCGTGGCCTGCCGGGCGGTGTCGCCGTGCACGAAGTCCTCGCGCATGCGCGAGACCAGGAACACCTCGTAGTCCATGGCCAGGCCGAACAGGATGCCGATGAGCAGGATCGGCAGGAAGCTGACCAGCGGGCCCGGCACCTCGACGCCGAACAGCCCGGCCAGGGTCCCCTCCTGGAAGATCGCCACGGTGATGCCGAACGTCGACCCGATGGTCAGCAGGAAGCCGAGCGCCGCCTTCACCGGCACCAGGATCGACCGGAAGACCAGCATCAGCAGCAGGACCGAGAGGCCGACGACGAGCAGCAGGTAGACGGGCATGGCCTCGCCCAACTTGTCCGACACGTCGATGCCGACGGCGGTCGCGCCGGTGACGGAGATCTCCGCGCCCGCGACCGTGGCGACCTTGCCCCGGATGGCGTGCACGGCCTCCTCGGTGGAGGCGGCGGTCGGGCCCTCCTTGGGGATGATCGCCAGCAGCGCGGTCGTGCCGGTCGCGTTGGGCTGCGGCGGCGCGACCGCCAGCACGCCCGGCACCTGCTGGATCAGCGCGGCCGCCTGACCGGCGGCGGCGGTCACGGCGGCGGCGTCCTCGGCCGAGACGACGGCGATCAGCCGCGCGTTGAAGCCCTCGCCGAAGCCCTCGCTGGTGAGGTCGTAGGCGGCGCGCGCCGGGGTGCCGGGCGCGGCCGTGCCCGCGTCGGGCAGCGCCAGCCGCAGATCCTGGGCGGGCAGCGCCAGTACGCCGAGGCCGGCGATGCCGACCAGCAGGATCGGCACCCGCAGGCGGCTGACCAGCCGTCCCCACGTGTAGCCGAAGCCCTCCGTGGCGATGACCTGGCCGTCGCGCTGCTTGCGGGGCAGGACGCGCGGCCCGGCGTACGCGAGGATCGCCGGCAGCAGCGTCAGCGCGACGAGCACCGCGACGGCGACGGTCCCGGCGGCGGCCAGGCCCATGACGGTCAGGAACGGGATGCCGGCGACGAACAGGCCGGCCAGCGCGATCACCACGGTCGCGCCGGCGAACACGACGGCGGATCCGGCGGTGCCGGTGGCCCGGCCGGCGGCCTCCTCCGGCTCCAGCCCTTCGGCCAGGAACTGGCGGTAGCGCGAGGTGATGAACAGCGAGTAGTCGATGCCGACGGCCAGGCCCAGCATCAGCGCGAGCACGGGGGTCACGGAGGTGAGTTCGGCGACGCCGCTGAGGGCGTACAGGCCGGCCATGCCGACCCCGACGCCGACCAGCGCGTTGAGCAGCGTCATACCGGCCGCGACCAGCGACCCGAAGGTGACGATCAGGACGATCGCGGCGATCAGCACGCCGATCGCCTCGGAGCCGCCGACCTCGGGCGCGGCCCGCAGCACCTCGCCGCCGTGCTCCACCTGGATGCCGGTGGCGGAGGCCCCCGCCTTCAGGTACGCCTCCCGCTGGGCGTCGGTGATGTGGTCGACGTTGTCCTTGAACTGGACCTGGACCAGCGCGTACCGGCCGTCGGGGGAGAGGGCGCGGGCCTGGAAGGGGTCGATCGCGGCCAGCACGCCCGGTACGGCGGCGGCCTCCCGCACCACCGGGGCGACGGCCGCCGGGTCCAGCTTGCCGCCTTCGGGGGCGGCGATCACGATGGTGCCGACGGCGCCGCTGGCCTGCGGGAACTCCCGTGCGAGCGAGTCGAGGGCACGCTGGGACTCGGTTCCCGGCATGGAGAACTTGTCGCTGGACGGGCCGTGGAACAGGGCGGCGGCCACGCCCATGAGCGCGAGCAGCAGCAACCAGACGGCGGCGACTCGCCCCCGGTTGCGGAAGGAGAACCGGCCGAGCCGGTACAGCAGGGTCGCCATGAGTTGGGGGTCTCTCCCTGTGAGGTGATCTGTGAGGTGATCAGTCGGTCGGGCGGCCGAGGGTGCGCAGCGCGCCCCGGGTCAGTTCCACACGCATGACCTCGTCGGGGACGTCGACGCCGCGGGCGCAGCTGAGGAAGATGCCGACCAGGGCCATCCAGCCCGCGACCCGGCACTCCTGCCCCGGGGCGCGGCCGACCAGGGCGTCCACCAGGCTCTCGGTGGCGTGGTCGACGTCGGGCAGTTCGGGGTGGCCGAGCAGGTCGTCGACGTCCACGATCAGGATCTTGACCTGGCGGCGGAACCGCAGCGCGAGCTCCACCAGCCCTTCGACGGCCTCCCGCGCGGCCTGCTCGCCTTCGAGGGGGGCGAGCTTCTCCTGGATGGTTTCCAGGTCCCGCCCGACCGGCGCGAACAGCTCGCTCAGGATCGCGTCCTTGTTGGTGAAGTGGTAGAGCAGGGACGCCTTGGAGCAGCCCACGTCGGACGCGATGTCCTGGAGGGACGTGCCGCGGAAGCCGTGGGCGGCGAACAGGCGGGCCGCCGACTCCAGGATCTCCGCGCGCATCGAGGTCATGACGCCCAACCTAGCTGACCGATCGGACAGGATCTGTCCGATCGGTCAGAAGGTAAGCCAAATCACACGAACCGTTCCCCGATTGTCGCGCACAGGTACTTAAACGGATTGACAATCAACTCATTTGAGTATTCTATGGCGTTCATGAACGCTCGGACCTGGTACAACATGGGCTATCGGCTGGCCAGGATGCCGTGGGAGATGGGGCCGCGGCAGGAACTGGTCGAACTCGTGTCCGGCGGGCGGCTGCTGCCGTGCCGGGCCCTCGATCTCGGCTGCGGGACCGGCGCCAACGCCATCTACCTCGCGCGGCACGGCTTCGACGTCACGGGCGTCGACTTCGCGCCCGCGGCGCTGGCCAAGGCCAGGCGGGCCGCGGCAGCCGCCGGGGTCGCCGTGCGGTTCGTGGAGGACGACCTCACCGGCCTGCGGAACCGGTACGGGGAGTTCGATCTACTCGTCGACTACGGCACCCTCGACGATCTGTCGCAGGACAACCGGGCCAGATACGTCGCCAACGTCCTGCCGCTGACGCGGGCCGGCACGCGGTTCCTGCTCTGGGCCTTCGAGTGGCCGCCGCGCTGGTTCGAACGGCGGATCGGCCTCGGCCCGATGGCGCCCGGGGAGGTGGTGCGGCGTTTCGGCGGTGAGTTCGCCATCGAGCGGATCGCGGGCACCGAGACGCCCGGGCGGTGGCGGATGATTCCGGGGGTCGCCGCGTACCTGATGACCCGGACGGCCGGGTGAAGGACGCCGCCGGTGGTAGAGTTGCCAAGATCATGTAACTGACAGGCGAGGATCGTGGTGGCCGAGCAATCCGAGGGCGAGGACCTCGCGCTCTCGCTCACCCACGAGCTGTTCGACCTGGGCACCGCCATCGACCTGATCGGCAACGCCGCCGCCACCCGGCTGGGCATCAACCAGACCGACCTCATCTGCCTGAACCTCCTGGTCCGGTACGGCCCCATGAGCCCCGGCCAGATCGCCGCCACCCTGGGCGTCACCACCGCCGCCATCAGCGCGATGGCCTCCCGCCTGGAGTCCGGCGGGTACGCCCACCGCGAGATCGACCCGGCCGACCGTCGCCGCGTCCTCCTGCACGCCTCACCCACCGGCGCCAGCCAGGCGTTCAACCTGTTCGACCACTTCTACGCGGCGACGGCGGCCCTCCAGGAATCCTCCACCGAGAGCGAACTCCGCGCCCTGCTCACCCTGCTCACGCGATTCCGCGAAGTCATCCAGGAACAGGCCGCCGCGATCCGCTCCGACGACACCTGAGCAGGACGCACGTCACCGATGACGAGGTGTTCGGCCGGTTCGAGATCGTTGATGCGCGTGTATCCATCTCTACTTCCAGCGGGCAGCCTTTCTCCGGCTTGCCGCGTCGAGCAGTAGCTTCGCGGCCATCGTCGTGCCGTCGGTGCGGATCGCGGCGGCCACGGCCGACGCTCGGGCCCGGGTCTCGGGGGCCAGGGCGGTCCTGAGCGCGGCCGACAGGGACTCGGTGGTCGGAGTGGGACCGTCGTGGCCCGCGCCGATGCCCAGGTCGGCCACCCGGCCCGCCCAGTAGAGCTGGTCTCCCGCCTGGGGGACAACCACCTGGGGAGCGCCGGCCCTGGCGGCCGTCGTCGTCGTTCCCGCGCCGCCGTGATGGACGACGGCGGCCACCCGGGCGAACAGCGCCTGGTGGTTGACCTCGCCGACGGCGAAACAGTCGTCCCGATCGTCGATCAGGGCCAGGCCGGCCCAGCCGCGACCGACGAGCGCGCGGCGGCCCTGCGCGCGGATCGCCTCGATGGCCGCCCGGGCGGTGTCCTCCGAGACGCCGCGCATGCTGCCGAAACCGGCGTACACCGGGGGTTCGCCGGCGTCCAGGAACGCCAGCAAGCCGGCGGGGAGCGGCCGTTCGTCCGGCAGGATCCACGCGCCGGTGTGGACGACGTCGAGGTCCGGGGTCTGCCGCCACGGGCCCAGGGTCGGGTCCGCCGCCAGCCATGGCCGGTCGGTGAAGATGAAACCGCGCACGTCGTCGACCCGGGGCAGGCCGATCGAAGCCCGGTGGGTGTTGAGCGCTTCGCCGTGCAGCGCGTTGAAGGTCCGGGCGTTCAGGTCCCACAGCACCCGGTTGTCCGTCACCCCCGGCGGGACCGACTCTCCCGCCAGGACCAGCGGCGGCGGATGGTACGGCGACGGCAGCAGGAACGAGCAGAAGGTCGCGTACACGTAGGGGATGTCCAGCTTCTCCGCCACCGACCGCGAGGCGAAATGCGCCAGCCCGGTCGCCAGGAGCGCGTCGTATCCCTCGGCCGCCGCCGCGATGGTGTCGTACAGCGCGGCCAGTTCGGACACGCGCCGGGACGCCTCCGCAGCGGACGAGGGCCGCACCATCGAGCCCATCGGCGGGCCGACCGGCACCAGCGGCACGCCGACACCGGTCAGCAACTCCGCGAACTCCTCGTCCGGCGGCGCGCACACCCGCACCTCCGCGCCGAGCTCCCGCAGTCGCACGGCGAGCCCCGCCACCGGTTCGACATCGCCCCGCGACCCGTACGTCGACAACAACACCCGCATCTCGCACCCCCGATTCCTTACCGGTTCCGGCGATTCTGCGGCACACCCCGGCTCTTGCCGCAAGCCCCCCGGCTCGCTATACGTTGAGAGTGGAAGGCGCGCCTCGGGTTACGAGCGCCCGCCGAACTGCCAGTTGTGCACCTCGATGTCGGCATACCTGTCAGCGGTCAGGACGGCGCGTGCCGTGTCCGCGTCCGGTGCCAGGACCAGTGCCGCCGTGCCCAGCCAGGCCGCGCCGTCGTCGGACGACAGTGGCCCGTACGCGATCACCGTGTCCCGGTCGGCCGGTACGGCGAGGTCGGCGGCCTGCCCCATGCCGAGGCCGAGCACCAGGTACCTGTTGCCGCCTTCCCGGCCGCCCGGGAAGTCCCACATGGTTCGCCCCAGTGTGTTGCGCCACCGTCGCAGCAGTACGTCCCGGTAGACACCGGCCTGGTAGGTCGGCTCGTCGAAGGCGAACGCGCGGGCGGCGGCGGGATCCGGAAGGTCGACGATGTGCACGCTGCCGGTGGGGGTGTCGCGGTCGTCGGCGAGGGTCGGGCCCCGGGCGATCATCTCGGTCGCGTACCGGTCCATGTAGGACCAGTGCTCTTCGAGCAGTTCGTGGCGGAGGGCCAGGGAGCCGGGCCGGTCGCGGTGGTAGCAGAAGAACTCCATGCCCACAGTCTCGTTGGGCCACTGGCCGAGGCGGGCGTTGTCGTCGGTCCTGCTCGGCTCACGCTGGGCCGGGCGGTCCGCCGGTGCGGTCGGTGGAGATCGGGAGGCACAGCGGGGTGCCGGTGACGGGGTGGGGGATCACCACGGCTTCGACGCCGAAGACGGTTCGGATCAGGTCGGGGGTGAGGAGGTCGGCGGGGGTGCCGGTGGCGTGGACGCCGCCGTCGGCGACGGCGATGAGGTGGTGGGCGTACTGGGCGGCCTGGTTGAGGTCGTGCAGCACCATGACGACGGTGCGGCCCTCGGTGCGGTTGAGGTCGGCCAGCAGGTTGAGGACGTCGAGCTGGTGGGCGATGTCGAGGTAGGTGGTCGGCTCGTCCAGCAGCATGATCGGGGTCTCCTGGGCGAGGGCCATCGCGATCCAGGCGCGCTGGCGCTGGCCGCCGGAGAGCCGGTGCAGGGGGTGTTCGGCGAGGTCGTCGAGGCCGGCGGCGGTCAGCGCGTACGCGACGGCGGCGTGGTCCTGCGGGGTGTCGCGGGAGAACAGGCCGCGGTGCGGGTGGCGGCCGAAGCCGCACAGCTCCCGTACGGTGAGGGTCTCGGGGGCCGTGGGGGTCTGCGGCAGCAGGGCGAGCAGCCGGGCGACGGAGCGGCGGGGTTCGGCGGCGATGTCCTTGCCGTCGAGCAGGACCGTGCCGCCGAGCGGGTCGAGGGCGCGGCCCAGGGTGCGCAGCAGGGTGGACTTGCCGCAGCCGTTGGCGCCGATGAGCGCGGTGATCCTGCTCTCGGGGATGTCGACGGTCACGTCGCCGAGGACCACGGTGGCGCCGTAGCCGGTGGTCAGGTCGCGGGCGCCGAGCCGGTGCGCGTCAGGCATGCTTTCTGGTCTCTCGGATGAGGAGGTACAGGAGGTAGGGGCCGCCCACGACCACGGCGACGATGCCGGCCGGGATCTCGTTCGGCACGGCCACGACACGGCCGGCGAAGTCGGCGAGGCAGAGGATCAGCGCGCCCGTGAGGGCGGCCATCGGCACCAGGCGGTGGCCGCGTGAACCGACCGCGAACCGGGCCAGGTGCGGGGCCAGCAGCCCGAGGAAGCCGATGCCGCCCACGCTCGTCACGGCCCCCGCGGTGAGCAGCACCGCCGCGGTGACGAGCAGGGCGCGCACCCGTACGGGATGCCGGCCCAGGCTGACCACGCTGTCGTCGCCGAAGCCCGCCACGTCCACCGAGCGGGTGGCCAGGACGACCAGCGGCAGGCAGACGGCCAGCCAGGCGAGCAGCGCGGTCACGTCGGCGCGGTCGCTGCCGTACACGCTGCCGGCCAGCCAGACCATGGCCTGGTCGGCGCTCTGCGGTTCGCGTACGAGGAGGTATTCGATGGCCGCGCCCGCCAGCGCGGAGAGGGCGGCGCCGACCAGGACGAGGGTGGTCAGGCTGCCGCCGAGGCGGCGGCTGATGAGCAGCAGGCCCGCGGCGGTGACGGAGGTGCCGGCGATCACGCCCACCGGGATGGCCCACGCCTGGGCGGCGGGGGAGCTGAGCATCACCGCGGCCATCGCGCCGACGCCGCCGCCCTTGGTGAAGCCGACGACGTCCGGGGAGGCG
This sequence comes from Acrocarpospora phusangensis, assembly GCF_016862995.1. Lineage (GTDB taxonomy): Bacteria > Actinomycetota > Actinomycetes > Streptosporangiales > Streptosporangiaceae > Acrocarpospora > Acrocarpospora phusangensis. The sequence continues at coordinate 123,687 of NZ_BOOA01000005.1, forward strand.
AGCGGGTTGCGCAGGGCGGCCTGGAGGAACACGCCGGCGACCCCGAGCGCGGCCCCGGCCAGGATGGAGACGGCGACGCGGGGCAGCCGGTACTCCTGCACGATGAACGTGTTCGCGCCTCCCGTCAGGCCGTCGACGACGTCGGCGGGGGACAGGGAGACTGCGCCGAACGCGATGCCGGCCAGGGCGGTGGCGAGCAAAAGGATCAAGGCGACGGCGTATGCGACAAGGGCCGTCCGGCGCCGGGCGGGCCGGGCGTTGGCGGCGTGCAGGCTGAGGGCGGCGAGGGTGGCGAGGGCGCTCTTGACGGCCGATGCGGTCCGTGGCCGGGCCGGGGTCTTCCCGGGGGTCCTGGGAGTCATCGGTGGCGCTGCCTCGCCGCGAGTAGGAGAAACGTCGGCGTCCCGATCAGCGCCGTCACGATGCCGACCGGGAGCTCCGCCGGGAAGGCGACGACCCGGCCGAGCAGGTCGGCGCAGACCAGCAGCAGCGGCCCGCCGACCAGGCACAGCCCGGCCAGCCGCCGCAGGTCCCCGCCGCCGGGCAGCCGGCGCACGATGTGCGGCACGATCAGGCCGACGAAGCCGATCGGGCCGCTGACCGCGACCGCCGACCCGGCCAGGAGCACGACCAGCAGCGAGGCGAGGGCGGCGACGTGCCGGGTGTTCTGGCCGAGCGACTGCCCGGTCGTCACGTCGAGTTCGAGGACGCCGAGGTGCCGCCCGAACAGCAGCGCCGCCGCGCACCCGGCGATCGTGAACGGCAGGATCACCGAGACCTTCGACCAGTCCGCCCCCGTCACCGAGCCCGCGAGCCAGAACACCAGGTCCTGGGTGCTGGCGCTCATGATGAGCAGGGCCTGGACGAGCGCGGTGAGCACGAGCTGCAGAGTGATGCCGGCCAGGGCGAGCCCCACGGTGGTCACCGCGCCGGAGAGCGACAGGAACCACATGATCGCCCCGACCGCGGCCGCCCCCGCGAAGGCGGGCAGCACGGTTCCGCCCGTGCCGAGGCCCGGCAGGATCGCGACGGTCAGGACGATGGCCACCGAGGCGCCGGCGTTGATGCCGAAGGTCTGCGGGGAGGCCAGCGGGTTGCGGGTGAGAGTCTGCGCGAGCAGCCCGGCGACGGCGAGATTGGCCCCGACGAGGACGGCCAGTACGGCCCGCGGGAGCCGTACGTCGAGGACCAGCGCGTGGTCGGCCGACCCGTCCCAGACCAGCAGCCCCTGCAGGGCCCGGCTGAACGACAGGCCGGAGGCCCCGACGCACACGCTGGCGACCACCGCCACGGCGAGGAGTCCCGCCATGGCGAGGACCGGCGCCGGGGCCTTCCTGATCTCGCTGCTGACCGTGTGCTGGTCAGGCGTCGCCATAGACGTTCCGCAGGATCGTCTGGGCGATCACCTCGGCGGTGCCGAGGCCGCGGAACCGGGAGAACTGGTTGCGGTCGACCACGTAGACCTGCTTGTCCCGCTCGGCGGCGACGCCCTTCCAGGTGGCGGTGTCCTTCCACTGGTCGTAGGCGGTGCCGGCGCCGTCGGTGGCGATGAGGAGCACGCCGGGGTTGACCGCCGCGACCCGCTCCAGACCGGCCCCGGACTCCGTGGGGTCGGTGGCCTGTACGGCCGGGGTGAGGCCGAGGGTCTGGAAGACCGAGCCGGTGAAGGAGGCGGCCGTGTGCAGGGTCATCGAGTCGGGGGTCGAGACGGCCAGCATGAAGGTGCGCTTCTCGTCTGCGGGGATCTTCGCCGCCAGGTCCGCCATGGTCTGTTCGTGCTTCTTGACGGCCTGCACGCCGGTCTCGCGGTCGCCGAGCGCCTCGCCGATGGTGACGACGGCGTCCTTGATCTCCTGGTAGCTGCCCTCCCAGCTGTTGAGGACGATGGTCGGGGCGATGGACCCGAGCTGCTTGTAGATCTTGGCGTGCCGGGTGGAGTCGGCGATGATCAGGTCGGGCTTGAGGCTGCTCACCAGCTCCAGGTTGGGCTCCAGCCGGGTGCCGACGGAGGTGTATTCGATCTTCTTGTCGAGGAGCTGCTGGATGCGCTCCGCCGACTCGTCGTCGGCGATGCCCACCGGGGTGACGCCGAGCAGGTCCAGCGCCTGGACGAAGGAGTACTCCAGGGCGACCACCCGCTGGGGCTTCGCACCGACCTCGGTGGTGCCGAGGACGTGGGTGATCGTGTGCGTGGGGCCGGCCGACGCGGCGCCGGACGAATCGCCGCCGCAGCCCGCGAGGACGGTGGCGCCCAGGAGCAGCGTCGCGATGGTCGCGACCAGGGTTCTCCAGGAGCGTGAGTCCTGCCGGGGTGGATGTTGCATGCCGTACCCTTCTCATCCCTACTAAAGCAAGGCTTACCTAAATAAACGTCGCATAGGGTACAAAAGGGTCTTGTTGTCGGATACACCGCCCCCGGGTTTTCGGTCCAGGATGTGCCCCATGACTTCCGACCGCCGCGCCTTCTGGGAGCAGCACGCCTGCCTGCCCCTCACCCTCGACGCCGACGTCAGCGACATCCTGCGCTACCGCCGCCCCGGCGGCGCCTACGTGTGCGTCAACGTCGGCTACGCGCCGCACTCCCGCGAGGACTCCCTCGCCTACATCGACCATTTCACCCGCTCGATCGAGGCCCACCCCGACCTGGAGATCGCGACCACCATCGGCGAGATCGACGCCGCCCTTCCCGGCGACCGGATCGTGGTGGCGTTCGACCTGGAGGACTCCAACCCGCTCGCGGGGGACCTCGACATGGTGCGGACCTTCTACGACCTGGGCGTGAAATCGCTGCTGCCGAGCTACAACAACGGCAACGCCGCCGGGTGCGGCTGCCTCGACAAGACCGACACCGGCCTCACCGCGTACGGCCGAGACCTGGTCAGGCGGATGAACGAGGTGGGCATGCTGGTGGACGGGTCGCACTGCAGCACTCGTACCGGGCTGGATCTCTCGGAGGTCTCCGAGCAGCCGATGATCTACTCGCATTCGGCGATGCGCGGGCTGTGGGACCACGTCCGCAACATCACCGACGAGCAGGCCCGGGAGTGCGCCGCGACCGGCGGCGTCATCGGCATCCCCGGCGTCGGCATCTTCCTGGGCCCCAACACCGCGACCCTGGACGCCTTCATCGCCCACATCGACTACGCCGTCGAACTGGTCGGGCCCGAGCACGTCGGCATCGGCAGCGACTACTCCTTCGACGCCGAGGACGTGATGGCGGATCTGGAGGCCAACCCGCACCTGTTCCCGGAGGAGTACACCCGCTGGGGTGTGATCCAGTTCGTCGAGCCGGAGACCACGCTGCTGGTCGAGCACGAACTGGTCAGGCGCGGCTACCCGGAGGAGGCCGTACGCGGCATCCTGGGCGGCAACTTCCGGCGGGTCGCCAGCCAGGTCTGGACGTAGGCGTTCGTCCGATCGGACAACCGGAACCGGCTGGGGTTGTCCGATCGGCTGAATACTGCGGCAGATGCGCTCTCTACTCTCGGCAGCATGATGTCGCCAGAGAGTGTGCGGAGCTGGCTCGACGAGCACTTCGCCCGGATCGTGGCCGAACGCGGAGTGCCGGGCGCCTCGGTCGCCGTCCTCACGCGGGGCCAGGTGCTCACCGCCGCCGCCGGTGTCCTCAGCAGGGCCACCGGCGTCGAGGCGACCGCCGACGCGGTCTTCCAGATCGGGTCGATCACCAAGCTGTGGACCAGCACGCTGGTGATGCAGCTGGTCGACGACGGCCTGGTCGATCTCGACGCGCCGCTGCGCACGTACCTGCCCGGCTTCACCGTACGCGACGAGGCCGCGGCGGCCGCGATCACCACGCGGCAGCTGCTGTGCCACGTGGCGGGCTTCGAAGGCGACATCTTCACCGACACCGGCCGCGGTGAGGACGCCGTCGAGAAGTACCTCGACTCGATCCACGACATCCCGCAGCTCTTCGAACCCGGCGAGGTCTTCTCCTACAACAACACCGGGTTCGTGGTGCTCGGCCGCCTGGTCGAGGTGCTGCGCGGCAAACCCTTCGACGAGGTGCTGATCGAGCGCCTGGCCGGCCCGCTCGGGCTCACCCACGTCTCGCCGAGCCCGTACGAGGCGATCCTGCACCGGGCCGCCGTCGGCCACGTGCCCGGCGCGGACGGCGCGATGACGCCCGCGCCGACGTGGGCGCTGGCCAGGTCCAACGCGCCCGCCGGATCCATGCTCGCCATGACCGCCCGCGACCTGCTCGGCTTCGTCGCCATGCACCTCGCGGGCGGTACGGCACCGGACGGCTCGGTCGTGCTGACGCCCGGCAGCGTGGCCGCCATGCGGCAGCCGCAGGTCAAGGTGCCCCGCCTCAGCGGCATGGCCGAGGCGTGGGGCCTTGGCTGGGAACTGGGGGAGTACGACGGCCACGCCGTCATCGGCCACGACGGCGGGACCATCGGCCAGGCCGCCTTCCTCCGGTTCGCGCCCGAGCACGGCGTCGCCATCGCGCTGCTGACCAACGGCGGCGACTTCTTCGGCATCTTCGACGACGTCCTGGCCCACCTGCTCGACCGGCTCACCGGCATCACCCTGCCGGGCCGCCCGGTGCCGCCGGCCGCGCCGGAGCCGATCGACCCGGCGCCGTACCTGGGCCGCTACACGGACACGATCTACGACATCACCGTCAGCCAGGACGACGACGGCGCGATCTGGCTCGACCGGGTGCCGAAGGACGTCATCGCCGAGATCGGCGGCAAGCCCATGCGCAGCCGGCTGGTGCACCTCGAGGGCGACTCGCTGATCGCCCTCGAACCGATCCACGGCATCCACCCCGTCTACGCCTTCATCGGACGCGACGACGCGGGCCTCGCGAAGTACGTCCACTACGGCCGTGTGGTGGCCCGCGCCTGAGATCTCCTCCGCTCACCCCCCAGCAAAAGGAATCGCATGACTCCCTTCCGCACGAGGGCCCTCGCGGCGCTCGCCCTGACCGGTTCGGTCGGTTTGGCTGCCTGCGGCAGCGACGCGCCCCAGTCCGCCGGGCCGGGTGACGACGCCCCGTACGTCAACGGCAAGACCTTCACCCTCAACCTGGCCGCGGACCCGGGCGCCCTCGATCCGCAGGGCTCGGCGGTGAGCGCCCTGTTCGGCATGACACAGTTCGCGTACGACAACCTGGTGAACGTCGCCGAGGACGGCACGATCCTCCCGCAGCTGGCAGGCGCGTGGACCGTCGAGGGCACCACTCTCACGTTCGACATCAAGAGCGGCGTCACCTGCGCCGACGGCACCCCGTTCACGGCCCAGACGGTGGTCGACAACATCGCCTACGTGGAGAACCCGGACAACAAGAGCCCGTTCCTGGGCGTCTTCATCCCGGCCGGCGCGACCGCCTCCGCCTCCGGCTCGAAGGTCACCGTCAAGCTGGCCGCGCCGGCGCCGTTCGCGCTGAACTCGTTCTCCAACCTGCCGATGGTGTGCGACGCCGGCATGAAGGACCGCGCCACCCTCAAGGCCGGCACCAACGGCACCGGCCCGTACGTGCTGACCGAGGCGGTCCCCTCCGACCACTACACCTACCAGCTCCGCCAGGGCTACACGTGGGGTCCCGGCGGCGCCACCTCGGCCGAGACGGGCATGCCGGCCAAGGTGATCTTCAAGATCGTCGCCAACGAGACCACCTCGGCCAACGAACTGCTCGCCGGCACCGCCAACGCCGTCCAGATCACCGGTCCCGACGCCGACCGCCTCGCCGCGGCGAAACTGGACTCCGTGGGCACGCAGGCGCTGATCGGCCAGCAGTGGTACAACCACGCGTCCGGCCACAGCACCGGGGACCCGGCGGTGCGCATGGCGTTGACGCAGGCGGTCGACTTCAAGCAGCTGCAGGTCGCGCTCACCTCCGGCAAGGGCGTCGGCGCGACCCAGCTGGCCACCCTTGAGCCGACCGGATGCGACGGCGACGCCGTGACCGGCCATGTGCCGGCCTTCGACGCCACCGCCGCCGGGGCCACCCTCGACGCCGCCGGCTGGACGAAGGGCCCGGACGGCGTCCGCGCCAAGGACGGCAAGAAGCTCTCCGCCTCCTTCATCTACGACACCTCGCTCGGGACCGGCGGAAGCGCCGCCGCCGAACTGGCCGTGGCGGCCTGGAAGGCGGCCGGCATCGAGGTCGAGGCCACCCAGCAGAACTCCACGCAGCTCACCGGCGCGCTCTTCGGCACCGGTGACTGGGACATCGCCTGGGCGCCGGTCAACGTCAGCACGCCCGACCAGATCATGCCGTTCGTCTCCGGCCCCGCGGCCCCGAAGGGCACGAACTTCGCCGCCATCGAGAACGCCGACTACCAGGCCCTCGCCACCAAGGCCATGAGCGCCAACGGGGCCGCCGGCTGCCAGGACTGGTTCGCGGCGGAGCAGGCCCTCTACCAGGCCGCCGACCTGGTGCCGTTCGCCAACAACGTGATCCCGACCTTCCTCAATGGCGCGAAGCTGTCCATCGTCGGCAGCATCGTCCCGACCAGCATCCGGATGCTCGGCTGACGATGAAGAGTCCGACAGCGGCAGCCGTCCCGCCCGTGGCCGGCCTGTGGTCGCACCGGTGGCTGCGTTTCGCGCTCCGGCGCACGGGCCGGCTGCTGGCGTCGCTCTGGGTCCTGGTGACCGCCTCGTTCCTGATGATCCATCTGGTCCCGGGGGATCCGGTGCGGGCCGCGCTCGGCCCGACCGCCCCGGCGGAGCTGGTGCTGGCGCACAAAGAGGAGCTCGGCCTGCTGGACCCGCTCTGGCAGCAGTACGGCGACTACCTGACCCGCCTCCTCCACGGGGACCTGGGCGTCTCGATCACGAGCCGGCTTCCCGTGGGGGAGACGATCGCCCAGCGCCTGCCCGCGACCGCCGAGCTGGCCTTGGCCGCGTTCCTCCTGTCGATGATCGTCGCGGTGCCCGTGGGCGTGGTGATGGCGGTGATCACCCGCCACGGGAAGGGGCGGCGGACGGAACTGGCGTTCACGGGGACGAACGTGGTGCTGGGCGCGATCCCGGACTTCCTGTTCGGCGTCGGGCTCGTCTACCTGCTGGCCGTGCAGACCAACGTGTTCCCGGTGGCGGGCCGCGACGGCCTCGACTCGTACGTGCTGCCGGTGCTCGCGCTGGCGATCGGCCCCGCCGCGGTGCTGTCCCGCATCGTCCGCGTGGAGATGCTCGCCGTGATGGAAGCCGACTACATCCGTACGGCACGGGCCAAACGCCTCACGCCGCTGCGGGTCCACCTCATGCACGCCCTGCCCAACGCCGTCACGGCGACCCTCACCCTCGGGGGCCTGCTGCTGAGTTCGCTCGTGGCCGGCACGGTTCTGGTGGAGAACGTCTTCGCCTGGCCCGGCCTGGGTTCGTCGATCGTGTCCTCGATCGTCTCGAAGGACTATCCGCTGGTCCAGGGGACCGTCCTGGTCTACGGCGTCGGCGTCCTGCTGATCAACACCGTCGTCGACGTGGCGCTCGCGCTGCTCGACCCCCGTTCGGCGATCGGAGAGAGCTGAGATGCGCGCCTCCCGCGTTCTGCTCAGGCCTGTCGGCTTCGCCGGATTCGGCCTCCTGGCCGTCGTACTGTTCGTCGCCGTGTTCGGCCCGGTCCTGTGGGGTGACCGGGCCGCGGTGGTCGAAACCGGCAATCTGCTCGACGGCCCGTCGGCCGAGCACTGGATCGGCACCGACAACCTCGGCCGGGACCTGTTCTCCCGGGTGCTGGTGGCCGCCAGGCTCTCCATCGTGCTGGCCCTGGCGGCGACGGCGATCAGCATGGTGCTGGGCATCGTCCTGGGCGCGGCGCCGATGCTGGTCGGACGGCGGCTGGGCCGCCTGATCACGGCGGGCGTCAACGTGCTGGTGGCCTTCCCCGGCGTGCTGCTCGTACTCTTCTTCGCCGTCATCTTCGGCGTCGGCGCGCGCGGGGCGGCACTCGCCGTGGGCCTGGCCGGCGCGCCCGCGTTCGCCCGGCTCTGTCACACCCTCGTCGCGGCCGTCTCCGAGCGGGACTACATCGCCGCCGCCCGCATCGCGGGCGTCAGCAAGATCCGTGTGCTCGTACGGCACGTGCTGCCGAACATCGCCGAACCGCTCATCGTCAACGCGACCATGGCCGCCGGCGGGGTGCTCCTCACCTTCGCCGGGCTCTCGTTCCTGGGACTGGGGGTGCAGGCCCCGGACTACGACTGGGGCAAGCTCATGCAGGACGGCCTCAACGGCATCTACGTCCACCCCCTCGCGGCGCTCGGGCCGGGCATCGCCGTCGTCCTCGCGGGACTCGCGTTCAACCTCACGGGCGAGGCCTTCGCGGCCGCGTTCGGCATCGGCGAGACGTCCGGCAGAGTGCGCCGGGAAGCCCCGGCCACCGCCGATCGCGAGCACGCGGTGGCGGCTCCCGAGCCTGGCGCGGTCCTCTCGGTGGGCGACCTGCGGGTGACGATCCCCGGCGCCCAGAACCCGATCCGGGCGGTACGGGGCGTCACGTTCGCCGTGCGGGACGGCGAAGCCGTCGGCGTCGTCGGCGAGTCCGGCTCCGGCAAGTCGCTGACGGCGCTGGCCGTGGCCCGGCTCATCGAGCAGCCGATCCGCGTCGAGGCCGATCACCTGGTCTTCGCGGGAGAGGACCTCATGGCCGGCGGCGACCCCGAGTCCCTGCGCAAACGCCTCGGCACCTCGCTGGCCGTCGTCTTCCAGGACCCCATGACCTCCTTCAACCCGGCGCACCGGGTCGGGCCGCAGCTGGCCGAGGTGAGCCGCTTCCACCAGGGACTGAGCCGCAGGGCGGCCTTCGCCCGCGCGGTCGACCGCCTCCGCGCGGTGAAGATCCGCGAGCCCGAGCGGCGCGCGAGGCAGTACCCCTTCGAGTTCTCCGGGGGGATGCGCCAGCGGGCGATGATCGGCATGGGTCTCATGGGGACCCCGCGGCTGATCATCGCCGACGAGCCGACCACCGCCCTCGACGTCACCGTGCAGCGGCAGGTCCTCGAACTCCTCGCCGAGGTGCGCCGCGACACCGGCGCCGCCCTCCTGCTCATCAGCCACGACGTCTCGGTCGTGACGGACGTGTGCGACCGCGTCCTGGTGATGTACGCCGGCCGCATCGTCGAGGAGCTGCCGGCCGCGGACCTGCGCACGCTCGCCCGGCACCCGTACACGCGGGCGCTCGTGGCGGCGGTGCCGGACATGGAGACCGACCTGACCCGGCCGCTCGCCGTCATCCCCGGCCTGCCGGTCGATCCGGCGCACATCCCGGACGGCTGCGCCTTCGCGGCCCGCTGCCCGCTCGCCGACGACCGCTGCCGCGCGGTCGAACCGCCGCTCCTGTCCTCCCCGGCGGGCGACCGCGTGGCGTGCCACAAGGCCGGGCAGCCGCTTCCCGCCGACACCGTGGAGGTCACCGCATGAGCGTGCTCAGCTTCCGCGACGTCTCCGTACGGTACGGCTCGCACACCGTGCTGAAGGGCGTCAGCCTCGACGTCGCCGAGGGCCAGACCGTGGGCCTGGTCGGCGAGTCGGGCTCCGGGAAGTCGACCATGGCGCGGGCCGCCGTCGGCCTGGCCCCCGTCACCAGCGGCCAGATCCTGCTGAACGGCCATCCGGTGCCCGGCCGGGGCCGCGAGCGGCCGGTGCAGATGGTCTTCCAGGATCCGTACTCCTCGCTCGACCCGCGCATGACCGTGGGGGAGAGCATCGCGGAGGCCATGCGGGACCGCCTCGGCAAGAAGGCCCGGCAGGCGGAGATCGCGCGCCTGCTCGCGCTGGTCCATCTGGACGCGTCCCGGGCCGGCGACCTGCCCAGCCGGCTCTCCGGCGGCCAGCGTCAGCGCGTCGCGCTGGCCAGGGCGCTCGCGGCCCGGCCCGAGGTGATCCTCGCCGACGAGATCACCTCCGCGCTCGACGTGTCCGTGCAGGGCGCCGTGCTCAACCTCGTCCGCGACATGCGGCGCGACCTGGGCCTGTCCATGTTGTTCATCTCCCACAACCTGGCGGTCGTCCGGTACGTCGCCGACCACGTGGCCGTCCTGTACGCCGGCGAGATCGTCGAGTACGGCCCCACCGCCCAGGTCCTCGGCGCGCCACGCCACGAGTACACCCGCACCCTCATCGACGCCATCCCCGGACCCGGGCGAAGTGCCCACACCATGACCTTGAAGGAGCAGACGTGACCACTATCGATCAGGTCCACTGGCAGAGCCGTCTCGACGAGCTCGCCGCCAAGCACGGGATTCCGGGCGCCCAGCTGGGCATCCTCCGGGTCGGGACCGACGGCGCGGACGACGAGCTCGTCACCGCCGTGACGGGCGTGCTGCACGCCGGCACCGGCCAGCCGGCCACCGCGGACTCCGTCTGGCAGATCGGCTCCATCTCCAAGGTGTGGACCGCGACCGTCATCATGCAGCTCGTCGACGAGGGCCGGTTCACCCTGGAGACGCCGGTCGCGGAGATCCTCCCGGAGTTCCGGCTGCGCGACCCCGAGATCACCGCGGCCGTGACCGTCTGGCACCTGCTCACCCACACCAGCGGCATCGACGGCGACCTGTTCACCGACACCGGCCGGGGCGACGACGCGCTGGAGAAGTACGTCGCGCTGCTGGCCGACTCCGCGCAGAACCACCCGATCGGCGCCACCTGGTCGTACTGCAACGCGGGCTACTCCGTGCTCGGCCGGATCATCGAGGTCGTCACCGGCCGGACCTGGGACCAGGCGATCAAGGAGAAGCTCTTCGCCCCGCTCGGCCTGACCCACACCACGACCCTGCCCGAGGAGGCGATGGTCTTCGCCCACGCGATGGGCCACGTCAAGGGCGGCGAGGAGCCGGTGGTCGCGCCGGTGTGGGGCCTGCCCCGCGCGGTCGGCCCGGCCGGCCTGATCACCTCGACCGTCACCGAGGTGCTCGCCTTCGCCCGGATGCACCTGGCCGGGGGACTCGCCGCCGACGGGACCCGCGTGCTGTCGGAGGAGAGCACGGCGGCGATGTCGGCGTACCAGACCGACTGCCCGGAGAAGCACCTGCTGGGCGACTCGTGGGGGCTGGGCTGGTTCCGCTGCGACTGGCACGGCCATCGCGCGTACGGCCACGACGGCAACACCATCGGGCAGGCGGCGTTCCTGCGCGTCCTGCCGGAGGCCGGGGTCGCGGTCGCGCTCAACACCAACGGCGGCCACACCCACGACCTCTACCTCGACCTGTACGACGAGATCTTCGCCGAGCTCACCGGCGTGCGGACGCCCGAGCCGTTCGAGCCGCCGGCCGAGCCGGTGACGACGGACGTGGCGCCGTACGCCGGGACGTACGAGCGGGAGTCGGTCCGCATGGAGGTCTTCGACGACGAGGGCAAGCCGACCCTGCGGGTCACGGTGACCGGCCCCCTGGCCGAGCTGGAGGACATCCCCGTCCAGATCTACGAGATGACCCCGGTCTCGGCGGGCGTGTACACCGTACGCCCCGAAGGCATGGAGTCGTGGGTGCCCGTGACGTTCTACTCGCTGCCCACGGGCGAGGAGTACGTGCACTACGGCGCTCGCGCGACCCCGAAGAAGCTCGGCTGACCGTGCGCGTTTTCAGCATCGACGCGTTCCTCACCGACCTGAGAGCCCTCGTCGAGTGCGAGTCGCCGTCCTGGGATCGGGCCGCGGTCGCCCGCTCGGCCGACCTCGTCGCCCGCGTCGGCGCGCTCCGGCTCGGCGCGGAACCCGAGCGGATCACTATCGACGGGTGCGCGCACCTGCGGTGGCGCTTCGGCGACGGCGACCGCCAGGTGCTGCTCCTGGCCCACCACGACACGGTCTGGCCGCTCGGCACCCTGGCGACCCGTCCGTACGAGCTGACCGGCGGCGTGATCCGCGGACCGGGCTGTTTCGACATGCTCGCCGGCCTGGTCATGGCGATCCACGCCGTCGCCGGACTGCCCGACCGCACCGGCGTCACCCTGCTGGTGACGGGGGACGAGGAGATCGGGTCGCCGAGTTCGCGCGCGCTGATCGAGGAGGAGGCCCGCCGCTCCAGGGCGGCGCTCGTCCTGGAGGCGTCAGCCGACGGCGGCGCGCTCAAGACCGCCCGCAAGGGCGTGTCCCTGTACGAGGTCCACGTCACCGGACGGGCGGCCCACGCCGGGCTGGAGCCGGAGAAGGGCGTCAACGCCACGCTCGAACTGGCCCGGCTCGCCCTCGCGGTGAGTGCCCTGGGCGATCCGGCGACCGGCACCACGGTCACGCCGACCGTGATCGCGGCGGGCACGGCCACGAACACGGTACCCGCGTCGGGCTCCTTCGCGGTCGACGTACGCGCCTGGAGCCACGACGAGCAGCTGCGGGTCGATCGGGCGCTGCGCGCGCTGACACCGGTCGACCCCGCCGCCGTGATCGAGATCAGGGGCGGCGTCAACCGGCCGCCGCTGGAGGAACCGGCGAGCCGCGCGCTCCTGGAGCGGGCCGCCGGCGTCGCCGCTCGGCTCGGCCTGCCGCCGGTCTCCGGGACGGCCGTCGGAGGCGCCTCGGACGGCAACTTCACCGCGGGCGTCGGCACCCCGACGCTCGACGGCCTGGGCGCGGTGGGCGCGGGAGCCCACGCCGACCACGAGCACGTCCTGGCCGGCCGGGTGCCCGACCGCACGGTGCTCCTGCGCGAACTGGTCGCCGAACTTCTGGAGGAGGCGTGAGCATCGAGACCTCTTCCCTCGACCTGGCGGCGGAGGACGCGGCACGGTGGGCGGCGAAGGCGGGCGTGGTGACGAGGGAACTCCGGGACCTGCACGAAGCCCACGCCGTGATCGACCTGCTCATCGAGATCTGGGGCCGGCCGGAGAACCCGCTGATGACGGTCGAGTTCCTGCGCGCCCTCACGAAGGCGGGCAACTACGTCACCGGGGCGTACGACGGAGACCGGCTCGTCGGCGTGTGCATCGGCTTCCACGAGGAACCGGCGGCGCGTACCCTGCACAGCCACATCGCCGGTGTGGCGCCGGGCCTGGTGGGCCGCAGCGTCGGGACGGCGCTCAAGCTCCACCAGCGCGCCTGGGCCCTGGCCCGGGGCATCGGCACGATCGAGTGGACCTTCGATCCGCTGGTCAGCCGGAACGCGTACTTCAACATCGTCAAGCTGGGTGCGCTCCCGGTGGAGTACCTCCCGAACTTCTACGGCGCGATGCACGACGCGATCAACGGGGGCGACGACACCGACCGCCTGCTCGTGCGCTGGGACCTGCTCTCGCCGCGGGTCGTCGCCGCCTGCTCGGGGACGCCGTTCGAGCGCCCGGCCGGCGGCCCGTCCAGCAGGAGGGTCGCGGCTCCGGCCGACATCGCGGCCCTGCGCGTGGCCGACGCGGCCGCCGCCGTGGCCTGGCGTCTGCGGCTGCGCGACGAGCTGGAGCCGCTGATGGCCGCCGGCGGACGCGTCGTCGACTTCGACTTCGACCTCGGCTACCTCGTCGAGTCGACCTGAGACAGATCCGGAGAACGTCATGAAACTGCGCGGAATCGAACTGCGCCGTGTCTCGATGCCGCTCGTGTCCCCGTTCCGTACCTCGTTCGGCACGCAGACCGAGCGCGACATCCTCCTGCTCAAAGCCGTGACGGACGACGCCGAGGGCTGGGGCGAGTGCGTCGCGCTGGCCGACCCGCTCTACTCGGCCGAGTACGTGGAGTCCCAGGCGGACGTGCTGCGCCGCCACCTCCTCCCGAAACTGGCGTCGCCCGAGGGGAGGGCCGCCATCGCGCGCTCCGGCGCGGTCGCCGTCGCCGGCCTGCTGCACCCGTTCAAGGGCCATCGCATGGCCAAGGCCGCGATGGAGATGGCCATCCTCGACGCGGAACTCCGCGCGCTCGGCCGCTCCTTCGCCCGCGAACTCGGCGCGGTCGCCGACCGGGTTCCCAGCGGGGTGTCGGTCGGCATCCACGACTCCGTCCCGGAACTGCTGTCGGTCGTCGGGGGATACCTGGACGAAGGGTACGTGCGGATCAAACTGAAGATCGAGCCGGGCTGGGACGTGGTCCCGGTGGCCGCCGTGCGGGAACGTTTCGGCGGGGACGTGCTGCTCCAGGTCGACGCCAACACGGCCTACACGCTTCGCGACGCCCGCCACCTCGCCAAGCTCGACGAGTTCGACCTGCTCCTGATCGAGCAGCCGCTGGAGGAGGAGGACATCCTCGGGCACGCCGAGCTGGCCAAGCAGATGGCGACACCGATCTGCCTCGACGAGTCCATCGTCTCCGCGCAGACCGCCGCCGCGGCGATCACGCTCGGTGCCTGCCAGATCATCAACATCAAGCCCGGTCGCGTGGGCGGATACCTGGAAGCCCGGAAGATCCACGATCTGGCCGTCGCTACCAGGGTGCCGGTCTGGTGCGGGGGCATGCTGGAGACGGGCATCGGCCGCGCGGCCAACCTCGCGCTGGCCGCCCTGCCCGGCTTCACGCTCCCGGGCGACGTCTCGGCCTCCGGCCGGTTCTACCGTACGGACGTCACCGAGCCGATCGTCATGGACGACGGTCACATCGCGGTCCCCACCGGGCCGGGGCTGGGCGTCACCCCCATCCCCGAGCTGCTCGACCGGTTCACGACAGCGACGGAATGGATCGACTTCTGACCGTCGGCCGATCGGATCGCCCGCCTATACTGCCGGGCGTGAGCCAGCGACCGCGCGCCAGCCTCGGCCGGGTACTGGATGACCTCGGGTCCACCCTCCTCGAACTGGTCGCCGGTGACGTCGACCATCCGGAGGAGATCAGCGCACTCGTCATCTTCGACCCGCTGGACGAACCCGTGCTCGCGCCGCGCTCACTCGTCCTGGGGGTCGGGGTCGACCCGGCCGGCGGCACGCTGGCCCCGCTGCTCCGCTCCCTCGGCGACCACGACACGGTGGCGCTCGTCGTCCGGGCTCCGGTCGCCGTGACGCCCGAGGTGCGGGACGCCGTCGAGGCCGGCGGCGTGGCCCTCATCGGGCTGCGCCGAGGCGCGACATGGGCCCAGCTCACCGCCCTCATCCGCTCGATGCTCGCCGAAGGGGACATCGGCGTCACCGGGCACGAGTCCCTCGGCGGACTCCCGTCCGGGGACCTCTTCGCGGTCGCCAACGCCGTGGCCGCGCTCCTCGACGCCCCCATCACCATCGAGGACCGCAGCTCCCGCGTGCTCGCCTTCTCCGGCCGCCAGGACGAGGCGGACCCCTCCCGCGTCGAGACGGTCATCGGCCGCCAGGTCCCCGAACGGTACGCCACCCGCCTCACCGAACTGGGCGTCTTCCGCGACCTCTACCGCTACCAGGGCCCGGTCGTCGTCAAGGCGCAGGACCTGGGCTACGACGGGATCACCGTCCAGCGCGTCGCCATCGCCGTACGCGCCGGTGACGAGGTCCTCGGCTCCATCTGGGCCGCCATGGACGGCGAGGTCGACCGAGAACGCATCGACGCCATGCTCGAAGCCTCGAAACTGGTCGCCCTGCACCTGCTGCGCCTCCGCGCCGGCGCCGACGTCCAGCGCAGACTCCGCACCGACCTGATCGGCACGGTCCTCGAAGGCGGAGCCGGCGCCCGCGACGCGCTCGTACGGCTCGGCCTGGCCGGTCGCCGCCTCGTCCTCGTCAGCGCGGGCCTGCTGGCCGACGACGACCACGCCCGCGCCGACCAGAGCAGGGCCGCCGACCTCGAACGACTCGCGGACGCGCTGTCCGTCCACCTCTCGGTGACCGTGCCCTCCTCGGCGGTGGCCGCGGTCGGCGGCACGGTGTACGGCCTGCTCCCCGTGGTCGTCTCGACGGGCAGCCCGGAACAGCGCGTCGTCCGCCTGGCCTCCGACTTCGTCGACCGCGTCGGCGGCAACCTGCACGCGATCGTCGCGGTCGCCCCGGCCGGATCGGAGATCAGCGGCATCGTGCACGGCAAAGCCCAGGCCGACCGCGTGCTCCGGGTCATGCGGGAAGGCCACACCACCCTCCGGGTGGCCCGCCTCGACGACGTCCAGACCCTCGCCCTCGTCCTCGAACTCCGCGACCTCGCCGCAGCCCGCGACGAACGCCCGGGCGGCGCCATCGCCCGCCTGATCGAGTACGACGAGCGCAACAACGCCGGCCTCGTCGAATCCCTCGAAGCCTGGCTGGACGCCCTCGGCGACGTCGCCAAGGCCGCCAACGCCCTCTTCATCCACGCCAACACCCTGCGCTACCGGCTCAGACGCGTCAGCGAGGTCGGCGAGATCGACCTCGACGACCCGGAACAGCGCTTCGCCGCGATGCTCCAACTCCGCATTTTGGCCCCACGCTGAACCGGAATCCGAGATCTATGATCGTTCGTGTGGATCTGGACGATACCGCCGCCCGGCTCGGGGTACCCGTCGAGGAAATCGACCGCGTGCACCGGCTCGCCGCCGACCGGCCATCGGCTTCGCTGCCCGCCAAAGCAGACGCGCCCGCGATCCTGGGCCGGCTCGCGGTCCGGCCGGAGGACGCCGCGGAGATCATGGAGGGCTGGCCCGACCCGGACTCTCCGTTGTGGACCCCGGAGCTGCGCTGGCTGCTCGACCGCTCGATCGCCCTGGTCCGCGCCGACCTCGGGGGCCACGTCTGGATGCCGCCCGGCCCGGAGCTGCCGCGCGAACGGGGCCCCGCCTGGCGGCACCTCTACGTGTACGCGTACCTGGCCCTGATCGACGTCGTCACGGCGTACCACCGCGACCACGGCGTCGCCGAGGCCGTGACGTGGGTGAGCCTCGCGGACCTGGGCCGCAACCTCGCGATCGACCGGCGGATGCGGCGCGAGGGCTGGCCGGTCATGCAGAGCTGGCTGACGCTGCACGCGCGCGGCAGCGTCTACGAGCTGGGCCGGCTGCAGTTCCATCGCGGCGGCGCCGCCATCGACCTGCACATCCCCGACTCGGGGCCGTTGACCCCGGAGGCGGTCGCCGCGTCGCTCGACGAGGCCCGCGCGTTCTTCCCGCGCCACTTTCCCGACGAGCACTACACGGCGTTCGCCTGCGGCTCGTGGCTGCTCGACCCGCAGCTGCGGGAGTACCTGCCCGACGACTCCAACATCGTCCGGTTCCAGCGCAGGTTCGAGCTGGAGCCGTACGAGGAGCCGGAAGGGCTGGACTGCGATGTCGAGGTACTGCGGTTCGTGTTCCGCAGCCTGACCACGCCGCTCGACCAGCTGCCGCGCGGCACCGTGCTCCAGCGCGCGATCATCGACCACCTGAAGGCCGGCCGCCACTGGCACTGGCGCCGTGGCCACTTCCCGATCTAGCCACGGTCGGGATCGCCGCGCGTCGGCTGCCGACGGTCAGCCGCGGAGGAAGGTGAGGACGGCGAGGACGCGGCGGTGGTCGTCGCCGGCGGGGGGCAGGTCGAGTTTGGTGAGGATGCTGGCGATGTGTTTGGCGACGGCGGCCTCGGTGACCACCAGGAGGCGGGCGATGGCGGCGTTGGAGCGGCCCTCGGCGACCAGGCCGAGGACCTCGCGTTCGCGTGGGGTCAGGCGGGACAGGGGGCCGCGGCGGCGGCTGAGGAGTTGCCGGACCACCTCGGGGTCGACGACCGTGTGGCCTTCGGCGACCCGCTCGACCGCGTCCACGAACTCGCGTACGTCGCCGATCCGGTCTTTCAGCAGGTAGCCGATGCCCGCGCCGCCGTCGGAGTCGAGGAGTTCGGCGGCGTAGGTCTGCTCGACGTACTGGCTGAGGACCAGGACGGCGAGGCCGGGGTGGGCGGCGCGCAGCGTGAGCGCGGCGCGCAGGCCCTCGTCGGTGAAGGCGGGTGGCATGCGCACGTCGGCGACGACGATGTCGGGGGTGTGTTCGGCGACGGCGGCGACCAGGGATTCGCCGTCGCCGACGGAGGCGACGACCTCGTGGCCGAAGCGGTCGAGGAGCCCGGCGAGGCCCTCGCGGAGGAGTACGCCGTCCTCGGCGAGGGCTATTCGGAGCGGGGGCACGGGATCTCCACACGGAGCGACGTCGGCCCGCCGGGCGGGCTGGACAGGGTCAGCACGCCGTCCGTCACGGCGACGCGGTCGGCGAGGCCGGACAGCCCGGATCCGGCCGCCGGGTCGGCGCCGCCCACGCCGTCGTCGCCGACCTCAAGCACCAGCGCGCCGTCGTGGAGGCGGCCGTACACGAAACCGCGCCGGGCCCGGCTGTGCTTGGCGATGTTGGCCATCGCCTCCGAGACGACGTAGTACGCGGTCACCTCGATCGGCGCCGGCAACCGGCCGGGCAGCGAGACGTCCACGTCGACGGGGACGGGGGAGCGGCCCGCCACGTCGTGGACGGCCGCGCCGAGGCCCCGGTCGGTGAGCACCTGGGGGTGTACGCCCCGGATCAGCTCGCGCAGTTCGGCCAGGGCGCGTTTGGCCTCCTCGTGGGCTTCGGCGAGCTGCGCCTCGGCGGGCGACCCCGGCGGCAGGTCGAGCCGGGCCAGGCCGAGTTTCATGCTGAGGGAGACCAGCCGCTGCTGGGCGCCGTCGTGCAGGTCGCGCTCGATCCGCCGGCGTTCGGCCTCGAACGCGTCGACCAGCCGGGCGCGGGAGCGGATGATCTCCGCGTCGCCCGGCGCGAGCACGGCCCGCGTGATCAACGCCCGGCATCCCGCCCACGCGGCCACCAGGTACGCGAAGAGGGGGATCAGCAGCAGCCCGGCGGCGAACAGCGGCAGGCCGTCCACCGGGGTCATGCTCGGCTGGAACGGCCCCGACATCAGCAGCAGCGGCAGCCAGAGCGCCGACGAGACCATCCCCAGGTCCATCAGCCACAGCACGGACACCGCGACCACCGTGAACCCCAGCTCCCGCCAGGTCGCCTGCTCGCGCAGCCGGGTGGCGAGCCAGGCCCGCACACCCGGCCGCGGCGGCTTCACGTGCGGGTCGCCCGCGGGCGCGCGGTCCACCAGCCGCAGCCGCCACCGCTCGAACGCCGCCGCCGGCAGCGTCAGCACCGCCACGGCGAGCACCGCACCCGCGGTCGCAAGGCCGACGCCGTACGCGTACGCCGCGTAGATCGTCACGCACGCGGCCACCGCGTGGACGGCGCTGCACAGCAGGTACGCCAGCGAACGCCAGGGCCACGACGAGCGGAGGAACGCCGCCGGCCGCCGGGTTATCGCCGCCAAGGCGGTACGCGCGAGCACCCCCCGACGTTAACCGATCAGGCCACACGGGCGCGGTAGTGCTGGGTCTACCCCGCGCTCTCGCCCCAGCGCCAATGCGCCACCCCGGCACCGGCGGCTTTCCTGGACGGCATGGATCACAAGGAGACCGTCCGGCTGCGAGAAGTCCGCCGCCTGTACGGCACCGCCACCCACACGGTGAAGGCCCTCGACAGCGTGACGGCGAGCTTCCACGCGGGCACCCTGACCGCGATCATGGGGCCCTCGGGCTCCGGCAAGTCCACCCTGCTGCACTGCGCGGCGGGCCTGGACCGGCCGACCGGCGGCACGGTCGTCATCGACGGCACCGACCTGGGCTCGCTGAGCGAGAACGGCCTGACCCTGCTGCGCCGCGAGCGGGTGGGATTCGTCTTCCAGTCGTTCAACCTGGTGTCCGCGCTCACCGCCGAGCAGAACGTGGCGCTGCCGCTGCGCCTGGCCGGCCGCGCGGCCCCGCCGGGCCTGGTCCGGGCGGCGCTGGCGGAGGTCGGCCTCGCGGACCGCGCCGGGCATCGGCCCAGCGGCCTGTCCGGCGGCGAGCAGCAGCGGGTGGCCATCGCGCGGGCGCTGATCACCAAGCCCGCCGTGGTGTTCGCCGACGAGCCGACCGGCCAGCTGGACATCAGGGCGTCGCGCCAGATCCTCGGCATGCTGCGCGGCCTGGTCGACGACCACGGACAGACGATGATCATGGTGACGCACGATCCGGTGACGGCCTCCTACGCCGACCGGGTGCTCTTCCTCGCCGACGGGCGCGTGGTCGACGAGTACTCCGGCACCGTCACCGCCGAGACCGTCGCCGGCCGCATGGCCGTCCTGGAGGGAGCCGCGTGATGACCTTCGCGACGTTGCGGGAGCGATGGCCCTCCTTCGCCGGGGGGTTCGTCGTGCTGTTCCTCGGCATGGCGATGGTGTCGATGAGCGTGCTGGCGCTGGCCTCGGCCGGGGCGCGGGTGCCGGATCGGCTGGCGGGGACGCCCGTGTTCGTGTCGGTGCCGATGATCGAGCGAGGGGAAGGCAGTTTCGCCCCGGATCGTCCGTGGTCGCCGGAGGCGGTCGCGTCGCTGACGGAACGGCTGGGGGAGATCCCTGGGGTGGCGCATGTCGTACCGGATCGGACCTTCTATGCGCAGCCGGTCATCGGGGGCAGGCCGGTTGTGAGCGACCGGGGGTACGCGTGGTCGGTGGCGATGTTGGCGCCGTACACGCTGACGGCGGGGGTCGCGCCGCGGGCGGGGGAGGCGGTGTTGGACCGGTCGCTCGGGCTGGTGCCGGGGGAGCGGGTGTCGGTGCTGACCGTGCACGGGCCGGTGACGTACACGGTGTCCGGCACGGTTGACGGGCCTGGTGTGTACCTGAGCGACGCGGAAGCGGCCCGCCTCTCGGGGGGAGTGCGCGCGATCGGCCTGGTCACCGAGCCGGGCGCGGACATCGCCGCGGTCGCGGTGGCCGCGCGGGCGGTGGCCGGCGGGGCGCACACCGGGGACGGGCGCAGCGTCCTGGAGACGCGGGAGCACGAGCGGACCCGCTGGATCGGCCTCCAGGTGCTCACGGGCATGGCCCTGCTGTCCGCCTTCGTGTCGACCCTGGTGGTCGGTACGACATTCGCGGTCGGGGTGGCGCAACGGCGTCGCGAGTTCGGCCTGCTGCGCGCCGTCGGCGCGACACCACGCCAGGTGCGGCGAATGGTGTACGGCGAGGCGCTGATCGTCGGCGTCATCGCGACGGCGGCGGGAGCGGCGGCCGGCGCGCTGCTCGGTCCCGTGCTGGGAGACGTGCTGATCGCGGCCGGCTTCGAGCCACCGGGCTTCGCGGTACGGATCTCGCCGCTGCCGCTCGCGGGCTCGTTCGCGACGGGCGTGCTCGTCACGCTGGTGGGCGTGTGGTCGGCGTCTCGCCGGGCCGCGCGGGTACGCCCGCTGGAGGCGCTGCGGGAAGCCGAGGTGGACGACCGTCCGATGCCGCGCGTGCGGTGGATCGCCGGGGCGGCGTGCTGCGCGCTGGGCCTGGCGGCGGCGGCCGACGCGGCGGCCTCGGACGGCTCGGATCCGTTCGTGATGTCGGGCCTGCTCGCGGCGATGGGCGTGATCGCGGGGCTGGCGCTGCTGTCGCCCGCCGTCGTGCCGCCGGTGGCGCGACTGGTGTCGTGGCCGCTCGCCCGGGGGCGGGGCGCGACCGGGATGCTGGTCCGGGAGAACGCGCTGACGGCGGTCCGCCGTACCGCGGCCACGGCCACGCCGGTGCTGATCACGGTGGGCTGCGCGGTACTGATCACGGGCATGGTGCAGACGACCGCCGCGGGGTTCGCCGCGGTGCGCGCCACCACGATCCGGGCCGACACGGTGATCGTGCCGGACGGCACGCCGGGACTGACGGACGCGGCGGCGTCGGCGGCAGGCGCGGAGTCGTCCCTGTTCAGCGCTGTGTACCAGCCGGACGGCGACCCACTGAGCGCCATCGGCGCCACTTCGGAACTGCTGGAACGGGCGGGCGACGCCCAGGTCGTGTCCGGCTCGCTGGAGGCGCTCCGGAGCGACGATCAGGTGCTCGTGGCGGAGTGGCTGGCCGAGGATCGCGGGCTGCGGCCGGGTTCGGCCCTGCCGGTGTCGTTCGAGGACGGCACCTCCGCGTCGCTGACGGTGGGCGGCGTGGTCCGGGAGGCGGACGCCGACGTGCTGCTCTCCCGGGAACTGCTCAGGCGGCACGACGCCGCGGCCCTGGCCACGGAGGCGTACGTCGCGGGCGTTCCCGCGCCGCCGGGCCCGGGGGCGCGCGTGGTGGACGTCCCCACCTACTCGGCGGAGGCCGACGCCGAGGAGGACCGGCTGGTGTGGATCGCCACCGTGCTCCTCGTCGCGGTGTCCACGGCGTACGCGGGCGTCGCGCTCGTGAACACGATGGTGATGTCGGCGGCCGGGCGCGTACGCGACCTCGCGGTGCTGCGCCTGTCCGGCGCGACGGGCCGGCAGGTGCTCGGGACCGTGGCCGCCGAGTCAGTGCTGGTGGTGCTGCTCGGCACCGGACTGGGGCTCGTGGTGGCCTTGCCCGCGCTGCTGGGCATGCGAGGCGCCTTCGCCACGGCCATGGCCGCGGACGTTCCCCTCGTGGTGCCGTGGCCGCTCATCCTGGGAGTGATCGGCGCCTGCCTCGTCCTCGCCGCCTGCGCGGCCGTACTCGCCGCACGGCCCGCGGTCAGGCGCGGATGAGCGCGATCACCGTGTCGGCGGTGTGGTCGAGGTAAGTGCGGCCGTCGGGCAGCCGCGCCTCCGGGCTGATGTAGCTGTGCCGGCCCATGTGGGTGGCCGGGTCGAGCCGGTGCACGGTGACTTTTCCGGCGCGTACGGCCCGGTTCCATCCACTGCCGCGGAACAGCCGCCAGCGCTGCGGGAAGATCCAGATGCAGAGCCGCTCGATCCAGTCGGTGGCGCTGGTGAGCTGGTGCAGGTGACGGGCGTGGGTGAGATCGTTGGCGCCGTTGTGGAACCCGCCGATGGTGATCAGCAGAACCGGGGCGCGCAGCTGGGAGTGGAGTTCCTCGACCGCGCCCGTGGCGACCTGGGCGCCCCCGCTGTAGCTGAGCAGCACCACCGGCAGGCCGCTGCCGGGCTCGTAACCGGCGAGGCGCAGCTGGTTCGCGATCTGGGCGCCCACCGCGCGGTTGTACAGGGGACGGTACCGCCGGTCGGCGGCGACGAAGATCTGCATCACGTTGTGCAGGAACAGCAGCAGCCCGACACGGCGGCGGATCCACTTCCACACCGGCCGGTTGCCGAGCGGATCCGCCAGCGGCGAGTACGGCTGCACCTGACCCAGCACCCGCAACTCCGGCGCCCCCGCGATCAGCGCCTTCACCAGCTGCCCCCCGTCCCGGGTATCCCGGAAACGACGTTTCCCGATGCCGTCCAGATAGACCAGATAGGCAGCCGGAGGACGATCGGGCTCCGCACCCCGCGCGTACGGCATGCCTTTGGGCAGCTCGGTCGTAGGCGTCCGCCAGCCGACCGTGTAGACCAGCACCTCGTGCCGGGCCAGCAACGCCTCAGCGAGCAGGACCGGACCGAGAAGCAGGGCGAAGAGCGGGAACTCGATCATGCGATCAGCGCCGGTGGCCTGGTGCCGCTGATCTGCATGACCAGCCGCCGGACGATCTCGATGGCGGTGCCGAGCCCGACTCCGGCGACGGCCACACAGCCTGCGGCGGCCCACCAGCCCAACCCCGTCGTCTCGGCCAGCGGGCCGACGAGCCCGATCCCGACCCCCATCAGGAGCAGCAGGTGCAGCAGTGGCCCGAGCAGCGGAAACGCGAGGACGGCGGCCAGAAGCAGCGGGGCCACCCGGCCGGGTGTCCAGGCCAGCGCGACTCCTTGCGGACCCGGCAGCGCCAGCTCGGCGAGGGTCCACGCGGTCAGCGGCCACAGCGCGAACACCACGCCCTCCACCACCGCACCCGACAGCAGGAGCATGATCGCGTGGGATCGGGACGCGGTGGGCCGGCGCGCCACCAGGGGCAGGATGCGCCCGGCGGCCTCGGACAGCCCGGCGAACAGCAGCAGCACGCCGACGACGGACGACATCGCTCACCGCTCCCGTGGCGAATTCGCCATGGCCCGCCGCCCGCTCCGGCCGACCCGGCGCAGGTAGCTCTCGAGTTCGTCGGCGGCGCGCAGATAACCGCCGGCCTCCCGCTGGGCGATCCGCAAGGTGGCCGCCGCGGCCCGGAAGCACGGCTCGTGCAGCAGACGCCGGGCAAGCGCGTTCACGGCCCCCACGGTGGCGTCCTCCGTACGGATCGACAGGCCGGCGCCGAGTTCGGCAACCCGCCGAGCGACCAGCGGCTGGTCCGCGCCCTGGGGGACCACCAGCATCGGGACCCCGGCGTACATGGCCTCGTTCACGCTGTTCATCCCGCCGTGCGTGACGAACAGCGCCGCACGGGCCAGCACCTCCGGCTGCGGGACGAATCGGTGAGCGAACACGTTGTCCGGCAGCGGGCCCAGCGCCACCGGATCGGTCGCCCCCGTGGAAACGATCACCGTGCCGCCGAGGGGTGCGAGCGCGGCGGCGAAAGTGCGCAGCAACCCCGGGCCGGCGTTGAAGACCGTGCCCAGCGAGGCGTACAGCACGGGGTCTCGCAGGCGGCCGGCGGGGAACGGGACGGGCGGACGGGCGCCGAGGCTCGGGCCGACGAACCTGAACGACCGGTCGAAGGCGTCGGCGTGGGGCTGGAACGCGCGCGAGGTGAAGATCAGGTTGAGCGGCTGGCGCACGTTCGCCAGGTCGAGCAGGGGCAGCCCACGAGTGTCGTAGCGGCGGTGCAACCCCCACCGGGACCGCAGGTAGCGCTGGACGTTCCGGGGCCGGATCGCGGCCGCGGCCAGCAGATCCCACGAGGCGTGGGTGGGGCTCGGCGCGTACCGGTTGAACGCGAACGTGGTGAACAACGCCGCCGCCGGCACCCCGAGTTCGCGGGCGGCGACCGCGCCCCAGGGGCAGGCCGCCCCGTGGACGATCAGGTCGGGCCGTACGTCACGGAGATCCGAGAGCACGGCGGGCAGGAGACCGACGGCGGTGCGCGCGAGGCCGTCCAGCATCGTGACCGGCGTCGGCGGGTCGGGGAGCGGCTGGTCGCCCCCGGGGTAGAGGCGCACGGTCGCACCGGCGGCCGCGATCTGCTCCGAATACATGGGCGAGGTGTGGTACGTGACGGAATGGCCACGGCGAACGAGCTCGGCCACGACCGGCAGCGTCGGATTGACGTGCCCGTGCATGGCGATGTTGAGGAACGCGATGGTGCTCATCGACCCACCTCCGATACGGGCGATGTGGCCGGAGGACCGTCCAGCCCATAGAGACCGGGCCCGCTGATGCGCAGCCCGTCGAGGAAGCGGCCCGCGGCGAGGCAGGCGGTATTGATCAGCCGCCGGGAATGCCGGAAATCCCACGGCGCGGGCCAGGTTTCGATGCCGGTCGGCAGCACGACGGTCGGAATCCGGCGGGACACCTCGAGCAGGTCACGCTCGATCTGGTGGTGCCACAGCAGCAGCCCCGCCCTGGCGGCGACCGCGCCCGCCCGGCGTGGCGGCACGGTGGGGCGCAGCGGCCAACCGGCCGGTCCGATGGACAGCACCACGACGCTGGCCGCCCCCGCCTCCTGGGCCGCCCGCACCGGGACGTAGGAGATCACTCCGCCGTCGACGAGCGTCCGGCCGTCCCGGTCCACCGGGGGCAGGACGCCCGGAATGGCCGTGCTGGCCAGCAGCGCGGATTCGAGATCTCCGTGGTCGAGCAGCGCCTGGGCGCCGGTGGACAAGTCCATGGCGACCGCGGTGAAGGGGACCTCCAGCTGCTCGATCCGCGACGGCAGCCCCGCCTGGGCGATCAGCCTGCGCAGGCCGCGATCGGCACAGATGCTGGCCCGCGAGGACAGGTAGCCGAGCGGGAACACCTCGCGGCGGCGCGCGTGGGTCCACACCCGATCCAGCCAGGGTGCGGCCTGGCCGGGATGGGCGGCCGCGATCGCTCCGTTGAGGGCGCCCACCGAGGTTCCGATGATCAGGTCGGGGACGAATCCTCGCTGCTCAAGCGCGTACCCGACGCCGACCTGCGCGGCCCCGAGCACGCCCCCGCCGCCCACCACCACGGCCACGGGACGGGGGAGGGCGCGCAGGCCCACCAGGCTCTCGCCGCCCGTCATGGGGCAGTGGGCCCCGCCGACGCCGTCGAGAGCCGAGGGGGCCGGTCTCCGGCGATAGGTAATCCTCATGGTTCGTCCTCTCTCACCACGGCGCGCCCGGGGGCCGCTGCGCAGGGAAGGGGCCGATTTCGCGATCAGGCGAGGTCGGCTAGGTCCTCCTCGGTGAGGCTGATCCACCGGGCGGCCAGGTTCTCCTCCAGGTGGGCCGCGGAGCCGGTGCCCGGGATGGCCAGGGTGACCGGGGACAGGGCCAGCAGCCAGGCGAGGGCGATCTGGTAGACCGTGGCGCCGTGCCGTCCGGCGACCTTGACCAGGCCGGGGTCGTCGGTGTCGGCCCTGCCGCCGCCGAGGGGGAAGAAGGGGACGAAGGCGATACCGTCCTGGGCGCAGGCGTCCAGGACGGCCGTCTCGTCACGGTTGGTGATGTGGAAGTTGTTCTGGACGGCCACGACGGGAGCGATCGTCCGAGCCTCGGTCAGATGGCCGAGATCGACGTTGCTGATGCCCAGGTGGCGGATCAGGCCCTCCTCGCGCAGCGCGGCGAGCGCCTCGAAGCGTTCGGCGAGCGATTCGCCGTGCGGGGGCTCGTTCCTGCCGATGCGCAGGTAGACCAGGTCGAGGCGGTCCAGGCCCAGGCTCTGGAGGTTCGCTTCGACCTGGAGCCGCAGTTCCGCGGGGGTGGCCTGGCGGGGACCGCCGGGACCGAAGATCGGGCCGACCTTGGTGGCGATGACCAGGTCGTACGGATACGGGGCCAGGGCTTCGCGGATCAGGGTGTTGGCCCGCACCGAGTGGTCCTCGCTGCGGTAGAAGTCGGCGGTGTCGATGTGGTTGACGCCGAGGTCCACGGCACGGCGCAGGACGGCGCGGCCGGACTCGGCGTCGCGGGCCGGTTCGCCCGGATTGTTCTGGGGCAGGCGCATGGCGCCGAAGCCGATCCGGTCGATCGCGAGGTCGCCGCCGAGGCGGAACGGGCTGGTCATGTCTCTCCTCGTGAGGTGATGGGTGCGGCGCGGCCTTCAGGCCGCATGTGATCGCCGTGCCTGACCTCCGACGAACATGACCGTCTCGTCGAGCGGCGCCCTGCACGTGCGGGCGTAACTCACCGTGTCGTCCTCGTAGCCGATCGACATGCCGCAGTAGAGGATGAGCCCGTCGGGGGGCGACAGGATCTCCGCCACGGTCCGGTGGTACTTCGCCCACGCCATCTGCGGGCAGCTGTGCAGCCCTTCGGCGCGGAGCAGCAGCATGACCGTCTGCAGGTACATGCCGACGTCGGCCCACTGGGGCGGGCCCAGGTCCTTGTCGATGTAGCAGAACAGGGCCGCGGGAGCGCCGTAGCAGTCCCAGTTCGCGGACGCGGCCCGCTGGCGCGCCTCCCAGTCCTCGCGCCGGATGCCGAGCGCGCCGTAGCGCTCTTTACCGAAGGCGGATCGCCGCTCGCGGTACGGGGACTTCAGGTCGGACGGGTACATCTCGTATTCCCGCTCGTCCCAGGGGTCGCCCGCGGCCAGGCGCTCGCCCGCGCGCTTCTTGAGCTCGGCCAGGGGAGCACCGGTCAGCACGTAGACGTGCCACGGCTGGAGGTTCGATCCGGACGGCGCCCAGGCCGCCGCCGACAGCACGCGCTCCAGCGCCTCCCTCGGGACACGCTGGTCGGTGAATCCGCGCACTGCCCGCCGGCTGGTGACCGCCTCGTACACATCCAACATCGCTAACCCCCTCTGCGCGACGTCTTCAAGTTGTTACATATACGACCGTATCACTCGTGACGGTATCATCCAATACTATTTCGCAGCATGGTGAGGAAGGTCACACGTACAGGACCAGGCCTTTTACGCCTCTCCGCCTGAGGGGTAGGCGAATCGGGTCAGCAGATCCATCAGCTGCTCGGCCTCGCCGGGCTTCAGTTCGGCGACCAGACGCTCGGACATCGGCTCCGCCGCCACCTGGGCCGCCGCGAAAAGTTCGGCGCCCTGGGGCGTGATCTCCACTTCGCGCACCCGCCGGTCTCCCGGGACGATCTTGCGTACGGCCAGGCCCATCCGCTCGAGATCGTCCACGACCCGCATGATTCCCGCCTTGTCCGACCCCGTAGCCGCCGCCAGGTCCCGCTGAACCGTGGGCCCGCGCTCGACCAGCACGATCAGCACCGCGAAATGCCGCAACTCAATGCCGAGCGGCCGGATCGCCTCCGTCATCACCGCGGCCGCCCGCCAGTGCGCCTGGCGCAGCAGCAGGCCAAGAGCGAAGGGCGTGGCCTCCCCGGGGCGATCGGTGGTGGTTCCGTCAGGGGTGTCAGCGGTCATGAGGCCATATTACCTCGGATCTTCTCACCTGATACGGTATCATTTGAAATTAGTTTGTGATCAGCAGGCGGAGGCCGAGCTCGGCCGTGTCGAGATCGACGAGCTCTCGGTTGCGTTCGGCCCACCGACCTGATGCGAGGTCATCCCCGAGGCTGTGCACCGCGCGCTGCTCGGCGTCCGGCCCGACTTTGGCCCAGACCGATACCCCGCGGCGGACTCCTTCATCCAGATACGCCTCGGGCCGCCGCCAGTGGGCCTCGAAGAAGCCGTCGGCGCAGTCCCACGGGATGGGCACCGGCTCCAGCCGGGCTCCGATCGCGCGAGCGAGTTCGGTCACCGAAGGGCGGCCGGCAAGCAGGTTCGCGACCTCGGGCAGGTAGTCGCGGGTGAGCCAGAACCGATGCAGCCATCCGGCGTCACTGGTGTCGTGCGTGAACACCACCACGCGGCGGGCGACCCGCCGCATCTCACGCAGTCCCGCGATCGGGTCCTGCCAGTGGTGAATGGAGGCGACCGCCATCGCGGCGTCGAAGGAATGGTCATCGAAAGGCAGGCTCTCCGCGGATCCGACCAGGCACGGCGCCGCGTCCGGACGGCGCTGCGAACGCATGAGCGCCGACGGTTCCACCGCGAGGACGTAACGGTCGGCGGGCTCGTAGGACCCGGTCCCCGCCCCGACGTTCAGCACGGTCCGGGCGTCGCCGAGCGCGGCCCAGATCTGGGCGGCGATACGAGGTTCCGTACGCCGTGTCGCGGTGTAGTTGGCTCCGATGGTGTCGTACAACTGCGCGCTGGACATTGACGCTGCCTTTCCGGCCACCCCGACGACTCGGGGGAAAGCAAAGCCTAGATTGCCTACCGTTTCGTCTGCTTTGTAATGATTGCCACTATTTTGAGTTATAAGCGAACCTTTACGTCCTTACGATCCGCCCAGGATTAGGGAGGCGTCATGATGCGCGCAGCGCGGATGCACGGCTACAAGCAGCCGTTGCGGATCGACGAGGTACCGGTTCCCGAACCGGGCCCGAACGAGGTTCTTCTCGAAGTCCAGGCCACGGGAATGTGCCGTAGCGACTACCAGCTCATCGACGGCTACTTCCCGGTCGAACTGCAGTTTCCCTACATCCCCGGCCACGAGGTGGCCGGCCGGGTCGCCCGGCTGGGCGCGGACGTCCCCGCGTCGGCCGGACTGTCGGAGGGGGATCTGGTGGTCGTGCATCCCGCCTGGGGCGACGGCACCTGCCGGCAGTGCCACGAAGGCAACGAGCAGCTGTGCACGGGAAGCGGGGGGTGGATCGGCTTCGGGCCGCCCGGAGGCTTCGCCGAGTACGTCACGGCTCCCAGCCGCTATCTCATCCGCATCGACCCGAACATGGGTCTGGAGCCTCAGTATCTGGCGCCCCTGGTGGACGCCGGGCTGACGCCGTACCGGGGGATGAAGAAGATCCGCGCCACCGGAAGACTGGGGCCGGGGCGCACGGTGGTCGTCAGCGGGATCGGCGGGCTCGGCAGCTACGGCGTCCAGTACGCCCGGCTGCTCGGCGACGGAGCCACCGTGGTCGCCTTCACCCGCAGCGACGACAAACTCGCGGTGGCGAGGGAGAACGGCGCCGACCACACCATCAACACCCGTGGCAAGACCTCCGGCCAGGTACGGGCCGAACTCGCGGAGCTGACCGGCCGCGGCGAGATCGACGCCGCCCTGGACTGCTCCGGTGCTCCGCAGTCGCTCGAACTCAACGCCTCGCTCCTGGCCGCCGAAGGAGCACTCGTGTCGGTGGGCCTGATGGGCCAGCACTTCGAAGTCCCGATCTTCCCGTTCGTCTCCGGGGAGAGGATCTTCTCCGGATCCTTCTGGGGCAACTACAACGACCTCACCGAGATCCTCGCCCTCGCCGGCCAAGGCGGGGTCAAGCACACCGTCACACCGTTCAGGCTCGACGAGATCAACGACAGGCTCGACGCGCTGGGCCGGGGCGAGGTGATCGGGCGTCAGGTCGTCGTCTTCGACTGACCTCACCGCCTGGTCACGACCGGCGGTCGGAACGGGCGAGCCCGCCGGGCCACCAGATCCGCCCGCCGAGGTCCAGCGTGAGCGCGGTCAGCAGCACCGACCGCACGACGAACGTGTCGAGCAGGACGCCGAACGCGACCAGGAAGCCGATCTCGGTGAGCACGACCAGCGGGAGCACGCCCAGGACGGCGAACGTCGCCGCCAGCACCACGCCCGCCGACGTGATCACGCCGCCGGTCGCGGCGAGCGCGCGCAGGGCCGCCTCGCGGGTGCCGTGCGCCGGTGTCTCCTCGCGGGTCCGGGTGATCAGGAAGATGTTGTAGTCGACGCCGACCGCCACCAGGAACACGAACGCCAGCAGCGGCACCCCCGTCTCGACGGCGGTGAAGCCGAAGATCTCGGTGAACACCAGACCGCTGACGCCGAGCGTGGCCGCGAACGAGAGCACGACGGTCGCGATCAGCACCAGCGGCGCGGTCACGGCGCGCAGCAGGATGCCCAGGATGAGGCCGATCGCCACCAGGATCAGCGGGATGATGAGCTTCGCGTCGCGGGCCGAGGCCACTTCGGAGTCGAGCGCGACGGCCGTGGTGCCGCCGACCTGGATGCCGTCGATCTCGCGCAACCGCTTGACCGTGTCGTACGCGGCCGGGCTGTCGGGAGCGTCGCGCAGGGCGCCGGTCATCAGCGCCTGATCGCCCCGCGGGACGGGGTCCGTCAAGGCGGCGACGCCCCGGTCCGCCCTGATCGCGGCGGCGGCTCGCGGATCGCCGATCACGACGAGGGAGCCGTCCTGCGCGGTGCCGAAGTGCTTTTCGAGGAGCTGGGCGCCGATGACGGAGTCGGGGGTGCCGCGGTAGGTGCCGGCCTCGGCCAGCGGCCCGATCTTGATGACGAACAGGCCGCAGGCCAGGCCGCCCAGGACGAGCGTGGTCACCAGCCACGTCGCGCGCGGGCGCCGGGCGACGGAGCGGCCGATCCGCCCCCAGACGGTGTCCGTTTCCGTCTTTTCCCTCCCGTACGCGGGGACGCGTGGCCAGAAGACCCCGCGCGGCAGGACGACGAGCAGGGCGGGCAGCAGGGTGAGCATCGCCGCCAGCGCGCAGAGCACGCCGACGGCGCACACCGGGCCGAGCCCCCGGGAGGAGTTCTGCTCGGCGGCCAGCAGGCACAGCAGCGCGGCGATCACCGTGGCCGCGCTGGCGACGATCGGCGGCGCGGCCCTGCGGCGGGCCACGGCCATGGCCGCCCGCCGGTCCTGGTGCCGGACCAGCTCCTCGCGATAGCGGGCGACCAGCAGCAACGCGTAGTCGGTGGCGATGCCGAACACCAGCACGAGCAGGATCCCCGCACTCTGCCCACTGACGGTCACCCCGGCATATTTCGCCAGCAGGTACGTCCCCGCCTGCGCCAGCACCAGCGCCGCCCCCGCCGAGCAGAACGGGATGATCCACAACAACGGCCCCCGGAACGTGACCAGAAGCACCACGATCACGACCGCCGACGTGGCGATCAGAAGCGTCAGATCGATCGACCCGAACACCTCGATGGCGTCCGCCGACTGCCCGGCGGGCCCGGTCACGTGCGCGCCCTCCCCGGCGATCTCCTTCACCCGCTGGACGGCAGGCGTCAGCGCGTCGTAGTCCCGCCCGTCAAGCGGCACGACCACCTGAACCGCGGCCCCGTCCTTCGACGGGATCGGCGGCGACGGCCGCCCCGCCGCGACAGCCTCCAACCGCGGGATCAACGCCGCCACATCCGCGACCGTACGACCCTCGAAGACGACGATCGCCGGAACCTGCGCTCCGTCGGCGAAGTCGCGCTGCGCCAGCTGGACCAGCGTCGATTCGGCCGAACCCGGCAGGAACGACGTCGGATCGTTCTTCTCGACGTCGTTCAACTTGCCGCTGAGCATGCCGGCCCCGGCTAACACGACCAGCCAGACCGCCAGTGTGATCCACGTGCCCACTCGCCCGAGCATCCGCGCCTCCAGATTACTAAGTACCCTTAGTGTGCCTTCGTGCGGTCCTCCGCCATGGTTGCATCGGAGATGTGGACGATTTCACCGACTGGCCGACCGGACGGCTCCTGCTGACCGCGGCCCGGCTGGTCGAGCAGGAGTGGAACGCCGTCCTGGCCGGCGTCGGCCTGACCCACGCCGGATTCCTCGCCCTGCACGCCCTGGAGGACGGACCGTCCACGCAGCGCGGGCTTGCCGCGAGGGCATACGTGGAGGAACAGACGATCCGCCCTGTGCTCGACCGACTGGAACGCCACGGCCACATCGCCCGCGTACGCGATCCCGCCGACCGCCGCCGGGTCATCGTCACCCGCACCGAGGAGGGCGCTCAGGCGTACCGGGCCGTGCTGGAGTCGGGGTCGGCGGAGGCCGTCATCACCGACCGCGTGGGCGACGCGGCGACCCTGCGCGCCGAACTGATCCGGTTGCTCGGCGGAATGCGCCCCGGTAGATAGCGCGCCCGGCTCGGCGTGGGAGCACCTGCACTCAGTTGGGCGGATCCTGTCGCCGGTGGTCCTCGGAGACCTGGTCCATGCGGAGGAATTCGGTGATGCGGAGCAGTTTCGGTGGGCGTGCGACCTTGGCGGGAAGGGCTTGGAAGGCCTCGGTTTCGCCGACGAGGCGTGGGGCCGTGAGTTCTACCTCGCTTCCGTCTACGCGGAGTCGTGCGCTGCCGGTTGTCAGGACGTTCCGCACCCAGTCGGAGCGTGAGCCGTACACGAGGACGAACAGGTAGCCGCCGTCGACGGGGTGCGCGTCGAGCGGTGTGCGGTATGTCGTGCCAGAGGTGCGACCGACGTGGATCAGCACCGGCCATGTTCCGCTCGCGATCGCGCGAGGGTTGAACAGCCTCTTGTTCACGTGTCCCCACCATCTCGGCATCGGCATGGGATCTCCCTTCTCTCGCCCTCGGTGGGGGGCGTGCTGGCTTACATCTGTAAGGCGACTTACGTGTGTAAGGCTGGCTTACGCTTGTAAGGTTGTCAACCCGCTCGAAGTCCGGAGTCGTCGTGTCGCCACCGCAACCGCTCAGCAGGGGTCTTGTGCTGGAAGCCGCGATTCGGGTCGCTGACCGTGGGGGCGTGGAGGCGATCACGATGCGGCGGGTGGCGCAGGAGTTGGGCGTGGAGGCGATGTCGCTCTACCACCATGTGACGAACAAGGACGCGATTCTGGACGGTGTGGTCGACATGGTGTTCGCGGCGATCAAGCTACCCGGTGTCGCGTACGACGACTGGCGGGATGCGATCCGGGCGCGCGCTTCCTCCGCGCGTTCCGTCCTGTCGCAGCACAGTTGGGCTCTCGGCCTCATGGACTCCCGCCGAAACCCGGGGCCGGCGACACTGCGCCATCATGACGCCGTCCTCGGTGTCCTCCGGGAGGCGGGGTTCACGCTGGCGATGGCCGCGCACGCGGTCTCGCTCATCGACAGCTACGTCGGCGGGTTCGTCCTCCAGGAGGCGAACCTGCCGATGACGACACGAGACGATGTCGAGGATGTGGCCGGTGACATCCTCGAGCACCTGCCGGCGGACGAGTTGCCGTACCTCAGGGAGATGATCGTCGACCATGCCCTGCGGCCGGGGTACGACCACAGGAGCGAGTTCGGCTATGGTCTGGACCTGATTCTGGACGCGCTCGAAGCCCGTCGCAGGTAATCCCGGCACGGGATGTTCGCGGGATCGTGACCTGCGTGGTCGGCGGCCTAAATTCGTTGGCGTCGTCGTTGGCGGGCGGGCTAGCGTGGCTCCGTCGTGCGCCAGGACGGCGTGTCCTGACTGCGCTCGTGAGTCAGCAGATTTGGAGATTCGGGATGGCTCCTCAACTCGTCGCGCTCTGCTTCGATGCGAACGACCCACTCGGTATCGCTCGTTTCTGGGCAGGTGTTCTGGGCTGGGAGCTGGCCGACGACCCCCAAGACGGCGTCGTGCTCCTGCCGAACGATGACACCGGGTTCCGGCTCCGGTTTCTCCCGACGGAGGAGAAGAAGGCCGGGCCGAACCCGATGCACTTCGATCTGACCAGCGCGTCCCTTGAGGGACAGCAGGAGACGGTGGCGAGGGCGCTCGAACTCGGTGGGCGGCACATCGACATCGGGCAGCTGCCGGAGGAGGAGCACGTCGTGCTCGCGGACCCCGAAGGCAACGAGTTCTGCGTCATCGAGGCGGGCAACAACTTCCTCGCCGAATGCGGATTCATCGGGGCGGTCTCGTGTGACGGTACGCAGGAGGTCGGGTACTTCTGGAGCGAAGCGCTGGGCTGGCCGTTGGTCTGGGATCAGAACGAGGAGACCGCGATCCGGTCGCCGCACGGCGGTCCGAAGATCACCTGGGGTGGTCCGCCGCTGAACCTGAAGACCGGGAAGAACCGGCTGCACTTCGACCTCGCTCCCCATGCTGACGGTGATCAGCAGGCGGAGGTCGACCGTCTCATCTCCCTCGGAGCGACTCGAATCGACTTCGGCCAGTGCGGGGAAGGCCGGGTGGCGTTGGCCGATCCCGACGGCAACGAGTTCTGCGTTCTGACCCCTCGATAGCGGGCCGCGTTCGCAGGGTCAGTCGATGTAATTGACCATGATGCCGACCGGGACCGACGCGAGCAGCCCGAGGGCGAAGAAGAACCACGCCTGCCGCCTGCCCGCGCGGATCAGTTCCGCGTTGGACTCCTGAATGACGGCCCTGACCCGCTCCAGCGCCTGCCGTTCCGCGCGTGAGACGCGGCCCAGACGTTCCGCGCGCTCGAACAGCCGAAGATCCTGCTCCAACGCCCGTATGGGACGAAGCACGAGATGGGCGGACACGAGAGCCACGACCACGTAGATCAGCACCGGGGCGACGAAGACGGCTATCTCCACGGACGTCATTGTCGGAAAGCACTGCAGATCCCACCAGTGCTATCTCACGGATCTACTCCAGGGTAGAAGATCATCGTTATCTGGGCGCTGGCGGCGCCTGTTGTGTGTCCTTTGGCCGGTTGCGGAACCCGCGTCCGCACCGCGCGGTACTGCCCGGGTGAAACCGAGAGAGGCCTTTCGACGGCGTGACCCGTTGGGAGGCCTCCGCCAAAGATCACAGATAAAGGACATTGACATGCGTATGAAGAAGAACCTGGTCCGCCTGTCGCTGCTGGCCACGGCCTGCTCCGCCATGGTCGGCGCTCTGGCCGGGCCCAGCCATGCCGCGACTGTGGGGGGAACCGTCCAGGTGGTGGGCAACAAGGTCGTCTACAACGGCGCCGGCAACGCCGCCAACTCCATCGAAGTCATGCACGGCGGCACTGTCATCATCGTGCTGGAGACCAGCGCCGCGCTCTCGATCTCAGCCGGGACCGGGTGCACCCAGATCAACGACAAGAACGTGCACTGCCCGGTCAGGGAGCTGGAGGTCAACCTCGGCGGCGGAAGCGACAAGTTCACCGTCGGCGGTCCGCAGGCGTTCGGCATCGCCACCACCGTTCGCGGCGGCGACGGCATCGACACCTACCAGGGCGGCCGTGACCCCGGCAGCTCGCGCGTCACCTTCATCGGCGGTCCCGGCGCCCACGACACGGCCGACTACTCCCGCGCCACCAGCCGGGTGCTGGTCGACCTGGGCACCCAGGCGGGCAACGACGCCGACGACGGCCGGGACGCCAACGGCGACGCCGACAACATCCACAGCGACGTGGAGACGCTGACCGGCAGCGACTTCGCCGACTCCCTGCGCGGCAACGAGAACAACAACCAGATCCTCGGCGGCAAGGGCCGCGACGCGATGCGAGGCGGCCCCGGCGACGACATTCTCTACGCGTACGTCCCCGGCCCGCCCCCGAACTACACCGTGACCCCCGAGGCCGACAGCACCGACCTCAGTTGCGGCGCCGGCACCGACGCCCTCTACGTCGACTCGGCCGACCCCGCCGCCAGCGAGTGCGAAACCCGCCAGGTCGTCGGCTGAGCGCCATCGACAATCGCACGTCACTCAAGCCGCACCACCCGGCCCCGGGTCCCGAAGCACTGTCTCCGGGATCCGGGGCTGGCCTTTACCCAGGTCCAGCAATTACCCAGGTCCAGCAATCGGGGGATGCCCGGCGCCGAACAAGATGTGGATCGATGTTAATTTCGTCGGTTGGCGGCCGCTGATCAGGGCGTGCCGAAGCGGTGGATGAAACGATCATGGAGATAGGCGGGGGCGTGACACATGGTCGCAGGTAGGGGATCCGAAACCGGCTCGATCCGGGATCTGCTGCGCGGATTGCCGGTGTTCGCAGACGAATTGCCCGTCTTCGACGTCGATAGCGCGCCCGCTTCCCCGGTCGCGCTGTTCGTGGACTGGCTGAAAGCGGCGATCGAGGCTGGTGTGCCCGAGCCGCACGCGATGACCCTCTCCACCGCCGACGCCGCCGGGCGGCCGTCTTCGCGGGTGCTGATCTGCAAGGACATCGATGTGGACGGCTGCTGGTATTTCGCCGCCAACCGCGCCAGTCGCAAGGGCCGGGAGCTTGCCGTCAACGGCCATGCGGCATTGAACTTCTACTGGCCGCGTCAGGGCCGCCAGATCCGCGTGTCGGGACCGGTACAGCCGACCGGCCCCGAACGAAGCGCCGCCGATTTCCTGGCCCGCTCCCCGGGTTCCCGCGCCGAGGCGCTGGCCGGCCGGCAGTCCGAGATCCTGACCGATCCCGGCGAGCTTGCCACAGCAGTCGAGGAAGCCCAGAACAAGATCGCCGCCACCCCTGACCTCGTCGCCCAAGACTGGACCCTCTACGCCGTCCGCGCCAACGAGGTGGAATTCTGGCAGGCCAACCGCGAACGCTGTCACATCCGCCTTCAGTACGTACGCGACGATTCCTCCTGGATCCATCGTCGGCTCTGGCCCTAGCCCGGGGCTGATCACCGGAGTCCACGCCGAGCCCGGCGTGCAGGTAGGCGACGCCGTTACTGCGGCTGGTGGATGTGCTGCAGTCCCAGCGGGGCGGGCGGGGGGAGGGGTTCGGTGTGGCCGGCCTGGAAGGACTGGAGGAAGTAGGCGACCAGGCGTCGGGACGCGGCCAGTGAGACCTGCTTCGACTCTCCGACGATGCCGCTGTTGGCCAGGAGCAGGAGGACGAGGTCGCTGGGGTGGAAGTCGGGGCGCAGCCGCCCGGCGTCTTTGGCGCGCCGTACCAGCTGGGCGAGGCTGTTCTCGGCGCGGACGCGTTCACGGTCGTAGTCGAAGGCGTCGGGGAACTGTGAGAGGAACGCGTCGGTGAAACCTCGATCGGTGGCCTGCATCGTACACAGCTTCTCGATCACGGAGCAGAACCCGTGCCAGGGGTCGGGGTCCTCCAGCGCCTCGTCGAGGACCGCGACGCAGACGGCGAGCTGTTCGGCGAATGCTTCGGTGACGAGAGCGGCGCGGTTGGGGAACCGCCGGTAGAGGGTGGCGGCGCCGACTCCGGCACGGCGGGCGATCGTCGTGAGGGGCACGTCGATTCCCTGGGTCGTGAACGCCTCGCGGGCGGCTTCGAGGATGCGGTCGCGATTGTGCCGGGCATCGGCGCGCAGGGCTGAGCCCGCGGCAGACGGAGGGGTCCCATTGGCGGAGGCGGGCATCTGGCCTGGGTTCCGAGAGCGCTGAGCAGGCATATCTCTCACTTTAGCCTAAGTGGACGATGTCGTCCGTTTACGACGTTAGCTTGGGACGAGCGGACAGAACGCCCTCTCGAGAAGAACAGGACGAGCCTGTGAACCAGATGCGCGCAGCCCTCTACGACCGGTACGGACCCCCGGATGTGCTCTACGAGGGCAAGGTTCCTGTGCCGCAGATCAAACCCGACGAGGTTCTGGTACGCGTCCACGCGGCCAGCGTCAACGGTGGCGAACTGGCCGGCCGGGCCGGGAAACTCCGGCTGGTCACCGGGCGCCGCTTCCCCCAGCGCACCGGAATCGACTTCACCGGCGAGATCGCCGAGGTCGGGCCCTCGGTGGCCGGGCTGAGGGAGGGGGAGCGGGTGTGGGGAATCCTGGGCCGGAAGTTCGGCAGCGTGGCGGAGTACGTGGCCGTCCGCCCCCGGCAGACAGCCCCCGCGCCGGCCGACCTCACGATGGTGGAGGCCGTCTCCCTACTCGCGGGCGGTACGACATCGATCACCGCCCTGCGCGACAAGGCCCATCTCAAGGCCGGCGAGCGCCTCCTGGTGCGCGGCGCCAGCGGCGGCGTCGGCAGCGTCGCCGTCCAGATCGGCAAGCTGTTCGGCGCTCACGTCACCGCGCTCGCGGGCCCGAAAAACCTCGATTTCGTACGCGATCTGGGCGCGGACGAAGTCCTCGACTACCACACGACCCACCCGTCCGGACTGGGCGCCTTCGACGTCATCATGGACACCGTCGGCACGCACCACCCCGCTTACCGGCGGCTCCTGGCCCCCGGCGGACGCATGGTCGCCATCGCCTTCGATCTCGAGAACCTTCTCACCAGCCTCTCCTACATCCTCGGCTCAGCCGTCCACGGCTCCCAGCGCGTGCGCTTCTTCAGCGGCAACCCCGGCCACGAACTGTTCGCCGAGCTAACCCGATACGCAGAGAACGGCGACATCCGCCCCGTCGTGGACACCGTCCACCCCCTCGCCGGCATCGCCGCCGCCCACCGCGCACTGGAGGCCGGCGGCGTCCGCGGCAAACACGTCATCCAACTCGTGTGACCGCCCCGTCCGCAGCCGCCGTCACGCCGACAGGTCGTGGGCTCACGAGATGACTTCAGGGGCATCACTGGCAATCTCAAAGCCCGAAATATCATCGCAAGGGACGGCCGACCAGAGCTTGACCAGCGCCGCCCAGATCCGCTTGACCAGAACCCCGTCCGGGTTGTCCCCGCTGAGCGTGATCGTAGCGAGCAGGTCACAACCCCAGATGCCGTACTCGCAATCCGGATCGACCTCTATCACCGACTCGGCGATGAAGGCGACACCTGCGTGCATTTCCAGCGTCAGCCAATCGGCGCGAGCCTGACCATCGGGCCCTTTCGTGGCCAACCCGGAGGCCGCCACCTCGTCAACGAACGGCCCGTGCCACTCCCCAAGCAAGGGATCTCCTGAGTCGAGCAACTCGTCAAGCAGCCGTTCCATCGCGGCCTGACCAACTTGCTCACCCGCCCTGCAGAAGAACCTGAGGTAATACGCCACTCGATGTCCATCTCAAACTGTGTCGGGGTTCGATAGACGGGACGCTTGAGCATCTTTCGCTCCGGCCGACCGTCGCGCATGAGGTGCGTGATGACGGTCTATTGTCGCGTAGATGAGCCGGGGCGCTGTCGCTGAGATCGACGACCGTAGGGCGGCCGCCTTGCTGCTGTCGATGGCGCTGATGGAGATCCGTTACCTCTCCAGATCCGCCCGGCGTGAGAACGGGGAGGCCTCGCCGGGCGACGATCTGGAGCGCATCTGGTTCCTGGCTGACCTCTGCCACAACCTGCCCGGGGTCGCTCAACCGCCCACCCGCAGGAACAGGCCACTGGGTAGCCGGGAACGGGCGATGGCGGAGCGGCCGATGAGCTGGACCTGGAACACCGCCGGTCGGGAGGGACGTGCCTGGATCACGGCGCAACTCGACCAGGTCGGTCACTCGTGGACCCCACCGCCCCCGCTCCCGGACGCGCGTACAGGCCCGCCTGAACGGACATTGTGGCAACGACTCGGCCTGTGGCGTCGGGACCGCGAGATCGACTGAGAGGGTGGCCGCCGGAATGGGGCCCAGGTTGGTGGGTGAGCGTTGGCGGTGGTCACCGGGGGGTGGGTGGGGACCAGAAGGGGTTTCGGCCGATGAAGCCCAGGAGTTGGGTCTGGGTGTCGGCGGTGGCGGGGACCTCGACGCGGGGGCCGTACTGGCCGGAGGAGCGGAGGAGGGGTTCTATCTGCTGCATTCCGGCGAGGAGGTGGGCGCAGAAGTCGGGGTCCAGTCGGTCGTTCTGGGCGGTTGCCCGGGAGAGGTCCCAGGTGTGCATGAAGACGTCGGCGGTGTAGAACTGGTCGATCGCGGTCGCCAGGGGCAGGGTGCCGGTGTGAGGGTTGGCGAGTTTGCGGTGTGTTGTCTCGGGATCGTCCAGAAGGGCTTGGACGGCGTCGCAGTGGATCTGCCAGGCGGCGACCGGGTCCTCGTCCACTGACGGTCCGCGGGGCAGGTCGATGTCGGCGCCGGAGGCGAGGAAGCCGGGGAGCCATTCGGTCAGGTGGCGTACGACGTCGCGGGCGGTCCAGGCCGGGACGGGGGAGGGCACGTCCCAGGACCGGGTGGCGCGGACTCGGTCCGTGAACAGGCCGGCGATCTGGCGGTGCCGCTCGGCGGGGAGGTCAGAGAGTGCCATCGGTGCACATCCTTTCCAGCTTGGCGTATCCCTCGTTCACGCCGATCTCCATGCCGCTGCGCAGCCACGCGTCCCGGCCTTCGAAGGTGTCGACCAGTGACTGCGTCCGCAGACGCGTACGGCCGTCGCCGAGGTCTTCGAACCACAGGGTCTCCAGGGCGACTCCGTCGGGATCGCCCTCGAAGGTGAAGGTCTGCACGATTCGGTCCGGGCCTATCTCGTGGAAGCAGCCGCGGAAGCCGTACTCGGCGCCGTCGTGGGCGGAGACGTAGCGCCAGCTGCCGCCGGTGCGGGCGTCCCAGTGCTCGATCCGGGTGGCCGTGGCGTCGGGGCCCACCCACTGGGCGAACAGCGCCGGGTCGGTGTGGGCGCGGAACAGCTGCTCGGGTGTCGCCGCGAAGTCACGGGTCATCCGGATGATCGGAAGCTTCGGGTCAGCTTCGATGCGTGTTTCTTTGGTCATGTTCGTTCTCCTTCATCGTGGACAGGACGGCGTCGAGCCGGCGGTTGCGCTGCTCGACGCGGTCCCGGTGGCGCTCGATCCAGATGTCCATCAGGTCCAGGGCCTGGACCTCCAGACGGACGGACCGCGGCTGCGGCCCCGGCGGCCGGCTGACGAGCCCGGCCTCCTCAAGCACCCGCAGATGCTTGTAGATCGCCTGCAGCGTCATCTGGTACGGCTCCGCCAGCTGGCTCACGGTCGCGTCGCCCTCGGAGAGCCGGGCCACGATGTCGCGCCTGGTCGGATCCGCGAGAGCGGCGAAGACTCGGGACAGTTCATCCGTGGCCATCGCCTCAACTTTCAACTTATCGGTTGAAAGAACCGTAGACCGCGGGCGGCCCATCCGTCAACCCTTCGGTTGAAAGCGCTTTTCAGGAGCCCTTCGCAGAGTCAGGAGAGATGGGACAGGGCCTCTTCGCCGGACAGGCAGCCCGCGGTGGCCAGTGCCAGGTTGGCCAGGGAGGCGCGGTGTCGCCTCCGCCGGCGAGATCTTCGACGCTCCCGGCTTCCTCCGCGCAATGTCCTCTCACATCTCCGTGGAACCGGAGAAGGAGTGTCAGGCGTTGAAGCCGCCGTCGACGTCCAGCGTGGCGCCGGTCACGAAGCTGGCCTCGGGCCCGGCGAGGAACGCGATGGCGGCGGCCATCTCCTCGGGCCGGCCGTACCGTCCCAGGGCGTTCATCGAACGCTGCACGTCGGCGAACGGCCCCGAATCCGGGTTCATGTCGGTGTTGATCGAACTGGTCTGCACCGCGTAGCGTGCGAGGTGTCCTGTCCCTCGTGGAGGACGGCTTCCTGCAAGGCCTGCGAGCGGCGGCCCGGCAGGGCGAACTCTCCTCCGCGCTCGACCTCCCCGCCGCCGCGGCGATGCTCACCATGCTCCTCGAAGGACTCCAGGTGATCGTGAAAGCCGACTCCGACCCCCGCCGCCTCATCGCCGCTGTGGACACCGCCCTGCTCTCTCTCGCGTCGGTACGCGACTGACCTCTGGTAATCGTCGTCCTGCCTTCAACCCGGGCTCACCCGTCACCTGACCGGCATCTCGCCTGAAACGGGGACGAAACGCACGCGCAGTAGCCTCCGGGAATGGCGGTGATCATCGCGGAGAGCGCCGAGGAGTGGGAGCGGATGGCGCGGACCGCGTTCGCCCCCTTCGAGGTGCGGGCGAGCGCGGCGGGGTTCCGGGCGTCCGTCGACGCCGTACCGCTCGGGTCGGGGGTGAGCGCCGCACACATCGCGGCGCGGCCGAGCCGGATGCTCCGCACCGAACGCCTCGCCCGCGACGACGCGGAGCCGGTCCTCTTCGTCACCCTGCAACGAAGCGGCGCGTTCCACGTGGCGCAGAGCGACCGGGCCGCCAGCCCCCGCGCGGGCGAACTGGTCCTGTACGACGCCCGCCGCCCGTTCACGCTGGAATGCGCGACCGCCACCGACTGTGTCACGGTACGAATCCCAGCCGACCGGCTCCGCCATCAGGGCCGGACGCTCGAACCCGTGCTCGCCGCCGCCATCAGCCAGCGCGTCGCGTCGGCGCACATGCTCGCCGCGTTCCTGAACGAGACGCTCTGGGTGACCGACGACATGGGCCGGGGGGAGCGTCTGGCGATGGGATCCCTCGTGCTGGACCTCGTCGACACGGTGATCGGGGCCGTCCTCGACCTCTCCCCACGGCCGTCGCCGCCCCACGTGCTCCGTCAGGCGATGCTCACCCACGTCCACGACCGCCTGACCGACCCCGGCCTGACCCCGGCGACACTGGCCGAGCGTTTCGCCGTATCGGTCAGGTATGTCGCGGCCGTCTTCGCGCAGGCCGGGCTGCCCTCTCCTGCGGCGTACATCCGGAACGCCCGGCTGAGCCACGCGTTGAAGACCCTCGCGACTACGGATCGCGGCATCGCCGGGACCGCCTACGCCTCCGGGTTCTCCGACGTCGCGACCTTCACCCGCGCGTTCAAGCGCCGGTACGGGCTGACGCCCCGCGACTGGCGTGCGGCCCGAGTTCCGGAATCGTCGCAACCGCGTGCGGACATCGTCTGAAGGGTCGCGTACGCGGCGGCTTACGGTCTCCTCAACCGACCGAGAGGACCCCCGATGACCATCCCGATCGCGCACTCGGCCCAGGAGTTGGGCGAGCACTTCGTGCGCCTGTTCCGCGACGGCGACACCGACACGCTGGCCGAACTCTACGAGGACGACGCGCTCTTCGCGCCGGCGCCGGGCCAGGAGGCCCGTGGCCGTACCGAGATCGCCGCCGCGCTGCGGGCGCTGCGCGCGGCCGGCGCGACGATCGAACTGAAGCTCGCCCGGATCCACGAGGTCGGCGACATCGCCGTCTACTCCAACATCGCCACCGTGGGCGGGGTCAACCCCGACGGCTCCGACCTCGTCGCGCCGACCATCGAGGTCGCCCGGCGGCAGCCCGACGGCACGTGGCGTTATGTCGTCGACGACCCGGCGTTCCTGTCCTTCCTCGCATGAGCGCCGCACTCCACCAGACGGACGCCTGCGCGTGTACGGCCGATCCCGAACAGTTCCTCACCATGCTGGCCGAGTACGACCGGGCGCGCGGCGGCTCCACCGATCCCCGCCCGTTGACCCACCCGCTGCTGTGGACGTGCTCCGCGCGGGCGACGCATGCGGTCGTGTTGGACGTGGTGTCCGGATCGGAATCGGCGGAGGACGAGACGCGGGCCGCGATCACCGCCGCCGTGGCCAATGATCTCCGCCGCTCCGCCAACCCGTCCCGAGACGTCCCGGCCCCCGGCGACGGGGTCACGATCATCGCCAACGCCCGGGTGTTCACCGCCGACCCGGCCCTCCCTTGGGCCGGGGCCCTGGCCTTCCGGGGCGAGAGGATCGTCGGCGTCGGAACCGAGGCGGAGGTCCGTGACCGCTTCCCGGACGCGCACCTGATCGACGTCGGCGGACGGCTGGTCGTCCCGGGACTGAACGACGCGCACCTGCACCACACCCCCGACCCTGTCGGCGTACGCCTGTCCACCGACGCGCAGGTGGCGCAGGCCCTCGATCCGTCGCTCGACGACCTGGACGACGCCATCGCCGCAGCCCGGGCCGGGACCACCGCCCCCACCTGGCTTCTCGGAACGCTGGGCCTGACCCTGAGCGCCGAACCACGACTCGACCGCGACCACCTCGACCGGGTCGCCGGTGACTGGCCCGTCGCCCTGCTCGGGATGACGAACCACCTGAACGTCTTCAATTCGGCCGCGCTGGCGGCGCTCGGCATCGACGAGTCCGTACCCGACGTGCTGGGCGGTTTCTGGGAGCGTGACGACTCCGGCCGGCTGAACGGGCGCGTGATCGAGTACGCGCAGTGGCGTCCGCAACGCACTCTCGCCGCGATGACCACGATCGAGGAGGGAGCGGCCGCCGTCCGCGCCTTCTCCGACGACTGCCTGCGTTACGGGATCACGACGGTGCAGAACATGTCCTGGAC
The DNA here is from genome assembly GCF_016862995.1 of Acrocarpospora phusangensis. GTDB lineage: Bacteria > Actinomycetota > Actinomycetes > Streptosporangiales > Streptosporangiaceae > Acrocarpospora > Acrocarpospora phusangensis. The sequence goes on from NZ_BOOA01000005.1 coordinate 168,117, forward strand.
GCCGCCCGAGCGCTACCTGGAGATGGTCGCCGCCGCGGCGGTGCCCCTGCGCATCCGCGTCATCGACTTCCCCGCGGCCAACCCCGACTCCCGCGACCGCATCCCGTCCATCGCCGACCGGGCCGCGCTCGCTCGCGCGGCCGGCCCGCGCGCCACCCGGTCAGGACGGAAGTGGATCATCGACGGCACACCGCTGGAGCTGACCGCCGACTTCGGCCACCCCTACCCGGGACGTGACGTCAGCGGCTTCCAGAACTTCCCCGCGGCCGAAGTCGACGAGATGCTCCGGGAGAGCGTCGTGGCCGACGATCAGGTCCTGCTGCACGCGGTCGGCACCGAGACGGTCCGCACCGTCATCGGCGCCCTGGAACGCACCGGCGGCCAGGTCGACTGGGCGGCGCGCCGGATGCGCGTCGAGCACGGCGACGGCGCGTTACCCGAGGACATCCACGCCCTGAGCCGCCTCGGGGCCATGGTCGTCGCGAACCCGTCCCACTTCCTGGTGACGGCCATCTACACCGACCTGATCGGCACCGGGCACCGGATCTCGCCGCTGCGCTCGCTGGTCGAGGCGGGCGTGCCGGTCGGGATCGGCTCCGACGGGCCGCTCAACCCGTACCTGTCGATGTTCGGTGCCCTCGTGCATCCGACCAGGATGAGCGAGGCCGTACGGATGGAGGACGCCCTGCGCGCCTACACGACGGGCGGGGCGCGGGCCGAAGGCACCGATCACGAGAAGGGCGTCATCGCGGAGGGGTACCTGGCCGACATCGCGGTCCTGAGCCAGGACGTCTTCCAGGTGACCGGGCCGGCGTTGATGGACACGGAAAGCGTCCTGACGATCATCGGCGGCCAGGTCGCCTGGACGACGCTGCCGTGAAGGTTCCCTCCGCGAGGGCACGGATGGTCAGGTGAGGGGTCGGATCAGGCGTTCGTTGATGGGTTCGACCAGGACCCGCCGGTTGGTGAGGATGACCCAGGTCTGGCCGGTGCCCGGCCGGATGACCAGGGACGCGGAGAAGCCGGGGCCGGCGCCGGGATGCCCGGCGACGTCCTTGGGAGGCACGAGCATCCAGCCGAGACCCGCCGCGCCCCCGGGGAACTCGGCCTGCGGTTGAAGCGCCTCGCGGGCGAGCGCGCCGGGCAGCAGCGAGGACCAGCCCAGGCCGAATCGGACGAGATCGGCCGCCGCGGTCCACAGACCGCCCGACGCGGGCGCGACGGAGAGCCGCGCCGGTGCGCGTTCGAACACTCCCTCGTCGGTGAGGTGGTGGCCCATGACCACCCTGCTGACCGGACGGCCGCGCGGGAACCACGAGGCCGTCATCCCGAGCGGCCGGAGCACCATGCTGGTGGCCGCGTCCTCGTACCGCGTACCGGTGACGTCGGCGATCAGCTGTCCGAGCATGGCGTACTCGCCGTAGCCGTACCCGAACGTGCCACGCCGGCCGTTGCACGACGCGGCCGGACCGGTGACCGAGACCAGCTCGGGCACGCGACCGGCGAACATCGACGCGGGGCTGTCGACGCCGCCGGCATGGGACAGGAGGTGCCGCACGGTGACGTCGTCGTCGGCCAGCCTGATGGTGCGCAGGTACGCGTTCGCGGGCGCGTCGAGCCGTACGAGCCCGTCCGCGACCAGCCGCAGGACGGCGGTCGCCGTGACCAGCTGAGTGATCGAGTACGCCGGAAACCGGTGATCGGGCAGCAGCACGTCCCCCTGGTCGAGGTCCGCCCAGCCCCGCGCGGTCACCCACACCGAGCCGTCACCGTTCCCGCCCGCCAGCATGAGCCCGACGAGACCCAGCTCGGCGAACGACTCCGCGGCCACCGAGTCCGCCTCCGCCGGCACCACACCGGAGGCACGCGTCTCCGGCGCCTCCAGGCGGGGATCCGCGACCTTCGTCTCCAGCGGATAGAACCGCAGCTCCCTCAGCCGGTACGGCGGCTCGCCCCCGGTCGCCGCCTCGACCCGCAGGCCGGCCACCCGCGCCCGCAGCCGCCGCGGCTCGGCCCGTACGTCGACGAGGTCCTCGCGCAGCTGCCCGGCCACCGAGCCGAGCAGGCCGGACAGCCGGCCCGGTGGGAGAAGGCTCAGGTAGTCGTCGTCGAAGTGCCCGCGCAGTTCCTCCTCGTCTGGCGGAGTCCATCCGGGGGTGTCGGCCGCCGCGAAGCGGGACATCACCCACCGCACCTGCGTGAGGGCATGGCTGGCCGGGCCCGCGGCCTCGATCTGTTCCTTGAGCGCGGTCCAGCTGGGCAGCCCGTGCTCGCGGGCGATGGCCAGCTGGGCCAGCTGAAGTGTGGCGAACTCCCCGGCGGAGAGGCGGCGTTTCGCCTCCAGCTTCAGGTAGCGGAGACTCGGCCGGTCGGGAAGCGCGCGTGACTGATCGGACAAGGCAGTCCTTTCCTCGGCGCCCGGGGTCCGCGACATCGGGCGGGAAAGACCTGCCGTGGTCTACTTCGCTGACCGGTGAGCTTGCAGCTCTGCCCGCGGACCCAGAGGCGGCCGGAAACCGCCAAGCACGACCGTACCCCGCCACCCCCACTCCCCGCGAACCGGTTTCCGCGAGGTCGTGTCAGCGGCCGCGTCAGGGTGGCGACGGTCCGGTGTCAGAGCGGTCGGCGATCGTGATTTCATGACCATGGAACACACCGTCACCGCGATGCCGGCCGCGCGTCAGCCCGGCTGCCCCTTCGACCCGCCGGCGGAGCTGATCGACGCCCGCCGGCACGGCCCCATCAGCCGCTACCCCTTCCCCGGCGGACATCCCGGCTGGCTGGTCACCGGGTACGACCTGGTCAAGGCGGTGCTGGCCGATTCGCGGTTCAGCTCGCGCAAGGAGCTGATGCGCCACCCGTCCATCGACCTCGCCGGTTTCGAGATCCCTCCGGCGCCGCCCGGCGAGTTCCTTCTCATGGACGAGCCGCAGCACAGTCGCTATCGGAAACCGCTGGTGGGGAAGTTCACCGCACGGCGGATGCGGCTGCTCACCGAGCGCATCGAGCAGATCACCGCCGACCACCTGGACGCCATGGCGAAGGCCGGTCCTCCGGCGGACCTGGTGACCGCGTTCGCCAAGCCCATCCCCGCCATCGTGATCTGTGAGCTGCTGGGGGTGCCGTACGAGGACCGGGGTTCCTTCCAGGAGCAGATCGAGACGTTCCTCAGCGGGGAGGCGAGCGACGAGGACCAGATCGCGGCCTACACCGCGACCCAGCACTACCTGGCCGAACTGGTGGCCACCAAGCGCGCCGACCCCACCGACGACGTGCTCAGCGACCTCACGGACAGCGATCTGACCGATGAGGAGCTCAAGGGGATGAGCCTGATTCTGCTGGCGGCCGGGTTCGACACCACAGCGAACACGCTGGCGCTGGGCACCTTCGCGCTGCTGCGCAACCCGGCGCAGCTGGCCGCGCTGCGCGCCGATCCCGCGCTGGCCGACCAGGCCGTGGAGGAGCTGCTGCGGTATCTGAGCGTCGCCAAGACCTTCATGAGGACGGCGCTGGAGGACGTCGAGCTGGGCGGCACGATCATTGAGGCCGGTTCGACGGTCATCCTGTCCTACCACACCGCCAACCGCGACCCGGAGCGCTTCTCCGACCCTCACGTGCTCGACATCCGGAGGCAGGACGGCGGGCATCTGGCCTTCGGCCACGGTATCCACCAGTGCCTGGGCCAGCAGCTGGCCCGGGTCGAGATGCGGGTCGCGTTCCCGGCGCTGGTCAGGCGTTTTCCGACGCTGCGCCTGGCCGTACCGGCGGACGAGGTCGCTCTGCGCCCGGAGACGGCGGACGTGTTCGGGGTGAAGAGCCTCCCGGTCGCCTGGGACGCGTGACCCAGGTCGCGACATATCGCGATTCGGCGTAGCATTTCGGAACGTGACCGATGATCCCACCACAGCAGGACTCACCAGCGCCGATAAGGGTGGGCGCGCGGTGGCGGTTGGTCGGTTGTCGCCGCGGTTCGGCACAATTGCCGATGTGCGAGTCGGATTGCTTGGGCCGTTCGAGGTCAGGAACCACGATGGGGCCGTGGTGGAGGTGCCCGGGGTCCGGCTGCGCGCACTGCTGGCCGCGCTCGCCCTGGAACCCGGCAGGATCGTCACGCGTACGCGGCTGGTGGACTGGATCTGGGGGGAACGGCCGCCCGCCGACGAAGTGAACGCCTTGCAGGCGCTGGTGTCCAGGCTGCGCCGGGTGCTGCCGGACGGTGTGATCGAGGCGGATTCCGGCGGATACCGGCTGGCCGTGGCTCCCGACGCCGTGGACGCGAGCCGGTTCGAGCATCTGGTCGGCCAGGCCCGCGCCGCCGAACCGGCCGCGCGGGCGGATCTGCTCCGCTCGGCCCTGGCCCTGTGGCGCGGTACGGCCATGGCCGACATCGCCCTGCGGGACAGCGACGTGTTCGACGCCGCGGTCACCCGCCTGGACGAACTGTACGTCTCCGCGCTCGGGGACCGGGTCGACGCGGATGTCCGCCTCGGCCGTGGCTCGGAGCTGGTCTCCGAACTGACCGGTTTGGTCGCCACGTACCCGCTGCGTGAAGGCTTCGTCGCCGCCCTGATGCGCGCCCTCGCCGAGGCGGGGCGGGGCAACGAGGCGCTGACCGTGTACCAGCGGACGCGCGAACGGCTCGCCGAGGAACTGGGCGCCGACCCGTCGGCGGAACTCTCCGCCCTGCACACCGCGCTGCTCCGGGGCGAACTGGGCGAACGCGCCGAGAACACCAGGACGAACCTCCGCGCCGAGCTGACGAGCTTCGTCGGCAAGGCCGACGACGTCGCCGCCGTCGCCGCTCTGGCCGTCAGGCACCGGCTGGTCACCTTGACGGGGCCGGGCGGCTCCGGCAAGACCAGACTGGCCACGGAGACCGCCCGCACGATGCTCGCCGAACTGCCGGACGGGGCGTGGCTGGTCGAACTCGCCTCGGTACGGGCAGGCGGCGACCTGGCGCAGGCCGCCCTCACCGCGATCGGCCTGCGTGACCAGGCCCTGCTCGGGGGCGCGCGGGGCGGCGAACCGATGGATCGGCTCGTCGCCGCCGTCAGGGAACGCACGATCCTGCTGGTCCTGGACAACTGCGAGCACGTGATCGAGGCGGCCGCCGAGTTCGCGGACCGGCTCCTGGGCGAATGCCGCAGGCTGCGCGTCCTGGCCACGAGCAGGGAACCGCTCGGCATCACCGGGGAGGTGCTGTGGCAGGTCGAGCCGCTCGCGCTGCCCGCGAAGGGAGCGGACCCCGCCGACGTCGGATCCTCGCCCGCGGTACGGCTGCTGCGGGACCGCGCGGATCTGGTACGCAAGGACATCGGCTCCGACGCGCACATCCTGGCGGCCATGGAGCGGATCTGCCGCGCGCTCGACGGGATCCCGCTGGCGATCGAACTGGCCGCGGCCCGGCTGCGCACCATGTCCGTCGACCAGCTGGCGCACCGGCTCGATGACCGGTTCCGCCTGCTGACCGGCGGCAGCCGTACGGCGCTGGCCCGGCACAGGACGCTGCGCGCGGTCGTGGACTGGAGCTGGGACCTGCTCACCGAGACCGAACGCGGCGTGCTGCGGCGGCTCTCGGTGTTCTCCGGCGGGGCCAGCCTGGAAGCGGCCGAACGGGTCTGCGGGGACGGGGTTGTCGCGGGGGAGCAGGTGTTCGACGTGCTCACCGCGTTGATCGAGAAGTCGCTGCTGCTCGCCGACGGCGAGGGCACGCCCCGCTACCGCATGCTCGACACCATCAGGGAGTACGCGGCGCAGCGGCTCGCCGAAGCCGGGGAGACCGAGCCGGCGCGCCGGGCGCACCTCGCCTACTTCACCGAGCTGGCCGAGACGGCCGATCCGTGCCTGCGCCGCGCCGAGCAGCTGGAGTGGCTGTCCACGCTCGGGGCCGAGCACGACAACATCATGGTGGCCCTGCGCGGGGCGATCGCCGAGGGCTGGGCCGAGGAGGCGATGCGCCTGGTCGGGGCCGTGGGCTGGTACTGGTTCCTCAGCGGGCGCCGGGCCGAGGGCACCGACCTGAGCATCGCGGCGGCGTCGCTGCCCGGCGAGGTGTCGGGTGAGGTGCGGGCGATGGCGTACGCGATCGTGACGGTCTTCGTGTCCTCCGGTCCCGGCGGCGATCAGTACCGGGCGCAGAAGTGGATCCGCGAGGCGTACCGGCTCACCCAGCACAGCGGGTATCGGAACCCGCTGCTCGGGTTCGTCGCTCCGCTGGAGCGGATGCTGCGGGAGCCGACCGACTTCCTGCCCGCGTTCGACCCGCTCATCGCCGGCGACGATCCCTGGGTGCGCGCGCAGGCCAGGCTCAGCCGCGGCCGCTTCCGGCTCACGCTCGGCGGCGACGAGACCGACGTGGACGCCGACATCGAGATCGCCCTCGCCGAGTTCCGCACGCTGGGCGACCGGTGGGGGATCTCGCTGGCGCTGGCCTCCCTGGCCGATCGGCTCGCCGCGCGCGGTGAGTTCGCCCGCGCGTGCGAGCACTGCGAAGAGGCGGTCACGGCGCTGACCGAGGTGGGCGCGACCGAGGACGTGGTCGTCCTGCGGGCGCGGCAGGCCCAGCTGTACTGGCTGCTCGGCGACGAGCGATCGAGCGGGTCCGCCATGGCGGAGGCGCAGCGGTACGCGGGCGGGATCGCCTCGCCGGACGTGCTCGCCGAACTCGCGCTGTCCAAGGCGCAGCTGGCGCGCTGGCGCGGCGAACCGGACCAGGCGCGCGAGCACCTGGCCACGGTGCGGGAGACGATGCCGGTCAACGCGGAAATCGCCCACTTCGTCCGTGCCAAGACCATGGACCTGTACGGCTACCTCACCGACGACCTGGAACAGGCCCGCGCGCACCGCACCGAGGCGCTCCACGCGGTCATGGAGCACGCGTATCCACCGGCGATCGCCGACGTGCTGATCGGGATCGCCGATCTCGCGCTACGCCAGGGGCAGTACGAGCAGGCCGTGCGACTGCTCGCGGCCAGCGACGGCGTACGCGGCACCCAGGATCGTTCCCAGCCGGACGCGTCCAGGATCGCCGCCGACACGAAGGATCGCCTCGGTGAAACGGTGTTCACCGAGGCGATCCGAGCCGGCCGGGAGCGGGACTGGCGCGAGCTGGCCGAGATCACGCTCGCTTCGTGAACGACCTGCGCGCCCACAGGTAGCCGATCAGGGAGAGCCCGACGCACCAGGCGATCGCCGTGACGGCCGAACCCGCCGACGGCGCGCCGGTCAGCAGCCCGCGCAGGGCTTCGATGATCGAGGTGAACGGCTGGTACTCCGCGAACTGCCGCGCCCCCGGCCCCATCTTGTCGGCCGGGACGAACGCGCTGCTCAAGAAGGGAAGGAGCATCAGCGGGACGGCGGCGAAACCCGCGTTCTCCGGCGTCTTCGCCGCGAGACCGGACGCGACGGTCAGCCAGGCGATCGCCAACGCCGTCAGCACGATGATGCCGATCGCGCCGAGCCACTGCGCGAAACTCGCCGACGGCCGGAATCCCATCAGGAACGCGACCCCGATGACGATCGCGATGGCCACCAGACTGCGCAACACCGTCGCGATCACGTGCGCGTTCAACACCGCCGCCCGCGACACGTGCATGACGCGAAGCCGGTTGATGAACCCGGTCGCCATGTCGGAACTCACCGCGACCGCGGTGGGGCCGACCCCGTAGCAGATGGTCGTCAGGAGCAGCCCCGGCGTCGCGTAATCGGCGTAGTTGACGCCGACGCTGAACGCGCCACCGAGGACATACACCATCAGGAACATCAGGAAGATCGGCATGAACACGCCGTTGAACAGCGCCAGCGGATTCCTCGTCGTGTGCCGGAAGTTACGCCGCAACATGGTCGCGGAATCCGTCAGAGAAGCAGAGATGGCATTCATCGTGCGCTGACCTCCTTGTTGCCGTGACCGGTGAGAGCGAGGAAGACGTCATCCAGATCCGGGGTGTGCACCGACAGTTCCTCGACGTCGATGGAATGCGCGTCGAGCCGATCCAGCAGCGCGCGCAGCGACCGCACCCCGCCGTCGCCGGGAACACGCAAGGTCAGCTCCTCGTCGTCCCTGGTGGACTCGGCCAGGACCCGTGCCGCCACGTCGAGTTCGGGCCGCCCGGCGAACCGCAGCCGCACATGGCTGCCGGGAACCCGCCGCTTGAGCTCGTCGGCGGTCCCCTCGGCGACCAGCCGCCCCTGATCGAGTACGGCGATGCGGTCGGCCAGTTCGTCGGCCTCCTCCAGATACTGGGTGGTGAGGAAGATCGTCATACCGCCGGCGACCAGCTCCCGGATGATCTCCCACATGATGCGGCGGCTACGCGGATCGAGCCCCGTCGTCGGCTCGTCCAGGAAAATGATCTTCGGCTGGCCGACCAGGGTCATGGCGAGGTCCAGCTTGCGGCGCATGCCGCCGGAGTAGGACGACGCCAGCTTGCCCGCCGCTTCCCCCAGGTCGAACCGGGCGAGCAGCCGGGCGGCGATCCGTCTGCCCTCCGCCTTGGGCAGGTGCAGGAGATCCGCCATCATCAGCAGGTTCTCCTCGCCGGTGAGCAGGTCGTCCACCGAGGCGAACTGCCCGGTGACCCCGATCGCCGCGCGTACCGCCTTGGTCTCCGTGGTCACGTCGTGCCCGGCGACGACCACCTTGCCGGCGTCCGGCGCCAGCAGCGTGGTCAGCACGTTCACCGTCGTCGTCTTGCCGGCGCCGTTGGGCCCGAGCAGGGCGAAGATCGTGCCCGTCCGCACGTCCAGGTCGATGCCGTCCAGCACGATCTTGTCTTTGTACGCCTTCCGCAGCCCCGAGGCCGCGATCGCTGATCCGTTCATGGCATTCACGATCGCGGAGCGCTCTGATATCGGGCCGTCGCCGTGCTGACGCGGCCGCTGACACGGATCAGAGGGGGAGAGTGCCCAGGTCCACGGCGTTGGCCATGCTTGATCACGCTCGGACGGTACGCGACGGTCATGTTGAACACCGTCCGTCTTGCGTTATTGCGTCCTGGTCTGGCGTTCGGCGACCAGCTTGAAGACCCGCTTGAACTCCGCGTACGCCTCCTCGCCCGCCACCCGCGCGTGCTCCGCCTCGATCTCCACGAGGACGGCGTCCGACTTCACCATGTGATCGAGGCCCAGTTCGGTGGGCACGATCAGCTTGGCCCTGCGGTCGGCGGGATCCGGCTGCCGTTCCACGTACCCGAGCGCCACTAACTCGTCCACCAGGGTGCCGATCACCTGCTTGTGCTGGCCCGACTGCGCGGCCAGGTCGGAGGCCCGGCTGCCCTCCACGTCCAGGTAGGCCAGCACGGCCCCGTGCCTCGGCCTGACCTGGGGATGCCCCATCTCGGCCAGCCGGGAGAACAGCTCCTTCTGCAGGCTGAACAGCGTCCGGCTGGACAGGATCCCCAGGTCGGGCACCTGCCGCTTGCGCTCGCTCCTCCGCACCGTACGCCTCCGATTTAGTCACTAATTTTGACCATCACTGATTCTTACTATATCGTCGTCGGTGTGACTACGACAGTGGAAATCACCAGATTCCGTGTGTCTCCCGAGCGCACGACGGACCTCTTGGCCGCCCGTGGCGGGATGATCGCGGACTTCCAGGCCGACCGGGAGGGCTTCCTGGGCGCCAAGCTGGTCCAGCTGTCCGACGGCGAATGGCTGGACATCGTGGAGTGGCGCTCGTCGGCCGACTACGCGGCATCCCGCACCAAGGGCGGCAATCTGCCCAGAATCCAAGCCTTCTTCGCCCTGATCGATGAACTCGTCTCCATGGAAGAGGGCACACTGCGATGACCATCCTGATCACCGGTGCCAACGGCACCGTCTCCAAAGAGGTCCTGCGCTCGCTGGAGGGCACGGCCGACCTGCGAGTGCTGGTCCGCGACCGGGCCAAGGCGCCGTCCGGTGCCGAGGTGGCGGTCGGCGACCTCCACCATCCGGAGACGCTGGACCAGGCGTTCAAGGGCGTGGACGCGGTGTGGCTGCTGAACGCCATGGGCCCGGACTCCGCGCACGCCAGCAGCAACGCGCTCTGGGCGGCCAAGAAGGCGGGTGTGCGGCACATCGTCCGCATGTCGGCCATCGGCGCGGGGCACGACGCACCGACCCGCAACGGCCGGCTGCACGTGCTGTCGGACCTGGAGCTCGCGGGCTCGGGCCTCGGCTGGACCGTCATCCGGCCGGCGAACTTCATGCAGAACATTCTCGGCTCGGTCAACGGCGACACCTTCTACGGCGCTCCGGGCGAGGGCCGGATCGGCATGATCGACGTCCGCGACATCGCCGACTTCGCGGCCCTCGTCCTCCGCGACCCCACGCCCCACCAGGGCGAGATCTACACGCTCACGGGCCCGGAAAGAATCCGGCTCCGCGACATGACGGACACCCTTTCCGAGGTGTACGGCAGGCCGCTCACCTACCAGCCGATCAGCCCGGACGACGCGTACCCCATGCTGCTGGAGGCCGGACTGAAGGAGTGGGACGCGGCCGTCACCAAGGAGTACATGACCGCCTACGACGCGGGCTGGGGCGACTACACCACGCCCACGTACACCGACGTGACCGGCCGTCCGGGCAGGACGTTCGCCCAGTTCGCCCGCGACTACGCGGACCAGATCGGCGGATGAGGTCACGGCGGGCGCGCGGGGGCGCCGTCATCGAGAGCGATGTTCGCTCCGTTCCCGCGCCGCCGGCCGTACGGACAGGAGACGGACTTCCGTCGTAGGCTGCATCTCGCACGTGAGGGACGGGAGTCTGAGGTGGCCGAGACGACGCTGACCGAGGTGATGGCCGAGCTGGCCGAGCTCGAGGATCCGAAGGCACGCGAGGTGAACGAGAGACACGGTGACGATCACGGTGTGAATCTCAGCCACCTGCGCGCGCTCGCGAAGCGGTTGAAGACGCAGCAGGAACTCGCGTACCGGCTCTGGGAGACGGATGACACGGCGGCGAAACTCCTGGCGATCCTGATCTGCCGTCCGAAGGCGTTCAAGCGTGACGAGCTGGACGGCATGCTGCGCGAGTCGCGTACGCCCAAGGTGCACGACTGGCTCGTGAACTACGTGGTCAAGAAGAACCCGCACGCCGAGGAGCTGCGCCCGGCGTGGTCGGCCGATCCGGATCCCGTGGTCGCGAGTGCGGGCTGGGCGCTGACCACCGAACGCGTGGCGAAGAGGCCCGAGGGCCTCGACCTCGAAGGACTGCTCGACGTCATCGAGGCGGAGATGAAGGACGCCCCGCAACGCCTGCAGTGGGCGATGAACCACTGCCTGGCTCAGATCGGCATCGAGCACGCCGAACACCGCTCCCGGGCGCTCGACATCGGTGAGCGCCTGGAGGTGCTCAAGGACTACCCGACCTCCCCGGGCTGCACGTCTCCGTTCGCACCCATCTGGATCAACGAAATGGTCCGGCGGCGGGACGCCGAGTAGGACAATCACGAACGTGCGTTCCCGGTCGCGTGTAATTCGACCGTGAGTGCGATCTTCATCGCCTGCGTCGCGACATCGTCAAGGGCGGTGCCCTCGTTCAGGTGGGAGGTCATGACGTGGCCGAGGCCGAACTCCTCGCCGTGCTGCCGACGTTCCGTTCGGCCACAGCGGCGGAACTGGCAGCGCTCGGCTGATGGCGAGAGGCGTGCTGTTCGCGGTCAGAATCGGAAGCCGCCGCTGGCCTCGATGCGCTGGCCGGTGATCCAGCCGGTGCGGTCGCCGACCAGCGCGGCCACGGCCGGGCCGATGTCCTCGGCGTGGGCGATCCGGCCGAGCGCGGTCATGGCGCTCATGGCCTTCTGGACGTCCTCGTTGGCCCGGATGTAGCCGCCGGCGAAGTCCGTGGCCACGGGGCCGGGAGCGATGGTGTTGACCGTGATGCCGCGCTTGCCCAGCTCGACGGCCCAGTACCGGGTGAGCACCTCGACGGCGCCCTTCATCGAGGCGTACACGGCGTACGGCGCGGTGACGAAGCGGGCCAGCCCGGACGAGAAGTTGACGACGCGCCCGCCGTCGGCCAGCAGCGGCGAGGTGTTCTCCGGGGCGGTGGCCAGGGCCTGGGTCAGCAGGTAGACGCCCTTGTAGTGCACGGTGAACAGCTGGTCGATCGTGTCCTCGTCGGTGGCGCCGAGCGTGGTGTCGCCGGAGGCGCCGGCGTTGTTGATCAGGATGTCGAAGCTGTCGCGTCCCCAGCGGCGGCGCAGGATCTCGCGCAGCGACTCGGTGAACTCCGCGAACGTGTCGATGCGGGCCATGTCGAGCCGGATCGCCTCCGCTGAGCCGCCGAGGGCGATCACGGCTTCGACGACCTGCTTCGCCTCGTCCTCGTGGGACCGGTAGGTGAACACGACGTCGACGCCGTCCGCGGCGAACGCTTCGACTACGGCACGGCCGAGACCGCGGTTCCCACCGGTGACGAGTGCGACCTTGGGCATGGGATGTTCCTCCGTGGATGATTCCGTACGTTCTGATCCGAGGGTGCCGCTGGATGTCACGGTGAGCCAGGGGGCGCTTACCCTGGGGTTGACAACCCCTGTCTCAGACACGACCGGTCACGGATACTCGGAGGCATGGATCTCGACGCCTTGGCCGCCTTCCTGCGCAACAGGCGCGACCGGGTGCGTCCACAGGACGTCGGCATCCCGGCCGGCCCCCGGCGGCGGGTGCCCGGGCTGCGCCGGGACGAGGTCGCCCAGCTGGCCGGCGCGTCCGCCGACTACTACACGCAGCTCGAACGCGGCACCTCGCAGCCGTCCGAGCAGATGCTCGCGGCGCTCTCGCGCGCGCTGCGTCTGACACATGACGAGCGCGACTACCTCTTTCGCCTGGCCGGGCGGCCGCTGCCCTCGCCGACCGGCCTCACCGCGCACGTGCAGCCGGGGATGCTCGGCCTGCTCGACCGGCTGGCGGGCACCCCCGCGATGGTGATCACGGACCTGCACGTCATCCTGGCCCAGAACGCGCTGGCCCGGGCGCTGTTCGGTGCCCCGGTGCAGGGGGGCGGGCCGCGCGCGAGCTTCCTGTACCGGTGGTTCACCGAGCCCGACAGTCGCGGGATCTACCCGCCGGAGGAGCACGAACACCACTCCAAGGCCTTCGTGGCCGATCTCCGCGCCGTCGCGGGTCGTCGCGGCCGGGACGCGGACGTCCGCGGCATCGTCGACAACCTGGTGCGTTACAGCGCGGAGTTCGCCGGGCTGTGGGAGCGGCAGGACGTCGCGGTCCGCCGCGGCGACCGCAAACGCATCGTGCACGCCGAGCTAGGCGTGCTCGACCTGAACTGCCTCACCCTGGTCAGCGAGGACGGCCGGCAGCGGCTGCTCTGGTTCACCGCCGCACCGGGGTCCGCCGCGGTCGAGCAACTGGAGCTCCTGTCCGTCATCGGCCTCCAGGACCTCGACGGCACCGCCTGACCGTCCTCCTGCCGTCAGCCACGCCGTCACGGCACGTCCGGGTCGGAGGCGCGCGTACGCAATGCCGCTCGGAGTGCGGCGGTGACCTCGGGGGAGACCGTACCGACGAAATGGACCACTGCCGCCTGGACGTCACCGCTCGGGGGAGGGCGTCGGTTTATGACGTCCTTACTCGACATGCGGTAGAAATTCACAGAATTTCTACACGACGTAGAAACGATTCCGGTCCCGTAGCGAACGAGCGCTGTCGCACGCGGCGTCACCTGACCAGCGCGAACACGCATTCACGATAAGAGGCGAAATGCCGGACACCCAGGGCCGCGGCCAGACGGCCAAGGCCAAGATCTCCAAGATGCGCGAGCAGGAGCAGCGCGCCCGCAGGCGCAGGAAGAACCTCGCCGTCTCGCTGAGCGTGATCGGCGTGTTCGCGGTCGTCCTGGCCGCCGTGTTCGTCGTCAACCGGGTCTCCGGCTCCCAGCCGGCCGACATCGCGGCCGGCGAGTCCCGTTACGTACGCGCCGACAGCCACAAGTTGTCGGTCGCCGCCGACGGCAAGGTGACGCTGGTGGAGTTCCTCGACTTCGAGTGCGAGGCCTGCCGGGCGTACTTCCCCGTGGTGGAGGACCTGCGCAAGGAGTACGCCGGCAAGGTCACCTTCGTCGCCCGCTACTTCCCGCTGCCCGGCCACTTCAACGGCGAACGCGCCGCCCGCGCGGTCGAGGCCGCCGCCGGGCAGGGCAAGTTCGAGGCGATGTACCAGCGCATGTACGAGACGCAGGACCAGTGGGGCGAGAAGCAGGTCCCGGCCGACGAGGTGTTCCGCGGCTTCGCCCAGGCCCTGGCCCTGGACATGACCGCCTGGGAGAAGGCCTACAACGCCCCCGCGACGCTGGAGCGGATCAACAAGGACGTCGAGGACGGCAAGGCCGTGGGCGTGGCCGGCACGCCGACGTTCTTCCTCAACGGCGAAAAGATCGAACCCCAGTCCGTGGACGACTTCAAGGCGGCCATCGATGCAGCACTCGCCGGCTGAATCCTTGACGGAAGAGGCGGAAGAGGCCGAGGCGGGGGATCCGTTTCCGCGGTTGCTGCCCTGGCTGCTGGCGATCGGCGGACTGGCGGGCCTGGCGGCCGCGTTCACCCTGTCCGTAGAGAAGATCGCCCTGCTGAAGGACCCGGCGTACGTGCCGAGCTGCAGCCTCAACCCCGTCCTGTCCTGCGGTTCGGTGATGAACACCCCGCAGGCCGAGGCGTTCGGCTTCCCCAACCCGCTGCTGGGCGTGGCCGGCTTCGCGATCGTGACCACGGTCGGCGTCGCCCTGCTGGCGGGCGCGGCGCTACCGCGCTGGTTCTGGCTGGGGCTCCAGGCCGGCGTCACGTTCGGCGTCGTGTTCGTGCACTGGCTGATCTACCAGAGCCTTTACGTCATCGGCGCGCTGTGCCCGTACTGCATGGTGGTCTGGGCCGTCACCGTCCCTCTGTTCTGGTACGTCACCCTGCACAATCTCCGCCGGCTGCGAACCGCCCAGAGCGTCATCGAATATCACGCGGTACCGCTCACGCTGTGGTTCCTGGCCGTCATCGCGGCGATCGGGGTGCGGTTCTGGTCCTACTGGAGCACCCTGCTCTGACGCCGGAGTGCCGATTCGCCGACGCTGAACGGCAGGTCGGAATCGGGTCTTGCGGGGACATTCGCCGATCTTTAGTGTGATCGGTCGTCACCATCGCCGCCGAGGTGGAGAAGGTGGTCGATGTTCTGGCCGGACGACAGCGAACTCGCGCTGCAGGAGTGGTGGGGCGTCCCCGCGTGGGCCGGGGGCCCGGTCTACGGCGCGCTGGTGACCGCGGTCCGGCCGGCGCTGCGGGCGGCGTTGCTGCTCGGGTACGAGGTGACGTCGATCAACCTGGGCTTCGGCGCGGGAGTCTCGGCCGAGGGCGAGTGGCAGGCGATCGACGGGGGCACGCTCGAACTGGCGCCCGGGGCGTACGAGTCGGTCGAGAAGCAGTCCAGCGGGCCCACGCTCTGGCTGGAGGTGCTGCCGTTCTTCGACCGCGCCGACGACCAGATCGGCTCGTACGCGATCCCGTTCGAGTTCGGGCTGTTCGGCGGCGAGGAGTCCACGTCCGACGGCTCGGTGCCGGCCGGGATCGCCGCCGCGGTCGACGACGTGGTGGCCCGGGCGGTGGACGCGCTGACCGCGACGCTCCCCAGCCGCGAGGCGTGGCGGACGGCCGGCGGGCTGCCCCGGCGGGCGGACGGCGGCCTGCTGTGGATCCTGGACCCGGCCTACCAGACGGGGCTCGGGAGCGCCGCCGGCGACCTGGCCTCGGTCGTGGAGGCGCTGCTCGCCGACCGGGAGGCGTTCCTGCTCGGCCAGGTGTACGGCGAGCGGGTCGCGCACGCCGGGAACGAGCCCGGCCCCGCCAGCCTGCGGTTCCTGCTCGACCGGCAGCTCGCCTGGCCGCGCCGGGCGCATCGCCGGATCTGGGCAGGACTGCTCGCCGACCTACAGGCGCGCGGTGAGGCGCACCGGCTCTGGGAGCGGGAACGCGGGAATTTCCAGGGTCGCTCCGCCCCGACCTGGCTGGACGTGCTCAGCCAGCTGATCTGGCGGGGCGTCGTCACCGTCCACGGCCTGTACGAGGCCGAACCCGCCCCCTACCCGCTCGCCGCCGCGGCGCCGACCGGCGACCCGGACGAACGGATCACGCTCACCGTCTGGGGCGCCACCGTGATCACCATCTGGCGCGAGGTCGTCTTCGCCGACGGCGGCGGCACCGGCCTGCACGGCTGCGTGGCCTGGGACTACGCGCCGGGCGACGCGCGGACCAAGCCGACCGTGATCCTGGTCGCCGGGCGGGGCATCACCATCGACCACGCCAACGACGCGCCGGAGGACCGGCCGTGGCAGCTGGAGATCTTCCGGGTGCAGGACGACCGGCTGGTGCCCGGGCTCGGCTCGCGGATCGACCCGATGGCACTGCTGAGCCCGACCCAGATCGAGCCGCTGCCGGAGGAGTGCGTGGACCCGGCCGGCGCGGTCACCGTGGACCCCGCGCTGGCGCCGCAGGTGATGGTGAAACCGCTGCCGCACGGCGTACGGCTGGTCTACCCGGTCTGCGAGGGGACCATCCCGAACGAGGTGGCCTCGCCGATCACCACGCCGGTCACCCCGTGCGTCCTGGAACTGACCGTGAATCCGCTCTCCGGCACCGCCGCGTACGCGATCGACGTGCACTACTTCACCGGGCGGTACATGAACCCGCTGATCAACGAGTACCTCAACGGCGGCGTCCAGGTGAGCGTCTGGACGACCGGCGGCGTGCGCATCGCCTCGTTTCCGAGCGGCAACCACACCCCGGCCCGGGGCAACCCCTCGGCGGTCGCCAGGCTCGTCAACGGCCACCAGTACGTCGCCGAGTTCTGGGAGGTCGAGCACGCCCCGCCCCAGCCGGGACCGCCGCATCCGCTGCCCCGGCCGTGGAGCGCCCACCTGCCGGTGCTCGCCTGGGCGGACATGTTCCCGCTCGCGGACTGGCACGCGTACGCGGGCGAGCTGTGGGACGTGCTGCTGCCCGACGCCGTGCTCGACTTCTTCGAGGCCGGCCGGGAGCATCCGTTCGCCGACGCGGACGTGCCGCGGGTGAGCTACGACAGCGCCGCCGGGCAGGGCTCCTGGCAGGACCAGGACGCGGGCGTGACGTACACGCTGACGCCCGCCGTCCACGAGCTGGGCGATTTCGGCGCGATGGACAGCCTGTTCTTCGACCTGGTCGACGTGGCGACCGGGTTCATCCCGTTCGTGGGCGACGCGGCCGACATCGCCGAGCTGATCCACGCCTGGCAGACCGGCCGGGACCGGTGGGGCAGGCCGATCACCGATTTCGAGCTGACGCTGATGATGGCGTGCGCCGCCGTGCCGTTCGTCTCCAGCCCGTTCGTCCGGGAAGCCGCTCAGGCGCTGCGCGAACTGCCCGAGGCCGCCACCGGGCTGCTGCCCTCACGGTTGTTCACCCCGGCGGCGCGGCGCGCGGACTACCCGGTCGGGCAGGTTGAGGCGGCGCTCGCCCAGCCCAGCGTCCTGCGCCCGGCGACCCCGGCCGGCGCCTCGCCGCGGCGACGGCGGGACACCGAGGCGCTGGTGGCCGCCGCCGCCGAGGACGCCGCGACCGGAGCCCCGCTGCCGTCCCGGCTCGCCGAACGGCTGCTGGACGGCACGCGCGAGGGCTGGCCGACCGTCGACGACCTGCTCAGCGAGGACGGCACCGGCTTCGCCTCCAGTTCCCTGCAGACCGCCTACACGCGCTTCCTCCGCGACAACCCCGGGGTCGGTCCGGCCGAGTGGATCGAGGCCGGCGATGGCTAACCCCAAGAAGAAGGGCGCCGCGGCGCGTCTCGGCAAAGCCGTGGCACAGGGCGCCGGCGCGTCGCCGCAGCGCGCCGGGCAGGCCGAGGAGCTTGTGAAGTTCCTGGCCGTGACCCGGCTGGTGATCGAAGGCCCAGCCTGCGATGTGCGCCGCCTCCCGCTGCCTGACGTGGCCGCCGGCGTCGCGCGGGTGCTCGACCGGGGCGGCCTCGACCGGGTGCGGATCCGGTACGGCGGCGGCCCGATGAGTGCCTCCGGCGCGCTGATCCGGGTGGGCGTCGAACCGGAGGCGTACGTGACCACGGCGGTGACGCGTCTGCTGGAGGCGATCCCGGACATCGAGCCGGACCTGCCGCTGCGGGCGGTGATGGGCGACAACCCCAAGGGTGGCCGGAAGAACTGGCCGTCCGAGCCGGAGCGCATGCTGCGGCTGGTCGAGGCGGTCGTCGCCGCGGCGGTGCAGGCCGAACTCAACCTGCTCGACGCGTACCGGCAGCTCGCCCCGGAGATGATCCGCAACACCGCCCGGTTCGTCCGCGCCCACTTCACCCGGAACGGATGGGAGCACGGCGCGGCCTTCGAGCTGATCTGGCCAGGAGTCCTGGACCGGCTGCCGCTGCGGTTGCCGGCCATCCACCAGACCAAACTCCCCGCGCTCACGCTCAAACATGACGTGTTCTCGCCCAAGGACGGATACGACACCGTTCTGGATCACCCGAACTTCGTCTTCCCGTACCAGTACAAGGCCGTGCAGTGCGCCAGAAAGGAGCTGATCGGTGAGCCCCGTCCGAGCAATCTGCGGAAGTCGAACGCGGACGTCAACTGCAGCGCCTCGTTCATGGAGCAGAGAGTCGGCGACGGGATCCGCAACCTCGCCTGGGGCCACTGGGTGCCCGGCCCCGCGGTGCCGAAAGCGGATCGGGTCCGCAACAAGCGGACATACGGCCCGCCCGGCAACACGGCGGGCTGGAAGCGCGTGTCCCGGGTCGGCGCCGTCACCCTGCACACCGATTACCTGCTCGAGGCGGCCTGGCGGAAACTCTCCGCCGCCTTCGCCCGGTACGGCGGTGACCAGATGAACGTGTACGAAGCTCTGGAAGCCGATGAGATGAGGACGCAGATCGTGGGGATCCTGGGCGGCCCGAACGTCTACTCGGACATGCCGCCGTGGGAGTTCCGCGACATGGGGCGCGCCTGGCTGGACGGCTGCCTGCCGGGCTGGCAGGACGAGATGAACGAACTGCTGCACGGTGTGCGCGGGCACACGCAGCATCCGGACGGGCCGCTGGAGGTGCGGCTGATAGCGAGCCATCAGCGTGACCGGCTCATCGCGGTACTGACCGAGTTCGACCTGCTGGACCCGTCGGTGACGCCGTGAACGTCGGCGACGAACTGGCCGCGCTGCTCGCGCCCCTGGCGGACGCATTCTCCTCCCGCGAGGGAGCCGACCGGCTGCTCCGCGAGCTGGGCGTGCTGACCGGGCCCGCGCCGCCGCCGGCCGTACCGGCCCGGCTCGCGGCCCTCGCGACCGTCGCGGAACAGGCCGCCGACGCCGTGCGTGCGCTCGACGATCCCGGGGTTCCGGCCGCCGGCCGCCTCGCCGGGCTGGTCACGCATCTCGGCGCGCTGTTCGCCGCGATCGACGACCTGGCTGACGTGGCGGAGGTGGACGATCTCGACTGGCCGTTCGACTCGCCCGAGGTGTGGGCTCGGCTGGCCCGTACGCTGCCCGGATACCTGCTGGCCCGCTGGCTGCGGGAGGAGCATGGCGCCGTCTACGAGCCGCTCCGCCTGCTCGGCGTGATCAGTCCGGGCGCGGACGGCACCCCCGCGTGGGACCTGGCCCGGCTGGCCGACGCGCTGTCCGGCACGGGGCCGTGGGCCGGCGCGCTGGCCGATCCGGCGGTGCTGGTCGCTCCGGTGCGGCGACAGCTCGACGCGCGCGGGATCACGGGGGCGCGCCCGGCGTTCCCGGTCCGTGTGTCCGTGGACGAGGAGGACGACTTCGCGGCCGACCCGGTGTCGGCCGAGGCCGACGAGGTCCAGGTCGTGCTGCCGGGAGTGCCCGGCTTTCTGGCCTCGATCGCCTCGATCGCGTCCGCCTCGGGCCTGGCGCTACACGCCGAAGGACTGGACCGGATCGCGGGCGGCGTCGCGCTCGGCCCAGGCTGGACCCTGCGCGGGAACGGCGCGGCGGGCGTCGCCGCGCTGCGCGCTGGCGCCGACTGGACCGAGCCGGTCGAGACCGCCACCGCCGACTCGGCGGAGATCACCGTGGAAGGCCGACCCGCCCGGCCGTGGATTCTGCTCGGCGGCGGCGCGACCCGGCTGGAGCTGTCCGCCGCGTCGTTCGGCATCGCGGCCGACCGGCTGCGCGGCGGCACGCCCGAACTCGCCGCCGAGTTCGCGGCCGACGGCCTCCGCCTGGTCGTCAGCGCGGGCGACGCCGACTCCTTCCTGGCCGCCATCCTGGGCGGCGCGGAGCTGGGCGCGGCCATGCGCCTGGCCGGTCGCTGGTCCCCGGCCGACGGCCTGTCGATCGACGGCGCGGCCGGGCTCACGATCCGGGTCGACACGAGCGTCGCGATCGGCCCGGTCACCGTCACCGGGCTCACGCTCACGCTGACGGTCGCGGACGGCCGGGTGCAGTTGGAGATCACCACCGAGGTCGGCGGCAGGATCGGCCCGGTGTCGGCCGCGGTGGCCGGGATGGGCCTGCGCCTGATGCTCACCCCGCCCGAGGAGCCCGGCGCGGTCCGGCTCGGGCCGGTCGGCGTGGCGCTGGCGTTCCGGCCGCCCGACGGCGTCGGGCTGGGCATCGACGCCGGTGTCGCGGCCGGCGGCGGGTACCTGTACCTCGACGCGGACGCCGGCCGGTACGACGGGGTCATCGAGCTCCGCCT
Organism: Acrocarpospora phusangensis; assembly: GCF_016862995.1. Classification (GTDB taxonomy): domain Bacteria; phylum Actinomycetota; class Actinomycetes; order Streptosporangiales; family Streptosporangiaceae; genus Acrocarpospora; species Acrocarpospora phusangensis. The sequence goes on from NZ_BOOA01000005.1 coordinate 188,783, forward strand.
GCTCGAGGTCGGCGTCAGCGCGGTCGTGCTCATCGACACCAAGGCGCCGGACGTGGACGGCTGGTCGATGTTCCTCGCGCTGTTCATCCAGGTGCCGGCGATCCAGCTCGGCTTCGGCTTCACCCTCACCGGCGTCGGCGGGCTGGCCGGCGTCAACCGTACGGTGGACACGGCCGCCCTCGAGTCGGCGGTGCGGTCCGGCGGGCTGGACGCCGTGCTGTTCCCCGACGACCCGATCGCGGACGCGCCGTACGTCATCGACCAGCTCCGTTCGATCTTCCCGCCGGCCGACGGGCAGTACGTCTTCGGCCCGGTCGTACGCCTCGGCTGGGGCACGCCGACGCTGGTCGAGGCGCAGCTCGGCATCGTGGTGACGCTGCCGGATCCGGTGATCGTGGCGGTGCTCGGCTCGGTGACGTCGGTCCTGCCGACCGCCGATCTGGACCTGGTCGCGCTGCGCCTGGACGTGGCCGGCGTGGTGGACTTCGCCGCCGGTACGGTCGCGATCGACGCCGCCCTGCACGATTCGCACATCGCCGCGTTCGCGCTCAGCGGCGACATGGCTCTGCGGGCGGACTTCACCGACCGGCCGTCGTTCCTGCTCGCGCTCGGCGGCTTCCACCCCGGCTTCGACGCGCCGCCGAAGTTCCCGTCCATCGAGCGGCTGCGGCTGGCGATCGGCGCGCCGCCCGTGCTCGACGTGTCGTTCGAGTGCTACTTCGCGCTGACCTCGAACACCGTGCAGTTCGGCGCCGACTTCGAGCTGACCGCGGACATCGCCGGTTTCGGCATCGCCGGAGGTACGGAATTCGACGCGCTCGTCCGCTTCAGCCCGTTCGAGGTGTCGACCCGGGTCGGCCACTACGTCTCGATCACCGCCGCCGGCATCGACCTGGCCGGCGTCTGGCTCGACGCGACGGTGACGGGGCCGAACCCGTGGCGGTTCATCGGCGACGCCCGGTTCAAGATCCTCGGCCTCAGCGAGTCGATCCACATCGACGAGCGGATCGGCGTGGCGCGCCAGGAGCCGGCGCCGGCGGCGGAGGACCCCCGCGACGAGATGGCCGCCGCGCTGGCCAGGCCGGACGCGTGGACCTCAGGCGGCGCCTCGGACGGTGTCATCCTCCGGGACGCCGGTGTGGAGGGCGAACTCGTGGCGCTTCCCGACGGGGTGCTCACCGTCAGCCAGCAGGTCGCGCCGCTGGGAATCCGGCTGGACAAGTACGGCAACGCGCCGATCGGGGACTACCACACGTTCGACGTGGAGGCGGACGGCGGCCGACCGGCCCACGACTGGTTCGCCCCCGGCGACTACGTGGAGCTGACCCGGACCGAGCGGCTCTCCGCGCCGTCGTTCGAGTGGCTGCGCTCGGGCGTGGAGTTCGGCGGGGGAGAGCCGGCCGCCGGCCCGGCCCGGCCGATCAGCCTGACTTTCGAGGAGATCCTCCGCGATCCCGACCTGGCGGAGGACCGCGTGGACCTCGGCAACACCACCGGCCGCCCTGAAACGTGGGGCCCCGGCGTGTCGGCCCCCGGCTTCCGCATCGAACCAGACCCCGGCGCGGTACGGCTACGCGACGCCTCGTACGCGGTGGCGCACCGCACGACCGGCGCGCGGCGAACCGCCCCGGGAAGCTGGACGGGGACGCACCAGCGCGGTGGGCGGCCCA